>NZ_CP118624.1:0-5586 GCF_045780835.1 Pantoea sp. GABEPS69 | reverse complement strand
GGCCAATGAAATAGTATCGTCTTACAGAAAAACTCTTAATAAATTAGAGAATACCATCAACATGGTTCAGAAAGTAACGCTTCCTGAAATAGAAGGCGTTGGACAGGCTTTTCTTGGCATTCTTCCGTATCAAGAGTTCCTGAAGTTGATCCAAGATGATAATCAGACAATACATAGTATTTTTGACGATAACATTCGCGACTTTCAGGGAGAGAATGAAGTTAACAAAAAAATAAAAACGTCTATTAACGGCAAGACCGGGAAAGAGCTATTTTGCTTGTTGAATAATGGCGTGACAGTGGTCTCATCGCAGGTTATATCCTCAGGTAATAAGTTAACGCTAAGAGACTATCAAGTGGTAAATGGGTGCCAGACAAGTAACATTCTCCATGAGTGTAGAGATGTAGAAGGCATTTCTGATGTCTTTGTCCCAGTAAAGATAATTGAAACTGAAGATGAAGATGTGAAAAACGAAATCACACTAGCGACAAATAGTCAGACGGCTGTTAAAACAGAGCAGTTACAATCGCTAAGTAAGTATCAAAGAAAGCTAGAGCTATTCTATGATTCAATTAAAAACAAGAATATAACAATGTTTTATGAGCGTAGATCTCAGCAGTACAGTTCTGATTTAACTATAAAAAGAGCTCAAATAATAACTATACCCACACAGATAAAGTCGTTTGCATCTGCATTTTTGAAATCGCCACATCTTGTATCTGGCTACTATGGGACTATAGTTAACAGATTCAAAGATGATATGTTTTTAGATGATCACAAACCATCTGCATACTATGTTAGTTCTCTTTTATATTACAGAATTGAATCTTACTTCAAATCAGGGGATTTAAACTCTAGTTTGAAAAAAGCCAAGTTTCAGATACTAATGATTGCTAAAATGTTGGCGCTCGGAGTTGATGCCCCCCCAATAAACAGCAAGTCACTCAATAGTAAATGCGATTTGTTGATTGACATCCTAAACGATGATGCAAAATCCTTAAAACTGATTAAGGATGCGCAAAACATATTTACATCATCCGGCCTCGACCTCAACAAAAGACAATACAAGTCTGAGACTGATACTATTAAATTAGTTGATTACATTAGAAGCCAAAACGTACAACCGTTAGTGTGAGACTAAACAACCTATATCAGATAACAGCCCTCTTTTGCAGAGGGCTTTTTTTTGCAGCCGACATAGAATCTGACATACTACACCATACTTTAAGCCAGTACACACAGCGTCCCCTCTACGAGGTTCCGTCTGTGACTGGTTCAGGGGGCTCGCCGCCCCCCGAAACCCCCGGCATCCACTGCGAAAAATTCTCACGGTGGTGCGAATTTTTTCTCAGCGGAGCCTATGGAAAAGCGAACGAAAGAGATCAAGATCCGGCTCACCGAAACCGAGCATCAGCGGCTGCTTGATCGCTGCGACCGAACTCATCTTGCGGAGTGGCTTCGTCAGCTTGGTCTGGGTGAACACACCTCACGCAAGCGCCGTGTCCCTGACGTGGCGCCCGAACTGTTGCGGCAGGTCAGCGGGATTGGCAATAACCTGAACCAGATCGCCCGTCGCCTGAATCAGACTGATTCCCTGACGCCTGCTGAACGCGCCTCGCTGCTCGTCGTACTGACCAGCCTTGACCGTCAGCTTGGTGACCTGCTGGAGCAGAACCGTGATCGTTAAAATTCACTCGCGGGGTGCGGGTTCCGGCAGTGGTCCGGTGGATTACCTGCTGGGAAAAGACCGGCAGCGCGAGCAGGCCAGGGTACTGCGCGGTAACCCTGAACACATACGCGAGCTGATCGACGGCTGCGACTTTGCTCGCGCCTACACTTCCGGCGTGCTGTCATTCCAGGAACCTGACATTGCAGACGCCGAGAAATCGCGCCTGATGGACGAATGGGAGCACACGCTGCTGACCGGCCTCGACCGCGACCAGTACGCCTGCCTGTGGGTAGAGCATCGCGACAAGGGACGGCTTGAGCTGAATTTTGTCATCCCGAACATCGAATTGCAGAGTGGAAAACGCCTGCAACCCTACTTTGACCGCGCCGACCGTCCCCGCGTCAACGCCTGGCAGACCCTGACCAACGACCGGCTGGGGCTGCGCGACCCGAATGACCCGACCTACCGCCGTCCGCTGACGCAGGCCAGCGATCTGCCCCGCGACAAACAGCAAGCTTCAGAGAAAATCACCGCCGGCCTGATGAACCTGATGCAGCAGGGGGTGATCCGCAGCCGGCAGGACGTGGTGACGCAGCTGGAAAGCTACGGCCTGACCGTGGCGCGGGAAACGAAAAGCAGTATCAGCATTGCCGATCCGGACGGCGGCCGAAATATCAGGCTGAAAGGAATGATTTATGAGCGAGATTTTAAATTTGGCGAAGGGCTTCGAGGAGAAATCGAAGCAGCAGGCGCAGGATACCGAGCAGAGCGTGAAGCGCGAGTTCGGGAGGCTGGAGACGTTTATCAGCGCGGAACTGCAATCAAGCTCGCAGAGCATCAGCAACGCTATCCGCGAGCAGAACGGCAGGCTGACGGGCATGCTCAGGAAGTCAGTTTCAACGGCGATGGCGTGGATATTCATCTGCTTCGCGCTGCTGATCGGCATCATGGGCGGGATAATCTGGTTTCAGGGCACGATCATCACCTCACGCCTGAGCGAGATGGACAGCTACAGCCAGCAGCTGGCGAACCTGAAAGCGAAAAGCGGCGCGGGCGTGACGATTTACAGCGACGACACGCGCCGAAACACCTACCTGGTGGTGCTGCCGAAGCAGGCACATGGCGTGGAAACCTACACGTCGACGACCGACAACACCGTGGTGAAATACACGGCAAAATAAATCCGCCAGAGTGCACTGAAACGCCACAGCGCGTTTTTAACACGGAGGACGACCAAAACCATGACCGAGATGGAAAAGCAGCTTCTGAGCGCCTTAGAGAGCTTACAGACAGGCTACGAGCAACAGCAGCAGGCGTGGCAGGACAGCTACAGCAGTTTGCAGCACATGTTCGAGGCTACTTCACAGGCGCTGACGCACAGCGACCGGGTGTGTCAGCACTTGAGCAGTCAGGTAGAGAGCTTGCGCGCGCAGGTCGAGAGCTTGAGCAGGAACGTCAGCCGTTTGATGCGTTGATCAGGCAGCACGACCGCGCCTACGCCGAGAAGCTGCATGAGCAGCAGCCAGAACCGGAGCCGCAGAAAAAAACGACCCGCTACTATGGCCCCTCGATGTGACCGCTTTTCCGAAATCAGAATTAAGTGTACTATGTACTCCATTAAAAACAGGAGACAGCCGTGAGTCACGCGATTGAGTTTATCGAGACCCCGATGTTTACCCGTCAGATAAAACAGATCGCCACGGATGAAGAGCTCAGGGAGCTGCAAAAGACGCTGATTGAGTCGCCGGACAAAGGCGATCTCATCCAGAAAACCGGCGGGCTGCGAAAAGTCAGAATGGCGACGGGCAACCATGGAAAAAGCGGCAGCGCCAGGGTGATTTATTTTCTGGCCACCGCCGAGGTGATCTATCTGGTAATGGCCTACCCGAAAAGTACCAAAGACAGCCTGACGGATGCGGAGAAAGCCGCGCTGAAGACGCTGACCCAACAACTGAAAGACGAGGTGTGACATGAGTTTTTTTGACGAGCTGAAAGCATCGCTGGAAGAAGCCGTTGAAATCAAAAACGGCGCCAGAGAGCCTGCCCGCGTCACCCGTTACGAGCTGGCAGACGTGAAGGCTATCAGGGCACAGCTGAACGTTTCACAGAGTGAGATGGCGAAAGTGCTGGGAACCAGCCTCGACACCATCAAAAGCTGGGAAACCGGACGCCGTAATCCGACCGGACTGGCGGCGAAGGTGCTGGCAACCATCCAGGCGAACCCGAAATTCTTCCAGGAGCTGGCGGCGCACTAAGCCGTTGTGACAGAAGGATTCGACAGGCGAGGCCGTTCGCGTGTAATTTAACGGCAACAGAAAAAACAAAGCCCCGGAAATCATGCTCTACTTTGGCGAGCGGACATGATAACCAGGGCCAGGTCGAAACCTTGAAAGGATATTAGCACATGAACCGTGCCAGAAAACAGCCCGCCATAAGCGCAGGGCGCATTGCATAACGCCGCACTCGAACTCTTCAACGACCGCTTACCGCACAAGCCGTACTTTTCGGACGATCTGCACTTCGGTGTACGCATTGCCGGTAAGGAACGCGCCATTCTGGCGAAATACATCCAGTTTAATCAGCCTCACGCCATGTTCTGGCTGGGATTCGACGTTGATCGCGCCGGTGCAGCCATCGACTGGAGCGACCGCAACGCCCCCGCACCCACGCTGACCATCACCAACCCCGACAACGGACACGCGCACCTGCTGTACGCACTGAAAATCTCGATACGCACCGCGCCGGACGGAAAAATGAAGCCGCTGCGCTACGCTGCCGCCGTAGAGAACGCGCTACGTAAAAAATTAGAGGCTGACGCGGGGTATTCGGGGCTAATCTGCAAAAATCCGAACCACGGCCACTGGAAAATCGCCGTATGGCAGCCGGAACTCTACACGCTGGACTGGCTGGCCGACTTTCTCGACCTGAGCGCCGCTAATGACAAAGAAATCGTTGCTGACTACGGCTTAGGTCGTAACTGCACGTTGTTCGACAAAACCCGCAAGTGGGCATACCGCGCTATCCGTCAGGGCTGGCCTGAGTATGACCAGTGGCTGCAAGCATGCTACGAACGAGCCACTGCCTATAACCTGCAATTTTCGGCACCTCTAGATGAAAAGGAAGTGAGGGGGATATCTATAAGCATAGCTAAATGGACAATTAAGTTTTTCTCAGAAAATAGTTTCAATGACTATATTTTGAGGACTCATACCTCTGAAATTCAGTCATTAAGAGGCAGGAAAAGTAAAGGTGGAGGGCGCCCATCTATTAACAGCCCGTGGGTAGAACTTGGTATAAGTCGAGCCACCTATTTCAGAAAAAGGAAATTAAATGGACGCAATAACTAGCTCTTTACTAAAGTCGTTTTCTAATATTCATAGTCTAGATGGCGAAAAAGAAAGCGTAAAGTTTGAAAATTTCTGCTCATACTCAGTTATAACTAATATCATTAGAACAACCTTTGATTTGGAATCAGTCCATACTGGTGATGGTGGTGACTGTGGGATTGATGGCTGCGCAATTATCGTCAATGGAAAGCTGGTTTTTGATACAGATGAAATTGATGAGTTGCGTGATACTAATAAATATTTAGATGTGGATCTGATTTTTATACAATCAAAAACATCATCTTCATTTGATAGTGGCTTTATTGGTAAATTTTTACGAGGTGTTAAAGGATTTATATCAGGAAATAGCAAATCTATAAAAAATGAAAAAATAAAAAATATGATGTTGCTATGGAGTCATATCATAGATAATTCGCATTATATGGTAAACAGAAATCCATCATGCCACTTGTATTACGTTTGTACTGGTATGTGGTGCGATGATGCGAATTTGCAAGATACTATAGACGATGGTGTCAACGAGATAAAAAATCTAAATCTTTTAAAAGATATATCATTCAATCCTTTTGG
>NZ_CP118623.1:0-8505 GCF_045780835.1 Pantoea sp. GABEPS69 | reverse complement strand
CTGCCGTTGTCGAACGTCCAGTTCGTGTCCGCTTTCACGCCTTCCGGCAGCACCAGAAAGCGCCCCTGGCTGTCTTCCTGGTACCTCACGCCCCACGTCCGGGCGTTCAGCTTCTCCAGCGCGTCCTTCTGCTGCCGGATGCTCGTGTAATTGTCGAGCATCTGCTGCCCCTGCCACCACAGAATACCCGCGCTCGAGGCTATCAGCAGCGCGGAGACCAGGACGATGGTCAGCCACGTCTGGCTGACTATACGCACCATGCCTTTCGTGCGCTGGCTCATGGCTGAGGACAGCTTCCTGTCGTGGTCGAGGATGGCGGCGCTGATTCTCTTCTCGCTTTCGCTCAGTTCCGCTCTGACAGACTTCTCGTGCTCGCTGAATGCGGCTTTCAGCATCTCGCCGGTAGTCTGCTGCTGCGCTTTCGATTTCTGCTCTAAGTCCTTCGCCAGCGTTAAAAGACTGTTCATAGATGGCTCCCTTGAGTCGGATGTTTCGCCCCCCGTCCGGGTCGGCAATGCTGATGCTGCTTTTCGTGGTGCGCACCACCTCGAAACCTGCGCTTTCCAGCGCCTCAGTGACGTCCTGACGGGTTTTCAGCTCCCCGGATGAGGCAAGGGCAAGCAGGCCGCGCGTAATCGCCTGGGCGGCCTCCTGCTTCGCTTCCGGCAGCGCAGACGGCGTGACAAGCGCCCGCCGGTTCTCCGGCGCATTCGGGTCGTGTATTCCCAGACTGCCGTTCACTATGGTCTGCCAGGCATCGATGCGCGGACGATCGGCGCGGTCGTAATACGGCTGGAGCCGTTTGCCGGTCAGCAGCTCCGTGTTAGGGATGATGAAGTTCAGCTCCAGCCGCCCCTTGTCCTGGTGCTCAACCCACAGCACGCTGTACTGATCTTTGTCGAGCCCGGGCATCAGAACCCGCTCGAAGCTCGCCATCAGTTTTTCACGCTGGCCGGGCGGCAAATCCTGTTCCGCAAAGGACAGGACGCCGGAGGTGTACTTTTTGGCGTAGGGCGAGGCGTCAATAAGCTCCCGGACTTCCTCCGGCTTCCCCTGCAGAACGCTGGCGCCGTCGCGTTGCCGGTCTTTACCCAGCAGATAATCCACCGGACCGGCGCCGCCGCCGCGCCCTCTGGGATGAAACTTAACGATCATCGTCTGCCCCCTTTTCCAGCACTGCCTGGCGAAGCCGTTCGAGTCCGGCATCGATGGCCATCAGTGCGGCGACCACCTGTACGCGGTCGTGCCCGCTACCGCCACCGGCGTTAACCTGCCTGGCAATCTGATTGAGGTTGTTACCCATGCCGGCAAGCTGCCGAAGCAGCGCCGGCGAGATCGAGGGAAGTTTGCCGGCGCGAGCGGGCTTTTCGTCCAGACACGTCTGCCGCATCCAGGCTGCGAGCTGCTTACCGTCGCAGCGCTCCAGCAAGCGCCGGTGCTCGTCTTCCGTTACCCACATCGTGAGCATTTTGCTGCGTTTGTCTGCCAATCCGTCCTCCTGATAACGCCGGGACGGGCGGGAAATTCTTTCCCGAACGGCGTGGTGTTGGACAAGCCGCAGGCGCGTCAGTGGCTTTTAGCGGGTTTCGGGGCGCAGCCCTGAACCAGTCACGCAGCGCTAGCGGAGTGTATACTGGCTAAATATGTTACGGCGGAGTGGTAATTTATGAAAGTGCTTCAATGTGGCAGGAGAAAATGTGGTTGCGTGGCGTAAGTACAACATGTCGGTGAAGGCGAAATGACGCCTCCTCGCTCACTCGGTCGCTACGCTCCCGCCGTGAGACTGCGGCGGGCGTTACCGGCTCACAGATAACGGGGCAAGCAAGCTGCCATCAAATTAAAAAGGGCCGGAAAAAGGATGCGGCGTTGCCGTTTTTTCATAGGCTCCGCCCCCCTGCCGGAATTCATAAACAGACACTTTTTCGGTGCATCTGTGGGAGCCTGAGCTCAACCATGAATCCGGCAGCGGTGACGAAACCCGACAGGACTTAAAGATCCCCACCGTTTCCGATGGGTCGCTCCCTCGTGCGCTCTCCTGTTCCTGCCATTCGGTTTACCGGTGTCATTCCGCTGTTATGGCCGCGTTTTCTCATTCCACGCCTGACACTCAGTTCCGGGTAGGCAGTTCGCTCCAAGCTGGACTGTTTGCACGAACCCCCCGTTCAGTCCGACCGCTGCGTCTTATCCGGTAACTATCATCTTGAATCCAATCCGGAAAGACACGACTAATCGCCATTGGCAACGGCCACTGGTAAACAGGATGTGCGAGAGATGTATTGAGAGTTCTTGAAGTGGTGGCCTTACTGAGGCTACACTGGAAGGACAGATTTGGTGACATGTCTCGCACAAGACTGTTACCTCGGTTGTTCAGTTCCCCAACTGCTCAACCGCGAAGAAGCCGCCTCCCCAGGCGGTTTTTTCGCTTCTGAGACTACCCTTCACTCTTAATAGTGTCAATGCACTAATACCCTTACTCGGCTTTCATCAAAGCCATGTCGATAGCATTTTTTGCTAAAAAAACCGACTAATACAACTCTAATATTGCCAGTGTAGAAGGGCTTGGTATGTAATCTGATTTCTGGATTGATTACATATTTGTACGCTACTTGTCGGCAACCAGATACCGGCAATAAGTTGTTAAGGTCGAAAGGCCTGTCCCGAACCCTAGTGCTAAGGGAATGCCACGAACAACAAAAATTACGAAAAAAAGCCGACTTTTAAGTCGGCTTTTTTCATGGAAGGGTGTGCAGTATTGTCCCAGGATGACTTTTTCTGTCATACGCAGTAATGATGCTGTAGTAAGCGTCTTCATTCTGAGGCTTCTTCAATTCCACAATCATCATCCCAGTCCCTGATTCCACCACAATCACTTTGTTTGGTCCCTTTCGGGGGTCTAGCAATACCTGTGCGCCAGTCAGAAAAATATTTTCCAAGAACTTAACGATATCCTCAGCACAAGTTGCCCCGATTTCTGATCGATGCTTGTCCCATATGTGCCTGATTCCATAAGCACCTTCTAATTTTTGCTTAGATTGATTGTAATAGCCCGAATCACCTAGCTTTAAAATCACCTTCCCCTCAGGAAAGTCCGCACTTAGATGTGGCAGAGTAAAGAAAAATTCGCTTCCGTCATTCTTGCTAACTCTTGAGTTTTTGGTTTTTTTCCCTACAAGAATTGCATTGGTAATATCTCGAGGAAGCAAAATTTCCACAAAAAATCCTTCTACTGTATCGATCCAAGAATCAATAATTTACCACAACATTCTTGCGACAGTGCCTTCAAAAGAGGTGCTAACATTTATTGCTCACCATTATTAGAGGAAAAATTTATGGTAAGGGGAATGTCTATGGAAGAGGGTAAAATAATCAACCATTACAGGCAGATACAAGATGCAGCAAGCAAGGCAATGGACATCACTACTGACGAGCAATTGCTGATTGAGCTATCAGCCATAGTAATGACTTGCCATAAAACGCTAGAAAAACTTGCAGCGCCATACATAGGCCCTGATGAAGCTTAATTTACCATAACATCCCTGTTACGCCCTTCCTCACAGCAATCTCAAATCGCGCCCTGCAGCTCCCGTTCCGCTGAAAAATGATGCGTAAGATCACTGAACACTTTCCTTATGCGGCCGACAATATTCCGGTACAGAGCGGGAGAAACACAGATGACACGCGACGAGAACGACCGGGAATCACCGCAAGAATCTACAGACGGCGGCACCAGCGACGACAAAAGCTCGCAGAACGACAAAAATGGAGACTGGATCGGCGAACTGGAACGCGAACTGCAGGAGATTACGAAGAAGTGGCCGGGTTTACGAAGCCTGAGCTGAATTACGATCGTAAAAAACCCGCCATCTTTCGCAGCGGGCTGAACGACGTAGCGCGTTCAAAATACACAACAACGTGCCGAAACCAGCATGGAACGGCACTCTTTAAGTGTGCAACAAGAACGCGCTTCCGCAAAGCCACAGCAGGCGCTGGCAGCAAAAAAAGGCTCCCCGCAGCGGGAGCCTTCAGCACAGACAGCAGCAGTATCGTTCCATGCGCCCCTGGTGAGGCACACTCTGGGTATCGGCCTCCTCTGCGCGCACATAAGCGAAGCCGGCATCTTTTTTCTTCATACCCGCCGGGCGTCACACTTTTAACATAAAAGTGCTATTGCGCAGGCGCAGAAAAAGATGCATCAGAAAGCGTCACGCGCAGTGATAATTATTTTGATTTATATAAATGATTTATAAGATAAAATTAACAAAAAGAACTTGGACCCGGCCCGGAATGGTACTACTCCGTGCCGACTCTCTGTCATCGCTCTGCACGGAACATGATGAACAGCTTTCGCACCCCGGCGGGTACGTTTTTTTTCTGCTCCCGTGAGGCGCGCAAAACGCTCCCCACCGGGGAGCGGCAGACAAAGCGTCACAGATTAATACCAGGTTTCAGGTATCTCAGTCAGCAGTGTTAAGTGGCGGTGGCAGCAGAACAGGCATACAGGCGCCATTCCCGCATTGAACGCGGCCAGTGGTGGAGATATGCACCATGGCCTATCCGGCTTTAACTGAAATGGCGACATCCTTAACCGCAGTCTCAACCCCTGCAGCATTCCTCTGAATGCTGGTCATCACTTCACCCGCTTCGCGCATGAGTGTACCCCCTTCCCGGGTGTTCATCAGGCTGTTTTCAATGCCACTGAGAACATCCTTGGCCAGTTGACTGTTGCTGGCCACGACTTGCTCAATTTCTTCAGTCGCGCTACTGACGCTCGCCGCAAGATTACGCACCTCTGCGGCAACAACCGCAAAACTTCTTCCGGATGCGCCCGCCCTTGCTGCTTCAATCGCGGCATTCAGTGCAATAAGTCTTGTCTGCATGGCAAACTTCCGGATGGTTTCCACCATATCGTCAATACTTTCAGACTGATTGTTGAGCCGAGAGACATCGGTGGAGACAGCCCCCATCCCCTGAGCAATTCTGTCAATCATAAGGATGCTATTTTCAATAACACTGGCACCGTTCTGCGCACTTCCTCGGGTCTGCACGGCCATATCCCATGCATGCAAAGCAGCCTCCTGCTCTCTCTGGTTTCGCAGGACATCAGCCGTGACATCTGTAGCGAATTTCACAATTTTATAAAGCTGCCCGTCACTGTTAAAGACAGGGTTATAAGTTGCATGGAACCACAGAGGATCTCCCTGACGGTTAAGACGTGGAAACTGACCAGAAAAAAACTCACCCTGATTCAGCCTCTCCCAGAACTGTCGGTATTCATCACTTTTGTAGAGCGTCTCGGCACAAAACAGACGATGATGCTTACCGATGACTTCATCCCGCTTATAGCCAGTGGCATTGACGAAATTTTCATTTGCTTCAAGCACGATCCCTTCAGGATTGAAGGTGATGATGGCCATAGAACGGTTTATGGCATTTACGACTGCTTCCTGCTCAAGCGCAGAATGCACGCGCTCAGAAATATCGGCAGCAATTTTAATGACTCTGGTCACACGGCCGCGCCGGTCAGTAACGGGGATATAACTGGCTTCAAGCCATACGGAACGATTTCCCTTTGCCAGCCGCAGATACTTGCCACTAAAGCTTTCGCCCCTGGCAAGGCGCTGCCAGAACTGGCTGTATTCTGGTGAATTTACCAGCGAGGGTGGGCAGAATATACGATGGTGGTGACCGATTATTTCATCAGCCCTGTACCCCATAGTGGAGAGAAAAAGCGGGCTGGCTTTATGTATCACCCCCTCCGGACTGAATTCAATGACAGGCTTATTCTGACAAATGGCGTCATACGAAATGGCTGATCGCTGGCGGTTCAGGGAGAACATATTTTTAAGTGAAAGCATATGCATCAGATAGCTCGGATAATGTAAGGACTGCCATGGTTATCGGCTACTCCTTATGTAGCGTTATATATTACTGTGATAGCGGGAGCTTTCTTTTTGCTGCCCCCGTGAGGCGCGAAAAAAAGCTCCCCGCCGGGGAGCGGCAGAAAAAGCGTCACAGATTATTACCAGGTTTCAGGCATCTCAGTTACCCGCGTTCCAGACGACGCCTCATGCCTTTACCGGTTATGTTGCCGGTTTTCAGGCACAAAAAAGCTCCCTCACGGGGAGCTTTATGTATTCAGATGCCCTGGTGTGGCACACAACGAGTATGCCACATTGCAGCTGACCTGCTTCATCCTGTGACGTTTATTTTAAAAACCTATCCTGCCAGCCACTCTGATTTACCATAACATCCCTGTTGCGAATTACGGTTATCGTCGCAGCATCTGCCGAAGCCGCTTCTGTTGCCAGCGGCTGATTAGCCCTCGAAAAACAAACGTCCTCATGCCACTAATAACCAGTAGCGCACACCAGATCCCCGCAACCCACAATGACCATACGCTGGCCGGAGCCGTAAAGTGGTTAAGAACAAGCAGCAGCGCGCAGACGACGATAGCCGTAATAACCGATCGGTAAAAACGGCCTTCCTCAGCAATTTTGCTCTTTGCCTCGGCAATTTTCTGGTCAAGCGCGTCATCGCCAAGCGCGTTAGGGCCGGAAAGATCCGCCACGCTCACCTCAAATACAGCAGCCAGGGCGCTCAGTGTTTCGAGGCTTGGCTGATCGCCGTTCTCGATACGCTGAACCGTGCGTACGCTCATCCCGGACAGTTCGGCAAGCTGCCCCTGGGACCAGGCGCGCGCAAGACGCAGCGATCTGAATTTGTTGGTATCACTCATTTCCTGTCTCCGAATGGAAGGTGGTCAGCGCCCAGTGTTGCCCGCGTGATCCTACGCGACCACGATCATAACCCGACAGTAACGTGACAGCGGTCTGACATGCAGCATTAAGGTTTTTTGAAGTCGTAACGTCAGGAGCATGTATGGTCAGATTCAACATAAGAGTGCATTGCCGAACTCATGATGGTGGCCGCCTTCCAGCCTCTCTTCGCCTAGAAAAATGACCTATACTTAGAGGGTTAGTGACCATATCCACTTTACTTTTAAGCAGGGAATCTATCATGAATAAAAAAATGCTTTTGGCGACCATCATGGTCACGCTGGTGACGTTTGCTGCTGCCGGATGCTCTTCAAATCAGCAAATCAAAACAACGGATGGCCGCACTATCGTTACAGACGGCAAACCTGAAATCGATAATGATACCGGCCTGGTGTCTTATAAAGACGCAACAACCGGAAGATACAGTCAGATAAACCGCGATAAAATAAGCAACATGAGTGAACTGGACAACTGATACGGTTAAAAGGAGCTGGCCATGAAAAAGATTTTTGTTTCAGTGTTCGCAGCGGCAGTTATGCTTTCAGCCCTGACCGGATGCACGCGCACAAGCTATGCCATTCACACCAACGACGGACGTACGATTATCAGCGACGGTAAGCCTGAAGAATCAGACACGGGCCTGCTGGGCTATACAGACGCAAATGGCGTCAAACAGCAAATCAATAAAACTGATGTTAAAGAAGTCTCTGAAATCCCGCACTGATTCATTTCTCTGGAAAAGGGCCGCCTTGTGTGGCCTTTTTCATTATCTGACCCGACAGCAGAAAAAAAAGCTCCCGCACACGGGAGTACGGGAGCAATGCATACAGCATCACAGTGGATTAGAACGGACAGTCCCTGGTGCAGGACATGTACAGTTATCGGCATATTCTTCCCGAACATAAGCGCAGCCATAGCGAGATATTCCGTGTCTGCCGGCCACTCTGATTTAACATAAGAGTTCTTGCCCGCATCGCGAAAACGCCCTCAGCGCGATCCTGGCGCGTGCGGGCCAGAACCCGGCACCTTCCCCGCCCAAAACCGCAAAAATCCACGCTGATAATTTTTGCGCGACTGCATGACTATGCACGAAGGTGAATGGCGGATAGTTTCAAGCGAATGTTGTCACTAAAGGCGGATTTTGAACAAAAAAAACGGACACCGAGAGTCAGAATGTCCGCAAAAAGATGCACAAACAGTCAGCCGGTACCGATCAGAGAGCCGGCAATTAAATATGACAGTGAAAACAGGTTATCAGCCACACCCGTGCTGGGAATTACGCGGTTTTAGGGGTTTAGCCAGTGCAGGCAGGCCCGGCCGGAATCAGGGAAAAGAAGGCAGCCTTTAATCCACTCTTTTTTTACCCTTATCCAAGGGTGGGTCCGTTATAGGTTTTCTGTCGCTGTACCCGCTCCGCTTCCAGCATTTTCTGGTGCTGTAGCTCCCGCTCATGCTGCTGACGCAGCTCGACGGCGTTCAGCCGCTCGACAACCGGCGCAGCTGCTCGCTCAAACTCTGCACCTGCCTGCTCAAGCCCGTGACGCGCTCGCTCAGCGCCGCGTTCTCCCGTTGCATAAGCCCAGACATCGTCCGCCATTCCGCGAAGGCGTTCTCCCACTCGTCCAGCCTTTTCGAGTAGTCCTGCTGTAGCTGCTCTAATGCGCTCAGCAACTGTTTTTCCAGCTCCGTCATGCTGCTCTACTCCTGCACCAGTCTGATGCCGTTCTTC
>NZ_CP118622.1:0-102886 GCF_045780835.1 Pantoea sp. GABEPS69 | reverse complement strand
TTCCCTGTCGGTATGCTTTACGAAGATATGGCTCTTGTACCTCAAGCTTATCTTCTTGCTAACTCAGTGAAACCTATTAACAAAAATTTAATACATTATCGTATTAACAAAGAGGGTATATCTCAAACATTCAGGAAGAAAGATGCATTAGACCTTTTGACTGTTATGGATGGGTATAAGTCTATTGTTAAGCAATCTGATAATGAAAAGAAAGCGAAGGAGTTATTTTTTCCAGCTTTCAAACGAGCATTTGATTTGTTGAAAATATTGTTGATAAGACATAAGTACTTTGATATTGATTTTAAAAATATATTAAGGCTTCAATCTAATTTGCTTTTTTTCTCGGCTGGCTTTCCAGTGAGGAAAAGGTTCAAGATCTATTTCTTCCCAATATATTATAAATTAGTCCTTTCTTTCAGGAAGAAGTAAGTGGTTTAAATTAATCCAAAGCACAAGATGGACTTCTCTTAAGTGCTTAAGATAGAAGTTATAAAGAGGCGGCGTAAGCTGCCTCTTTGCTTTTTGAGATTTTTATTAATCTCAGCTCAGCCTTCATAAAGGTAACTAAATGAAATCCTCTTTGTTTTTTGCTGCCATATTACTCGCGGCGGTCAGCATTCTGCTGTCCTGCGTAAACGACACCAGTCGGGATGGCGTGGCCCGCGTCACGCAGGAACAGCAGGTAGGTCAGTTCCTTAACTACGTGTCTGCATTTAACGACCTCTATGCGTCAGGCACGCCTGCAGATGGGGATGCTTCAGGCCGGATTGTGTTACCAGGATGGCAACCCCGGAACAGTAATATTCAGCTGCGTATCAGCAGCGGCACAGGCTACGTCTTTGTCCCGTCATCACCGGGCTTTTATGCGCAACTGATACAGGAAACCGAAACCAGCGCGCATTTTGGGATCTCGGATGCGGCAGGCATTAATACTCCATCAGGGCAACTACCCCGTCCCGGTTTTATACCTGCTGGCTACGTGGTTTATGTGAGGTAGCATGACGCTGATTATCCCTGCGATACTGATATTCTCCGCGATGCTCGCTTTTAACCTGCCGGCATTTTATGAAGGCGCGAAACTGGCTTCTGCCGAATCCGCTGCGGAAGCGCAGGCCTACCCGGCTTCGGCGCCCATTCGTCCTTTTCTGGCTGCCATCCTTCTCTGCGGCGGTGTGCTCCCGACTTGGGTGCTGACGCAGGATCCTGCGCTCACGCTGTTCGTGCTTCTGCTCGGCAGCGCGGCCTACATTGACTGTGTCACACAGTGGGTGCCCGATCTGCTCATTTTTTTGCTGTCCTGGCTGGCGCTGAGCGCGCGCCTGCCGGGTTTATCAGATGTTCTGCAACCTCTGTCTGGCGCTGCAGTGATGTTACTTCCGCCCCTGCTGTTAAACATCATCACCTGGATGAGATCGCAGCCCCCCGCACTGGCCTCGGGCGATCTGTACGTACTGCCTGCTATTGGAGTCTGGCTGACGCCGACCTGGTCAGGTGCATGTCTGGCCATGAGCCTGCTGCTGACCGCCATTGCCGGCCGCTTTATACGCGGCGTGCCGTTCATCACCGTGCTTTATCCGGTTTTTGTGGCGGTCTCGCTATGTGGCGCCCTGTGATTATCTGCCTGCTGCTGGCCGCCGGCGGGCTGGCACATGCGGCAAAAGCCCCGCCGGAGGCCGCTCGCTGCTTTCGCGAGGCTGGTATCCGGTTCAGCGTTGACTGGCGGCTGTTGCAGGCCATCGCAGAAGTCGAAAGCGGGCTGAATCCCGGTGCGATTGGGCTTAATAAAAAAGGGGGGCGAGTGCTCAGCGAAGACCTCGGCATGATGCAAATCAATTCATCCTGGCTCCCGGTGCTGCGACCCATGGGCATAACACGGGAGGTTCTGCTCGGCAATGCGTGCCAGAACATCCATGTGGGCGCCTGGATCCTGGCAAAAAATATTGCTCAGAACGGCGTGAACTGGACGTCAGTTGGAGCCTATAACGCCGGTTTTAAAAATGCGAACGAGCCTTTCCGCATGCGCTACGCGCGTAAAGTTTACGCACGCTACATCGAACTGACAGGAAACTGAGTAATGAAGAAAGTGATATTTAAACGGGCCGGCATGACAGCCTGTGTATTTTTTCTCGGATGGGCAGGCGCGGTTAGCTACATGAGCTGGCGCTATGACTTTAACTTCTCACCACTGCAAAAGAATGATGAATCGGTGCTGCCTCTGACGCAGTCCATTTTCAAAACGCAGTGCGCGGGCGAAAACGATGCGCTGATGCGGAAGATCGTTCCCGGGGATAAATCCTCATCAGTATACGGCGCGGCATGGTTCAGCTGCCTTTCAGACCGTTCAGAGGCGCTCATGCACAAGCTTTCGCTGGCCGTCACGAGTTACAGCCACCTGAGTTGTGCGCAAAAGGCTGAAAGTGAGGGACGCCCTGACGACCAGTGTAAAAAGGCGCTAGACGAGCGAATTCTGATGCACCGCGCGCTGAAAGAAATGCCTTCTGAATAAAATACTCTCCCTGTTGCCATAGCCCCAGACCCGGCTCTTCAGTACCGGAGACTGCTCTATGAGTTTTAAATACCTCTTGTACTCCCTGCTGCTGTTAACAGCATTTTGTATGTCTACCTCTGCTCAGGCTTACTGCTTCCAGGAGGCTGGAGCCCGATATCACGTCTCGCCGCAGCTGCTGCGCGCCATCGCGCAGGTTGAAAGCGGCATGAACCCTCATGCGATCGGTTACAACCGCAATCGACAGGGGAACATTACCAGCCGCGACTTTGGTCTGATGCAGATTAACTCCACGCACCTGGCAAAGCTCAAAGCCATGGGCGTCATCAACGATGAACGTGACCTTCTGACGCAGCCCTGCCTTAACGTGCAGACGGGCGCGTGGATACTGGCGCAACACCTGCAGGTGTGCGGCCTGACCTGGCAGTGCCTTGGTAGCTACAACGCCGGCTTTGCAGACGGTAATCAGGCCCGTCGCATGCTTTATGCCCGAAAAGTCTATTCCATCTGGCTGGCCAGCCGCTGAACGGCGCCACCTGCTCACCCTTCTGAAGACCGGCATTCCCCGGAGACAACATGAAAAAACGCTTTATCACCGCGCTGCCGGCGCTGCTGCTGTGTGGCTGCCAGCTGGCCCCGCAACCGCCTGCAGGTATCCCGCCATCTGCCAAAAACCTGAATACGCCGCCAAAAACCTCGCTGCAGCTGACGCAGCTCTGGATGGATGGCGACCTTGCTGCCGATACGCCACTGCCGGTGGCGACCATTCGTGCCGACAGCGATCGTGTGACGCTTAGCTGGAACGGCGACGCTGTGGAGCTGCTTAGCGCGCTGTCCCGTGCCCGTGGGCAGACGTTCAGCTACACCGGCGTACGCCTGCCGTTGCCCGTCGATATCGAGGTGCAGGGCGTCACGTATGCCAACGTGCTGCGCATGATCCAGATGCAGACCAGCTGGCGCGCAACGCTCGCAACGTATCCCGGGCATATGGTGCTGCAGTTCATGCCATCTGTTCCGGCCGTTCCGGTCCGTCATGCTAAGGGGAACAGACGATGAAAGCCCGACTCTGCATCCTGCTGCTGCCCGCGCTGCTGGCGGGCTGCGCGGGATTTCACTTCACGAAGACAGTGCCCGTGACCGGACCTGACGGCGATCCTCCGCCTGGACCGGAAGCCTATCTGTCGCCGCAAAAGCGCGACACATCTGATGTGTCCGACAATCGCCGGCAGATGCTGACCGAGGGCGGCCGCACAACGGGCTTTCGCGGCGGTAAGGCGCAGCGCGCGTGGGAGCTTCGCCGTGACCTTGAGGCGCGTGCAAAGCAGCTCGATGCTACCTATGACTTTCGCCCCCTTATCAGCTCGCGCGGCTGGCTGCCGCCGGTTATCACCGAGGCGGTCGACGTCGCGCACGTCACTCCTGACCAGATACGGACCGCGAGCCACGTCTACGAAATTATTCAGCCAGAGCGCTTCGTCAGTAATCCGCCTACCTGGCGCAGCTGGCTGATGGCCGGGCTCAGCACCGTCCCGCCGGACGAACCGGAAGGCGGCCTTATCCCGGAAAACGGCGTGCAGCGCGACATCTGGCAGGCGGCGGTTAACGAAGGCTGGGCGGAGGGGCGCCAGAGCGCAGACGAGACGCTGGAAGCCAACGTCAACCGCCTGACCCGTGACTATAACGGCATGCTGCAGTACGTGTTGCTGCGCCGTCAGAATCTCATCACCGCGCCGGTAGTTACCGAACGTCAGCAGACGGTGACGGGTGACAGTAACAAGCTCACCACTGGCGATCGTGAGCGACGCCTCGACTCGCGGGCAGGTTTCATCACTGACAAATCAAAGTGGAAGCCGGTCATCAACACGGAGAAGCGCTGATGTCAGAAACACTTGAACTGTATGACTTTGACGGCGGGATTGACGCCGACAGGCTACGCGGCTTCATGGTGTGGTGCGCCCGCAATAGCGTGAGTGACATTCACCTGCAGGGCGATAACAATTTTGTAATTGGCCGCTACGGACGACTACTCAAGGCAAGCCCCTTCGTGGTCGCGGACGACTCGATGGCCAAGCTTATGGACGAAGTGTTTACGCCGGAATTACGTCCGCAGGTGCGCGGCGGCGTGTCCGTCGATCGCGCCATGCAACTTGACGGTGATATGAACGGTCGCTGGGGTCTGAATCGCGGCGAGCGCATCCGCTTTCGCGTGAACCTGTTGCAGGGCACGGCAGGACGTCAGGACAGCACGATTGGCTGGACGATGCGGGTTATTCCTTCGGATATCCCGCCGCTGGAAAGTCTGGGGCTGGAGCCAGACCTGATTGAGAATCTCCTGCCGCCAAAAGGAATAGGCTTATGGGGCGGTATTACCGGCTCAGGCAAGAGCACGTCGCTGGCGTCGACATTTCGCTACTGTCTGGACAAGTATCCCGATCGAAAGGTCACCACCAAAGAAGACCCGATTGAGTTCATTCTGGGGCGCCCGGGCGACGTGCTACCGCCGCTGCAGTCGCAGATAGGAAAAGACATTCCGGACTTTGCAACGGGCATCCGCGCGGATCTCAGGCGTGCGCCGTCGGTCATGGGCGTGGGAGAGATGCGCGACCTTGAGACCATTAGCGCCGGCATACTTGCGGGGCAGCTCGGCCATCTTCTGTTAGGTACCACGCACATCGACTCTCCGGGAGAGGTGTTCCCGCGCCTCATCAATGAGTTTCCGTACGAAAGCCGCGATGCCATGGCCTGGTCGCTGTTGGGCGTACTGCAGTACGTCGTAGTACAGACGCTGCTGCGCACCACCGACGGCCGACGCATTGCGGTCCGTGAATACATCATTTTTGATTATTACCTGCGTGAAAAGCTCGCTGGCATGCCGTGGCCGCAGTGGGGTACGCACATTAACAGCATCATCCGGCAGGAAAAGCGCCGCATTGTGGACCAGGCCTGGCAGCTCTATATCGATGGTCGCATTGCCGAATCTGAGCTGGCCGAGGTGATGTCACCGCGCCAGCGCCGCGAGTTTGAGGAGGGCACCGCGTGAGTAAGTTTAACCGGTCGGACTATCCGCCGGGATTCTGGCGGCGCGCCGGCAGCCCGCTCGATTTCGTCGGTATCCCCGCCTGGATTTTCCTGCTTTATCTCTTCTGGTTCCGCTTCCCCTGCATGAACACCCTTTACATAGTGACCGGCATCATTGGTGTATTCCGGCTGCTCAAGGCGTTTGGCTGGGGCCTCATCGAACTTCTAACTCGCCTGGCGCGGAATATGCGCGGTAAAAGCCTGAGCGGCCGCTCGTGGTGGTACCGCCGGTTCACTGACGGCGAGTAGCCGTCCTGACACAGCAGCACTGGAGGCCTTATGAAAACAGCAGACTACCCGGTCTGGCTTGCCGTCATGCGGGACCAGCGTAACGCCGCGCGCGCTGACGCCGGCGCTCATCCCGACGGCGGGCCCGCGATTGCATGGGATAAAGCAGCACAGCTCTGGTATGCCCGGCCCGGCGCCGACCTGAGTCGGCTGCAGAAATGGATGCCCGATCGCAGCATCCGCAGCAGCGGCGGCGGCGATCCGCAGGAGGAGTTTCTGGACGCCCTGACCAGCGCTGGCCTGGTGCTCGACGGTCTACCGATTATGGATGGCAAAAAACATCGAGTGCCAGTCGTGGAAGGTCGCAAGGGTAACCGCGATGGCGTTTACAAAGGATTCCTCACCGGGATCAAGCCTGGCGGCTGGTTTATCAATTATCACCGGGCTGAAAATGATCAGGACATAACAACGTGGAAAGGCAGCGGCAAAACGGGAGAGGTCGATCCGTTAGCGCGCGTACATATTCGTGCTGTGATGCGGCAAAGTCAGGACGATGCTGCCCGTAAACAGGCTGCGCTGTACGCGCGGCAGACGGCCAGCGCGAAGAGGTTGTATGAACGGCTTCCAGTTGCTGACCCTGACCACGCTTATCTTATGCGCAAAGGGATTACGGTTGCCGAAGACGTCAGGCAGACACGCAACGGTGCCCTGGTTGTGCCGTTTTTCGACGCTGACGGCGCTTTTCGCACGCTGCAGTACATTCCGCCGACCGGTGATAAATACCTGTTCGAAGACGCTCCCAAATCCGGGCACTTTCGCGTGGAGGGAGGTCAGCTCGCCAACGGCGAGCCCATTCTCTATGCCGAAGGCTATGCCACGGCGCGCAGCCTGCATATGGTCACGGGCCGCCCGGTCGTCATGACTATTGATGCCGGCAACATGGGAGCCGTGGCGACCGTGCTGAAGGCGCGCTACCCCGACAGTCCTCATCTGTTTATGGCTGACGTTGACCACGCCAAGGAAAAAAATAAAGGCGTGCTGTCTGCGAATCGCGCCGCAGAGGCTACCGGCGGCGCCGTTCTGCTCCCGGACCTGACGGCCGCTGAAATCGAACGCGGATTTACCGATTTTAACGATCTGCATCAGTCGCGCGGCGCTGAGCGCCTGCAGGCGACGCTGCTGCCTGAAATTGCCCGGGTCCTTGAGGGGCTTAACTATAAGGATTCATTTATGGCCACACCTGAGGATACACAGCCAGTGCCGGAAAACGTGCCGGCACACGAGCCTGCTACGGCACCACAACCTGAAACCGGTCTGGCAGCAGCGCCCGCTACTGTACCTGATGCACCTGCTCCTGAACCGGTTGCTGCGCCTGCATCCGAGCTGACTTCAGTGAACGCAGCTGAAATTGAGGCTGTGCAGCCTCCTGCGAAGGCAGCCCGTAACGCGGGCAGCGCGCAGGCGAAGGCTGGGGAAGTGCTGGCGCTGAGTGCGCAGGGAATGAAAGCGGGGCAGATAGCCAAAGAGCTCGGTATCGGCCAGACCAGCGTATACCGCATTTTGCGTGCGCAGGAGGAAGCGGCGACAGAAACCCCAGCGGCACCTGTTGCGCCGGCTTCCACGCCGGCATCTGAAAGCGGCGGGGCATCGGCAGACAGCGGAGCTGTGAGCACTGAAGCAGGTCCCGTCACGGTTATCAGCGAGTTCGCCTCTGACGCTGCCCCTGAATCCGTCCCTGACGCAGCGGCAGGTTACGCGCCAGCTGCTGTGATGGATGCGACGCCAGCGCCAGAGCGCGTAGACAACGTGGCGCGAGCGATGGCGCTGTCAGCCTCCGGCCTGAGCCTGGCTCGCGTGGCAGCTGAGCTTAATCTCGGCATGACCGAAACGCATCGTCTGCTTAAGGCGGGAAAACAGCTGGAAGAGACGGCGTCTGACGGGCCTGCCGTCAACGTCCCGGCTGCTGACGCCTCGCCGAAAGTGGATGTAAATGACTTCAGTACCGAATTCAGGGACATCGCCGGACGTTTTCGCGCGCTCAAAGATGAGGCGCCTGCGCTCGACAGCGATGCGCTGGCGTGGCGGCTCGGCATGCTGGCTGATGAGCGTATCCGCCTGACGGAAATGTGGGCGATGGGCAATGACACGGAGAAAACGGACTGGCCATCCCGCGAGAGCGAAGCGCTGGAAGCGGAACTCCGCGCCGAGCTGGACAAAAGGCGGGAAAGCGCCCCTTCACCGCTTCAGGCCGCCTTCGGTGAGGAAAATGCCATCTTAGTAGGCGCGCCGCGCATGGCACCTTCAGACGAAGACGCGCCGGCAGCAGAAAAGCGCGAGCGCACCGACACTGATAAGCTCCTGAGCCGCATCACTCATGAGAAACAGGCGGACGGAAAAAGCGTTCTCTATAAGCTTGACGGCGAACCAGCGTTTCACGATCGCGGCAACCGTCTGGTGATGGCTGAAGGCGCCAGTGCGCACGAGGAGAAGGTGCTCGCCGCGCTGCTGACTGCCGCACATCAGTATTACGGTAAGATTGAGCTCACTGGCAGCGATGAGTTCAAGGCCTTTGCTATTAACCTCATTGTGACCAACAACCTGCAGGTCAGCATGAAGAATGCCAGTCAGCAGGTCGCGCTCGATGAGGCGCGCCGGGCAGCTGGTCAGCCTGTTAGCCCGGCTGCGCAGGCCGATACCGTACGCGGCGAGCAGCAGCCCCCGCGAGCGGCTGAGATGCCTCCGACGCCTCCAGCCATGCCGGCTGCACAGGCTCAGGAGCCACAGATACCCGTGCCGGCTTCCAGTCCTGTCATGCCATCACCGCAGCCTGTCTCTCAGGCGGCGCCTGCGCAGGAAGAATCAAAAACTTCTCCGGCGGTACACACCCCGGCGGAGAAGGCGCGCGAGCCAGTCACAGGGAAGGTTACCGCCTGCGGTCAGGCCCCGTTCCGGTTTGAACCGGATCAGAGCGAAAGCACCTTTATTACCCTGCGTACAAAAGAAGGCTCGCAGACGTTCTGGGGCAAGGAACTCGCCGGGCTACTGCGCGAAACAAACCTCAAAGCCGGCAAGATGGTTACCCTGCAGTGGCTGGGCAAGCAGAACGTGACCGTTAATGTGCCAAAGAAAAACGAGGCGGGTGAGGTCACGCATTATGAGCAGGTCAGCACCCACCGCAATCAGTGGTCGATGGCGCCGAAGGGCGGCGATCGCGTGCTGACTGGCCGTGACGACATGGTGCCTCTCTCAGCCGTAGACGTTAACCGCTTTACGCAAATACAACACACGCTGGTCAGCCGCCTCGGCCTGGATCTACCGGCACCGCCAGTGCCTGCCGACAAACTTTACTGGCTGAAACCGGACGGGCAGGGCAGCAGCCAGCCTGGCGATCCGCTTTCGGCACCGCGACCGGCACCTGACGAACGCGCTGGCGTTCCGGTGATGTCAGCCTGGGGTAACGATGGCCAGCTGGACCTGCATCTGGTTCAGGGCGACGGTAACTACCTGCAGGGCGTGGTTCGACGAAATGGCGAATAGCAGCACGTTCTGGTCAGCCTGCCGGACAGCCCGGAGGCCCCGCGGATGGTCATCAACCTGCTGACAGCTGAAGGGGCGCAGCCGATAGGCAGCGGCAACGGCATTAACAAGTCTAATGGCCAGCCCGTGCCGCGCGAGCATGTAGTGGTCCGACTTACCGGTGATGATAAGCCGCGAATCGCGAAGCTCGATGCGCCGGCAGAACTACCCGCTGCGCTGCACGCCCGCATGGGCTATGACGAACGTTATAAGTCGGAATCTGGCTGGGTAAAGGAGCAGCCGGCAGCAGCACCACAGGCAGTACCGGCTACGCCGCCGCGGCCGGCACAATAATCGATCCTACCGGAGTCCTCATATGAAAAATTCAGCGACCGCCCTTGTGGCGGTCTTTTTCTGCTGCGCCGTCTTCAGCGCCCAGGCTGCGAACTGCCGCGCCGGCAGCGCCGCGCAGGCGGGTAGTGAAGCTGGATATAACGCCGCCAAAAAAGCGAGCGATGCCTGGTCTGCACGCGAAAGCCAGACCTCAGATCAGCTGCAGAACTGCCTTTCAGGCATTCGCAATATCTCTATCAGCCTGCCGAACCTCCCGAGCCTTCAGGACATCATGAATCAGGCGTCAGAGAAGGTCTGCGGGGCGCTGACGGACAAAATCAACAGTAACCTGCCGGACAATATCGATCCGTGGCAGTCCTACGGAATGTAAGGAGTACCGCATGCAGAACCCACAACCTGCCGCGCCGCCGGATCAGGCGGCCGCAACCCAGCCAGTCGGTGAGATTTTGGATGGGGAGTATGAGCACGTATTGCGCGCGCAGCACGAGCGGTCGCTGGGCGCAGCATTCGCACGCACCTGTCTGACCGTTTCGATATGGAGCCTTGCGCTCAACGTGATTCAGGCCATCGCGATCGGTGGGATGGCCTGGGCGCTTATGAATATGCCGCAGCACTATTTCGCAACGGAAAACAGCCGTATCACCCCGGTTTATCCGACGGATAAGCCGGTCTGGAGCGAAAGCGACGTGCGGCAGTTTGGCGCAGATACCATCAGCAAGGCCTTTACGCTGGACTTCGTACATTACCGCGATCAGATGACGGCCGTTTCCCCGAACTTCTCTGAGGAGGGATTCGCCGGCTACAACCAGGCGCTGACGACAGGCTCCAACATTCTGGCGCTGGTCCGGGACAAACGTATGAACCTTACCAACACGGTTGATCCGGGCGTTATTACTCGCCGCGGCGTCATTGGAGGCCGCTACACGTGGGAGTTCCAGTATCCCGTGACGCTGCGCCTGCAGGGCCAGAACAGCAGCACCCCTCCGCTTCGCTATATCTTCACGCTGCGCATCCAGCAGGCCGACACGCGCCTCAAGCCGCGCGGGCTGGAAGTCACTCAGACCATCACCAATAACGCAGGATAAGGATTGCTATGAGTAACTTACGCATGCTGGCGCTGTGGCTGGCCCTGTGCGGCAGCGCGGGCGCCACAACAGCCGCAGGCACGACCCCGACTACCGGGACAGAGGGCGGCTGGCATACCACCGCGCCGGCGAGCGGCAGTTCCTCCGGTCAGTCCGCAGGCGGTACGGCTGCAGCGGCCGCCGCTGCGGGGCCGCTGCCCGGTCAGGCCCTGCCGCCTCCCACGTCGGTGGCCTATGACCAGGCGCAGGCAACTATCGCGCCGCTCACGCCGGATGAAATTCGCCAGCTGCGCGCGCAGCAGACCGAGCAGAACCGGGCGCTGGCCACGCCAGGTATTACGGCGGTGCCGCGTATCAGCGCGCAGACGGTAAGCCTGCAGCCTGGCGCGAGCCTGCCGCTGGTGCGCACCGCGGTGAACTGGCCAGCAACGGTGAGCTTTATCGACAGCACCGGCGCTCCGTGGAAAATTCTGGGGACTCCGCATTCAGGTACGCCGGATATTGAAGTTGACTGGATACCAGGCATGTCTTTCATGGTCATCACGGCAAAGCGCGACTTCGTGAATACGCTGATTACAGTGGGTCTTGAGGGCCTGCCGGTACCGCTGCAGATAAGCGTCATGAGCGGGGAAGCTGATACCGCAAAAAAAACCTGGACAGTGGACGCGCGCCTTGACCTGCGCATCCCCCGGCGCGGTCCGGACGCGGCGGCGGACGCCCCGTCGCCTTCACGCATCGGGCTGCACGACGACGTGCTGCAGGCGTTTCTGGACGGCGTGCCGCCTTCAGGCGCAAAACGTCTGAAAACCACAGGGAACGTACCGGACACGGTGGTGTGGCAGCAGGGAGATGACCTCTATATCCGTTCGCGCGCGGACATCCGCGACGAGTTCGATACCACGCTTTCATCAGCCGACGGCACCCACCTGTGGAAGCTGCCGGTTACGCCGCGCGTGGCCTTCTCCGTTGACGGGCGCACCGAAGCCCTCAGCATTGCCCTGGAGTAATCATGAGCGATCAACAGAACACAGGCGGCAGCCATGTCCGCCTGATGATGGGCCTGATAGCGGGCGGCATTGTGGTGATAGTGGGGGGCGGCTACATGCTCTGGAGCTATTTTGCCGCACCGCCGCCTGAGGTCTCCCGCGTGAACCTGAACCGGGTCGGTGGTACCACCCAGATCGGCGCGCAGGAGCAGCCGGAATACCGCGAGCTGTTGCGCGAAAACAACGCCCGGGGCGCGCAGAGTGCTGCCGCATCAAACAGCAGCTTTATTGCCAGCATCCCGCTGCAGCAAGACGTCGTAGCGCCAAAAGAGGCGCCGAAGGTCGCGCCGGCGACGGCACCGCGCGAGACGCCTCGCCCGCAGGGCAGCGGGCGTACTCAGGAGCAGGAAAAGGCGCTGAACGAGGCCCGGCAGAAGGCGCTGGCCGGACTGCTTGCTAAAATGCAGGCGCCGCCTTCAGCCGGTGACCTGCCCACGGCGCAGCTGCTGGGCGGAAAGGAGAGCAGCTGGGCTAACTGGCGCGACTCACTGCCGGGTAGCGCCGTACAGCAGGCCGTTGCGCGCAGCCGGCAGGAGACGTTGAATGCGCCTCCGCCGACCGTCGTGGTAGCGCCCTACTGGCGAGGTCCGGGTGAGATTTATACCGGTGTGAACTCCGACAACGGCACCACGCCAGTGCTGGGGCGTATCACCACGGGCCCGTATGCGGGGTCGGTGCTGCAGGCGCCGGAGGGGGCGAAGCTGTCCGGGGACGGCGTCATCATTCACTTCACCACCATGGCCTTTAACGGACAGAACTATAAGGTGGATGCCTACGCGCTTCAGGACGATACCCTCGTGGCCAATATCGCGACCGACGTCGATCATCACTATTTCCGTCGCATCATACTGCCCTCCATCTTTAAGGGCGTCGGCAGTGCAGGCCAGCTCTATGCGCAGGCTAACACCCAGCTGCTGAGCAACGGCTTTAATACTGTGACTACGCGCCCATCCATGCCTGACGGCACAGCCGTAGCCGGCGTGATTGCAGGTGGCGCCGCAGAGCAGGCCGCACAGGTACTGTCGAACGACGCCGCCCGCCTGCCGGATCGCTCCGTTACTGTGAAGAACGGCGAGGTGGTGGCCATTCAGTTTATGCGCGGGGTGTTCAGCACTGATGCAGAAGCGCCACAGGGCGCGGCTTCGGTCAGCCGCACGTCTGTGACGTCGCCTGCCTACAGCAGCAACCCAACCCCGACCGCCGCCGACCTGCGCGCGGAATCGCAGGCGCGCATCCGCGCTGCCGAACAAAGAGGAGATGCCCGTGAATGAATTTGAACCGCAGCCGGCAGAGATCGCGCCGGTCACCCCGACGGCCCCGCCACCTCCGAAGAAAGAAAGCCTGCTGACCCG
Organism: Pantoea sp. GABEPS69; assembly: GCF_045780835.1. Classification (NCBI taxonomy): domain Bacteria; kingdom Pseudomonadati; phylum Pseudomonadota; class Gammaproteobacteria; order Enterobacterales; family Erwiniaceae; genus Pantoea; species Pantoea sp. GABEPS69. Next base: position 89,721 of record NZ_CP118622.1, on the reverse strand, counting down.
CAAGATCTGGCTGGGCCAGTCATTGCCCTGGCTGGCTGTCGGTGCGCTGCTGATAGCAGCGGCAGGCTGGTATCTGTTATGGCCTTCTTCCTCCGTGCCGGATGCGGGGGAACTGGCTTTCGGGCAACCGGCAGGCCTTAGCGCTGTGCAGCAGGCGCCGGCTACCGTTCCCGCGCCAGCCGCACCGGTGCCGCTGCAGACGGGCGGGCTCAGCGTCCCTGACGGCACGCTGAGCGGGGCAAGCGCGGCTGGCAGCGTGCCGGAAGAAGTGGTGAAGCTCATCCGTGAGGGGCGCGATTTTGAGGCGGCCAACCGGGAGGCCATTACCCGTCTGTCGGACACGGTACGCGCCCAGACCCGGGCGCTGGCAACGCTTCAGCAGCAGATGGACAACATTACCCAGGAGAACAGCCGGCTGGCGAACCAGCTGGCCGTACTGGCAGCGCGACCCGCGGAACCAGCCGGACAAGCCGCTGGCGCCAGACGCACGACGCGCTCCGCGATCGCGGGCATGCGGCTGGAAAGCCTGCAGGACGGAATGGCGTGGATCAGCTGGCAGGGTCGCACGTATGCCGTTCAGTCCGGGGACAGCCTCGGAGGGCTGATTGTGCGCGACGTGAATGTATCTGATCGCAGCGTGACGACCAGTGCTGGCGTGCTGCGCTAAGGAGGCGTCATGGGCGGTTCTCTTGACGGCATCACCATGCTGTCAAACCTTGCCTCTGGGCTGCTCAGCGCCGGTATTAATCTCGCGCTGACGCTTGGCATACTCGCAGGCGTCGCAGGTACCGCCGGCTTTCTGGCCCGACAGTCATGGCTTGCCCGCAAGGCGCCCGGACAGGCGGCGAGCGGAGGCGCCGTTGTGGCCTGGGTACTGCTGTGCGGCTGCCTCGTTGGACTGGATCAGCTTATTGGCGCCGGGGCGCGTCAGATGGGCTGGCAAGTGTCTTTTGACGCCATCAGCTATGTCGACCAGGGCACGTTCGGACAGGGTGCGGTGGCGGCTAACGCCGTGCTGACCCTGATCCACATGTTCGGCGTGTGGTTCGCCTATTCAGGGGCGTTGTTGTGGCGTCGTTCCAGAAAGGATGGCCATACCGGCCTGACGTCGGGGAACGACGTGAACAGCGGCACGGTAAAGTTTGTCATCGGCATCATGATGATTTGTTCCCCTTATCTTCTTGACGCCATCCAGAAAACGCTGGGCCTGCACTGACGCAGGCTCTGTAGCATCCGTCCTTACGGACACTTTAACCGGCCATCCGGCCACCTTCACTTAAAGGAAATACCATGATTACTCGCATCTACTGCGCGGCCTGCGCGCGCGTCCTGCAGCTGTCCGAAACTCTGCGCGCCCTTACCCTGCGTGCGCTCTGTGCCTGGATGGCTTTCATCTCCCCTGTGGCCTTTGCCGATGGTGACGTTGCCGATATGTTTAACGCGCTCTCAAATGGCGCCACGTCGGGAACAAAAAGCGCGCTCAACATCGCGATGTTTGCAGGCGTATGTGGCGTGATCGGCAGTATTTTTGCCCTCAAGTCGATGAAGAATAATCCGCAGATTAAGCCTTGGATGATCTTGTTGGCCTTCGCAGGTAGCCTGCTGCTTATTGGCGTGCCGGAAATCATCAAGCGTGGCCAGACCCAGATGAACATGACGCCGGTCAGCGTTGGCTGATTACGGAATGCCGCCCCTGGGCGGGGCGGCTTACTCACCCATTCTTTCTACATCCGGATAGGACCGCATCATGAGCATTCATCCCGCAGCAGGCTTACCGCTGCCGCTTGTTCCTGACGTCAGCGGCGAGGATACGCCCCCGCGGCCGGTTGCCGTCTCAGCGGGTGAGCCCTGTCGCTGCTGCAGCACGCGCGCGCAGCGGCTGTGGCAGGGGCCGGACGCCGCGCCGCTCTGCACCCTCTGCTGGCTGACATTCAACCTCGACAGCCCGACCGCTGCACACGGGCACCTGGCCTGGTTACCCGAAGCGCTGGCTACCGATCTTATTAATCTGCAGCGACGCGCGCTTATCGGGCTGCACAGCGAGAGTAAGGCCGAACGCAAGGAGGGCAGGCGAGTGTGGAACTGGCTGGCCCGGCACGCCCGCGAAGTTGAGGGAATGTGGGGAACCTCCCGCGCGCCCGAGTTCGCCGCGGCTTTCAGCCGCCTTCCCCCAAACAAGCGGGCACAGTTGCAGCAGCGGCTGGAAGGCTGCGTGCTGGTTCTGCCCGCTGACGTCTTTACTGACCTGACCCTGCTGCTGCCGATCGGGCGCACCGCGGAGAACGCGCTGCGCACCCCGGCATGGAATACGTATACCCGGAGCGATCTGTATGCCGAACCGCCTCATCCGCTGGATTGAAGAAATTATTACCGCCGTGACACGCTTTACGGTGTCGCGCGACCTGCCTGACTACTGCGATCTGCAGACCGTGGTACGACTTACCGAGGACGATCGTATCCGTCATCCGGAACTGAAGGGACCCTATATCATGGTCACTCAGAGCGGCGACTACCTTACGGTCTACGAGGTGTCCGGCAGCTATCGCGAGTCAGACGAAACGCTACCTGCTCCCGACGGCGACTCATGGCTGGGACGGCTTGACCGGATGAGCGAGTCGCTTAATGCCCACTATCGTCAGGCCGGGCACAAAATCAGCCTGGTTCACGAATGCGACCCGGACGGCGGAAAAGCCGAAGTCAGGCGGCTACTGCAGCCGCAGTATGAATCACTGAAGCGCACCGGGATGGAACTGGCGTATCTGCTTGATGAGCAGGTCACCAAGCTTGCCCCCTGGGTGAACCGCGAGCGCACCTGGCTTGTGTGCTATACCGGCCGCGGCGTGCTGGCCGGGCACGAACTGCGAGATGAAAATGCGCGTCTGAGCGAGCTGGTTAAAGCCAGTCCGCCGGCTGCTTTTGGGCAGAATCCTCTCCTGACCGAGCTGCCGGGGCTGAAAATTCGTCACGATGCTTTTCTGTCTCAGGTTGAGCGCGCGCTCGGGGACAGCGGTAAGGGCGTACTGCTACGGCGCATTGATGCGCACGAGGCGGGCCGTGTCTTACATGCGCAAATCGATCCGGGGACCAGTGCCAGCTGGCAACCGCTCCTGCCAGATGACCGCATCATCCCTCACGGGGTGCGTCAGGGGAAAGACGTTACGCATCTGCTGGCGCCCTGGCTGAACTTTCAGGTCATGGGAGCGGGCGTCGAGGACATACGTAATAACTTACTCAAGATTAAAGGCGTCTGGCACGGCACGCTGGCGGTGAACCTCGGACCGCAAATGCCGCAGAGCTTTGCCCGACTGCGCGAGCTTATCCCGCGCAGCGTGCCTTTCCGCATTCGTCAGGATCTGATGCCAGGCGGCATGCGTCGCCTGAGCGGCAAGCACGGCGTGCTGAGCTTTACCGAATGGGTACCGGGCCTGAAGCCGATATTCCAGTCCATCTCCATGCTGGCCGCGCGCGAGCAGCATGAGCCGGTGTGTGTCATGACGATGACCGCGGCGACATGGGGCGAGTCGCCCGAAGTCGTGACGCGCAACCTGACGCTGCTGAAGCAGGCGATAGGCTCCTGGGGGATTTGCGGCGTCACTGAAACCTTTGGCGATCCCGTTCGCGCCTGGGTCGCTACGCTCACGGCGTCGTCGGTCGCAAGCGGGCCCTGCCTGATGTATCCGCCGCTGTCCGAGGCGCTGAACCTGATGCCTCTCACGCGTCCGGCTTCGCCCTGGAGCGAAGATGGCAATGCGTTGTACGTGACGCCTGACGGCAAGCTGATGCCGGTGGCGCTGACAGCCTCGAACCAGACAAAGAAAACCAATATTGTCGCTGGCGAGTCCGGCGGTGGTAAGTCAGTCTTTATCAACCGTCAACCCATTATCCTGGCGATGTCCGCGCAGCAGCAGCTGCCATTTTTTGCTGGCATCGATAAAGGATTCAGCTCGCAGGGGATGGTCTCGATATTGCGAGGCGCGCTCCCGCCAGAACGTCAGGACGAGGTGCTGAGTATTGTCCTGCGCAACGACCCGAAGTCCTGCCGCAATCTGTTCGACATTCAGCTGGGGCTCAGTATGCCGCTTAGCTACGAAGCCAAATTTATCGTGAATGTGTTGACGGCTCTGTGTATTGATCCCGGCACTGGCAGCCCGCCAAATGGCCGTGATACGGCCATCATTCTGCGCCGTCTGGTAAGTGATTCGTTCAAAGCCTGCCGGGAGCAACCGCGTCAGTATGAGCCTGGACTAGTGATTGAGGTTGATGAAGCGCTGGATGCTGCCGGCATCTGGAAGGCGCACCCCGAATATCGGGAAAATGCCACCTGGTATGAGGTACGCGATCTGCTGCAGGATGCGGGCTACACAGAGGCCGCACAGCGCGCGCAGTTCCAGGCCGTGCCAGAGCTCGCCGATATGGCCCCTCGCTTACTTAGTGAGGAGTACCGGAGCATGCACGGCCGTACTCAGCGCGACGGTAGCAGCGAGCCGCTGCTCGAATATATAGCCCGCTGTCTGCGCGACGCATGCGGACAGTACCGCATGTTCGCCGGGCGCACGCGCTTCATGATCAGCCCGAAAGCGCGCGTCATTACCGTCGACATACAGTATGTGGCCGGGGACAATTCAGAATCTGGTTACCTACAGACCGGCATGATGTACCTGTTTGCCGGGCACATTGCCGGTGGCGACTTTGTACTGCCTCAGTATCAGGACGAGCTTTTCCCAAACCTGCACGAGCGCTGGCATGCGCTGCATGCCGCCCGCGTGGAGCAGCTCGATCAGGAGATCAAAACGAAGCAGTACGATGAGCTGCATAACGCGAAGGGCGTGCCTTTCATTTTTCCAATGCTGGAGACAGCAGACCGCGAGCAGCGCAAATTTGGTGTGCGTACCGTTCTTTCCTCACAGTATTTCCGCGACATGCCCGAGGCGCTCCGCCAGTCCGCCAACTCCGTATACATGGTCGCCGTCGACCCGGAAGACCGGAAATTGCTCAAAGAGCGATTCAAGGTACCGGACGCCACGCTGGATCGCTTTGAGCGTATGGGCAACGGCGCGTCAGCCGACGGCAGCGGCGTGCCAATCCTCGGCATCTTTCGTATCAAGGGCGGCAGCACAATTGCCCACATTATGAAAAACACGGTCGGGCCGGAGGAGCTGTGGGGTCACAGCACCACCCCGGTTGATATGTCACTGCGCCGCATGCTTGAGAAAGACGTGGGCGCTGGTACGGCCCGACGCATCCTCGGGCGGTTTTTCCCGAACGGCAGCGCCGAAAAGGTTATCGAGCATCGCCGGCGAACAGCTGGCGAGGATCGCGGGGACAGCGTCATTCGCAAGCTGGCAAACGAGCTTATTGATAAACAGGGCTACGACCTCTGACCCTTCAGGAGTTCACTGATGAATAACGTACTTATATGGCGCCCGAAAGGATGCCGGCTGATTGCCGCCTGCGTGCTGGCCGCCATGGCGCCGAATGCCATGGCCTACACGGTCGACGTCGTCAGCAGCGTGCCGGTTGAGAGGCAGGTGATGCCGGCACTGCAGAAAATGCAGATTACGCTTGCCGAGATCCTTTCTGCCGAAACCGAGACCGGCACGGCAGTTGTGCAGTCCGCTGACAAAACCACTACGGCCATTACTGAGGCCGCGCGCACCCAGCGCGAGGCGGAGAACTTCAACCGGCAGGCGGACCGGCTTGAAAAGGCGCGGGCATCCTACACCGTACCCGACAGCATCTGCAGCGAGTCGGCATCCGGCACGGCGGCGCAGGTCAGCCAAGCTACCCGCGCGGCGGCCTCAAAGCTCGCCGGCGGCGGTGGCGTATCAAGCGCGGCCGTGCGTGAAACGCTGGCAAGCCTGCCGGTCACGCCCCGGCAGGGCAGCTACCGTAGCGCGCTGATCCACTCGGCGTACTGCACGGCCGAAGAGGCAAAACTCTACGGCGGTACCGGGCTGTGCCCGGGAGTTTCCTCCCTCCCGGGCGGTGACATCGAGGCGCGTTCGCTCTATGACGGCGCGGGCGAGGCGGGCAAGGCCCCGGAGCTGACCTTTACGCAGGCGCAGACGGACGCGGCCATGGCCTACGTGAACAACTCGACAAAGCTCGATGCGGGGCGCACGCCGGGCAAAGGCGAAATTCAGAGCGCTACCGGACAGGAATATCAGGGCCTGCTGACGCAGTACAAGGCGATGCAGAGTGCGGCGATGCAGCCGCAGCTGGACATGGTTGCGGCCAGTCAGCCGCAGGACGCCACGCAGGCCGCGCTCACCGAGGCACGCCAGGCGCCGTCAGCGGAAAGCTACTTCCAGCAGACCGCCTCAGCACAGGCGAAGCAGACCGGCACGATGAGCGAGCGCGAGTTTGAGTCGTTTGAAGTTGGGCGCCGCTATGCAAACACCGCGTGGGTCACCGACCTGCAGGGCATGGACGGCGACAACCTGACGCGCGAGGTCGCCCGTCAGCTGGCCGCGGCCAACTGGCTGGCGCTGGGCATTAAAAACGAGCTGCGGCAGGCGAATATTATCAGCGGTCAGCAGCTGGCGCTGGCGGCAAAAGCCGAATACGGCCCGCAGCTGCAGGCGCTCTCCGCGCAGATGAGCGCGGGCGTCAGCACACAGTAAGCCTTTCGGAGAAAAAAATGACAACGAGCGGTAATTTTGCGCCGGACGCCGGCGCGCTTGCTTCCCTGCTGGATGCGGGCGAGGGCCCTGTAGTAGTGATGGATCCCTGCGGCGCACTCTGGGAGACCTTCTGGAAAACGCCCCGCTGGTCACGGCTCTGGCAGGCGTGGCGACTGGCGCCCGGGCAGGCGCAGGAAGGGGACGTCTGGAACGTGCTGAGCGCGCTTGATCAGGTCAGCACCGCTGGCGCCCCGGCGCTTGCCGGCGCGCTCTTTCCGGCCGGGGAGTTCAGCGAGCTGACCCGCGAAATCATGACCTGCCTGCTGCGTTTCGCCAGCGAGACCGGCCACGTCAGTGACCTGCCGGCGCTGGCCGGCAAGCTCTGGGCTGATGACCTGTGGGAGGCGATTGCGCGCTGGAGCCGTAAGTATCCCTTTGACCCGTCCCTGCAGGCGGCGCGCGCCATGCTGACGCGCGACGGCGCAAGCGACGCGGCACAGGCCATAAGCAGCCGCATGGCCATTTGGCACCATCCGCACGTGGCCGGTACGTTTGCCGGCGCCCAGGGATTGAATCTGAGTACGCTCCGGCAGCGATCGGGACAGATTATCTTTCTGACGCCGGATTTTCGCTGTATGGAAAGCGCCGAGCTCGCGGCGGTTTACGGGTTTCTGGTCACCGCGCTGAATGTGGTAGGGGCGCTGCACCACGTGAAATTTTCTTTCGTTGAACCCGTCCTGACCGAAGAAGGAGGCACCAGTGAAAGCTTCTGAATCCGAGGCCCCTGCAGGGGCATCAAAGAAAGCGACCGCCACGGCGAAGCGCGCGGGCTGGATAGCGCTGAACGTCTTTTTACCGGCATGGGAAGCGTCCAGCATGACCCGTCACGCCGGCCGTAACGTGTCGCGGCTGTGGCAGCGCATCCGCGAGCTGACGGCGGGACGTGGCGCGGGGGATTATCGACCCGCAAACTGGTCTCAGGCGGTGGCGGACAGCGGGCTTACGCCCGCGAAACTTGCGCGTAACCTTCGCATCAGCCGCTGGATGTGGTGGGGGCTGATGTGGCTCACCAGTCTGCCAGCGCTGGGCTTTATTTTCATGCTGATGGCTGCAGGCAGCAGCATCAGCGGTACCGGCTGGCTGCGAGTGGGCTGCTTCATGCTCGTACTGGTGCTGCTTGCGGCCACCGGGTTTGTGCAGGCGCTGGCGTCGAGCTATCGCCTGTGGCAGCTGACTGAAAAACGCGTATCAGCGTCAGAGAACGGCAGTTTTCAGGCCTACCTGCAGGAAGTGCGCTGGTGCCGTCAGGTGCTGAGCGGAGGCCTGTTCTGAGAGGTTATACCTGTGCGCAGCAAAAAGCGTAAGCCGATACTTAGCCGGCTTATCATGCTGGCTGAAGGAGCGAAGCTAGCCGAGCGACGTAACGCTCTCCTGATGCTGATCACCTACTCACTGGAGTGGCGCATTCTGATATTTCTTGTGCTGACTGCAGTGGTCAGTACGCTGCTTTTATCAGCGATATTGTGGGGGTGAGGTTAGCGTTTATTAAGGGGACAGCTGCTACCTTATTTAACAGTAACGCACCGCACCTCTGCAGCAGCCTATGCCTGCAATACGCCAATAACGATAGGAATTCTGATGACCCGAACCGACTGGATTTATAAATTTCGCCGCCTTCAATCTCTGGAGACGCTGGATAAGCTCTATGAACACCTTTGCTACACCGTTGACGCTTCTGAACAGTACGCCATGACGCAGGCCTGGGATCACCGTAAGGCGGAACTGGCCGCCGGCAAGCTGTTCGATCGCGTGCCTGCAACCGTCTGGCGCTACGTGCAGTAATCCATATCGGACGCAGCACTCTCCTGGCAGTAACCCTTATCCTGAGTGAAGGCGCCTCATTACATGGCGGGCGCTGACGAGCCCCTGACTTTCGCCGCTTTGCCGTCAACACCTTTCCCCTACTGGTCAGTCCCTGACCCACAGGTTAATCATGAAGCTACTGACAAAAATTCAGGCGGCGGCTCTGCTGTGCGTCGCGTCCTGCCCGGCGTTCGCCGACGGCGTGGACTACCAGACCATCAGCGATGCCGCCAGTAAGACCGGCGATCTGTCCCGACAGGCGCTGGTGATGATATTCGGCGACGTGGTGATCACGCCGTTTCAACCCGGACAGGTCACCCTTATTGGCTCGCTGTTTGCCCTGCTGAACGGCGTGCTGTGCGCGGTGGCGCTGGCGTGGTTTTTAATCGTGACGCTGAAAACCCTGTTTAAGGGGGGCCAGGACGGCAAGGTGTTCAGCGCAGGCCGTTCCATGCTGCACCCGGTAATGAGCTTTGCCGGCTTCATTACGCTCATTCCTACTGCGTCCGGATGGTCACTGTCGCAGCTGGTGATGCTCTGGGCTGCGTCAACGATGGGCATCGGCAGCGCTAACCTGCTTACCGATAAGGCGACCGACATGATAAGCAGCGGCATGTCGCTGGTCGTGCAGCCTACAGCTCCCTCGACGCGATCGGCCGCGCGCGCAGTGTTCGAGATGAACCTCTGTAAATACGCGACCAATCGCGAGCTTTCCTCACTTTATCAGGACGGTCAGGCGCGAACGGCGTTGATGGAAACGAAGGGCGGAAACGGTGATTACACCACAGGAAACGGCAGCGCGCTCTGCGGAACCGCCCACATCCCGGAGCCGTCAACAGGAGTCATGGACAGTCTCTTTGGCTCGGCGGTGAACACAGCAAGCGTGACCACGGCCGAGCGTGGGGCGCTGGATACGATGCAGTCTACGCTGGATGCCGCCGCGCAAGCCTATGTGGATTCCTATCTGAGCAAGCGGGACCAGGACTCAGGCACCCTGACCGATCCTGAAACCACTATTCAGCGCGCAGCGGCCGCGTATGAAACGACAGTGAATAACGCGCTGAACCAGTTGAACTACAAAGACTCACTGCAAAGTCAGCTGACTACACAGCTCAAGACCTATGGCTGGATTTCGTTAGGGGCCTGGTACAACACGTTTGCTACGGCCAACAGCAAGACGAACGAGGTGGCCAACGTGGCACCGGTGACGTCAGGAAGCAGCCTGCACGGCGAAACGGGGACTGGTGATCTGTATCATCAGGTATTTGCGGCTTATCGATCTCAGGTGCAGAACAGCACCTATACAGCTCCGCTTGGATCACAAACGGCTAAAGACGATGGTGCAGCTTCAACTGCCGTAGACCCAAATGCCGTTTTTATTAGCCTTTTCAAAAACCCAATGCAAAGGATTACGAAGGCTATTGCGACTGGCGAGACTGGCACTCAAGCAGAATTTTCGAGTCAGGTTAATCCTCTAATTAAGATGCAAACAATTGGTGACTGGACTCTAATCGCCACTGAGGGTGCATTAACAACATATACGCTCGTTTATGCCGCTGCCTCTGCTACAGATAATTCAATATGGGGAACAGTTGGAAAAATTCTTCCCTTCAATGTTACTGCTGCAACTAAGGATGTTTTAACCGAACTTTCCCCACCATTTTATTTCCTGTTGCTACTGCTATTTGCAGTTGGATTTTCATTGGCCGTTTTTCTGCCTGCAGTGCCATTCCTGTATTGGATGGTCGGGGTGTTTAACTGGCTCGTTAGCGTCATGGTCGGCTGTGCGGCGGGGCCCATGTGGTCTGCAACTCACCTCGGCGCCGAGGAAGATAAGGGAAGTCGCAGTGCTTATGGCTATATCTTTCTTATCGATATGATGCTGCGTCCTTCACTAATGGTTCTGGGGTTCTTCTTTGCTTCAGTAGCTGTGATGGCTGGAGGAACATTATTGAACTTACTTTTTGGTCCCGCATTAGCCAATGCAAATGCTGACTCAATCATCGGGTTGGTGAAAATGGTCGGCTGGATTTTAATTTATGCGCGCATTGCGACATTTGGTGTGACGCGCGTTTTCGGACTTCAGGCAACGCTTGCAGATTATGTGATCACATTCCTGGGTGGCGCAGGCATGGCGGGGATCATGGGTGGCCTTGTTGACGACGTCAAAGGGATGTTTGCAGCTGCAGGGGGGGGCGCGAGAAGGACTCCAGGTCTGCAGAAAGTCCCTAATGCCGAAGGTCCAGATAAAGATGGAGTTAAATAATTTATACCTGGCCTTAATTGCAGGTAAGCGTATAATTTAATCAGAGAAAAGAAGGCAGGAGGATGCCATGAAATTAGTGCAACGCCATGAAAATCGGGTTGATGTTATCTGGGCCTTTACACGGTTGGTTTATTATTTTTTGGCACTTCCTTTCCTAGCATTTCTTGCACTGGCAAGCATAATCATTTACTCCGGGAATGAACCCGGCGGACATGACCCTAACATGGCTTATTTTTTCTTCCTTGTATGGATGGGGATTATTCTTCCGTTAGGTTATCGTCGCTTGAGCGTTATTCGCCGTCGTCGTCAGCTTAAAACGATGGTCTCAATGCTGAGCAGCGCTGAACGTTTCAGCCCTCAAAAGCATCATCAGGTGATGGATGCGGGTCGCGGTAAGTATTTGGGTATCGATACCAAAAGCGGCAACATTCTGTACATCCATATAGTGAAAAAAGGCCTTATTAACGTGATTGGTCTCACTATGCGCGACTGGACAGACAGGGAGCTCGAAGGTGGCACGCTGCGCCTGAACACGAAAAACCCTGAGGTGCCGGTGCTGAGTATCAACGCTCATCCAATCGTTGCCAAAGAGCTCTTTAATACAATGGGCGCGATGAGTCACAACAGTTACTCAGAGGCCTTCCCGAAAGAGCCTTGGCCCCTGCACGTAAATATCCAGAGCCGCTTTGTTGAGTTCGAGCACAACGTGGTGGTTCCTCAGGTTAGCTGAATTATCCTGACATCCTGACGCTTCTCCTCTGACACCGGCCACGCGCCGGTGTTTTCTTATCTGCAGGCTGGCGGGCCGTCCGCGCTCCCTGTACTTCCGGAACATCTCACATGCATTCCTATAACCCTAACGCCGCCGGCAACAACGAGCCGGCCATGGTGATGGTCACCTTATGCCTGACGGCGGTGCTGTGCTGGCTCTATTTTGCTGATTTTGTGCGCTGGAGCTGCTGGTTTCTGTACTGGCTATGGCGCATCGCTGACTTTCCACAAATCCACCGCTATGCCGCAGAGCGTATCAACCTGCTGGCCGCTACCGGCAACGGCGCAGAGTCTGTCGGGTTCAGCGAATGGCGGGATGTGATGAATGCCACGGCCGGCATTCTGTTCGTGCCGATGGTGCCGCTGATCACCGTGACCAGCTTGGCGCTGGCGAATCACCCGGCGCTGGGCTTTCGCAGCCGGCGCGCTATCGATATTCACTCACTGCCCCGCGTCATGGCCACCTTCGCGCCATCCGTTATTCCCGTGCTGTCCGGGCATCGCGGCGACGGGCTGATGAATGACACCTCGCCGGAAAATGCCTGGGCGCTGACGCCCGAGGAGTTTGCGGAACAGCACGGACTGATTAAGCGGCGCGAGCTCGATCGCGATGCAGCGAAGGCCCTGTTTAATGCACAGGTCGGCCCGGCAATGACGTCACCTGACCAGTGGCAGCCCTATGAGCGCGCGCTGCTGGCCGTTTTTGGCCTGCAGGTGTTCAGCGACGATCGTAAAGCGGCAACCCGACTACTGGACGACCTCAACCGCTCCTGCATGACCCGCCGGCCGTTTAAGGCACCGGTATTCGGAAGCGTACCTAACTGGCAACTGGCCGAGGCACACGTGGCCCACGTGCTGGCCAGTCCTGGCGCCAGCGAATGGCTGGCCGCGCACGGTAGCGTGCGTTCGGCACTGGTCGGCCTCTACGGCCGCGATCTGCGTCTGCCGCCGGCGCGTTTCCGCTGGCTAAAAGGTTTTGACCGTACGCTGTGGTACGGGCTACACACCGCCGACGTCGCCAAGGTTTTCGTGGAAGGGGCGGGGATCGTGGCGCAGGCGCGCGCGGAGCAGCTGGCCGCTCGCATGGGCCTGCCGCGCCCAGCGCTGATGACCGATGAGGCGGTAACAGGGCTGCAGCTTGAGCTTGAGCCGCTGGGCCTTGTATATCCGCGCGAGGTACGAGCAAAGCATGCGAAGCAGGAACGCGAAATGCCATTCCCTGACGCACTTTTCATGCCCGATCAGGGTGACGATGAATTATCTGAAGGCGCCGGCGTGCGCTGAGACAGGATGAAGACCATGGAATTTACCTCCAGAAACGGCTCCTTTAATGTAAGCATCACCGGCGGGTTACTGACCGCCAGCCGGGTTGTAAGCCCGCTTTTCACCCTCCCACTGAAGGCGCAGCCCTGGTTCGTCCTTCACAGTGACGGACTGTACGCACAAAACGCTCATGACGCGCTGACCCCGCTCTACCGCGGCAATGACGCAAAGGAACTGCTGGCATGCCTGACTGATGTGCTTTATGCCCGCGAACACCGCTGTACGGTCAGGCGCCGCCTTTCCATGCTCGCAGGCGCAATCGCGATCATAACGGCTGGCTGGTTTGCGATCTCGCCGCTCACTGCGCTAAAGCAGGACGACCGTGGCCAGCAGGCACGTTCAGCTGCCTTAAACGTGCCGGCTTATTTCAGCCCGCCGGCAGCCAGCCAGGTCAGAGAGGTGTCACAGCAAAATAATGCCCCACAGAATGCCGTCTCGACAGGGCCTGCAGACGGCTGGGATCTGCCGCTGAACGTTCGTTCCCAGCTGCCGGCGAAGCTGAAAAGTGCCGCAGAAAAGGGAATCTTCACTGTGCCGCTCTCAACCGGGCATGAGCGAACGCTCTATGTGTTCGCCGATCCTGAGTGTGCGAACTGCCAGCGGATGGAACGTCACTTTGAAACTGCTGCAGGCAGGGTGAACGTGGTGATCTTCCCGGTCACCATTGAAGGGCGAGACTCATCGCTGAAGTCACTCACGCCAGTGATGGCGATGCCGGAAACCCAGCGCGCCGCAGCGTGGAAACAGCTGTTTGACGCAGATGCCGGCGTAAGCGTCCCCGGCGCCGCACCGGGTGCCCCAGCCATGGACGAAACGCAGGCAGAAAACGCGCGCGGGGCGATTGGCGTCAACGAAGTGGCATTCCGGGCCTGGCGTCTTCCTGGCACGCCCTGGACAATTTCTGACGACGGTCGCTACGTGCCGCAGAGCGTGCTGAGCTCGCCGGCGGCGCTGGAGGCGTTCTTAAACGGAGGTGTTAATGTCGGACAGTAACTCTCCGCTCGACAATGCGCGCGTAAACCGGCACGTTGGCCGCTCCTGGCTCACGGACGCGCTGGCGGACACCGGAACGCTGCCCTGGGGGATGCTGGCCGCCGTGGGCGCCGGCATCGTCTGGCCCGCTACGCTGCTCCTGAGCCTGCCCGTGCTGCTGTTCTGGTCTGCGGTCGTGGCGCCGGCCGGGCGCTGGAAGATGCCCATGCGCATGCCGACAGACATGAACCGGGACGATCCGTCGACGGAACGGCAGGTGCCGGCAAAGGTGCTGGGCTTCCTGCCGATCGCGACCGTCCGCATTCACACCGACCGCGCAGCGGGCATTCTTTACGCCGGCTACCTGCGCGGCAGGGATGCCGGGCGAGAGCTGTGGCTCTCGATGGACGATCTGACGCGTCACGTGCTGATGTTCGGTACGACGGGCGCCGGCAAAACGGAAACGCTGCTGGGCTGGGTGTTCAACGCACTGTGCTGGGGAAAAGGCCTGATTTTCTCTGACCATAAGGCGCAGAACGATGTGGCTTTAGCCATGATGTCCATGGCCCGCCGGTTTGGGCGCGAGGATGACCTGCGCATAATGAACTTTATCACCGGCGGGCGCTCCCAGGCGCAGGAGTTACTGGAGGATAAAAAAGGCCGGCCACAGACGAATACCACCAGTGTGTTCGGTATCGCCCAGGAAACTTACACCATTAACCTGATGGACTCGATGCTGCCGAAAACCGGCAGCAGCGGTGGCGACTGGCAGGAAAAGGCCCGCTCGATGAACCAGGCGCTGGTGACCGCGCTGGTTTATAAGTGTCGACGCGAGGGAACGGTAATGTCCCAGCGCACCATCCAGGCACACCTGCCGCTGCGCAAAATCGCTGGCCTTTACGTGCAGGCGGTTGAAGAGCAATGGCATGAGGAAATCCGTATTGCGCTGGAAAACTACCTCAGCACCCTGGCGGGTTTCGATATGGACAAGGTGACCACGCCGTCGGAATGGGATCCGGAGGCTAACCGGCAGCATGGTTATCTGATGCAGCAGTACACGCGCATGCTCAGCCTGTTCAATGACACCTACGGGCACGTGTTTGCACATGACGCGGGCGATATAGACCTGCGCGACGTGGTGCATAACGATCGCATCATGATTGTGCTGGTGCCGGCGCTTGAGCTTTCAGCGACCGAGAGCAGCACGCTGGGCCGCCTTTACCAGTCCCAGTTGGCCATGATCCTTAGCCAGGATCTTGGCGAGAAGATAGAAGGGCGCCCGCAGGACAACATGAAGGTGCGGAAGTTTAAGGACCGGTTTCCGCTTCTCTGGATAATCGATGAAGTTGGCGCAGGCTATAGCGAGAAGCTGGGTGAGCTGGCAACACAGGTCCGCTCGCTGGGCTACTGTCTTCTGCTGGCCGGTCAGGAGGTCCAGCGCCTGAAGACGGCGGCGGGGGACGCGGTATGGACCCTGATTGCCAACATGGGCGTACGTTTTACCGGCAAAATCATGGACCCAAAAGACACTCTTGAGATCCTGCAGCTGATGGCTGGCACCGAATACCGCGCCCACATGAGCGCGATGGTGCAGCAGGGCAGCATACTTGGCAGCGGATGGAGCGATGACACGCGGCTGCAGGTGACCGAAAAGAAAAAGGTCGACGTCGAAGAGGTGCAGGCGCTGCAGGAAGGGGAAAACGTGACGTTGTTCCGCGGGCAGGTCATTCGCGGCAGCTCTCTTTACGTCAAGGATGCCGACAAATTCACGAAAGAGGCTGTCCGGATTAACCGCTTTCTAGAAGTTACTCCCCCTTCTAAAGAGAAACTGCTGGCCACCATGCCGTATCGTCAGCGCCGTAGCTACGTGCGCGCCGACAAGGTTCAGGGCATTCTGCGCGTGCTGGACGCCGCTCCGCGTGGGCAGGATACCAGTAAACTGGTGCTGACCGATCCCGCCCTTGCCGGCGTCTGCGAGTTTGACCTCGAATGTACGTTCAGCTGGAAACAGTCACCGTCAGCAGCAGTACGCTCTGCCATTCTCTGGCGCATGACGCTGGCCAGCCTGCCGGCGCGCGGCCGGGGCTACCAGGTGCGCCTGCGCGAGCCGCGCCTGATGGGTGCCTCACCTGAAGCTATCAACGAAGCCGCTCAGAACTACGTGCCGATAAAACCCCTTTCAACAGACAACAGCAGAACATAAAGCGCCCGTTTATCCCTCATCATTTTTTACCTGCAACATGCTGCTGGCGTCCTGCCAGCGGTGAAAAGAGAGCAAACATGAAACTTACTCAAGCGACAATCGCGATTGCGGTATGCCTGACTTTTTCTGCAGCAGCATCCGCAGACACTCCATCCCTTGACGTCGGGTTTTCTCCGGAAGGAAGCGCACAGCAGCTGGTACTGCGCACGCTGGACGGTGCCCGAGAGAGCATCCGGCTGATGGGCTACAGCTTCACTTCACCCGAGATCGTTAAATCCCTGGTCGCAGCCAGACAGCGCGGCGTAGACGTCAGGGTGGTAGTCGATGACAAGGGGAACCGCAGCAAGGCAAGCCAGGCTGCGATGAATGTGGTGGTGAACGCTGGCATCCCGTTGCGCACCAACAGCCAGTACAAAATCATGCACGACAAAGTCATTATCACTGACGGCCAGAACGTCGAGCTCGGCTCGTTCAACTACACCCGCAGCGCTGCAGAATCCAACTCAGAGAACGCGCTGGTCGTGCGAGGTGTGCCGGCACTGGCGCAAACTTACCTGACGCACTGGCAGTCACGCTGGGAGGGAGGCTCAGACTGGAAATCTGCTTACTAACAGCCATTCACCTTCACTCTTCACATGGAATTTGAGCAGCGCGCCAACGCTGCTCACACCTCGCATAAAGTTAAGTCGCTGATTCCAGCGATCTGTAGTATTCTCTGCCAAATTCGATCTGAATTTAGTGGAGGAGGCAGAGATGTCGCAGTCAGTTAACGCAGTCACTTCCTCAGCAGGGTCCAAGCGTCCGTATCGTAAGGGTAATCCTTTAAGCGCTGCAGAAAAGCAGCAGGCTGCTGTGGCCAGAAAAAAACTAACGCACAAGGAACTCAAGATTTTTGTGCATAGTCCGATTAAGGACAGGCTAAT
Organism: Pantoea sp. GABEPS69; assembly: GCF_045780835.1. Lineage (NCBI taxonomy): Bacteria > Pseudomonadati > Pseudomonadota > Gammaproteobacteria > Enterobacterales > Erwiniaceae > Pantoea > Pantoea sp. GABEPS69. Next base: position 72,777 of record NZ_CP118622.1, on the reverse strand, counting down.
GGCAGAGTGCGAGAAGGAAGGCGTGACTCAGGCAGAGTATATTGAACGTCTCCTGCAGCAGGCATTTAATGACAAAGATAAATAGGTAATGGTATTACCTTCTTGTCGTATGTCAGCTGAAGTGATAGATTGCAGATCGTAAAGAATTTTGGTCGGCCACGCCGCAAGGTGGCAAGGAGCTGGTTCTGACCGATTGTTAAGAGCCAGAAAAAAGAAAACCCCGATAATCTTCCTCAGTTTGGCGACTCAGGAGAAGACTAACGGGGCCCTAGAAACTGCATAGAAGCTGTTGCTCTATGCGGGGAGTATAGTTTTATGCCCGGAAAACTGCAATACCTTCTGAGCTTACTCCTTCTGTGCAACATAAGCGCAGAAAGGCGTGATTAAGCAACTTACTGAAGCCACAACATTTTATCAGCAGGTTAAGAATCCCAATCCGGAATTTATCCCGGAGCCGGGTAAGAAAACTCTGCCGTTCTGCGAAAAAATCCGGGAGAAGGCGGCTGGCTTTACGCAGCGCGTTGAGTTCCAGGCGCTCGTTGCGATGGAAATTGCTCACGGATCGCGTAAGCGTCGGCCACCTGTACTTAGGATTCGCGCGCTTGAAGCCGCGCTGCAGGCGCTCTGCCATTATTACAATCCCCTGGCTAACCGTGTAGGCGCGTCGCTCACGACAATGAGCATTCGCTGCGGGCTGGCCACAGAGAAAAAACGTCTCTCGATCACCCGCTTCACGGGCGCCGTGCAGTTTATGGCCCAGCTGAAGCTCCTCACTTATAACACCGAATACGATAAAGAGATTGGCTGCAATATCCCGACTGATATTACCTTTACGCCGCTGATGTGGCAGGTGCTGGACGTATCAGAAGAGGCCGTTGCAGCCGCGCGCCGCAGCCGCGTGGAATGGGAAAATCGTCAGCGGGAGAAGAAGGGCCAGCCGCTGGCCGACGCCGGCGAGCTCATCAGCGCCGCCTGGTCTTTTGTCCGCGAACGCTTCCGTGAATATCAGAAGTCGCGCCGCGAACATGGCCTGAAGCGCCACCGCGCGAAGAAGGATGCACCTCGCTCGCGTAAGGACATCGAGCAGCTGGTTCGCCTGCAGCTGCAGAAAGAAATCCGCAACGGTCGCTTCTTTGGTGGCCTCGATGCAGTACGCGCAGAGATAGAGCGCCGGGTGTCAGAGCGCATGAAGCTCTCCCGCGGCAAATACTCTCGACTCGACGACGATCTGCTGGTCACGGTCTGACGTCCTGACGTTGCAGTACCCTGATCGGCCTGGCGCATCTGCGCCGGCTTCGCCCTGCCTGCTATCCGGCCGCTGCGGCCGTTTTCACATGTCTTCCTCCCTGACTTCAGCTATCCGGTTTGCGCCGGAGGCCTTCGCACGTCTGCAGTAATCTGCTCGACTAAAAAAGATCCAAATCAGTCGGTTGCACGTACACCATTTCTGCGATCGCGCGCACACATTTTCACCCGTTTCGCTGCCGGCAGACGCTGGCCGGTTCGTTTTTGAGTTATCCACATTAACCACAAGAGGGTTACTCTATAAACTTCTGTCCAGACAGCTTCTTAACCACTGGACGGTATTTTTACAAACCTCGATGTTTCCTTTAAAACCCCGATCTACTTTCTTTTAAACATCAGTTATTACTTACCTTTAAATATAAAACCTATTCACCACACGTCCTGTGGACATGTGAATAATGCCCGCCCTTGCAGCGGACCATGGTCCGCGCCGGTTCGGGTCAGACGCTTCGCGTCAGAGGTAGCACCCGTCGCAAGCGCCGGGCAGTCTCCGTAGTTACAACAAACCAATCACCTGACATCATGATCGCAGTGCGCATATCAGCATCGAGGGGCTCCCACCCTGAAAAGCGCCGCCGCCCCGGCCAGAGGCCGGGATGGAGTCGCTTTTATAGATGAATGATGTAACTAGAGAAGGTGCCGCTGTTGGTCTCATCGCTTCAGCACCGGATAACACGCCCGTAAGCGGCCCTGACGGCCCGCTAACGCGGAGATACGCCCCGACTGCGGCTACGCCTTGTCGTGACCACTCCGACGGCGCACAGGGGCTTTACATCGCGTTTAGCAGGTTTGGCTTAGCAGGGCAAGGGATGGGTTTGGTGAAACCTATCAAAACGGAACCGGCTTCGCCGGGCTACCAGCGCCGTCCAGCTCTTGTGCAATATGCAACTGCTTCTGGCGCCTTCATGCCGCTTCGCGGCATTTAAGGGCTGGCTACGCACTGCTCGCCAGCCTGTATGTGCTTCTCAAGCCAATATCCGCTTTGTGCCAAAAGCGGACGTTTACTTTTGATTAAGACGCTTTTTTGAGCGGAGTTTTTAGAGATCAATGAGAATGGCTCCCTGCAAGGTGGCCCGGTGTGATCACTGGCGACACATATTCCGGCTCTTCAGTCTGCTCCAGCTCACGCAGAATGCCGCAGTCGCGAGTCGCCCGATTTGCGTTGCAGTGACTCCGAAGCTCATTCAACTGGTTTTCCAGCATATTCAGCTCGCAAATCCGGGCCTGAACATGATGAAGATGCTCATCTATCAGAGCGTTCACCGTTCCGCAGTCTGCATCTGGCTGACTGCGCGCCTGCAGCAATACCCGGATTTCACCATGCGTCATATCAAGCGCCCGGCAGCGACGGATAAACATCAGTCGCTCCAGATGCGTGCTGTCATAATGCCGGTAGTTGTTTGTCTGGTCGCGTATTGCAGGCTGTAATAATCCTTCCCGTTCGTAATAACGTACGGTTTCAACCTGGCACCCTGCCTGCCGTGCGAGTTCGCCAATTTTCATATTTCACCTCACTCATGCTTGACCCTGTAGTTGCTTCAGGGTCTTTAATGCCACTATAAGCGATGAACAGGATAAAAACATGAGTGACTGCTGCAGTAACAGTAAATGCGGAACGACCGCATCCGGTAAAAACTCGCCTGTAAAAGATATGGACGTCGTAAATTCCGATATTCCGGCGAAGGAAGGCAGGCCAGAACACGACGCTGCCACTGAATGTTGCAGCGGTACTGGCTGTTGCGCGTCAGAAGCGATAAACCCTTCAGCCAGAGATGCTGCCGGGAATGATATTCAGACACGCCTGCGCATTATGCAGATGGACTGTCCTACAGAGGAGACCCTGATCCGTAAGAAACTAGGGCCTCTGTCTGCTGTAAAACATCTGGAATTTAACCTTATGCAGCGGACGCTTACTGTTACTCACGCGGCCCGTGCTCTTGAACCGGTACTTGAGGCTGTACGCTCGCTGGGATTTGATCCGCAACTGACGGGCGAAAAATCCGCTGGTCAGAAGAGCTCTTGTTCAGGCAGTCAGCCATCAGGCACGACCGCTTCCTGCTGTACTCCGTCCCCGGTCACTTTTAGTGAGCTGCAGACGCAGCAGACTACTGCTGAAGGGGTGCGTACCAGTATCCGGATTATGCAGATGGACTGTCCCGTGGAAGAAGGCCTGATCCGTAAAAAACTGGACGGCATGCCTGAGGTCAAAGAGCTTGACTTTAATCTGATGCAACGTGTGCTGACGGTAGTCCATACTCCTGATGCGCTGGATCCGGTTCTGGTGGCCATTCGCTCACTGGGCTTTGAACCTGAACTTCCTGACAGCAGTGGCCAGCATGCAGTAAAGGAAGAAAAGAAAAAATCCTGGTGGCCGCTGGCGCTGGCTGGCGCAGCGGCGATAGCCGCTGAGGCCATGCACTGGGTCGGCATGCCTGAGTGGGTCGAGGCTGCGCTGGCTCTGATTGCCGTGTCAGCCTGCGGCCTGACTACCTACAAGAAAGGCTGGATAGCACTGCGTAACGGCAATCTGAACATCAATGCTCTGATGAGTATTGCTGTGACCGGTGCGCTGGCGCTCGGGCAGTGGCCGGAAGCCGCTATGGTGATGGTGCTGTTCACGATAGCAGAGCTGATTGAGGCAAAGTCTCTTGATCGCGCCCGTAATGCTATAGGCTCCCTGATGAAGCTGACGCCAGATACGGCTACGGTTCAGCAGCAGGACGGTTCCTGGAAAGAAACTGATGCAAAATCTGTTTCTCTGGACAGCGTGGTCAGGGTCAGGCCCGGCGAGCGTATTGCGCTGGATGGCATTGTAACCCGGGGCCGCACCGCCATTAATCAGGCACCCATTACCGGAGAAAGTCTGCCGGTAGATAAAGGTGAAGGCGATCCTGTATTTGCCGGCACGGTTAACGGCTCGGGCGGCTTTGAATATCGGGTGACGGCTGCTGCCGGGAACACCACGCTGGCGCGAATCATTCATGCCGTAGAGGAAGCTCAGGGAGCAAAAGCCCCCACACAACGCTTTGTCGACCGCTTTTCACGTATCTATACGCCCGTCGTATTTATCATTGCGGTTGCGGTTGCGGTTCTTCCGCCTTTGACTGGCGGAGGAAGCTGGCAGGAATGGATTTATAAGGCGCTGGTCATGCTGGTTATTGCCTGTCCGTGCGCGCTCGTGATTTCCACACCGGTGACTATTGTCAGCGGTCTGACGTCTGCAGCTCGCAGAGGGATCCTGATTAAAGGCGGTGTTTACCTGGAGGAAGGCCGCCGGCTTAAATGGCTGGCGCTCGACAAGACCGGTACGCTTACTCACGGGAAGCCGGTACAGACAGATGTGGTGATTTATGCCGGTGTCACGGAAAGCGAAGGGCGTGCGCTGGCTGCCAGCCTGGCGGGTTATTCCGATCACCCGGTATCGCAGGCCGTGGCGGCGGCGGCAAAAGGTACACAACGTTATACCGTGGACAGTTTTGAAGCTCTGGCCGGGCGCGGCGTCCGAGGAGTGATCAACGGAAAAACTTACAACCTTGGAAACCTGAGGCTGACGGAAGAAACGTTAGCCTGCCCGCCCGCTGTAAAAGAGGCACTTGCCCGGCTGGAAACACAGGGGAAAACCGTTGTCTTACTCAGTGATAAAATGCAGGTGCTCGGGCTGTTTGCTGTGGCTGATACGGTTAAAGAAAGCAGCCGGGAGGCGATAAAAGCGCTGCACAGCCTCGGCGTCAGTACGGTCATGCTTACGGGAGACAATGCGCACACCGCCAGCGCGATCGCCAGTCAGGTCGGTATAGATGAAGCCCGGGGCGACCAGCTGCCGGAAGACAAACTCCGCGCTGTAGAGTCGTTTGCTGCTCAGGGCACTACGGGCATGGTCGGAGATGGCATCAATGATGCCCCGGCGCTGGCCCGTGCGGATATTGGCTTCGCTATGGGCGCAATGGGAACCGATACTGCAATTGAAACCGCCGACGTGGCGCTGATGGATGATGACCTGCGGAAAATACCTGCCTTTGTCCGGCTATCCCGACAGACCTACAACGTTCTGGTTCAGAATATTGTCATGGCAATTGGAATAAAGGCAGTATTCCTGGCTCTGACAATCGCAGGCATGGGCACAATGTGGATGGCCGTGTTTGCGGACGTGGGCGCAAGCCTGCTTGTTGTGGCAAACGGCCTGCGTTTATTGCGTAAATAGCTGCTTAATGTGTTGCCCGTCGGATGACGGGCAATGTTCTCTTTTCACTCATAGTGAACGCTGTCCTGCGCATGCATCCGTGTTATGCCAGAAACAGACGTTCAGCTTTAACAATTACTCAAATAAAAAGATTTTGCCCGTTTGACTCCATAAATATATTTCCATTATTCTGGAAATACAGTTATGGAGGAAGTATGGATTTAAATACTGCAGCAAATGCACTCCGTGAATTAGGACACCCGACGCGCCTGGGCATTTATCGGGAACTGGTTAAGGCGGGCCATAATGGCCTGCCGGTCGGCGAACTGCAGAAGCGCCTCGGCATTCCGGCCTCCACGCTCAGCCATCATCTTTCTGCGCTGATATCCGCCGGCCTGATCAACCAGGAAAGGCAGAGCCGTACTCTGTTCTGCAGACCGTGTTATGCGCAGCTTGAGCAGCTGATGGCCTTTTTGACAGAAGAATGCTGCGCAGGCGGCAGCTGCGGCCTGTCACCCGCGACGACTCACGAAGAGACCTCATTGTGAACAACATCAACAATACCCTGAAAAACATTGACCCCGCGCTTCTGGACATGCCGCTGACGGAAGAGAAACTGCATGCCACAGAAGTGGCGCACCCGCCTCGCATTCTGATGCTCTACGGCTCGCTGCGAGAACGCTCTTACAGCCGGCTGGCGACGGAGGAAGCCGCCCGGCTCCTGACGGCGATGGGCGCAGAGGTTAAAATTTTTAACCCGTCCGGCCTGCCGCTGCCTGACGATGCCCCGGAGACGCACCCAAAAGTTGTCGAGCTGCGTGAGCTGGTTCTCTGGTCAGAAGGTATGGTCTGGTGCTCGCCTGAGCGTCACGGCGCCATGACCGGCATCATGAAGGCGCAGATTGACTGGATACCCCTGACGTCCGGCGCGGTTCGCCCGTCGCAGGGAAAAACTCTCGCCGTCATGCAGGTGAGCGGCGGCTCGCAGTCGTTTAATGCCGTCAACCAGATGCGCATCCTCGGCCGCTGGATGCGCATGATTACCATCCCGAACCAGTCATCCGTAGCAAAAGCCTGGGCCGAGTTTGAGGAGGACGGCCGCATGAAGCCTTCCCCGTATTACGACCGCATCGTTGACGTGATGGAGGAGCTGATGAAATTCACCCTCCTGACGCGCGGCCGGAGTGAATATCTGACCGATCGCTACAGCGAAAGGAAAGAAAGCGCCGCGCAGCTTTCAGAGCGGGTCAACCAGCGCAGCATATGAAAAAAGCCGGCATTTTGCCGGCTTTTGTTTTTGTATGTCCCGTCCAGTCAGGCGCATGCTCAGGGGTCAGCGGCTGATACGGTTTCCGTGCTCATCAATAACCTGCTCGCCATCTTCTTTTGTAAAAGGCCCCTGCTGCGGATCTGGCAGAATGTCCAGAACCGCTTCAGACGGACGACAGAGCTTTGTGCCGAGAGGCGTCACAACTACCGGACGGTTAATGAGGATGGGGTGAGCCAGCATGGCATCCAGCAGTTCTTCATCGCTGAACCGGTCCTCTGCCAGACCCAGCTGCTCATAGGGCTCTGTATTTTTGCGCAGCAACGCGCGCACGCTAATCCCCATATCCGCAATCAGTTTTTGCAGCTCGTCGCGCGTCGGCGGCGTCTCCAGATACATAATCACTGAAGGCTCCACGCCACTGTTGCGGATAAGCGCCAGGGTATTACGGGACGTCCCGCAAGCCGGGTTGTGATAAATGGTGATATCAGTCATAAACGGTACTCCGTTACGGTGCTGCGCAGACGCAGCCCCGGGGTTAAGGTTAAACAGACAGGCGCAGGACCAGCGCCGCCAGCGTCACAAAAAGCACCGGCAGGGTCATTACGATGCCCACGCGAAAGTAATAGCCCCAGCTGATGGTGATGTTTTTCTGCGCCAGAACGTGCAGCCACAGCAGGGTTGCCAGGCTGCCGATTGGGGTGATTTTCGGACCGAGATCGCAGCCGATGATGTTGGCGTAAACCATCGCCTCCTTTACCACTCCCTGAGCGGTACTGCCGTCAATGGAAAGCGCGCCAACCAGTACGGTAGGCATGTTGTTCATGACCGATGACAGGAAGGCCGTCAGAAAACCGGTGCCCAGCGTGGCACCCCAGACGCCGTGCTCCGCAAAGCGGTTCAGGATGGCAGAGAGATAATCCGTAAGTCCGGCGTTGCGCAGGCCATACACAACGAGATACATGCCCAGCGAGAAGATGACTATCTGCCAGGGCGCGCCCTTCAGCACCTTCCGGGTATCAATAGCGTGTCCTTTCCGCGCAACCAGCCAGAGAATAAATGCGGCTACCGCCGCGACCAGACTGACCGGCACGCCCAGCGGCTCCAGACCAAAAAAGCCGGCCAGAAGCAGGAGCAGCACCAGCCACCCGGTTTTAAAAGTGCGCATGTCACGGATAGCTTCCCGTGGCGTTTTCAGCTTAACCAGGTCATAGGTTGCCGGAATGTCTTTGCGAAAAAACAGATGCAGCATCACAAGCGTGGCCGCCACGGAGGCAATATTCACCGGCACCATGACTGACGCATACTCACTGAAGCCCAGCTTAAAGAAATCCGCCGTCACGATGTTGACCAGGTTCGACACGATGAGCGGCAGGCTGGACGTGTCCGCGATAAAGCCAGCCGCCATCACAAATGCCAGCGTGGCCCCGGGGCTGAAGCCCAGCGCCAGCAGCATGGCGATAACAATGGGCGTCAGGATAAGTGCCGCGCCGTCATTAGCGAACAGCGCCGCCACCGCCGCACCCAGCAGAACAATATACGTGAACAGCAGCCTGCCCCTGCCGCCTCCCCAGCGGGAAACGTGCAGTGCCGCCCACTCAAAAAATCCTGACTCATCTAACAGCAGGCTGATGATGATGACCGCAATAAACGTGGCCGTGGCGTTCCAGACAATCTGCCAGACGGCCGGAATATCCCCGATATGCACTACGCCGGTCAGCAGCGCCAGCGCAGCCCCGATAAGGGCACTCCAGCCAATACTGAGCCCTTTCGGCTGCCAGATAACCAGCACCAGCGTCAAAATAAAAATTGCACCCGCCAGAAACATATACCCTCCTTCAAAACTGCGCCTGTCAGAACTGGCACAACGACCCAATGAATACATATACGTAAAAGCATATATGTATGGTCAAATTTTTAAATGCAGACAGGTTTACCGTTAGTCATTGCGTTGTCCCGCTCAGCCTGCTGGCTGAGGTGCAGAATGTCATCCCGCTGACACAGATAAGCCTGTTCAATGACGGCTGCCGCCCAGGCAGGCATGTGAGGTGACAGCCGGTAATGAATCCATTTGCCATCACGCCGGTCGATAAGCAGGCCGCTGTCTCTGAGCAACGCAAGATGACGGGAAATTTTTGGCTGGGCTTCCCTGAGAATGGATGTGAGTTCACAGACGCAAAGCTCCCCCTTTTCCCGCAGTAGCAGCACCAGACTGAGTCGGGTTTCATCAGACAACGCTTTGAAAAGCTGAAGGGGGTTTAGGTGAACCATGACAACTCCTGTGTATGAAGCAACAGGTAGTATCGCTACGTACAGACTGGCGATCAACTATATATTCGAAAAAGAATATATATCACCCCCGTTGCATATTCTTTTTTGCAAACCAGTTCTGTAATACAACCGAGCGTTAATCACGGGAGGATGTAATCGCTTAATGTCCGCTTTTCGCTCTTAGCGGACTTTGCCTTGTTCATAGTGTCTGTTCTATGAACTACGCCTTTAATATCTGGACGGACATCAGGTATGTACCAGGGAATTTGAAATCTCGTCACAGAATGCGGTACCTGTTTTCAGTACACCGTAACACCAGTGCACCAGTTTTCTCATCAGGGCACCAATGGCCACCATTTTTGGCTTTCCTCGCAGGCACAGCTCATTGTACATATTGCGCATCCGCTTATTGTGAATTTTTCCGCAAAGGGCTGACATATAAAGCTTTGCTCTTAACTGAGGAGGGCCTATTTTCGACATGCGGGAGCGATTGCGTACCGACGTGCCTGAACGCTTCTCCACAGGCACCACCCCCAGAAAAGCTGCAGCCTGTTCAGCTGACTCAATATTATAGCTGCGCAGCACGACCAGCATGTGCATTCCCAGCTGCGGCCCGACAGACTTAATCGATGTCAGCAGGCTGAAATCCCGCTTCAGGTCAGGACAAGCCTGGATGTGCGCTTTGATTTGTCGCTCGATGCTGTCTACCTCTTCACGAAGCAGATGCGCCATGCGCATGCAGGAACTGATGACATCTGCAGGCGTATAGGTTGACAGGTATTTTTCCAGGCGATTCTCCTCACGCACGGCATCGCCCAGCAGCACATCCCTGCGACGTAAGAGCGCACTGAGATGTCTGATTTCAGGTGCCGGCGGCTTCCAGCGATGTGGCTTTTTCAGGAGTGCGTAACAGGCCAGCATGTATGCATCGACTTTGTCCGTTTTCGTCATGATCCCCATGCCGCGGGCAAATTCTCTGCTACGGTGAGGGTTAGCCAGTGACACACAGAAACCTGCGTCATATAAGTCAGTGGCCAGCCGCTCGTGATAAACACCGGTTGCTTCCATAACCAAATGAACGTCCTGCGGACCGCAGTGCTGGAGCCTGAGCCAGCGAATTATGTTATCTGTTGCGCTCCGATCATTCCGGATATTGCGCGTTTTGATGCGACCTTTGATACCGTCATAAAGCATGCACAGATCAAGCGTGCTTTTGCTTACGTCTACACCCACTGGAAACATAGTTTCGCTCCTCTCACATAAACCGTCACGCCTGTTTGCCTTGTACATACGGAGTCGAGCTCCCGGTAACCGTTCAACCTGATGTGCTGGCGTGAAAGGTGAAGCGGAGGGCCTGATGCTGCTAAACAACGTTCAGTCTGTTAATGACCTTAAGGACAAGGGCGGGCTCGCTCTGCTTCAGTGGTGGTAGCTAATCACCACATAATCTTAGATACAAGGGCAAGGGATGGGAGCGGTGAAACCTATCAAAACGGAACCGGCTTCGCCGTGCTACCGGCGCCATGCAGCTCTTGTGCAATATGTGGCTGCTTCTGGCGCCTCTATGCCGCTAAAGCGGCATTCAGGGGCAGGCTGCGCACTGCTCGCCCGCCTCAAGGAAATAACGTCAGGAAAATTTACTCACAGCTCAGCCTTTTCTGTAGCGATCTCTGGCATTGTGGCGGTCTCCTGCTGCCAGTCGTGCTGCATATTCTGACTGCAGTAATCGCAGTAATTCTGGGATAAGAGCAGGCGTCACAGGCCACGGAAGGCTAAAATCTACGTCAAGAAGCTGATAAAGGAAGGATAAATGGCATTTCAGAACCCGGCGCAGAACTATGAGGAAAAGCGGCTCAACCTTGGTGATATGGTCAGCCTTTCCACACACTCAATCTACCTGATGCGCAGCGCCAGCGATTATCCGGAAGTTGGGGTTGATCGAATATCACATATGATTAGCGTATTTATTGACCATGCCCCTGACACCTTCAGTCTTACAAGTCCGGCAATGTAATATGATTTGGGTGATTCTTATTGCACAAATTCTTTCTGGAGTAATTGCCCGCATCGTATGACTTGTACCGGATACGACTTCAACCTTCCCAAAAATAGTGCAAAAAGCTTACTTATTAAAAGCAACTCGTCCGTAAAACGTTATATGGAGGAAGTGCCTATGACAAGTGATGAAAAGACGATAATTGAGAGATATATACAGAAACTGAATGTAGCCATAAAAAAGGATCCATAATGCATTAGTTATCTTCTTATTGAAAAACCTTATTAACAATCAAGTCAAAGTAGAATTAAACCTCTAAATAAATAATAAAAAATCATTAACACTGTCTTTCATACTACTGGTCAGATAGAAAAAGAAGGCCCGCCACAGTCAGACGGGCCGGCTGAACTCAGCCAGAAAGTTTTAACAACCATATGATTAATGAGGGTAAATCACACAACATCCGGGACACAATTGAAAGCTCATGAGAACCAAAGGCACTCCTGTATAACAGGGTGATGAAAGCTATTGTCCCTGCTGCAGCATTTTGCGATGCATATCAATAATGCTCTGGTGTGCCGGAGAATTTGCATTGTTCATAGTTTCATGTGCAATAATTGCCTGCTCATGTTCATTCACAGACGTGGACTTAGACATTGACATGCAATTCATACTGGCACATTCACCGTTTTTTTCCGGCACCTGATTCGCCCATGCCGATGTAACAGTCAGCATGGTTACGGCTGTAACAAGGATAAATTTTTTCATTTAAGACTCCTTCGCATTCAATAATAAAAACCAGCTTTTAGCCAGGTGGTGTATCACTGCTTCAGTGGTTTCTATCGTAGAGTAAAAATGAAAGCGCAGGTTAAATATGACAGAAATGTAATTTAAATCAGCTTCTTTCAACATGACAGGATTGTAATCATCTGCTCAGCCTGGCTGTGATAGTTTGCAGTTATTCATATAAACATTCTTTCACAGACAGTACTGGCACATCAGAATCAGGATGTTTTTCTGACTGAAGTACCTATTTCGGAGCACAGTCATGCCGCTAAATAGTTCACGCCGCGACTTTATAAAAGGGATTACAGTTGCCGGGATTGTCGGAGGAGTTGGCCTGCGATCCTTTGATGCGTTTTCAGCAGTGAGTCTGATGAGCGCACGCACCATGACCGGAACTGAATTTGATTTATTTATCGCAGAAACTCCGCTCAATATCACGGGTAACCCCCGTTATGCCAAAACAATTAATGCCGGTTTACCGGGCCCGCTGCTGCGCTGGAAAGAAGGAGATACCGTTACGCTGCGCGTCAGAAACCGACTCGATGAACCTACCTCCATACACTGGCACGGCATTATCCTGCCTGCCAACATGGATGGCGTCCCGGGTCTCAGCTTCCACGGCATAGAGCCGGATAACACCTACGTCTACTCCTTCCGTGTAAAGCAAAATGGAACCTACTGGTATCACAGTCATTCCGGTCTGCAGGAGCAGGAAGGTGTGTACGGACCAATCATTATTGATGCTGCAGATCCGGAACCGTTTACATATGACCGGGAGCATGTGGTCATGCTGACGGACTGGTCTGATGAAAATGCGTCTGCCATTCTCGCAAAGCTTAAAAAACAGTCTGATTATTACAACTTTGCCAAACCTACCGCACGTGAGTTCTTCAGGGATGCCCGGGAAAAAGGCCTCAGCAATACGCTGGCGGACCGCAAGATGTGGGCTGAAATGAAAATGAACCCGACCGACCTCGCCGACGTCAGTGGAGCTACGTACACCTACCTGATGAACGGTCAGGGGCCAGCAAAAAACTGGACTGGTCTTTTCCGTAAGGGTGAAAAAATTCGCCTGCGCTTTATTAACGGCTCTGCCATGACTTACTTCGACGTGCGGATCCCCGGCCTGAAGATGACCGTGGTTGCCGCTGATGGTCAGTATGTCAACCCTGTCGCCGTAGATGAATTCCGCATTGCTGTTGCTGAAACTTATGATGTCATCGTTGAACCGGCTCAGGATGCCTATACCATTTTCGCACAGTCGATGGACCGAAGCGGTTATGCACGGGGGACGCTCGCCTCACGTGAGGGGCTTTCAGCCCCCGTCCCCTCTGTCGACGCCCGGCCCTGGCTGACCATGGATGATATGGGCATGGGAGGCATGGATCATGGAAGCATGGGCGCAATGGATCACAGCAGCATGGCTGATGCAGGGCAGATGCAGGGCATGGATGGCGGTGAAATGCAGGGCATGGATGGCAACAGCATGCCTGCCGCTGCAGCCGGCAGCATGGCGGGCATGGATCACAGCAGTATGGCTGGAATGAGTGACATGCAAAAGCATCCGGCTTCTGAAACCGGTAATCCTCTGGTCGATATGCAGGCCATGATGCCCACTCCTAAACTCAGCGATCCGGGTATCGGGCTGCGTAATAACGGACGTAAGGTCCTGACATATGCCGATCTGAAAAGCACGTTCGAAGACCCGGACGGGCGAGAGCCGTCACGTACCATCGAACTTCACCTCACCGGGCACATGGAAAAATTTGCCTGGTCTTTTAACGGCATAAAATTTTCTGATTCAGAGCCCGTCACACTCCGGTACGGCGAGCGAGTCCGTATCGTACTCGTTAATGACACCATGATGACTCACCCGATTCATCTTCATGGCATGTGGAGCGATCTGGAAGATGAGGAGGGTAATTTCCTTGTCCGTAAGCACACCATTGATATGCCACCGGGAACCCGCCGCAGTTATCGGGTTACCGCTGATGCGCTGGGCCGCTGGGCTTATCACTGTCACCTGCTGTTTCATATGGAAACCGGCATGTTCCGCGAAGTCCGGGTAATTGAGTGAGGTACTTCTGATGTCAGTTTCTGAACGCATTAACAAGAAAAAAATCATTTCCTGCCCTGCAGCCAGCCTGCTGATTTTATCAGCATTTTCTGGCAGTTATATATCCACAGCACGGGCCGCAGATTCTGCATCGATGCCCAGTATGCAGGGGCACGACATGAAAGGCATGGACCATTCAAAAATGAGTGGCATGGATCATTCTGGTATGGAAAACATGACCGGGATGGATCACTCCGGAATGGGAAACATGGCGGGTATGGAAAGTATGTCCGGAATGGATGGCATGGAGTCTATGCAGCCAGCCGCCCCGACTGAGAGCCGCACACCGATTCCGGCATTGACCGATGCCGATCGGCGGGCAGCATTTCCGGATGTACACGGGCATAAAGTGCACGACAGCAGCATTAACTGGTATGTGCTGGCCGACCAGCTGGAGTGGCAAAAAAACAATGATTCCGGCGGGTTCAGCTGGGATGTCAGCGGCTGGGTTGGTGGCGATATAGATCGCCTCTGGTTACGCAGTGAAGGTGAAACCAGCAAAGGAAAAACGGAAAGCGCCGAAGTTCAGGCTCTCTGGGGACACGCAGTCTCACCGTGGTGGGACGTCGTCGCCGGTGCGCGTCAGGATTTCAGGCCCGGCCGGCAGCAGACCTGGCTTGCTGCCGGTTTTCAGGGGATGCCGCTTTATAACCTGGAAACCGAGCTGACCGCGTTTGCCGGTGAAAGGGGTCGGACGGCTTTGCGTTTTGAGACTGAATATGACGTGTTGCTGACCAACAGGCTGATCCTGCAGCCATCACTGGAGGCGAATGTCTTCAGCAAAGATGATAAAGACCGGGAGATCGGAAAAGGGCTGTCTAATACCGAACTCTCGCTGCGGCTTCGTTATGAAGTGAGGCGTGAATTTGCGCCCTATATCGGAGTTTCATGGAATCAGCTGTACGGCAATACCGCCGACATGGCCGCCCGCGAGGGAGAAAAGGATAACGAAGTACGTTTCCTGCTCGGAGCCCGCGTGTGGTTCTGAAGTAGTTAATCTTAATAAACAACAAGACAGGTATGACTATGAAATATTCTTTTGCTACTTACGCCATCGCTGTTGCTGCTTCTTTTGCCGCATTCACTGCACAGGCACACCCGGAGCTGGCCTCCTCTGTTCCTGCAGACAAGTCGCAGGTATCCGCTCCTGCGAAAGTTGAACTGCACTTTACAGAAAACCTGGTTACGAAATTTTCAGGTGCCCGCCTGGTCATGACGGCAATGCCGGGCATGTCCTCTCATTCACCCATGCCTGTAGCCGCGAAAGTAGCAGCAGGCAGCGATCCAAAAACGATGGTGATTACACCAGCTAAGCCTCTTGGCGCCGGTACCTATAAAGTGGAATGGCGCGCTGTCTCTTCCGATACGCATCCGCGCACCGGTAACTACAGTTTTGATGTGAAGTAATATCATGAACGATCAGACCTTTATTGTTATCCGTTTTTTTCTTTATCTGGACCTGATGGTTTTATTTGGTCTGCCCTTATTTGAACTGTATGCCGTCAGGGGAAAACTTAAAAAATCGGTGTCACTTTTCAGCGTCTGGTCGTTCTACTTCCTGTTGATTTCGGCAGGCATTGTTTTATCGCTGGCTAATATGCTGCTTGTCGCTAAGGCAATGAGCGGCATGACTGATGTCGGCGAAATTACGCTTCACATTATGGAGATGGTAATCGGGGAAACAGCCGTCGGCCTGAGCTGGGTTATACGCCTGATTGCGCTGTTAATCGCTTTTATGGGGCTGGGGTTACGTCTGCGCAATGCCCGCATATCCCATTATGTACTGACTCTGTCAGGAGGCGTTGCACTGTCTACGCTTGCCTGGGGTGGCCATGCTGCAATGAATGACGGGCCTGATTACTGGCTTCACCTTTTGAGTGATATAGTTCATTTGTCGGCAGCGGGAGCATGGGTTGGAGCCCTGGCGGCATTCAGTATCCTGCTGTGCCTGAAAAAAGTTGAAAATGCCGGTCACGCTCGTCAGCTTTCTGATGCGCTGACAGGATTTGGCAGAACAGGGTCTGTGATTGTTGTCAGCATCGTTCTGACCGCCGGGATTAATTTTTTCTATATTGTTGACGATCCCTTCCGGACGCTGCCGGGCAGTCATTACGGGTTACTATTGCTTACCAAAACCGCACTTTTCTTTGTGATGCTGTTGCTGGCGGCCGCTAACCGCTTCAGGCTGGCTCCCAGACTGGAAACCGCCCTGAGTCAGGGCAGGTATAAGACAGGAATTGCACTGATGCGCAGAAGTATTATCACAGAGTTCAGTGTATCCATCCTGATCCTCGCAACCGTAGCATGGCTTGGCACCCTGTCGCCCGGCTCGGGTATGGAGTAATCATTAAGCTGAAACGGGATATGTCGCCATGAGCTCAATTCTTATCGTTGAGGACGAACTTAAAACAGGAACTTACCTCAGACAAGGCCTCCAGGAGGCGGGCTACAACGTGACCCTGGTCAATGACGGCCTGCAGGGGCTTGAGCACATACTGAAGCAGCGTTATGACCTTATCATTCTGGATATTATGCTGCCCTCCATGGACGGATGGGATATCCTGCGGCAGATGAGAATGGCCCGTCATGAAGAACCCGTGCTGTTTCTTACCGCAAAAGACAATATCAGCGAAAAAATCAGAGGCCTCGATCTGGGGGCCGATGACTATCTGCTCAAGCCCTTCGACTTTGCTGAGCTGCTGGCCCGCATCCGGACGCAGCTGAGGCGTAACCGCTCACAGACGGGCGGTATACTTACCATTGCAGACCTGACTATAGATGTCGCCCGCCGGAGTGTCAGCAGATCCGGGAAACGAATCCATCTTTCATCCAAAGAGTTTTCTCTCCTGGAGCTGTTGCTGCAGCGTCGTGGAGAAGTTCTGCCCCGAAACCTGCTTTCTTCGCTGGTGTGGAATATAAATTTTGAAAGTGACACGAATGTTATTGATGTGGCTGTCCGACGCCTGCGTAGCAAAATTGACGACGACTTCAGCCCAAAGCTTATTCATACCGTACGGGGAATCGGCTACGTACTGGAGATCCGTGAAGAGTGAAGCGTAACTGGTCCCTGACGTCCAGGCTGAGCATTGTGTTTGCAGGCGTCATGATGTCTGTATGGCTGCTTTCGAGCGCCTTACTGGTGACCGCGCTGGACAGCTATTTCCGTAATCAGGATCTGACGCTGCTTAACGGAAAGCTTGAGCTGGCAACCGAGCTGCTTGAAGGAGAGTTTCATAGCGGTCGCCTGAACAACGCCGGACTGGCACGTAAGTTAGCCGACGCGATGGTAGGCCATAGTGGACTTTATCTGTCCGTCAGAACTGCGGACAACCGGATACTGACCGACTATGTTTCTCCGGGGTTTCCGGTTCCGGAACAGCGCTTTGCCGTTAATATACATCAGCCCGGTGTCCTTCAGACGACTGAAGATAACGGGTGGCGCTATAACGTTATCGTCAGAAAAGTGAGTGTGCCGGATGCCAGCGGGCAGCGCGATATGCTGATAACCGCTGCCTATGATACGAGCCTTCACGACGCCTTTATTGCCCAGCTAAAGAAGTGGCTGATCTGGTTTAACGGGGGCCTGATTTTTATATCGATACTGCTGGGCTGGATTGTCACCAGAATAGGGCTGCGGCCGCTTAACGAAATTAACCGCCTGGCCTCGGCAGTAACCGTTAATAACCTCGGCGAGCGCCTGCCGGCGCACCGGCTACCCGCTGAGCTCCTGCCTACGGTTGCAGAGTTCAACAGCATGCTGGAGAGGCTCGAAAGCTCCTTCCGGCGTCTGTCCGAATTTTCATCGGATATTGCTCACGAGCTTCGCACCCCTGTCAGCAATCTGATGATGCAGACGCAGGTCGCGTTGTCACGGGAGCGTGATGCTGACAGTTACAGGGAGATCCTTTTTTCCAATCTAGAAGAGCTGGGCAGGCTTGCCAGAATGAGCAGCGATATGCTTTTCCTGGCTAAGTCAGATAATGGCCTTCTCTCCCTCAAAAAGGAGACAATCATGGCACATACTGAAATTACCGAGCTGATTGAGTATTTTGAACCCCTGGCAGCTGAAAATGGAAAATCCCTTAATCTTGAGGGCGATGCCTGCTTTGCCGGTGACCGGCTGATGATTCGGCGGGCGCTGAGTAACCTCATAACAAATGCAATAAAATATTCTTTAGAGGGCGATGAGATCCTGATTTGCGCAGAGCAGGGGGAAACGCTGGCTTATATACACGTATCGAACCGCACCCGTGTCATCACTGATAAAAATATTACAAGACTTTTCGACCGGTTTTACCGGGCAGATACGTCACGTCAGCATAATACGGACGGTGCAGGGCTCGGTCTCTCAATCACGCGATCCATTCTGCAGGCACACAATGGTTCGTTACAGGCTGTGATGAACGGCGAGTTAATAACCTTTACGGTGGAATTGCCAGCAGCCTGACTTTGCGCTTATGCTTTTTTGTTCCAGACTTATACCTGTAACGACAACTCTCTGATCTGCATCAGTAGACTCTTCCGAAAAGAGTGGAGGGATAATTGATGACGATCTGAAACCCTGATTTTATCTGATGCTGAGAAGGAACGAATCATGAAGAAATTTTCTCTGACACTGGCTGCGTTGATGCTTGCCCTGCCGGCAGCCGTTATGGCCCAGAAGCCGGATATGAAAATGTCGCATGACATGAACATGTCCCCGGCGTCAAAGGACTACATGTCTGGTATGCAGCAGATGCATGACGGCATGATGAACGCGGTAAAAGACAAGGATGCCGACAGGGCCTTTGCAAAAGGCATGATTGAGCATCACAAGGGGGCGATCGCTATGGCTGAAACAGAACTCAAATATGGCAAAGACCCTGAGATGAAAAAAATGGCTGAAAATATTATCAGTGCTCAGAAAGAAGAGATAAAGCAGATGGAAAACTGGCTTAAAAAGTAACATTTCACCGTCAGTATATGCGCCGTATAAGTTACCTTCCTGTCTTTCAGTGGCTCGCCCTGGCGAGTCATTGCTTTTTTTGTTCTCACATACCTCAGAATCAGAACCTGATCGTTTACCCTGCAGGGTATGCAAGACACCGCCGGGCCTTGCGTACATTTGCCCCACTTGCTTATGGTGTGTGAATGTTCAGCGCCAAAAAGAAATAAAGCGGTCACCCTTCATACAGATGAGCAGGTTAAATGCCTGCAGCCGTTTCGCTCTGCTTGCCAGATAAAACTGCCTCATTAATGCTGTGCGCATAAACAGTATAATTAAGAGGAGGATTTCTATGGTCTGTTCAAACGCAATTACCGTTATACGGCAGTACATCCGGGGGCCGGGATTATGAACCGGGCCGTTATGCACAGGGCCTGACCTTACTCTGGCCACCGGTCTTCACACCGCCTGTCCGCGTAGCGCTCTATGCGGAGCCCTGCGCAGCTGGCTTCCCCTCCCCTGCTCAGGATTACGTGGAGAAAGAACTCGATCTCAATGAGCTTTGCATACGCCGACGAGCATCAACGTTCTTCGTACGTGCCAGCGGACACAGTATGCGCGATCTGGGATTGT
The DNA here is from genome assembly GCF_045780835.1 of Pantoea sp. GABEPS69. NCBI lineage: Bacteria > Pseudomonadati > Pseudomonadota > Gammaproteobacteria > Enterobacterales > Erwiniaceae > Pantoea > Pantoea sp. GABEPS69. Next base: position 53,299 of record NZ_CP118622.1, on the reverse strand, counting down.
GTGATGGCGACGTCATGGTGGTTGATCGCGCAGAGGAAGCCACCCACGGGGATATCGTTATTGCTGAGGTAAATGGTGAGTTCACAGTCAAACGTCTTCAGCTGTTCCCGCGGCTCGCACTTCTGCCAATGAATCCGTCTTATTCCATTATCTATCCTGAAGAGCTGCAGCTGCTCAGCGTGGTCACATGGTTTTTTAACAGCACGCGCGCACGCCGGAGGTAGCTATGCCTGTGTTTGGCCTTGCCGACGTAAATTCGTTTTATGCCAGCTGTGAAGCCTTATTCCGCCCCGACCTGAGGGGGAAGCCTGTGGTGGTGCTGAGTAACAATGATGGATGCGTGCTCGCCCGCAGCGCTGGCGCAAAAGCGCTGGGAATAAAAATGGGCACCACATGGTTCCAGATTAAGACGCAGAATTTTCAGGAACGGGTTTACGTGTTCAGCTCAAATTACGGGCTTTATCACAGCCTCAGCCAGCGCGTAATGATGGCGCTGGAAGAAATATCCCCCCCGGATCAGCAGTAAAAGATAAGCCCAGTAGCCGACCAGATGTGAGCAGTGCTAACGTAAAAGCACAAATGCCGCGAGCTCGACTACTGCAACCTCGGCATAAGTGGTACTTTCATAACGGTCTCCTTCTGTCAGCAAATGCGCACTAATTAATGCCCTTCTTTGCCGAGCCTGATACTTCTCAGACGTAACGCATTAACGATAACACTGACGGAAGAAAGGGCCATAGCCGCTGCCGCAATTACCGGCGAGAGCAATATGCCATACGCCGGATAAAGCAGACCTGCGGCCACGGGCACTCCGATGGCATTGTAGATAAAGGCAAAAAACAGATTCTGCCGGATATTTTTCATGGTGATCTCGGACAGATGGCGAGCCCTGTTCAGCATCATCAGGTCACCTTTAAGAAGCGTGATGCCGGCGCTCTCTATTGCCACGTCAGTCCCCGTACCCATCGCAATCCCCACGTCAGCAGCCGCGAGTGCAGGTGCATCGTTCACGCCGTCACCCGCCATCGCCACCACATGGCCTGTTGCTTTCAGCCGACTAATCACTGCTTTTTTACCATCAGGTAAAACCCCGGCTTCGACCTCTTCTATTCCGAGCTTATGCGCCACGGCTTCAGCAGTAAGCTGGTTATCCCCTGTCAGCATGACAATACGGATACCCGCCCCACGTAAGGCCTTAAGTGCCTCGGGCGTGGTTGCTTTAAGGGGATCCGAAATAGCGATCAGGCCGGCAAGCTGCCCGTCTTTCGCCACATAGATAACGGTTGCGCCTTCCCTGCGCAAGGCATCCGCAGTGGTCTTCTGGTTATCAATAACGATACTGTTATCCTGCATGGCCAGCTCATTACCAATAATAACCCGTTGCCCTTCAACATGCCCTGAGACCCCTTTACCTGACGGGGCATTAAAATCACTGACTGTCGGTACCGTGATCCCTTTTTCACGTGCGGCGTTGACCACTGCCATACCCAGCGGATGCTGTGATCCTTTTTCTACGGCGGCCGTCACTCGTAACAGAGCCTCTTCGCCGCCCGGTATCAGGCTGATTATACCAGTCACCGAGGGCGCACCTTCCGTGAGCGTGCCGGTTTTATCGACAACCAGAGTGTTCACTTTTTCAAGGCGTTCCAGGGATTCAGCGTTTTTGATTAAAACCCCTGACTGGGCCCCTTTGCCCACCCCCACCATTATCGACATGGGTGTGGCCAGTCCCAGCGCACAGGGACAAGCGATAATCAGGACCGAAACCGCGGCTATCAGACCGTGCGCTACCCTGGGTTCAGGCCCCCAGACAGCCCAGACCACAAACGTGACGGCTGCAATGAGTATTACCAGGGGAGCAAACCATCCCGAGACACTGTCAGCCATTCTCTGAATGGGCGCGCGTGAGCGTTGCGCATCAGCGACCATCTTTACAATACGGGACAGCATTGTTTCATCACCGACTTTCTCCGCCTGCATGATGAGGCTACCGGTCTGATTTATGGTCCCTCCGATAACGCGGTCATTTTCCGTTTTGGTAACCGGCATTGATTCCCCGGTTACCATCGATTCATCCACGGTGGTACGGCCTTCGAGCACGATGCCATCAACCGGAACACTCTCTCCAGGCCTGATACGGAGTTTATCGCCAGGCAGGACGTCTTCTGCTTTGATATCCGTCTCATGGCCATCAGGATCCAGACGTCTGGCTGTTTTGGGGGCGAGGTTCAGCAACGCGGTAATGGCGCCTGACGTTTGTTCCCTTGCCCGTAATTCAAGAACCTGCCCCAGCAGGACCAGCACCGTGATAACGGAGGCCGCTTCAAAGTACACGGCAACCTGGCCATTCATGATCCTGAAGGACGCAGGAAAAAGAGAGGGAAAGATCGTGGCGATGACGCTGTACACCCAGGCTACTCCCGTGCCCATTGCAACGAGAGTAAACATGTTCAGCGAGCGGTTACGTAGCGAGGCTCCGGCACGCGAGAAGAATGTCCATCCGCACCACAACACCACCGGAGTGGCCAGAAGCAACTGCAGCCAGACGTTGTACTGTGGCTGCAGTAATTGCATCATTCGCGGAAACAAATGGGATCCCATTTCGAGCACCAGAACCGGTAACGTCAACAGCAATCCCAGCCAGAAGCGTCTGGTCATGTCGCGAAGTTCATCACCCTGGCCCGTGGATGCTGTGGCAACAAGCGGTTCCAGCGCCATTCCACAAACGGGGCAACTTCCGGGACCACTGCGACGTATCTCCGGATGCATCGGACATGTCCACACGCCGTCAGACATCGTTTTCTCACTCTGCCGGTATGACGGTTTTACCCTTTCAGGGCTAGCTTCATGATGATGGGAGGCTTCATTGGCGTTTCCGCTCAGATAATGATCGGGATGGGCTGAAAATTTGCTCTCGCAGCTGGCAGAGCAGAAGTAAAACTGATGGTCATGGAATCTGATGCTGCTGTGCGCCTTTTCCGGCAGGATGGACATTCTGCACACGGGGTCCCTTACCTTACGCACTGACTGACTGGCGTCTGCGGATCGCGTCTGTTCAGAAGCAGGCTGGTGATCGTGTGTCACTGCATTATCATTTTTCACAGTAATTTTCCTTATGCACACCTGAGCGTCTCATATCTACAGAGTATGTCACGGATGCGATTACCACGAATAATGCCGGCATCAGACCGGATGATGCCGGCGTCCCGTTATCAGCGTCTATTCGATTCTCTGGAAGACGTTCTGACTTCCATCCGGGGCAAAGGCCATAACATTGTAAGCCTCTTTTCGGTCGCCCATCTCCATTCCCGGACTGCCTGCGGGCATGCCGGGTGTGGCGAGACCGTAAATGCCCGAACCTGACTGCATTGCCTGATGTATCGTCGTCGCCGGGACATGGCCTTCGATGACCAGCTTGCCTGCAACCGCTGTATGACAGCTGCGTAGTCCTGCCGGAACAGAATACTTTTCTTTCAGGGCTGACAGCGCCTGATCGTTCATGACGTGCGTTCGCACTTTAAACCCGTCTTTTTCCATCGCCTTGCCCCATAAGAAACAGCACCCACAGTGTTCTGACTTGTACATATCTATGACTTTTTCACTTGCGATTGCCGGCAGTGACAGGCCGAGAGCCAGAGCCACTAACACCACTTTATTCATACTCACCTCGGTAAATTAGCGATATAAATCGTGTCGTTCACACGAATTTGTTCAGAAGGGAACCCACCCGGGGTGCCCTTTCAGGATTAAGACACGTTTTTTTTATGTCTGCGCAGCCAGATTAATTTGTAGGCGGCAGGAATAATGAACAGTGACAGCAGGGGAGCAGTGATCATCCCGCCAATCATCGGCGCCGCAATACGGCTCATGACCTCTGAACCGGCGCCGGTTCCCCAGAGTATGGGCAGAAGACCCGCAATTATCACCGCCACGGTCATGGCTTTCGGCCGGACACGCAGCACGGCACCGTGATAAAGGGCTTCATCAAGGCCTTCCGGTGTAAACGCCTCCTTACGGGACAATTCCGGATGCGCTTCGATGGCATGACGCAGGTACATCAGCATGACCACGCCAAACTCCGCCGCCACCCCGGCCAGGGCGATAAACCCGGTGCCGGTGGCCACAGACATATGGAAGCCCTGCCAGTAGAGGAACCATATTCCACCGACGAGTGCGAACGGCAGACTCATCAGAATGAGTAAGGTCTCATCAACGCGACGGAACGCCAGGTATAACAGAATGAAAATGATCATCACCGTCATCGGTACCATCAGTTTCAGCTTTTTATTGGCATGCTCCAGTAATTCAAACTGCCCTGAAAAGGATACACTGGTACCCGGTCTCAGTTTCACCTTCTGGCTGATGGCCGTCTTGATGTCGTTTACCACTGACACCATGTCCCGGTCGCGGGCATCAATATAGATCCAGCTGGCGGGTCGGGCATTTTCCGTTTTCAGCATCGTCGGTCCGGAAACCACCCTCACATCAGCGACATCCCCCAGGGTGATTTGCTGCTTCATCGGTGTCAGGATCGGCATCTGCCTCAGGGCCTGCGGACTGTTCCGGTAATCCTGCGGATAGCGGATATTAATCGGGTAGCGGGCCACGCCTTCCACCGTTTCGCCTACCGTCGCGCCGCCGATGGCTGAGGAAACGAACATCTGGACATCGCCCACCGTCATCCCGTAACGGGATGCTTTTTCCCGGTTGATATCAACATCAATGTAGCGGCCGCCTTCCAGACGCTCTGCCAGAGCAGACACCACTCCCGGCACGGTTTTGGCTACTGCTTCAATTCTCTGTGCTGTCGCATCGATATCGGACAGAACGGTTCCGGAAACCTTGATACCGATCGGGCTTTTAATCCCGGTCGAGAGCATATCGATACGGTTACGGATAGGGGGAACCCACAGGTTTGCCAGACCCGGTAAACGGACCGTCTTATCCAGTTCGTCAACAATCTTGTCAATCGTCATGCCCGGTCGCCACTGATCTTCAGGTTTCAGCTGAATGGTTGTTTCCACCATTTCCAGTGGAGCGGAATCCGTTGCGGTCTCTGCCTTACCGGTTTTGCCAAAAACAGACGCCACTTCAGGCACGGATTTGATTAACTTGTCCGTGGTCTGCAGGAGTGCCGCAGCCTCAGCTGGGGATACACCTGGCAGCGTTGACGGCATGTAGAGCAGGTCTCCCTCATTGATCTTCGGCAGAAACTCACCGCCCACCTGACTCATTGGCCAGATCACCGTGAAAATGGATAAGGCCGCAACCAGCAGGGTTGTTTTTGGCCAGTGAAGTACCCTGAGCAGTAAGGGGTGATACCCCTTAATCAGCCACCGGTTGAGTGGATTACTGGTCTCAGCGGGTATTTTTCCCCGGATCCAGAATCCCATCAGGATCGGAATGACGATGATGGCCAGCGCGGCCGCTCCTGCCATGGAATACGTTTTCGTGAAGGCCAGCGGCCCAAACAGGCGTCCTTCCTGCCCTTCAAGGGTAAAAATAGGAATGAACGACAGGGTGATGATCAGCAGGCTGATAAACAGCGCTGGCCCTACTTCCACGGAGGCATCGGTGATGACCTTCCAGCGGGTGGCGTTATCTATCTCCTCACCGGGATGCTGATGGTCCCACTCTTCCAGCCGTTTATGCGCGTTTTCAATCATGACAATGGCCGCATCCACCATCGCCCCGACGGCAATCGCGATCCCCCCCAGCGACATAATATTGGCGTTCAGTCCCTGGAAGTGCATGATAATAAAGGCGATACACAGGCCAAGAGGCAGAGAAATAATCGCCACCAGTGCTGAACGGACATGCCAGAGGAACAGCGCACAGACAATGGCAACAACAATAAACTCTTCAAGGAGTTTATAACTGAGGTTGTCAATGGCCCGGTCAATTAACTGGCTGCGATCGTAGGTGGTGACGATCTCGACTCCTTCAGGCAGGCTTGCCTTCAGCGTATCCAGCTTATCCTTAACGGCAGTAATGACCTCGCGCGCATTTTTACCCGAACGCAAAATTACAACGCCGCCTGCCACTTCACCCTGGCCGTTAAGCTCGGCAATACCGCGACGCATTTCCGGCCCGGTCTGTACGCGGGCAACATCACGCAGATAAACCGGAATCCCGTTCTCTCCGGTTTTCAGAACGATGTTATTGAAATCATCGATGGTCTGAAGGTAGCCGCTGGCCCTGACCATGTACTCCGCTTCCGCGATTTCAACGGATGAGCCTCCGGCCTCCTGGTTAGAGGATTCAAGTGCCTGCTTAACTTCGGGCAGGCTGATGCCGTACTGAACCAGTTTTTCCGGATTTACCTGGATCTGATACTGCTTCACTACGCCGCCCACCGACGCCACTTCTGCAACATTCGGAATGGTTTTCAGTTCAAATTTCAGGAACCAGTCCTGCAGGGAGCGCAGTTCAGAAAGGTCGTGTTTTCCGCTGCGATCGACCAGGGCATATTCAAATATCCAGCCCACACCGGTGGCATCAGGGCCTATTTCAGAACTGACACCGGCAGGCAGCTTGCCCTGAACCTGGTTCAGGTATTCCAAAACGCGTGACCGGGCCCAGTACAGATCGGTACCATCTTCAAAAATGATGTACACGTAGGAGTCACCGAACTGAGAAAAACCGCGCACGGTCTTTGCGCCCGGTACCGACAGCATGGTGGTGGTGAGCGGATAGGTGACCTGGTTTTCGACAATCTGCGGAGCCTGGCCGGGATAGCTGGTTTTGATAATCACCTGCACATCAGACAGGTCGGGCAGCGCATCCACGGGGGTATTGATGATAGTCCAGGCTCCCCAGATGCTGAGAAACAGGGCTGCTATCATTATAAGGAAACGGTTGGCGACCGATCGCCGGATAATCCATTCAATCATCGTCGTCTCCTCAGTGTCCTGAATGCATATTTTCAGGCTGGCCAAGCATTGCCGGCATTGTGTCGTCCGACTTTTCTGGATGACGCATGCGCTCCAGCGCCCCGGTAATATTGGCCTCTGAGTCAATCAGGAAGAGGCCGCTGACCACCACGGTGTCGCCTTCATTCAGCCCACTACCAATACCAGACTGTTGCTGTGATTCGTGCAGAACGTGAATTTGTTTCGGTACAAACCGGCCCTCTTCATCAACGGTGATCACACGCTGTTCTTTACCGGTATCAATCACGGCCTGGCTTGGTATCAGCAGCATTTCCTGACTTTGGGTATTCAGTTTCAGATACGCATTCATACCCGGCTTAAGCAGCTCGTCCTTGTTCGTAACCTGCAGACGTACCTGCAGCGTACGGGTTGTCTGATCTGCACTCGGGAGAATGTTCCATTTTTCAACATGGAATGTTTTGTCCGGATAAGCCGGTACCGATATTTCAAACTGTGAGGTATCTTTCAGCAGATAGGCAATGGATTCCGGGACTGCCGCACTGATCCATACAGGATCCATCCCCTGAATCTGGGCCACCACTTTATCTTTTGAAATGTTCATACCCGTACGCAGGTCAAACGCAGTAATGACACCATCGATAGGTGCCTTAATGGTAAACCGGGTCTGAATACTGCGGGTGGAACGCAGTCTCTGAATATCCTCTTCCGGCATGCCTGCCAGGCGAAGCCGTTCCAGGACGCCTTTCAGTTGCGTGGGCGTTCCTCCGGTACCGGACAGCAGGAGGAACTCACTCTGCGCCTCCACCCATTCCGGAATGGTGATATCGATAAGCGGCGTCCCTTTCTTCACATGATCGCCTGTTGTCAGGGGATAGACTTTTTCAACGAAGCCGTCAGAACGCGCCTGAACAATAACAAACTGATATTCGTTATAACTGACGTTGGCCGGGATTGTCTGAGAATAATTCAGCATCCCTCGGGAAATTTTTTGTGTTTTTAATCCCAGATTCTGCACCTGAGTCGGGTCAATACGGATCCCTCTGCCGCTTTTATCTTCGTTTTCATCAGCATATTTAGGCACCAGATCCATATCCATGAAGGGGGATTTACCGGGTTTGTCAAATTTGGTTTCCGGCTTCATTGGGTCATACCAGAAAAGCACCTTGCGTTCCTTTTCGGTATGTTCTGTTTTTCCTGTTTCCTGTGCGGAATTTACAAACTGCCAGGCAGTGACAGATATCAGCCCTCCCGCTATAAGGCTGCTGATAATTATTGCAGCATATTTTATCTTTGAAGAAGCCATACAATTTTCCGATAAAAAATCAAAACCCCTGGCATATACGCCTGATAATTAATTAACAGGCGCACAGGTTGTATTCACTCCGGACTGTCAATCAGGATTGCGTATCGTTGATGCTTTTGAGTAAAGAGATATTGCTCTGCTGAACAAACGTAAAGTCAACGTGAGTGCCCGCTTTCAGGGCCGTAATACTGTCGTCTGCATTCACAAAGGTGAAACGCATGGTCATAGCAGGCCAGCCAACCGCCGGGATGGCTTCGTGAGAAATCGTGATTTTCTTACTGCTGAGATCAATGTCTTTGACAATACCCTTTCCTTTAATTATCTGCTGTGCTGAGGCATTACCGGCAGCATTCATTTCGCCGTGCTGATGGGTTTCTGCATGCAGCCCCGCTGAAAACATTACGGAAAGAGCACTAAATACAACCGCTTTAAGTGAATTACGCATTTTATTTTTCCTGACTATTTAAATAGATTTACTCTGCCCAACCGCCTCCCAGCGCAGTGAACAGATTAATTTCATTGACCTGACGGGAATAGGTAAGATCCAGGATGGCTTGCTGCGTGGTGAACAAAGATCGTTCTGCATCAAGTACTTCGATATAACTGACGGCGCCACTGGAATATAATCCTCTGGCACGCTGAAGGGTAATCTGTAATGAGTCAAGATAACGCTGTTGCGCCTCAAGTTGCTGATTAATGCTGTCCCGCAGCGCAAGCGTGTCGGCAACCTCTTTAAATGCTGCCTGAATTTTTTGTTCGTAATTAACTACTGACTGCTGCTGACGAATTTCAGCGAGTTTCAAATTGGATTTGTTTCTGCCGGCATTAAAAATCGGGATGTCAATTATCGGAATAAAATTCCACATTCCGCTCGCCGGTGTGAAGAGGTTGGACAATTCCGTGCTGCTTGCCGAAAGCCCGCTGGTCAGCGTGATGGACGGGAAAAAGGCGGCACGCGCTGCGCCGATATTGGCATCAGCGGCTTTCAGCTGATATTCCGCTTCCATAATATCCGGTCGCTGCAGCAAAATTTGCGATGACAGGTTTGGTGGCAGTTTTACTGGATTTATCACACTGCCTTTCATCTTTTTTTCCGATGGAAACGCATGATACGTTCCCAGTACCAGCTGCAGGGCATTATTGGCCTGAGCCAGGTCGCCTTCTCGCTTGGCGATCTCTGCATGGGTACTTTCTATCTGCCCGCGAGCCTGCTCCAGTGCCAGAACGTTTGTACTGCCGGTCACCAGCTGTTTCTCAACGAACGCATAGGACTGTTCGTAATTCTTCAGCGTCTCCCGGGCGATACGAAGTTGTTCATAAGCCAGCTGCTGACTGAAATAGCTCTGGGAAACATTTGAGACCAGCAGGATATGTACGGCACGACGGGCTTCTTCGCTGGCGAAATAGTTCTGCCTGTCAGACTCGCTCATATTTTTGAGTTTGCCGAAAAAATCGAGCTCGTAACTGAGCGTCAGACCCGCGTCGTATTCCCGGGGGGGCGTTTTATCTCCTTTCAGTCCACCACTGTAAGTGATACCTGAGGAAGCATTTAACTGAGGATAACGGTCTGCATCCGTGACGTTGTACTGAGCCCGGGCCTCTTCCACTTTGAGGGCGGCCATTCTGAGATCGCGGTTATTCGTCAGGGCTTCAGTGATCAGTCTGGTAACCTCGGGATCGGCAAAAAAGTTACTCCATCCGGTGTCCTGGTATCCCGCCACCGTCGGCTCCAGGCTGTTGCGGGACAGGGAGAACTGCTGGGGTACCGGTGCCGCCGGCCGCTGATATTCGGGCGCCAGAGAGACACAGCCTGCCAGGATGAATATCGTGCTGATGCTAAGTAGTTTTAATTTGAACATAACGCTTCTCGTCCAGGCCGACCTGGTAAAGGGTTCAAATGAAGTCCGGAATATTGATAGGGGTACTTTACAGAACGCTCTCTGTTTGCCGGGTGACAGAATAATGACAATGTTGTCATTATTCTGACATTCGTTGATAACGGTCGCGGGCGCAATAGAATGACATTAGCTGCCCGTCGGAGAGAAAGATGAAAATACTGATCGTTGAAGACGAAATGAAAACAGGTGAATACCTCAGCAAGGGGCTGACTGAAGCAGGATTCGTGGTCGATCATGCTGATAATGGCCTGACCGGCTATCATCTCGCCATGACTGCCGAGTATGATTTGGTGATCCTGGATATCATGCTGCCTGATGTGAACGGCTGGGATATCATCCGTATGCTGCGCAATGCCGGCAAAGGGATGCCGGTATTATTACTGACAGCCCTCGGCACGATTGAACACCGCGTAAAAGGGCTTGAGCTTGGCGCAGATGATTACCTGGTAAAACCCTTCGCGTTTGCTGAGCTTCTCGCCCGGGTACGAACACTGCTGCGACGGGGTAATACGGTGATCACGGAGAGCCAGTTTCAGGTGGCCGACCTTACGATTGATCTTGTATCAAGAAAGGTAAGTCGCGCCGGGAACCGCATTTTATTGACCAGTAAGGAGTTCAGTCTGCTGGAGTTTTTCCTTCGTCACCAGGGGGAAGTTCTCCCGCGCTCTCTGATTGCCTCCCAGGTATGGGACATGAATTTTGACAGTGACACGAACGCCATTGACGTCGCGGTAAAGCGGCTTCGCGCTAAGATAGACAATGATTACGAGCCGAAGCTTATCCAGACGGTTCGGGGCGTGGGCTACATGCTTGAGGTTCCTGATGCGTAAAATGCTCTCCAGGCGCCCTTTCTCTCTTGCCCTGCGGCTGACCTTTTTTATCAGCCTGTCCACGATACTGGCATTTATCGCCTTTACATGGTTTATGCTGCATTCCGTAGAGAATCATTTTGCCGAACAGGATGTCAGCGATCTGCAACAAATCAGCACGACAATGCACGGCATACTGCAGTCGCCGGCCGATCCCGATGAGAAAAAGATAAGCAAAATAAAGGAGTCGATTGCCAGTTACCGTAACGTTGCCGTTCTGCTGATGGATCCGCAGGGAAATATCCTGTTCAGTTCGGCACAGGGAGCGGCATTACGCCCGGCGATGAAGACGGCTGACTTCAGCTCACACTGTCGCGCGAAGGATGTTTTTCTCTGGACGGTGGAAGATCCGGTCAGACCCGTGCACGGCGGGCCAGGCATGAAGATGGAAACATACCGGATTATCGCCTCTTCAGGAACCGCAACACTGCAGGGAAAAAGCCAGAACTATGTCCTGCTGACGGGCCTCTCCATCAACTTTCATCTTCACTATCTCGACGCACTGAAAAAGAATCTGATTGCAATTGCTGTGGCGATAAGTCTGCTGATTGTGCTCATCATCCGCATTGCTGTTCGTCAGGGACACCTGCCCCTGCGTAACGTCAGTAATGCCATTAAAAATATCACCTCGGAAAATCTTGATGCGCGGCTGGAACCCTCACGTGTTCCTATTGAGCTGGAGCAGTTGGTCGTCTCTTTCAATCACATGATTGAGAAAATCGAGGATGTTTTTACCCGACAGGCCAATTTTTCTGCCGATATTGCACACGAGATCAGAACTCCGATTACTAATCTCGTGACGCAAACTGAAATTGCACTGAGTCAGGACCGGACGCAGAAGGAGCTTGAGGATGTCCTCTACTCCAGTCTTGAGGAGTATAACCGGATGACCAAGATGGTCAGCGATATGCTTTTCCTGGCGCAGGCGGATAATAATCAGCTGAGCCCGAACTGGGTCATGTTTGACCTGAGTGCGGAGATCATCAAAGTCTTCGATTTCTTCGACGCCTGGGCGGAGGAACGGAACATCACATTGAAATTCAACGGGATGCATTGCCTTATCGAAGGTGATCCCCAGATGTTCAGACGCGCCATCAACAATCTGCTCTCTAATGCCCTGCGCTATACGCCGGAAGGTAATGCGGTAACCGTATCGATAAAGGAACAGGAAAATTATTTCGAACTCATGATTGAAAATCCCGGGAAACCAATTCCTGAAGAACATTTATCAAGGCTTTTTGACCGCTTTTATCGTGTGGATCCTTCCAGGCAACGGAAAGATGAAGGCAGTGGAATAGGGCTTGCTATTGTAAAGTCAATCGTGGAAGCGCATCACGGCAGGGTCCATGTGGAATCGGATATACGCTCGACACGTTTCATATTATCAGTGCCAAGGCTTGAAAAAATAATGAATGCCACCCCACAATCGTAATTTAAAGGAATAAATGACAAAGTTGTCATCAGCCTGTCACGTGGCAAACAGAAGTCATTCGATATAGTTAGTGCAACTTCTCAGGAAGGCTGTATTACTTGTCAGGAAATATTCCCGTTATGAATATACAGCCGGCCACCCGGTAAACAGGTTCAGCGAAACAATATTCTGTTTGTCACTGGATGCGCTGACTTCAGTAACCGGACATCACTAATTCAGGAATGGAGAATTATCATGAAAAAAATTGTACTTGCAACTTTTTTAGGTTTTGGCGTGGTATCTGCGTCATGGGCCGCTCAAACTGTGAATATTCACGATCGTTTCAACAATACCCAGGCTTCGGCTCACCAGATACAGTCAGCTTCTGTCCCATCTGCTATCCAGGGGGAGCCCTCCCGGATGACCGGAATGAATCAGCATGAAAAGGCCATAATTGCTCATAAAACCATGAATAATGGCTCTGCGGAAGCCCACCAGAAAATGGCTGAAAACCATCAAAAGATGATGGGAAACATTGCCGTCAACGATACCCACCCGTCAGCCTCGCTCGCAGCGATGAATGAACATGAAAGAGCAGCCGTTGCCCATGAAACCATGAATAACGGCCAGTCCGGGGCACACCAGGCGATGGCTGAAGCGCATCGCCGCATGATCAACGCTGGCTGAGTGCCATTGTAGTATGGGTGCTGTTACCCTTTCCTTAATAGTTATTCCCTTAACCGGACATGCTGCTGCATTTCGCCCCCGCACGGGGGCTTTTTATTCCTCTCAGCTACAATTATCCTTTATCAACCTGAATAAGGATTAATTGCATGAAAATCAAAACATCCCTCCTGGTTATTTTAATGTTACCCATGCCTGCTAATTCTGCTGAAAATTCTGAAATGAAGATGCGTCACACGGGGTAATCTGCATGTCGATATCTCGTAAATTTTCGCACAGTCATAGAGGCGGCTGCATTCTAAATATTCTGGAGCCATAAGGATGCAGTGTGTTTATCTGCCACATTTTCTTCAACGGTTTTTCGCTCGGCCCTGAGCTCAGCCATGTTCATCCCCAATTAATTTCTCAGGAGTTTCTGCGCAAGATGCAGACAGCGGATGCAGGTCTGTTCCGATTTACCTGTAGTTGTGGCTTTAAAGGATTCTACGATCGTGAAATTAACGTCTTTATTGAAAAGGTGTTCAGCAGCAAGTATTGTCTGCACGCGTTCGTCGATAAAAACAAACTCCGGCAGATCATCAAACTCACATGCGATTTAAAACGGGTCGCAGCCTCCCTCATGCTGAAGCAGTTCATGTCATTTCGGTCAGCCTTAATCCTTTCCGCTTAAAAATATCCACAGCTTCAAAAATTGCGTATTTACCGAAGTCAGTGCGCCGGATAACAGTGATCATTTCCTCATCAATTTTTTATTTCCGCTTTATTTATTTTCCTACTAAAATTTTTTATTTTTGAGTAGCACAGACAGTCCTGCTGTGATGACCCAAGTGAATATGAGCAGATAACGAGCAGGTGTCGCTACATGAAATCTGAGAAAGTCGCAGGGGTTAAAACCTCGCCAGATTCCGCTAAGCTCACGGTTGTTGTCTTCTTTATTTTCCTAATGCCTTACCTACCAGGCATGTAGCCAAGAGTGCCTGGTACGCCATGGCCGCCCCCGATCCGGTGATAAAAGCTTTTGCGTCAGGTAATTAGCGGACCAAACCCGGCGAACCCGGTGCCGGCGCCGCGCCTTTTAATTCCGAGTTGTCCAGGTTATTTTCCGTATACGGGAGAAAAGGCTAAAATGAGGATCCGCGCCGGATCATTTTTTCCGGTGGTTTTTGCTGGACTTTGGCGGGACAATTTGATCCGCCACCCTGACCAACCGGGAGACAACGAGCATGTCAGACGCTTACCTTGAATCAGCTGAAGGGATCGCCATTACCCGCCAGCGCGCCCTGGAGGAACTGCAGGCCCACGGCATCGAGGCGCCGGCCGAGTTTTTCGCCGACCTGGGCGAGTGCGACATTTACCGCGCCCGGGACGTGCTGACGTGGCTGGGCTACTGATTGCACCGCAGAGAGACAACGGAGATTAAAAGTTTGGCGAGTTTACCCCGCGAACTCATGCAGAATTCACACAGCGTTGCCGATCCGGCGGCGCGCTACTTCGACTATGAAAGCGCGGTGGCGCTGCGCAACCTGGCGGCCGCCTACGGCACGGCCATGCCCCGCTACCTGCTGGCGCCGGAGGTGGCGGTGCTGCTGAGCCACGTTCCTGATCTGCGCAAGCGCCTCTTTATTGATACCCTGTGGAACACCGGCGGGCGTCTGAACGAGGTGCTGCCGCTGACGGCGGCGGACTTTGCGCTGAACGATCCGGCAACGGGCGTACCCCTGAAAAGCCCATTTGTGCTGCTGCGTACCCTGAAGCAGCGCCGGCGCATTGAGGCGCTGAACGGCGAGCCGCGCCGGCGCGGCCGACCGAGTAAGGAGGAGATCGCCCAGAAGCTGGAAGCCGAGGCGGAAGCCCAAGCGAACCCGCCCCGGGTTGTTCCGCTGACCGACCCGGGATACGTAAGCCGGCTGCGTGAATATCTGGCCACCGTCACTATCCCAGAGGCTGATCAGGGACGGCTGTGGGCGGTTAAAAGCGAGGACACAGTACGCAGCTGGATAAGCCAGGCAGTCGCCGATGCAAAGCGTGACGGCGTCACCTTCTCTATCCGGCCGATCACGCCGAAAACTTTCCGGGATTCCTTTGCAATGCACCTGGTGCAGCACCAGGTGCCGCAGAAAGTGATTCAGGGCATGATGGGCCACAAAGACGCCAAATCTACCGAGTGGTACACGCGGGTGTTCGCGCTCGACGTAACGCGCCAGCTGGGTGTGCGCTTCTCAATGGACGCTGGCGACGCGAGACGCCTGCTTACTCCTGACGAGCACAGCAGATTGTTATTTCGGGATAAATAACAAATGCTCTTCAGCGGTTTTGTTCTGTCCGCTTAAAGCGTTGGCATTAACTCAGCAATAAAGGAAAGTCATGAAACAAAGATACAGCTATATCCGGTCGTGGGAAGAGCTTGAGCAAGCGTACAAATCCATTGTTAACTTTGCAGTTGAGCAGGCAAAGGCACATGATGTCGAATTGCGTGTATGCGTGAATAATAAACAACATTGTGAGCAGTATATTACTAAAGCCGTCGGCGAAAATGCCTTCAAACAGCTGCGTAGTAACCGAACCATACAGATCAAAAGCGTGAGCGCCAGTCTGCACTCTTCTACCATGCTCAAAAAAGATTACCTGCCTCCCAGCGCGGTTTATCTGCTGTTTTTTCCTTCCTCTGAGCTACTTGAGGTGGTTGAAAAACTGAGCGATGTGAAAACTATGATTGTCTTCAGCGAAAACGATGACCACACTGAGGCTACTGATGAATGGCAGGCATTTTATGAGGTTACGAGCCTCAAGCCAGCTGACCAGTAGACTCACTTTGCACTCTTAATAAGCTCTACATCGGAGAGTAAAATTTGCCTGTAAAGGAAGCTTCTGATTTCTCAGCGTGGATGACGCCGGCCTTGTCCTTTTGTGGCGCACTGGGCGCGGTGGCGCTGACGCATCATTTTACCCGTCGTCGTGAACGACTGACGGCAGAGGAAAAGCGTCAGGAGGACCGGCTGTTCATCTGCATTGAGCTGATTACCGTGCTGGAAGACTTTACGCTTCACTGTGCCGACGCGTCCCATGATAAGGGAAAACGTGTACCAGAACCGCCATTACTTAACCTGCTGCTGGTTCCCGCAATGCCCGAGCCGGTACTGGATTTTTCCGTTGTCAAAGGTGAATGGAAAGTCTTACCAGCAGCGCTGATGTATAAGCTGCGCGAGCTGCCGGTTAACGTAAGGCAGACGGCGCGGATGCTGGAGCACCTCTATGCGCTGAACGATCCCTACCATATAAGATTTTTTAACTATCGTCGGTTGCATTATGCCCGGGCTGGCCTGCGTGCCATCTGGCTTTCGGCCAGGCTGCGCCGTCTCTGCAAATTGCCGGCGTCGAAGCTGGTTAAGTTTCCGGACTCTCCCTACCATGACATGCGGCGCGTCCGGAAATCTGAGCGGAGCTTCAGTAGAGACCGCAAGCAGTAATTTATCTTCTAAGATTTCAGGGCCGCATAAGCGGCCCTTTTCATATCTGGCAATATATCTGGACAGCTTAGGTAATGGCTGCCAGTGCCATGCAACAGCACCCGCTACGGTCAGTATGACGGTTCAGGCTCACTGCCATTACCGGACGGCGCACCAGACGTATCGCCCTGCAATTTTATAAGTTCACGGGTCTGCGGCTTGGTCAGCGCAACGCGCGTGACGTTGGCAGCATAAACCTTTCCGATGGCCTTTATCTCATCACCGTTAAATGACTGCGGGTTCTCCGGGTTGTTTCTTTCACTGTTTTTTGTCATTTGCAGGGCAATAACGTCCGGATCGACCCCGTTTTCCAGCGCAGCCGCCACACGCTGCACGGTATGACCACTGCGGCTTGTCTGATCTGACGTCAGCTGTTCCCAGGTGTCGTGCGTGGTATCGGCCCCCTTTTGTAAGGCTGCTATTAGCTCGTCAATTTTGCTCATGTTCCACCTCTTATCTGTGCTGGCAACATTGCCACTGATTTAAGTGTAGGGCTGTGATGGCACTTATGACTGTGCTGAAGAAACTTTATTTAGGTCATCAATCCGAAACGGACCGGAAAAAGGCTTAGAAAATTCGCATAAGGTTAAGGACCGCCGGAGATTTCACTCTATAATACCGGTCCCCTGATGAAGCGGATGCAGGACGCTGACGCAAGGATCTGATGGGGCTGAACGGGATGTACCCGTTCTGATCTAATAAATAAAAAGGAGCTATAAAATGCAATTCATTTACAAACATCCATCCCACAGCTCATTGTTACCGCAAGACATTTCGGCACATATTGAGGCATGTGAAATGGCGCTTTATCTGGCCATTAGCAAGGGCGTGAATCCTGCAACGATTCAGAACCTTGAAAAACAGCTCGATTATTGGCAACAAGTTCAGTTTCACTATTGGTAATGTGACCATCCCCCTTAAACTGGGGGTTTTTACCTGTCGTATGTTCATCCCTCCTGGATTTCTGTTTTAGCTTTCTTTCTCATGCCTTTTTACCAGTCGAAACGGCCCGAGTCGTTCCGCTGACCGATCCCGGATACGTCAGCCGGCTGCGCGAGTATCTGGCCACGGTCACCATTCCGGAGGCCGATCGGGGATGGCTGTGAGCGGTCAAAAGCGAGGATACGGTGCGCAGCTGGATCAGCAAGGCGGTCGCAAAAGCTAAGCGTAACGATGTTACCTTCTCCATCCGGCCCGTCACACCGAAAACCTTCTGGGATTCCTTTGCAATGCACCCGGTGCCGCAGAAGGCTATTCATGGCATGATGGGACACAAGGGCGCTAAATCAACCGAATGGTATACGCGGGTGTTCGCGCTCAAACGTGACGCGCCAGCTGGGGGTGCGCTTCTCGATGGACTCCGACGACGCACGAACTCTGTTCCTGCCGCGACGATGATCGCCGGTGACGATTACCAGGCTGCCTTATAACCCTGACTGCGCAGGCGTTGTCTTGCCTGTTTGATATAGGGGCCGTCAACCTCAGCGTCTTCCTGCAGATCGCAAAGCACATTGCACAGCGTAGCCAGCGATTCATCCGACAGCCTGAAGTCGCGCTGCAGGCCGTATATGATGAGACTTTTCAGGTCATGTATACGGTCAAACAGCTCTCGCAGAAAGTCCGTGCGCTGGCTGGGCCGGCCAAGCGCAATGGTCTTGCTGGCCTCATCACGAAACTCTACATCCGGCCTTTCTTCCCCTGCCGCACGCAGCAATGCCGGCACATCAGGCCAGTATTTCAAACCGTACTGGTCGAGCTTCTGCAGCTCCGGGCGAATATAAGAACGGTAGAGATAATTTTCGCTTCCGGCCGCATCGATAATGTCCGTCAGCCGGAACATATGCTCAACGTGAAAATGCCCGCTGCGGTTAAGCAGTTCGTCCCGGCGCTCAGTAAGCCGCGCAAGCTCTATATAAGCGTCGGCAATATCCTTATTGAGCGCCTGCAGCTCGCGATAATCGGCCCATAACTGCGCGTGCTCCCCTTTTTCACTTGTAATTGAGGCAAAAATACACTGTTCTGTCAGATTCCAGAGGGTGATACCGGTTACTTTTTTGTCCCACAGCTCGTTCCAGACCGGTGTCAGTTCAACGCGGCGGGCAATAAGACGTTCAAACACAGGCCACGCGCTGCGCCAGACCGGTTCTGCTCCGTCCCGCCATTCCGCCAGTTTTTTTTCCAGCATTTCGGTTGCCAGCCCGGCTGGATCTTTCTTTTTCTCAGACATATTCATTTTCCTGTTTGACTGATGCCGCTGATTATTCCTGATCTCGCCGCGCCCTACGGTATCTCAGAAAATATTTAATCGCGCGGCTCAGATACCTGCAGCCGCAGGGAAACAGGATGGACAATAGAAACGGGTGATGCTCCGGGCTAAAGAGGGGAAGGCCGACATCACAGAAAAAGAAGAATTCCCCTGGCGCACATTCCGGCCCGGGGAAACCTCTGCTACCGGAGTTTTACAGAATCTCCTAAGCGTTGCGGGCGGAAGGATTTTCCGGGATGAATAACAGACTGGCCTGCCGCGCTCGTGTTGCAGAATTGACGGTGCTGAAGACATGTATGCCTGATCCCGCAGTCGCTTCAGATCAGTATAAGGCTCAGTTTCATCTAATGATTTCGCATGCGAAATTATTAGATGTAAAGAATCAATATTGATTCTTTATTTGAACCCTGGCATACTGAGTCTGTCATCGGGTAGCCGGATGACATAACGGCGAAACGCCAGACTCAACGGAGCACATCTTCTCCTTAAAGGAGCACTCCAGTCAGCGACAAGCCATCAAAATTATTTCGCATGCGAAATCTTGAGGATGTAGCGATGGAACCAAAAGCAGGAATTGTCATTATTGTTGGAAACCAGAAAGGTGGTGTCGTCAAATCTCAGTCGACGAATGAGCTGACTTACAACCTGCAGGCCATGGGATTGCAGACCTGCATGATCGACTTTGACACCACCTCCGGCCTGACGGAAAGGACCTTTCCTGATGCGCTGCCGCTCTCCATCGATAAAGACCCGCTGGGTAATACCTTCACGCCAGGTGAAGCAAATGCCTACCAATTATTCTTCCCGGATACAGAGGTCAATCCTCACGTGCTGCCTGACGGGCGGCATATCATCGGCTCGACCAATGAACTGCATGAAATTAACTATCGTCCACAGGACTGTATCTTCGATTTCAAAGAGCGCATTAGTGAGCTGCGTAAGCACTACGACTACATTTTTATCGACTCGGCGCCTGAATATAACAATCTGCTGATCGCCTCTCATCTCGTCGCAGACTATCTGCTGATTCCAACTCTTCTGGAGAAGTCATCACGTATTGGTGTTGGGAAGCAGCTGTCATACATGCAACGCATCCGTAAAAATTACAATCCCGAACTCAAATACCTTGGTACTTACATTACTCAGGCAAACGTTCAGAATTACAATCAGCCACTTCTGGACGGCTATCTGACTGCTGTAGAAACAGAAAACCTGCAGCGTCTGTTCGACATTCTGCAGGAGAAAAATTACGGCCCGGAAACAGTGCTTGCCTATATCTCATGGGTAAAAAACCTTGCCAAAGAGGCCATTGAGCTGGGCATGACTATCAAAGAGTATTCTCCATCAAGCAGGCCTGCGCAGCAGTATCAGGAGTTGAGTAACAGGATTGTTGAACTGACGCAGGGAGGCCACTGATGGCTGCGAGTAAATTCCAGAAGAAACTCAACGCACTTAAAACCTCCGGTCCGGCTGCAAGCGCCATGCCTGAAGTCGCCGCAAGTGTCGCAGCCCGCGATACGCCGGCTCCGGTTGGAACGCCTGATGCTTCGAAGATACGGGCAGAAATTGCCCGCCCCGGACTTGAACCCGAGGGACAGATTGTGCGCGTCAGAGCCGATGAAATTTACGAAGTCGAGCAGGTGCGGCCGGAAGATGACTTTGATGATGAGGTCATTTCCGGCATGGTTGAGTCGTTCAGTGAATTCGGTAACCTGACACCGCCGCGCTGTTTTCCGAAAGATCGAAACGGTTACCGCGTATGGTTTGGTGCTACGCGTATCCGCTCAATGAAAAAGCGCGGTGATGAATTTATTGATATCTACGTCGGAAAGCCGCCGAAAGATGAAAAGCAGCGCATCATGGGCCAGCTGATTGAAAACCTGCAACAGTCAGGTCTGAAGCCTCTGGCTACAGCCCTGGCTTTTGAAAGACTGAAGACGGATTTCAACATGACCGGGGAAGAGATTGCCCGCTCACTTGGTAAACCGACAGCTTTCGTCAGTAAGCATATGCGTATCGGCTCGGCGCCAGAGAAAATTAAGGCACTGCTGAAAAACAAATCTATCACTGACGTCGATCTGGCTTACACGCTGATCCAGGTCGACAGTATCGACTCAGGTGCAGCAGATCGCCTGATTGAAAAATATAATGCTGGCAGCACTCTGACCCGGGCCCAAGTAAAGAAAGAGCTCGACAGGCTTAAAGGCCGGAACACTAACCGGACGGAAGGTAGGATTTCGCATGCGAAATCACTTCAACAACATGAGAACAGCTCTCCTGAGAATACAGACGCTGAGCTACAGCCTGCGCCCGTAAGTGATGCTGAAAAGCAGCATAATGCCGAGAAGACATCACCTCTGCTCATCCCGGTTGTCCGGCTAAACGGCAGCGAAGGCACCATCATGCTTCATAAGGCGCCTGATGAGTTTGGTTTTTTATGGGTGAAAACCGCTGATGGTGAGATGTACGTACAGGCAAATGAAGTGGAAATTTTAGGGCTGAGGTATGAATAATGCCGACTAACTCAGCAACACCCTTTTCATTCTTGTCTGGTCAGTTTCGCGGAAACATCGTGCGTAACTGGGCTAAAAATGAACAGAAAAGTGCAGCAGAAGCCGCTCAGGCTCTTACAGATCATGCCCGACACCTGAAGCTTGTATCTCGCGAACTCGCAGTACCCGGTGCCGCTTTGACTGAATGGAACAAACGCAAGCAGCCGCCCCTTTGGGCGGCTTTAGCCGCATTTGACTTGGAGCTTAAACGCGGATGGCGCCCTGTTACCCATGAGGAGTGGGCCGGTTTTGCATCGCTTACGCTTAAAATTTCTCCCGCCCTGACACTCGATAATCTGTCTATACACTTGCCTGAAAATGTAGATCTCAGCATTGCATCAGGATGGATCGTGGCGGCCATTGAAGAAGCACAGCATTACCGTTCCCGAAAAAAAATGGCGGTCAGAGCAGAATGACGTTTATTGAGCTTGATGCAGCGTTAGGAAAAACAGGCAGACGATCACTGGCCTCAAGACTGGTCTTTGCTCTAGCTGATGCGTTAGATAATGAGCGCAGCGGGCTGGATCTTGATGAGTTCGAAAAACAAAGCGGTTATATCAGAACTAACATTCGGGCTGTTGCTTCCGCTTTGAAAGAGCTGAACGTTATTGATATCTACTATTATGCTGACAATGTGACGGAAGATGGTCAACAGGCAAATGATACCGTTTCACGCGGACGGTGGTCAAAGCAGCATTACAGGCTGTCAAATGCCGTCAGGAAACTCCTGAAAAGAGAATAATGATTTCGCATGCGAAATTTGGCCCCACTTTCGATCTAAACTGCTGGGCCGCTCCCTGTCAGGAAATATACTGGTTTAGTTGATAACACGTGCTGCGGGGATATCGCTGCAGCGCGTCGCCCCGTCGAAAGCAGCGTGAATGCAGCTGCGTAGAAGGGTTTAACAAACCGCATGACTGTGGTTATTCAACGTATCTGCGTGCATCCCGCAACGTCCACATTTTCAGGTCAATGTCTTGCTTAAGACGGGATGCACGGAAGCGTACCAGCTCGTGAATGTGTAATTCGCTGGATACGCGAGGATTCTGTTGACGCGTTTTTTCCAGCACATCGGGGCCCTCCGTTATGAGCCTGTCATAATCAGCCTGCAAGGATTTTACTTCTGCCTCCAGTCTTTCCAGCTCTGCCTGCGAGTAGATAACCCGAAACATGTGCCATGAACCGATATAAGGGAGCTTTCGTAACAGTCTTTTAGTTTCTATGCGCATTGAACTCTTCTGTGTAGAACAAGCATGATATTCACATGATAAGCGCCCGGCCTTGATTTTCACAGCCAAAGAAAAACGAGTACTTACAACATTCCCGAATGTTGTCGCTTCGCTCCCTTCACCGTTTCCGTCGTACGGCTCTGCCTGACGCCGGCCGTCATAAAAACACCCTGAATACCCCCTCCGTTTCGTCGGGCTGCACCGTGCCTTCACCTTAGACGGGCCGCTGCGCAGGCAAGGGTTCGTTACACCTCTCTCGTCACCCGTTCCCCACCGATCGCGGGACATTCAGTCCGCTCCGGCGGCGCATGCGGCTTCCTCCTTCGCCCATTGCCTGCTCCGCTTTGCGCCCATCTGCCGTGGCGGCACGGTGCAGGTGAGGCCGTGCAACCCTTAACGGAGGAGACAGTCATGCCGAACTGGTGTGCAAACCGGCTGCGGATTAGCGGTAACAGCAGCAATATCGAACGAGTCAGGACACTTTTTGCGGGCGACGGCAGCCCGGCGTACGCGCGAGCCGCGGCGGAGGGGATACAGCTTTTTCTCGCCGGGTGCGCGGGTGTGCTGCGACCGGTTACTGATATGCAATATTCGGCTTATCCGGCGCTAATACTGAATTCCGGCAGCGACACGCCGGAAAACCGGGCATATACGCAGTGGCTTGCGTACCTGAAAGAAGGGGCTGAGCTGACGGAAGATAACTGCAGGGTGCTGCAGGCACTGTGGCTTGCCTGCAGCATCAGCAGCTGGCCGTGGGAAATGCTGAGCGATGAGCAGCATGCGGTTATCACAGCTCTCTGGGTACAGAAAGCCGGTGACTGGCGAGCAGCATTTGGCTCCGACAGTCTCGCAGAGGTATGGAACCGCCTGTGCCGAGAGGATTATGAGCCGGCTGAAGCTCCGCCTTTTGACATGCTGCAGCTGATACCTCCCCGCCTTGATGTGGAAATTAACGGCTATAACGGTCGTTTGCTTGAAGGCGTACTGGACGGCTTTTCGGAAACTACCGAGCGATGCGGCACAAAATGGCCACACGCGCATGGCCTTGAGCTGGAGAACGTGACCAGCACCGCCTTTGACGCCGATTTTGATACGCCCTGGTTGCCTCCGGGCGAGGCTGTACTTGAAGCACTCAGTCACCGTTACGGTGTCACCATTGAGCACTGGTATGCCGAATCCGGTTGTAATTACTGCGGCTATGCAGCCTACAGCAGTGGCGTTCAGACAGAGGCATGTTGTGCTTCTCTGGAGTGGAGTGAAGAAGAGGATGAGTACGGTTACAGGGATGTAACCGGTCCGGACTGGATTATCGATAACGTAGCCAGTTACGGCGGCTGAATCAGAGGCGGCGGGCGCGGCCCGCCGGATAAGAGAATGAGAAGAGAACTGACTATCGCCAGACTGATGGCTGACCTGGCGCGTTTTGACCCGACCACGCCCTGCGTGGTGCATCTCTGGATAGCGGATGACTTTGAGGACATTGAGCCGGACCTGACACCCGAAGAGGTGACGGCAGCTATCTCGCTGGCAGATGCGATGCTCGATGCTGACACAAGCCTCAGCTGGCACTTCCTGCGCCACTGCGCTGAGATGATTCTGGCGGGTCGGGAGGAGACAGCATGAAAACATGGCTGGCCTCATTTCAGGTGGAACGGGGAGGGGAATGTTTCGATGTGCATTTCCTCCTGCAGGCTGAGAGTGAAATCATGGCAGAGGCAGGCTGCGGCTACATGGGGCAAGCCTGGTGGCCAGGCGGCGCACTGGAAAGCGAAGGCTGCTACTGGCGATACCGCTGCGGTGATGTCTGGCTAAAGCTCGTGTGCCACTCGGCGATGCGGAAACCGCGCTGTTTAACGCGCCGGGTTTTCTGGATACGTGGTCCGTGAGTGGCCAGCCAGCTGCCCCTGAGGTCTGCGATCTCAGTGGCGAACGGTGGAAGGATTTCCGCTGATACAAAAGGATGCCGCCCGCCGGGCGGCTCATTTTGTGCTGACGCACGCATAAAGGACGTCGCTGCGCTCCATTTTATGGCCGGCGCCTCTGCTACGCGACGTCGCCGGCGGGCATAAGGTGCCGTGCCCTCACGGTAGCCTGGCGGCCTCGCAAACAAGGGAAGCTGTCGCCGGCCTGCTCACCCGTTCCCCGCCGTACGCGGGACATTCAGTCCGCTCCGGCGGCGCATGCGGCTTGCGCGTCCGCCCCTGTTTGCTCAGCTGGTCGCCCGGCTTTGTGGAGGTCACGGCACCAGAGGGTGCCCCCTTCATCCACAGGAGCACGGCAAATGTCACGATTCATGCACGGCGACAGCGTACAGGTTATGGGCGGCTTTCCGGACAAAAGCATTGATTTCATCCTCACCGATCCGCCTTACCTCGTTGGCTTTAAGGAACGATCCGGGCGCACGATCGCCAATGACGTAAACGGCGACTGGGTGCTGCCGGCGAGCCGGGAGATGTACCGAGTGCTGAAAGATAACAGCCTTGCTGTGAGCTTCTATGGCTGGAACCGCGTGGACACCTTTATGCAGGCATGGAAGGAAGCGGGCTTTCGCGTTGTCGGCCACCTGGTCTTTACCAAGCCTTATGCCTCAAAGTCTGCCTTTGTGGGCTATCAGCATGAAAGTGCCTACCTGCTGGCGAAGGGACGCCCACCGCTGCCGGCGAAACCGCTACCGGATGTAATGCCCTGGGAATACACCGGTAACCGCCACCACCCAACAGAAAAGCCGCTCAGCATCCTGCGGCCGCTAATCGAAACTTTTACAAAACCCGGCGATCTGGTTCTGGACCCTTTCGCAGGAAGCGGCTCGACCTGCGTGGCTGCCGACCAGTGCGGCCGCCGCTGGATTGGAATCGAACTGCTGGAACAGTACCACACCGCCGGCCTGCGCCGTCTTTACGCTCAGCGCACCGCGCGCGCCGCCTGATTATAACGGAGAGAGAAATATGACAACACCCACTATGAACATGCCTGAAAACACCCTGACCGACGATGTGGCCGATCTGGAAGAGTCTCTGTATGAGTTTCATCTGCGGCTGCGCGACATGATGGCACGCCACCTCTGGCATGGTGCCAGCAGGGAACAGCGCATGACGGGGTTACTGATTGAGGGGATCGATAACGACCTGGTAACTCTCTACCGACGCGCGGCAGAAATTCGGAAGCACTTTCGCTAAATCTGACTAATTAGCAACCACTGAACTTAAGTCCTGCCAGAATGGGGCGGGACTCAGTTTATCCACAGGGTATCGGGCCGGATGTGCACTCCGGTTGTGGACAGGTACAAACCATAAGGATGTTGCTGCGCGCCGCTTCTTTGCCGCCTGCGGCGGGGCAAAAAAAGTGTGGTCTGCGGCCAGTGTCGTGACTTCACTTTAGCCCGGCCGCTGCGTGTTCAAGAGATCGCTTCGCTCACCGTCCTCGCCCGTTCGCACTCGCTCCGGCGGGCTGACTCCCGTCGCGCCTCCGCTCATACTTCGCGTCGCCGCCGTCCGTTATCCCGCCTCCCGCTCGCTTGCGCTGCGGCCTACGGCGTTGCTCCTGAACACTTCGCTTTCCGCCGGGCTGTCATTCAGTCACGGCACAGGCCGGAACTGTTACCCATTCTGACTGCGGAGGTTTCTGATGAACACAGCACAGCATACGTACCAACAAGCTAACATTGTTGATGGCTTTGCAAAAATGCGTTTTCTTACCGCTCTTTTTGCAGACGACTTCATGCGCGCAGAACTTAATATTTATCTGTATGCCGATCGCTACATCGATGACTATGACAGAGGCGTATGGGAATTTGTGCAACTTCCTGACGGCGGTGGGTTTATGAAGCCGAAAGGAGATACGTGCTGGCACTTTTCAAATCTAGGCAACTACAGCAAGTTGGGTGTGAGCGCAGAAGCCGCCGGGATTATCATTACAGCTTTAGTGTTGAACCACCGTAGCTGGATGTATGCGCGTCACGATGAAGAAGAACTTTGTACACATTATTGTGAACGCCATCGACAATTAATGAGATATATTGAATCTCATATAGAAGCAACTGCTATCTTTGATGTATTGAAATAAACAGGGTAGGGGCAGGCAGATTGCCCCATTTGTATAAGGTTATTCAATTTTTTATATCTGAGTTAAGTTATATTTTATATTGGTATTGCCAATATTTACAAAGGGCTTATTTTAAGGAGATGGTAATGAGAGTTTGGGAGAAAGAGGGGTATACCCTGGCAATAATATCTGGTTTTTTATACTTCTCTGCTTACTTAGCGATTGAAGCTAAAGCGCAGTTTTATGATATTCCTATCAGTTTATTATCAATAGATATTTTTTCTTTGACGCTGGCTGCAATCGGTTTTTTGAAATACTTTGGTGGCGTAATTTTGGGGGGCTTATTAGCTATTTCTGTACTTAAATTAAAAGGATTGAAAAAGAAGAAAATATCATTGACTCTGATATTTATATCTCTTTATATGGTCATTTATTTCTTTATAGAGCCGTTTAGTAAGTTGCTATCCATTGTTTTGGCGCTTTTATACACTTTGGTGTTGATAGGATCATATCTAAAGAGAGGAGTGATATATGTAGTGGCTCATGGCAATGAGCGGTTGAAGGAAGATATTAGTATAAAAGAGAGCCTTGGAAGCAAAGGTTCTTATATGCCATTCTATGTTGCGGGAGTGGTGATTTTAATAATTTGCTTGCCGATTTACTATATTTCCTGTTCGAATATGTATGCAACACAAGAAGAGTTTGATTTCTTTAAAAAGGAAAGTGATGATTTTGCTATAATCAATGCTTCTAGCGATATTACCATAGCAAAGAGAGTTGTTAATAAGCAGTTCGAGCATGGATATTTCATTTTTAAAACAGAATCTCTAGAAAACACTCAGATTACCAAAAAAAACATTAATTCAATAACCTCTCTGGCCCCCTCCGGCTCCCCGGCTGTGCCGGCTCGTCGAGCCTCACTCCGCTAACCGGCAAAGCCGGTAAGCTCCGCCGAACCCGCAGGCGGTTTCGGGCCTGCGGCTAGAGTCTGATGGCGAAGGTCAAACCCTGCAACCGGCTTACGCCGGTGCGCTCACCGCCCCGGCAGAGAAGCCGCCGGGGCTCCAGGGCAGACCGCCAGGGCGGTCTCTGACGGATTTTACTGCCTTCCGGCCCGGTCTTTCGCGGAGGGCTTTTCGTAGCACTGCCGCTCGCCCTCCCGCATGGGTTCGCTTCGCCGTTCCTCGCCCGTTCGCACTCGCCATAAAGCCGGCTCGTTTGCGCTGCGGCCTCCGGTGACGCCCATGTGTCCGGTCGCCCGTCATTGCTCCTTTGCCCTTCGCCGCGAAAGGCCAGACCGGAAAGATAAAACCCGCGTCAGAGAAGGCCTTTTCGGGATCGCAGCACTCGCTGCATTACTCAGCCGGATGTAAGGAGCCATGCCATGCAAAACACTCTCGTAAACGTCACCCCTGCCGCAACCGCCGCACACGTGTCGGACACCGCTGCCGGAGACGTCATCACAGATTCATTCTTCGCCCCTGCAGAGACCGATCTGATTGATGGCCTGTTAGGCCATTACCGCTACATGCGCACAAAGTTAACCGATATTTCCGCCACGGTTCGCGGCGGCGGAAACAGCGAAGCTGTCGCGCATTTTCTGAACGGTAACCTGCATAACAGCCGCGGCTACCACGTGCCGCCGGTAGGCCAGCTTTTTGATCTGCCTGGCGCGGTGGCGTCGCTGAATGCCAAGTTCTGGCAGAAGGCGCTGAGCCTGACTGACGTTTACGAGTACATGCCCAATGAGCGCCGCAACGAGTGGAACGACCAGATCCGCGAGATGAAAGCGCCGGATTTCGAGGAAAACGCCGTGCGCGCGACGCTCTCAGAGCTGCTTTTCTCCCGGCAGAAATTCTTTTCCGAGCGTGTCGACGGCATTTTTCGCAGCCTCTCGCGTAGTCATGTGACGAACCGGCCTGAAGGCTTTAGCAAGCGCATGATTATCGAATGCATGTTTGATCAGTGGGGCATGTGTAATTACGAGCGCACCGGCTTTGTGGACGATCTGCGCAAAGTAATTGCGAAGTTTATGGGCCGTGATGCAACTAGCCTGAACACCACTAATAAAATTCTGGGCATCGCGCGTGAGCGCGCCGGGGAATGGGTAAACATCGACGGCGGAACGCTGCGCGTGAAAGCCTTTCAGAAAGGGACCATTCATCTGGAAATCCATCCTGATATGTCGTGGCGTTTAAATGACATCCTGGCTTTTCTACACCCTGCCGCGATCCCCGCCAGCTACCGCGAAAAGCCGCGTACGAAGCAAAAAGCCTTTGATCTGCGCGCCGATCTGCTGCCGTTTTCCGTGCTGAGCGAGCTGGGAGGCCTGGAGCAAGAGCGTACGGAACCGGTGCGGGGTTACCGCTCAACGGAACCGCGCCAGCCCGTTACCACAAACCCATACAACCGCCGTTTTAGCGGCTATGACCCGGACAAAGCCGCGCGTGAGCAGGCGGAAAACGTCCTGATAAGCCTGGGCGGCGTGAAAATGTTTAAAAACGCCTTCAGCTGGTTTGAATTCGATTACGACCCGACGGCGGCTATTCAGGACGTCCTGATTAGCGGAGCGCTGCCTGAGGTTAAGTCTCATCAGTTTTACCCGACGCCCGCCATTCTGGCCGAAATGCTGCTTGATGAGGTCGCCATTCAGGAGGGAGAAAGCTGCCTTGAGCCTAGCGCGGGCATGGGCGGGCTTGCCGACCTGATGCCGAAGGCGCAAACGACCTGCGTTGAGGTCTCCGCACTGCGGTGCCGCGTGCTGGAAGCAAAAGGGCACAACGTGATCGAAGCCGATTTTCTGGAGTGGGCGCCGGTGACCGATCAGCGGTTTGATGTGGTGGTGATGAACCCGCCTTACAGCGAAGGGCGTGCTGTGGCGCATCTGAATGCGGCGGCGGGACTGGTTAAAGACGGCGGGCGCCTTACGGCCATTCTGCCCGCAGGCAGCGATCGCAAAGACCTGCTTCCGGGCTGGGACTGTAGCTGGTCCGGCGTTCATCAGGGCATGTTTACCGGCACCGGCGTTTCCGTGGTGCGCCTGGTCGCTTACAAGCCTGAGTAACAGGCCTGACTGATAAAACCGTTCCGGCCTGCCCGGCAGGCCGGAACATACCAGAACCCGGAACAGAGCACCTTAACCATGAAACAAACTCAACCCCTTACCACGGATATGCTGAAGACCCTGACGGGCTTCGATCTTGAAGACCTGTGCGGAAACGGTGAAGCAGCCCGGCTGAAAATGAGCGGTCTGGTACACAGCGCGCTGCAACTGTCTGACAGCTGGCGTATGGACTGCGAGATGCGCGGCGAGTGGGGCGGGGCGCACCCGGTTCACCTCCGTCTGACGCAACCTGATGCGAGCGGCGTTGCTGTAGAGCTGGTAAGTCCGTCTGCCTGCTGGCCCGTGTGGTGTGCGGTGGTCGCAGATAGCCGAACCCGCAGCCGTCTGCGCCTGTACGTGAGCGACGAGCTCGATCCGGTAGCGCTACAGGCGAAGCTTTTAAAAATCGCAGAGTACACGCGGGCAGGCTTCACTGGCGACGGCGAGCTTGTCGCCGCGATGCGGATGGGGGGACACGCTGCATGATCCCGACCTCACTGGCACTGGTGCCGCTTCTGCCCGAACGACAGGCCGCGCTTCAGGCGATTGCAGCGGTTGAACACGCACAACAGAAAGGCGCGCGTCTTGCCCGTCATCCCTACGCAGCCGCGTTTATGAAGCAGCTGAGCGGCGGGAGCCGCATCAGCATTCAGGCTCTGAACCGCATACAAGGCATTTACCTGCGGCCGCGCGAAAAGCGCGCACCGCTGCTTGAATGGGAAAGCGCGCTTGATATTTTTCTTAGCACTGCGGGGGAAGTGTGCCCACTGCCGCTGCCGGGAGAGCTGGCAACGGTTCTGTTTCCTGAGGCAGCTTTTCGCAGGTCAGAACGCTCAGAACATCGGATTCAAAAAAGCGCGAATCGCGCGGCGCGACGCGATAAGCAGGCGGAGGACTACCGGGAACGCCAGCTGGAGAACTGCATCCGTCAGGCAGAAACGGAGCTGGCTTTCCGCATGCCGGACACGCTGCGCGACTGGTTTGAGGCCTGGTGTAACTCTGTGCCGGAATATGATCTAAAAAATATGATTGCAGCCTGGTCGCGTCGGTTTCCGTCGCTAATCGGACTTGAGACCCTGCAGCTATACGCGAATGATGCCGCCTGTGAGGTCGCCGGGGAAATTCAGTTGCGCGCGCTGCATATGGACTCTGATCAGCAAGAAATGAATCGCTGGCTGATTCCCAACAAACTAGGGATTGCCCGCAGTGAAAAATAAAATAGAGGTGTTTCCTTTCGCGAAACACATGATATAATGTTTCCCATGACGAAACATGGAGCGCGATCGTGATTAAAAGCTGGAAGCATAAGGGGTTACAGAAGCTTTATGAAAAAGGTGATGCGAGCGGCGTGCAGTCTAAAGACGCAGAACGCATCAGGCTGCGCCTGCTGGTGATTGATGAAGCGGTTTCGACGGATGAATTCAGAAACTATCCCGGCTTTCGTTTCCATCCCCTGAAGGGCGACAAAAAAAATTTGTATTCAATTACGGTCAGAGCAAACTGGCGCATCACATTCGAATTTACAGACGGTGATGCATACATTCTCAACCTGGAGGATTACCACTGATGGCAATGTTTAACCCGCCGCACCCTGGCGGCCTGATAGAGGAATATCTGGAAGATAATGACATCAGCCTGCGCAGCCTGGCCAGACAGCTGGGTGTTTCAGCGGCATCCCTGAGCAAAGTTGCAAGCGGTAAAGCGTCCGTCAGCCCTGAAATGGCTGTAAGACTGGAGGCGGGGCTGGGTATTGCAGCGCGGCTCTGGCTATCCATGCAGGCCGCCTGCGATCTGCACAAAGCGCGAGAAACTACAGATGTTTCCGGCGTGCGTTTGCATCCTGGAATCGTAGCGTCTTCCGCTCAGGATGGGGCCGTATAATCATAATCCGCAACTGATCTTCATATAA
This sequence comes from Pantoea sp. GABEPS69, assembly GCF_045780835.1. NCBI lineage: Bacteria > Pseudomonadati > Pseudomonadota > Gammaproteobacteria > Enterobacterales > Erwiniaceae > Pantoea > Pantoea sp. GABEPS69. The sequence continues at coordinate 21,635 of NZ_CP118622.1, read as the reverse complement.
ACCGCGCTCCCCGGCGCGGTTTTTTTATGCTCACTGCGGCCCTCAGGAGCAGAACCCCGGCCCTCCGGGCCGGACAAAGTTGGTGCTGACGCACCATCTATCCCCGTCCCCTTTCGTGTGATCCGGCGTATGGCGTTATCTGGCCGGGCATCGGGTATTCCATTCCGCATTTACGGTATTGAGATCACGTTAAAAGCAAATTCAATACCAAGGGCATGGCGCCCCCTCCGGCTCCCCGGCAAAGCCGGGTCGTCAAGCCCTATGTCGCTAACCGGCAAGCCGGCAAGCGCCACCGGACCCCTGACGGGTTCCGGCCGCAAGCGGTTTCGGTCTGATGGCGAAGGTCAACGGCCGCAGACGGCTGCGCCGTCGCGTTCACCGTCCCGGCAAAAGCGCCGTGACTAAAAGGCCAGCCCGCGGGGCGGTCTGAAACTTCCCTTCTGACGCGCTTCTGCGTTCCGCCCTCGCCCCTGCGCGGAGGGCTGGTCGTAGCACCGTCATCCGCCCTCCCGCATAGGTACGCTTCGCCGTTCCTCGCCCGTTCGCACTCGCCCAAAACCGGCTCGCTTGCGCTGCGGCCTCCGGTGACGCCCATGCTCCGGTCGGCTGCCGTTACTCCTTTGCCCTTGCCGCGAAGGGCCGGGACGGAAAGAAAAAGCCCGCGTCAGAGAAGGGCATTTCGGGCAAAGAGTGGCGCCAGGCCAGATCATTAATTCTTCAGAGGGAGTCTTATTATGACTAAAACCGAATCAGGAACGCAGGTCGACATCACCCGCATTAAAGCCGCTACGCATGTTCGCGCAATCACGGCTCATGCAATCCGTACACTCACTACAAATCGACGAGCCCGACTGAGTGAGATCAAAAGATATCTCGCTTACCAGCTGATGTCCCACGTTTCCATCGGGCTGGTTGATGGCGTTACCACGGAATCAGTAGAGGAAATTGCCCCAAGAGCTTTTCAGGCGCAACGAACTAAGGCCGGAATGCTTGCGGCGCTGGAAGCCGTACACGCAACAACTGATAAAGACGTGTCGGAATACTACGGTCGTCGTCGCGAAGAAATGCGCGCAAAAAAAATAACCGAAGCCGCCGCCCAGGATGTTATGAATGAGGCTCAGATCCGCGCGACAGTTGACGGATTCGACGTACCGAAAGGGGTACAAGTCTCTTTAAATAATGATGCCTATGGTTCTACCCAAATCACGATCCGCACCGACAGCGGCCAGATGTGGCGTAAGTGTCAACGCCAAGATTACTGACCGTTTTTCACCATTTTCATTGTCCGCTGTTGGTCATTAACGCTGTCCGCTTTCCACCATTTCAACATCACTGATTGGCGTTGCGCTTTTTGCCAGCACCCCGGCCTTGCGTTTCTCTTTCAACCGGTAGCTTTCTCCTTTTATGTTCAGCGTCGTTGAGTGGTGCAGCAGACGGTCCAGGATCGCCGTCGCCAGCACGTTATCTCCGAACATTTCGCCCCAGTCGGCGAACCCTTTGTTTGACGTCAGGATGATGCTCGCTTTTTCATACCGGCGGTTCAGCAGCCGGAAGAACAGGCTCGCCTCCTCACGGTTCATTGGCAGATAACCTATTTCATCCAGGATAAGCACCCGCGCATAACTCAGTTGCTGCAGCTGACGTTCAAGACGATTTTCCTGCTTCGCCTTTATCAGCGTGGCAACCAGCCTGTCCAGCGGCATGAACAGCACCCGGTGGCCCGCATCCGCGGCTTTGACTCCCAGAGCGACCGCCAGATGCGTTTTCCCCACGCCCGGCGGGCCCAGCAGGATCACGTTTTCACTGCGCTCCACGAACGCCAGACTTGCAAGCTCACGGACGACCTTCCGGTCTATGCCCGGCTGGAAGCTGAAGTCGAACTGCTCCAGCGTTTTCACCCACGGCAAGCGCGCCTGCTTCAGCCGGGCCTCCATTCCCCGCTGGTGCCGCCCGCTCCACTCCTGCTGCAGCGCCATACACAGGAACTCCCGGTAGTTCAGTTCCTGCTTTGCTGCCTGCTCAAGCAGATTTTCAACGTGATAGCTCAGGTGTTCCATTTTCAGGCGGTTCAGCAGTGTTTCCAGTTCGTACATCACAGCAGCTCCTCATACGCGCTCAGGGGCCGGTGCTCAACCTGACTGACCTGTTGCCACAGCGGAGCATGGTGCTCCGGCACTGTCTGCCAGCCCGATGAAGCCCCGCTGAGCCGGTGGGTCGCGGCCAGATTTTCGTTGCTGTAGATCCGCAGCTCGTCATCCAGCGAGATCCGGATCGAGACCGGATGACCACACAGCGACTCGGGCACGCTGTAGCGGTTGCCGCCAACCTCGATGTAGCCATCCCAGGACACGTGCCGGATATCGAAGTAGCTGGTATCGAAGTCGGTTGCTGGCAGTGGCTGCAGATGTGTTTGTTCAACAACGAAGCGCTCTGCAGGCGTCTCCCGGAACTGGCGAAGTTCACGCCTGTCAGCCACATCTGCTATCCACTGCTCCAGGAGTTGATTGACATGGGGAAAGCTGTCGAACCTCCGGTAGCGGACGAAGAAGTTCTCCTTGAGATATTTCACCATCCGCTCAACCTTACCTTTAGTCCGGGCCCGGCGAGGGCGGCACGCCCGCGGCAGGAAGCCATAGTGGTCGGCCAGTAGCAGGAAGCCGGCGTTGAACACCACGTTGCCGTTACTGTTTTTCAGCACGGCGGCTTTCTGGTTATCGACAAGCACGGTTTTCACGCTGCCGCCAAAGTAGCGGAAGGCGCGCACCAGCGACTCGTATGTGTGCTCAGCGTCCTGTTTTGGCGCGGCAAAGACGTGGAAGCGGCGGGAGAACCCCAGCGTATTGACGGCGAAGTTCACCCTGCATCGCTGCCCGGCCACGTCGACTTCCACTTCTCCCCAGTCGTGCTGCAGCTGGTAACCGGGCTGGGTTTCGAAGCGCACGGTTTTCTTTGAGGGCCGCATTTTACGTTTGGGCTGGATGTAATAGCGCAGCATAGAGCGCCCGCCGGTGTACCCCATCGTCCTAATTTCGGCGAGAATGACCTCGCTGTTCCAGACGTTTTCCGCCAGCCGCATGTCGATGTAATCCATGAACGGCTTGAGTTTTGCCATTTTATGGCGTGTTTTACGGGCCGGGGGCTCAGGGTATTTGAGATATCGCCTGACGGTTCTTTCGGAACATCCGACCTGTGTTGCGATATCGACAATGTAAGCACCCTGTTGGCGCATTTGCTTTATCATGAAAAAGTCCTCTCTGCTCAGCATGCTGGAATCCTTTTCGGTGTGGGAACCTTAAGGAAACCGCATGACGGGTAGAGCGGACAACCCGAATGGTGAATTAAAGTCTTATATCACTGGCGCTGACATAAGTGGAATTATGAATCTGATTTCAGCTTTGAGCTGGGGCGCGAACTGGCCTATTACGCTAAACCGAAAGCGCCAGGTTCTTCGCAAGAGTCAGTTGAAAGCCAGCCAGCCGCCGAAACGGCGCTAACTATTGCCGACGATGTGCATCCAGAGATTGCGGATAAGGTGCGTAGAATTGCTCGCCGCTGGGTACTGAAACCCGGCTACCGTCTGGAAGTGACTGAAGATGGCGTCTATACGGAGGCGCTGATCTGGAAGGGTGATGATATTTTTTATTCCTGCTGGAGCGTTGAAGATGATTTTATCTATAGCCTCGATCATGCTATGCAAAGGGCTGCCAGAACAGGCGCGCCGGAATAATCCGTTTACCTCTGAAAGGTAACAACATCTAAGGATGAGCTATGTACTACATAACAAATCAACAGCCAGGCGAGCCGGATATGTTGACGCCTCTCAAGGACAATAAGCTTGTTATTAAGACCCTGGAAGGAACGGTGATTCACAGTCAGGATGCGCCAGAAAAGGGCTGGACACATGAACTACTGGCTGAGGTGCAGCCGCAAGGAATGGAGTACGGGGCAGAGGCTTATCTCGATAACGTGTGGATCGGTTCAACAGAAGTTTAAGCGAACAGAAAGAGCCACGACTATTCTGGCATACGACAGGGTATGCCAGGGTGAAACATAGCCTTTTACTCCTACCAGTATCGGTCTCGCGTATCTCGATGCGCTGCGAGACCGTCATGAAATCTAAAAATTAGTTGTTAATAACTGAATCCGATACGGAAAGCGGCAGGGGGCTGCCCCTGCCGCTTTCCGTCACCTGCTCCGGTTGGGCCGGAGAATAGTTGCTCAGGCAAAAATCATTTTATGCACTCTGCAAATTACACACAGACAGGTTCTGAGCTTCCATCAATGCAGGAGCTTACGCGCTTTAAGCCGGTTCCGGCAGGCTGCATCTTTGATGCTGATAGCTTCAGCCGATCTGCCGTCGCTGCGTCTTCCATGCTGCTGCTTGCAGTCCAGACGGGACTGTATGACAGTGACGAACCTGCTGATGCCGCCAGTATCGAACTTAAAAACAGCCAGAGAGCCAGTGCTTACGCACCGGCTTTTTTTCGCTGATTAATCTGTTTCAGTTTCTGTTTACTCGAAACTGTCTGCATCACAAAAGCCAGGTCAACGTCAACGTCAACGTCAACGTCAACGGCCGGGCGCCTGCCCCTGACGGGGCACCGCGCCACTCTGATGAGCCGGAACAGGTCCCCGTCTCATCAGAGCGGCGACTGGCGCAACAGCCAACCCCTTACTGACGCCGCCCCTTTCCCGTCATGCCCTGCGCGGAGGGCTGGTCGTAGCACCGTCATCCGCCCTCCCTCATGGGTACGCTTCGCCGTTCCTCGCCCGTTCGCACTCGCCAAAAACCGGCTCGCTTGCGCTGCGGCCTCCGGTGACGCCCATGTGTCCGGTCGGCTGCCGTTGCTCCTTTGCCCTTGCCGCGAAGGTCAGGACGGAAAAAAGCAAAGCCGCGTCAGAGGAAGTGGTTTTTTGAATCTGAGCCTGATGTGACCATCGTTAAATCTGATGTCTCTGCTGCCCGGTATGAAGGGCAACACAGCATGAGTTTTGTGGGATGAGATGCGCACTACAGGGCGCTAAGGAGGTGAAGAAAGAGAGCAACAGGGCGGAATAAATCCGCCCGTTACAACGCCGGAGAATTGCAGTTCTCCGGCGATCATCAAACAACATGAGTGAGGACTCAATATGAAATTTGACCCGCAAATCGTCGCACAGGCAAGAGCGTTTGTAAATGCGTTTAAACGCGGTGCTCGCGCGCGCGTACCTGCAATGCCGTTTCACCTGTGGCAGCAGTTCATGACCACCGTTTCAGAAGAAATTAACACCTGATAAGGAGGGCCGCCCTGCGGGGCGGTTTCAAATATGGATACAACAGAAATTGCAATGAGCGTTACCCATGAGCCAGAAATCTATCGCTGCGTGATGCTGAGTACCCGTCATATGCGATACATGGATGCTGAGTTTTTACTGTCGCTTTGCGATCATATCGATGGCCTGGATAATTCGTGGACATGGATTCATCAAACTTCAGGCGGCTACCTTTTACGTCTGACAGCTCGCCCTGATTCAATAACATGGCTTAAGTCGCAAGGCCTTTAAGAAGAGTTCTGTAACATCCTCACGATACTGGCTGAGAAAATGCGCGTTTCACTGATCCATTTTGACCAAGACGCTGAAGTACTGACAGGGTTCTCTGTACACGACTGGTGATAAAATACGGGCGGCAAGCAGGAGAGTTCCTGAGCCGCCTGATTTTTATCAGACCTTCTGGCTATCGCCATACTGATTCCTGGGTTGTGCCGATCCAGATTTGCGAGGACGGCTTTTTTTACTTCCACTGTCTTCATTAATTACCGCTGCAATGGCTTTTTCGCTGAACTTAAACTCCATAGCATCTAACGCAGATTTGATATCAGCAGCGGTGTAACCTTTCTCTTTCGCCAGCATCAAAATAGTTTCCTTCAGGTTTTCCAGTGCAGCCGCTCTGGTAATGCGCTGCGGTGTCAAATCTGGTAGTTGTTCCAGTTTGCTGCGGGCCTCGTCAAGTTCCTGCTGTGTGAAAACATTACGTGCTGCCATTTATAAATATCCTTCTAATTGGGAAAGCCATGATTCTGCTGGTTTTCTAGATAAATTTCCACCCCGCCACTCCACATGACGCCGGTTTACTTCTGAACAGCTAAGTGGCAAAATAAAAATATGTGTGTAAAACATCGGACAGGAAATGTTTTGTGACCACAACCAGCACGCTGGTAGTGATTCCCAAAACGCCTGGTCAGGGCTTCGCCCCGACACCCCGGACCCGAGTTAAGGTTGAGTTATGTCGAAAAGTAAGGCTGGTCAGAAGGACCGATGGATAAAATTCCGGTGTTCTGAAGATGAATATGAAACCATCAGCAATAAAGCAATCGTTGCCGGTCTGACGACTTCTGAGTATCTCAGGCGTACCGCGCTCAACCGTCGCATTCAGGTCCGAACTGACATCCGAATGATGAATGAGATTAAGCGTCTCGGCGGTCTCCAGAAGCATCTTTATACACAGATGCAGGAAGGCATGACAACAGAGCTGAGTCGCCAGTTCTCTGATGTGCTTGTTGAGATTGCAAGAGCACTTAATGCACTTGATATGACGCCAGTTGATGCAAAGGAAATTACAGACTGATGAATGTCATCATTCCGCCAAAGCGCCGCGATAAAAAGACCAGCTTCAGGAAGCTGGTCAGCTATGTGAGCACGCGTGATGAAAATAAAAACTCTGAATCTTTAGCGCCTCCTGCTGACGCGCATACGCCTGCCACTGAGTACGTATCAACGCCCGGTTTTGGCCAGCTCGTTGACTACGTTGGTCGCAAAAAATCCTCACCTGCATCAAAAATTATCAGCATTTCACCTGAGGGCATTCAACGCGTGCTTTCCGGTGAAGTGCTGTGCGAAACCAACTGCTGGTCACTTGAATCTGCAGCGTCAGAAATGAACATGACGGCGATGCAGAACCGCCGCTGTAAGGATGCTGTCTATCACTTTATCCTCTCTTGGCAGAGTGATGAAGAGCCGTCACCAGACGCAATTTTCAGCTCTGTTCGCTACAGCATGAAGCAGCTGGGTATGGAAGATCATCAGTATGTGGCTGCCATTCACCGCGACACAGACAACGTGCATTGCCACGTGTCAGCCAACCGTGTTCATCCGATAACCTTCCGCGCGCAGAATATGTGGAACGATGCCGATACGCTGCAAAAGTGCTGCCGCGTACTTGAGCGTGAGCTGGGCTTTAAAGTCGATAATGGCAGCTGGCATATGGACGACTATGGCGATCTTCATCGCACTAAGCGGGACATGCCTTCTGCGCCACAGGGTGCGGCTAAGCGAGAAATTTTCTCGGACAAGGAAAGCCTGCACGGCTATGCCGTTCGCGAGACACGTGAGAAGATCACAGCCGTTGTGGAGCAGGATAACCTCAGCTGGGACATGCTCCACAATATGCTATACACGAAGGGCCTCGGCGTGCGCGAGCAGAGTGGCGGCCTGGCGATTTACGATCTCTTCAATCCTGAGGGCGTAAGCGTTAAAGCCTCAGACGTGCATCCGGCCATCAGTCTGCCTGAGATGACTCGTCGGTGTGGGGAGTATCAGTCTGCGCCGCCGGTTTACAATCCAGACCGACCGGAAGACGGGATGCTCGGGATGGACATCAGCTACATGCCGCAGCTGCACGTACGCGATCAGGAAGTGCGCCGCGAGCGCCGTGAAGCCCGTGCGATCGCGCGCGACATTCTTCGTGCTCGCTATGACGCTTACCGCGCTGGCTGGGAGAAACCAGACCTGCGCGCCGGTGAACGATTCCGGCAGATTGCTTCGCACTGCGTGATGGCCAAAGCGCGCGTTCGTGAGAGCGTCCGCGATCCGCTGATGCGCAAGCTGATGTACCGCGTTGCCGAGTTTGAGAAGATGAAGGCTATGGCAGAATTGCGCCTGCAGCTGCGTGAAGAAAGACAGCTACTCAAAGACAGTGGCGCCGGCCGTCCGCTCAGCTGGACGTCATGGGTTGAACGTGAAGCGCTGCAGGGTGACGTTGCAGCCATCAGCCAGATGCGCGGCTGGGCCTACAGGGAGAAGCGTAACGCCCGTCAGCATAAAAATGCATGGCCGGAACCGAATGCCATTATCCATTTTGGTCCGGGTGAAGATGTCACGACCTTTAAATCCAGCGAGCATGAGACGCGCCTTCTTCGTGACGGCACCGTCAGCTACCTGCGTGATGGTAAACCTGCAGTTAATGACTTCGGTGACAGGGTTGAGATTTATGCTGCACCTGACAGCAAAGCTGATCGTTATAACAACGACCTGGCTGCTGAGCTGACTGCATGGCGCAGTGGTGACAAGACAGTGCTAACCGGGGAGCCGACAGCTATCAACCGCGTACTTTATTCCGGCGTTGTTCGTAACATCACTAAACGTGACGAACACACCTTTAAAGTCAGCGATCCCAAACTGATGGCCAGCGTACGCGCGACTGAAGAGAGCTTGCTAAATCGCGACGTGCAACCCGAGCTTAAACAGGCTGAACCACAGAACAGGGACGATGAGAACCTGCGTCCTGTTAACAGAGATTTACCACGACCATGAGGAGAGCAAAAAGAAAGACATAACTCAAATCGAAGTGCTTAGTCGCTGATTGCACAGGCTGGACCCCTGTACAACCAGCTAACCATAACAACCTTGCTAGGAGGCTGCCATGGCTGCCGTGGATCCTATTGTATATGCACATTTGTGCAAGTCTTTTCCTGCACTAACGCCTAAGCAAGCTACAAATGTTTGCTTCTATTCTATGGGCGCAAATCATCAGGATATTTCGAGCCTGCTCAACACAGCACCAGTCACTGTTAAGAAATCCCTTGAGTCGGTACAGAAGTATTTCAACGTTAATTCTCTGCCGGAGCTCAAAACTGTGTTTTGGGCTGGTTTCACTTTCCGGCAGGTCTGCATGAAATACAGTATTAACTGCGATGAAGTTTTTTCTTCCCTGCGTTCCGAAACACTGATCGCGCTTAAGCCCTTTTTTCCTGAACTCAACAAAAACCAGATGCTGGGAGCCATTTTGTACTCAGTGGGTTTTCCTGCTTCGGAAATGGCAGCGAAAGGGCGATTCACTATTGCTCAGCTTGAACGGCTTATTGCTGAAGCCATGGCTGCAATGGGCGTCGGAACTGTGATCCTGTTGAGGATGATAATTACAAGTCGGTTTATTCTGGATTTGTGTTAGTTAAGGACAGATAAGATTACGTAAGGTTTTTTTAAAAAAGCGCAAAAAAAATATTTGCGCCTTCTTATGTGTCAAGTGTTTGTTTTTAAACGTAATTACTAGTTGTGTCACATCTCTCATGATACTGGATGTATATCCAGTATCTTTTTGGATAGTTTGAATTTTAGGACCAATCTTATCTAATAAGCACCACTTACTTAATTCTTACAAGATACGTATACGGAGTATATATGGCGGCAACCAAACCACCGAAAGGCATCGCCATGATGCTATATATGCCGCCTGACCTGAATGATCTACTGACAGCCTCTGCTAAGAGGTCAGGTCGAGCCAAAACTACCGAAGCCCTGTTTCGTCTCGAAGATCATCTGAAACTTTATGATTCTCTCGCCACACCAGGGCAACGTTTTTCTGCCGATGACAGCGGCAAAAGTTAATTAGCAATTCCTGCCGGCTTTTAAAGCCGGCTCAAATATTTTGTCAATTATGCGCACCTGCGCAGGGCATCCCCATGCTTTTTTGGGCCGCCTGCTCTTTAACAACGTGCCCGTTTAACCCTGATCTCAAGGTCCTCTCTTGCCGGCATGCTTTGCTGATGCGCGGAAGATGTCCGGAGGCTATGTCATGGCCTGCCATACATCAGGGGAATCCGCCGGGAGGTGGGGCAGTGTATTGAGCAATCCGCTCCTTACACTGACCGGGACAGTGCAAAGTCGGAATTGAGGTGCGTTACCGTTATACCCCTACGTACAAATTCGATGTATTCATGCAGGCCCCGGGGCGTTCCGTCGGGCTCAACCTGCCTCTGGAGAAGATTAGCCCTGCACGCTTGTGCAGTCGTGAACGGGCATCCCTGACGGTTTCAATCCTCATAACGCTAAGTGACATAGAGCAATCTGTGCGGGCCCACTCCATTGTGAGTGGGTCAGCCCGGATTAACTCTCATTAAAATTTATACCCCGCCGGAAGCGGGTTTGATTCGGGATGAACCATGAAGCTAACAAAAAATAAACGTGAAGAGCTGCGCATGCAGTTCGGCGGTTGCTGCGCTTTCTGCGGAAGCAAGCTGCCAGATCGGGGATGGCATGCAGAGATGATTGGTGAAGAATATTTCAGCGGAGGAATTGCTGGTATTTGCACTGAATGTCGTACAGCTAAAAGCAATGCATCGCCTGAAGCTTTCAGGGCAATGCTGGCCGAGCAGGTCGAACGGGCACAGCGACACAGTGTTAACTTTCGCACTGCGCTGCGTTTCGGTCTGGTTAGTGAGACTGCATCGCCAGTGGTGTTCTGGTTTGAAAAATATCAGCCACGAAGTTCAGGCAGCCATTATCACGGCGCTGCTACAGCGTATCGCAACGCCTCTTTCTGACGCCTCTCCCGGCTAAGGCCGGGAGGTCTTCTTGAACAATTTCACGCGATAACAGAAAGCACACTGCCTAGCAGGGATCAGTGTGCTTTCTGTTGTGGCGAACCTGCGGCCAGCGCACGCGGCAAAACTGACAACCTTCACAGCGATGCTGAGAGTCTAAACACGCCGCGCCGGTTTTTGTCAGCACAACCGGCGCACCTGGAGGCACCCGGCGCCCAACACCCATTCAGATTGGCAGGATCTCCTGCCTCCCCGCACGGTTTTTGCCGGCCCGGCTCAGGCCGCCGCAGAGACGGTGTCAGCCCTGAGTTATCCGGAGTTATCTCTATGTCATTTACTGAACGGGCAGGGCTGATACCGGTCCTGCTGCTGACCGGCTGCGCGCAGCCTGCGGTTATCACCGGGCCGCCGTCGGGCAGCGTCGTGGATAGTATGCTTTCACGCAGCGCAGCCGACATCAGCGCCATGCAGTACCGTATTCATCAGAGTGGGCCCTCTGCTCAGCGCCCCGGCCCGCCTAAAACAACTGTAAATGCAACAGCACTTCTGACAAAGCCTGCCGCCGCTGCGCCGGTAGCGAAGTCTACTTTCCGGTCCGCGCAATCCGCGCTGGCCGGCGCGGGGCCCGGAGACGGGTTTATAAGGCAGGGCGATGCAGCTCCCACTCTTCGCGCCGCGCTGCGTAAAATCGTGCCGCCCGGGCAGACCATTGTTTTTGATAAGGCTGTACCTGCCGATGCACCAGAGCTGTGGCAGTGGACGGGCAACGATCGCTGGCAGTATGTCGCTGACAAAATGCTGACGATGCGCGGCCTGAAAGCCACCGTAAGCGAAAAGGCCCATACGGTGACGGTTGAACCCGCTCAGCGCGCGCAGGCGACGCATGCAGCAGGTACGGCTGTTTCACCGCCGCTACCGGCAGGTGCGCCCGTTAAAAATGCGTCTTCAGGTGCGGTGAAAGCCTCGCCAGCGCCAGCAAGCGGGCGCAACCCGTTCCGCAGCGATAAATCATTGCCTATTGCGCTCAGCCAGGCCAGCACCCCGGCTAAAGTTACGGTTCAGCCCTTGCCTGCGATGCGTATCTGGAAGATGGAGCGGGGAACAACGCTCCGCCAGGGTTATGAATTGTGGACGTCTCAGGAAACCTGCTCGTCAGACAAGCCGAAGTGGACGGTCCGCTGGGATACGGGTACCAACTACCCGATCGATTACGCGCTGACGTTCCATGCCGCGAACTTTGAGGATGCGACAGCGCAGCTGTTTAACCTCTGGCATCGCGCGCAGGTGCCGCTGTTTGTGAGCGGCTACCGACAACAGTGCCTTGTCGTCATCAGTGACGTCCCTCCTAACGCTCCTTCTTCGTCTTCGCCACAGGAATAACTATGTTAAAAAAATCCACGCTCGCTGTGCTCATCTGCAGCACGTTGCTGCAGGGCTGCGCCCTGGAGCGCATTAATGACGTTCAACGATCTGCGGGTAACACCGCTGATGAGGCGTCTGCGCTCATCCGGCAGGCCGCCGAAAACCGTCCGGTAGTGCAGTTTCAGAACAGCCAGTATGTGAGCCCCGTACCGCTGCCGACCGCAAAGTACGACGCCCCGCGGGAGGTGGTGAACTGCAACATGCCTTACCGTGCCAAAACCCCGCAGGACATCTGGCAGTTCAGTCAGGACATTGCGACCGTCTGCCACATCCGCACGCGCGTAACACCTGATGCGGCGGCAATGCTGGGTGGACGCGGGGCCGAAAGCGGCTCTCCGACTCAGCGGCTGGCCAGTGTGCCCTCACCGGCACTCTCTGGCGCGGGTGATATGCGTCCTCTGGACTCGTTCGGCACCGGGAGCACGGCCAGCAGCACAGCTCCTGCACAAGGTACCTCGCGCACGTTTTCGGGCGTGACGTATACAGGCAACCTTGGCGGCCTGCTTGACATCGTGACTGCGCGGTTAGGAATTTCATGGAAGTATGAGGACGGAATGGTGACGTTCTTTTACTTGCAGACGGCCCGCTTTGATATTGAGCCTTCTGACGCCAAATATGCGCTGACTGGCTCGGTAGTGAGCGGTGTGTCTAACAGCAGCAGCTCTGACGGCGGCACGGGCTCAGGTAGTTCAGGCTCCAGCTCCGGCGGCGGCGTATCAGGCGAAAGCGGGACCAGCCTGAAGTCAGACACCATCATGGGCAATAACCTGTATGACGACCTGAAGTCCACGGCCGAAAGCATGCTGACGCCTGGCGTAGGGCGCCTGGATATGAACAAGACGACTGGCACAGTGGTTATTACTGACGTACCGGAGGTGGTTCGCCGCGTCGGGGAATATCTGACCTCTGAAAACAAGGCGCTGAGCCGACAGGTCAACCTCAAGGTAGTGATTTACACCGTCAATTCAGAAACCAGCGATGCGATTGGGATTGACTGGAACGTCATCTATAAAACGCTGTCCGGCAAGTATGGTATTAACCTTGCAGGCCCGGCAGGCACAGTGGCCGACGCGGGCTCGCTGAGCTTCTCTGTACTGGATACGGCCACCGGGGCGGCGCGGCAGTTTGCCGGGTCTTCGTTCCTGTTTGACGCTCTGTCAAAACAGGCTAAAGTGGCCGACGTGCGCACTATCCCGCTGATGACCACTAATATGGCCTCAGCCTCGGTGGTTGTAGGACGTCAGATTGCCTATCTCAAAAGCGTGGCCACAACCGTGTACTCAACGGGCAGCACCACGCTACCGTCGCAGACGCTGACGCCCGGCTCAGTGACTACCGGAACCAACATCACTATCTTCCCGAAAATCCTGGACGGCGGCGACCGCATGATGCTGAACATGTTCCTGAACATCTCCAGCCTTATTCAGCTGCGTCAAATCACCTCAGACACCGAAAGACTGGAGGCCCCAGAAGTTGACTCCCGTTCGGTTCCCCAGCGTGTCTGGCTGAAACCCGGACAGACTGTCGTAATCAGCGGGTTAGAGCAGAACGTGGCCACCTCTAACCGGCAGGGCCAGCTCTCGCCTGACAACCAGATCACCGGCGGTCAGCGGTCAGGCGACCAAACCCGCCAGTCCTTCGTTATTACCGTCACGCCATATATCAGGTAGTCGCCATGAAGAGAATGAGGAAGCCGCCGGCGCCCGCACAGGACCCCGGCGATATTCGCGTGCTGACGATCAATCAGCGCCGCTTTGTGGTCGGGCTCACCTGGCAGACGATCCGTGCGCAACGTAATCCCATGAAAGAGATACGTCGAGTCGGAAAGGAGCGAGGGCTGGACCTCGTGGCTGTACGGCGCAGTGACAGCATTCAGGCTGGATTCGCGCCTAAAACGCGGCTTCGTCTGCGTGGCACGTATTCTCTGACTGTGGCACTGGCGACGCTGCTCGAAGGGTGCTGCATTGCTGTGGTGTCGCTGGGCGAAGGCCCAGACGGAACGGTGCAGTACACGTTAATCGGCAAGACAGAGCGCGGAGGCATTCACCCGTGGTCCGATAAGGTCTATTCGTCCGATCTGCTGCGACAGACACTTATTGATCTGCGCGGCGAGCTGCGCGGGAGTAAGGGCACACTGGAGGTGCCGGTGTACGGCGATCCAGCTGTAGCCGGTGTGACAGCACCGCTTGACCTGGATGCCGTGCTGGCTCCGAAGCACCTCAGCAAAGATTTCCGGCTTCGTCCCCTCACCTGGGGCATGACGCGCGGGCAGCTGATGGCCGTCGCAACGGTTACGGTCGTTGCACTGGCGGGGCTTGTGTACTGGCATCACGTGGAGAGCGAGCGGGAAGCCGCTGCTCGCGCGGTTCTGCAGCGTGAGATGGCTCGCCAGGCTGAACTGAATAAGCAGGCCCGGTATAAGGCCGCGCTGGCAGCCTTTCGTCACCCGTGGGTTGAGCAGCCCTCTGTCGGATCGTTTGTCGGACAGTGCCAGCAAATGCTTGATCGCATACCGCTCTCTATTGCGGGCTGGATGACCGTCACTGTGGTTTGTTCGCAGGGCGACGTCAGTGTGCAGTCCATACGTCGAACCAACTCGGCCGCTACCACGGCTGACTATGTTGCCGCGGTGAAAAAGCTGTTTGGCGTCACGCCGGTGTTCAGCTTCGCCGACACCAACCATGCGTCATTTACTCTGGCGCAGACGCAGAAGCCGGAAGGGGATGACCCGATGGTGCCTGCCGATGAAAGGCTGATGCTGTTTATCTCCCGTTTCCAGTCGCTGAACGTTGACCTGGCTGTTTCGGCGGTGGCGATAAAAGACGTGAAGCAGAACAGTGAGGGAGAAGACCTCCCGCTGCAGGACTGGCAGGAATATCAGTTCTCTGCAGAAACCGACGTCCCGCCTCGCGACATTTTTGCCGGCGGCGACTTTACCGGCATCCGCCTCTCACAGGTCACCGTGGCCATTAACACCTCCGACGGTTCAGTCCGTTACAAAATTTCAGGATCGCTCTATGGAAAACGTTAAATATGCAGCGCTGATGCTGATGGCCTGCGGCCTCGCACATGCTGAAGCGGACGTCAGGACTGTCGGTGATATTGACCGTCTGCAGAGTGGCCGCGTGTTTTATGACGCACAGGCCGCCTATAACAAGGCGAAAATGGCGGCAGGTCAGGCTGACACCGTGGCGGTGCAGGCTCCTCCCGTTTCAGGTGCCGGGGTGCCGGCGGCCAGTTCTGCACCTGTGGCACAGGTCAGCACGCTGCCGACGCTTGAAAAGGTGGCGGGGACGGTGGCAACGCTGAGCTTTACAGATGGCAGCAGTACGCAGGTGCGCCCGGGCGACAGCGTGAATGGCGGCTATACAGTGGTTTCCGTCTCAATGCGCGGCGTGGTTGTTAAACGCGCCCTGGATGGTCGCGTTTTTACCCTTAACTGAGGTGGCATCATCATGAACCTGAGTGAAAAAACCCACACCCTGCTTCCGCTTACGCCGCCAGCCGGCGGCCGGCCTTTCTCCGCTACGCTGAGGGAAAGCATCCGCTTTATTCGGGACGAGCAAACGCAGTACCACTGCCTGTATGTGCTGGGCGAGCTGGATCAGAACACGGAGTTTTTTGAGCTACGCGAGCAGCTGCGCAGTCAGGGGCTTAAGCCAGGAGTGACCTGGTGCGATCGCGAGGAGCTGGAAAAGATTTCGCAGCAGTTCAGCGATAGCAGCGAGAGCGTAGAGGGAGCCAGCGCCTTTCAGAACCTGAACCTAAGCCTGATAGCTGACGCAACTTCGCAGCGCGGCTCTGATATTCATATCCGTATTGAAAGCAAGTTTACCCGCGTGCTTTATCGCATCGATGGCAACCTGCGTCCGGTCAGGACCGAGTCGCCTGAGTGGGGAACTCGTCTGGTCAACGCGTTATATAACTCGATGTGCGAAGAGCACAGCAAAACCACACTGAGCTTTACGGAGCCTTGTGACGCACGCGTGCGAGAAGAGTTTGTGAACGGCTACGGTCTCAGCACCATCCGCTTTGCCAGTCGGCCGGGCGGGCAGGGCAGGCTGGCGGTGGCGCTGCGCCTAGTGAGCCGCCGCAAGCAGAGCCTGCACTTCGAGCAGCTGGGGCTGACCCCAGCGGAAGAAACCACGCTGCGTCGGTTACTGACCGGGTCTGGCGGCGTCTTCTACAGTGGTCCTACCGGTCACGGTAAATCTACGGTCTGCCAGGTTTCTGCTGAGTTTCTGGCGCGTGAAGATCCGGGCGAAAACATCCTGTCAGTTGAAGACCCCATTGAATCTCCTATTGAGGGCGTTTTCCAGACGCCGCTGGGGTCGCAGACCTTTGCCTTAGCCATTAAAAACCTGCTGCGTATGGATCCGGACCGCCTGTATGTTGGTGAAATCCGTGATATTGATTCCGCGAACGGCGTGATCGAAGCCATACAAACCGGCGCCGGGGTCCTGCTGACGATCCACACTAACTCGCCGCCGGATATTCCTCAGCGCTTGCGCCGCCTTGGTGTGGATGAGGACCTGCTGTTCGACCCGACCATTGTTTCCGGGCTGGTTGGCCTGCGGCTGGTGCCGTTGCTTTGCGACAAGTGCAAGATCCCCTGGCACCAGGGGCGCGGCAGCGTCAGCCCGGTTATGGTTGACATGGTGGAAACTCACGCGCATACCGCGGGTGTATATCTGCGTAATTCTGGGGGCTGCAGCAGCTGCGGGAACTCGGGTATCCACGGGCGAACCGGGATATTTGAGGTCATTGAGACGGACAACCGTTTTATGCGGCTTTACAGCGAACGCGGCAAAATGGCGGCCTACCTCGACTGGATAAACAGAGGCGGCGTCACGCTGTGTCAAAACCTGCTGCGACTGATTAACAGCGGCGTCACGGATCCGGTATGGACGCACCGCCGCATCATCAACCTCGATCGGGATACCCGGCTGAAAGCGGGGGATGACCTGTGAACAGACTTGCACGCGCCATCTATCAGGCGACCTTTAGCGCACAGGACCGCATCGAGATCTATGATGATTTCCGCCAGTACCTGCTGGATGGACGCTCAGCTAAGGAAACTTACCAGAAGCTTATCGACAACTACAGCCGGCGCGGAAAGAACCCGGGCGATGCTGTGGCGCAAATACTGACGGAGTGCGCTGAAAATCTGGGTAGCGGTTTTGGGCTGGGAGATTCGCTACGCGAATGGATACCGGATCAAGAGCTCAGCATTATCGAGTCATGCGATCTGGCCGGGCGGCCTGAAGACGGGTTTATCAATGCTATTGATATTGCCAGCGGCTCCGGGCGCATCAGCAGCACGGTCCGGGCAACCGTCTCAGTAACAGGATACCTGACGCTGCTGAGCGTGACTGTCATCGTACTGTTCTGCATGATGCTGGTCCCGGTAATAATTCAGGCGGTCCCGCTCAGCCAGTGGAACGGCATGCAGACAGCTGTTTACTACTTTTATCTGCTGCTTTCAGACTGGTGGTGGGTACTACTGCTGCTGTTTAGTAGCCTAATCGCGCTGGTTGTATGGTCATTGCCCAGACTGACCGGCCGGCTGCGCTTCTTCCTGGATCGCTTCCCGCCCTGGTCCATTTACCGACGTATTCACGGCGCGGCGTTCATCATGAACGTCAACGCTATGGACGCTGCGGGGATCCCGATGGAGCGAGCCATAGCCAGTATGAAGGAATCTACTAGGTCGGCATGGCTGTACGAGCGGCTTGATGCGCTTGAGCACGCGATTTCTTCAGGGGAGGAAAACCTTGGCCAGGCGCTGGATGCTACAGGGTATGAGTTCCCCGACGAACGCGCCATCGTGAAGCTGCAGAGCCTGTTTGAAACCAAAAACAGCGAGGGATCACTAAAGCGCTTTGCCGATACCTGGCTTGAAAACACGATAAGAAGCGTCGAGCGCACCGGCGATCGCATGCGCATCGTCAGCCTGCTTCTGTGTGGCGTGTTAGTTGCTTCGCTGATGCTCATCATGTTCAGCCTGATCCAGAAGGCATTTTTCTTCAACTGAACGGGCCACCGCTCACTCCTCAATCCCGTAATTATTAAACTGCCGTGTGGCGTGTCGCTGCGCGGCTTCTGTCCTTGTGTCTCCCAAAGGTGATGAAATGAAGAAGTTAAAGAAGGGTATTGCGAACATTACTGACTCCATCAGTTCGCTCGGCATCATGATCGTGGTTATTAGCCTGGTAGTGGCTGCCGCCGCGCTGGGATATTTCTACGTTAACAGCACGAGCGAGGTCACGCTTGTCACGACCGTGATGAACGAGACGCGCAACCTGCGCTCGTCCAGCGGCTACGGCACCGATGACTATGTGCCGGCGCTGGTTAAAGGGGGAAGCATTTCGAAAAGCTACACCATTACCAACAACCAGATTTATAACAAGTCAGGTGGACTCTTAACGGTTAAAGGCAATGGCGTAGGCTTTATCGTTACCGATAATGGCCTGCCGCAGCGCGATTGCGTGAAAGTGGCGCGCAGTATCGGCACTGCCGACCTCGCCTCCACCAAAATCAACAATACCTCCTTTACTGCTGAGGTGACTGCAGCCAACGCCGCCGCTGCGTGCGTGGACGGTGACAACACCCTGACGTTTACCACTAAGTCTTAACCTTTCGCCGCCGCCAGCCGGCGGCCTTAATCCGGACTGACTATGACTGCCACTGCGCTCAGCAAGGTTGATTTTATTGACCTCTACCTCGGCGAAGACTACGCCGAGCTTAAAGGGCTGGTTGGCACCAGTCGCTTTCTGGTACCCGTGCCGGATTCGCTTACCTCTGACGTGGATCAGTTGCGGGCGCTCTGCGTACGCCGACAGAAGGAAACAGGACGCAATGAGTTTTCCTGTTTCTATGGTGGCCGACTCTACCGCGCCACCGTATCCCAGGACCTGCTGGGGCGAACGGACCTGGTGCTGCGTCAGACCCCGGCATCAATACCCGCCTTTGAGGATATTCCGCTCAGTACGCCGTTGCGTAAGTCAATTGAGTTACCCGGTGCCACCGGGCTGGTACTGATTGCCGGTGAAATGGGAGCAGGCAAGACCACAACCGCCGCTGCAATATTGCGGCACCGCATCGCGGTCACAGGCAGCCTGGGCGTTTCCATTGAGGATCCGGCAGAGACTCTTTTGCAGGGCCGACACGGCAACGGGCGCTGCATCCAGCTGGAAGTTATGGAAAGCGAGGGCTATGCCAGCGCCACGCGTAAATCTTATCGCATGGGTGCTTCAGCGTTCCTGCTGGGTGAGATTCGCGACGGCGCCACGGCACACGAAGTGCTTAAAGCCTCACTGAGCATGTTTGTGATCTCAACCATCCATGCATCGTCAGTGACCGAGGCGCTCGAACGTTACGTGATGTTTTGTGAAGAGATCAGCCCGGCCGCAAAGGCGAACATTGCCAGCACGCTCTATGTTCTGACGCACCAGAAAATGCGCGTTAATCCAGTAAACAATCAGCGTCAGGTGGATATTAGCGGTTTCAATCTGCGCAATATAAATACCGCCGCCACCATTCGGGCCAAAATCGCTGCCGGTCAGTTCAACCTGCAGGATCAGTTTTCCTCTACCACTTATAACTTTGAGGACTAAACCGTGAATAAGATGAAGCGCGGCATCGCGCAAATTACCGATGCAACGGTGGCGTACGGAATAGTGGCCGTTATTATCGTGACGCTGCTGATACCATTGACCATATGGGCGGCGGATGAATATCGAATGAACGTGGCGGCCGGTCAGGCTAATACGGTGCAAAAGGCTGTAAACCGCTACATTGCAGATCAGCAGGCAACTATTGCGGCAAATAGCAGCTCCACGACGGGTTACACGCTGACCGTGCCTATGCTTATTTCATCTGGCTATCTGCCCGCCGGCTACTCCCCTACAAATGCCTATACAGCTACATATCGCACGTTGATATTTCAGCCATCGACCAATAAGTTTCACACCATGACGTTTCTAACAGGCGGTTCGGCTTTATCACTGAGTGATGCCCGTAAGCTCGCAAACCATATTGGCGCCGCGGGCGGATACATTGAGAGCGGCGTGGCTAAAGGGGCATTGGGCAGTTGGCAGGAAAACCTGTCCGCATTCGGTGGATATAATCCCGGCGACGGAAGCGTAGTGATCGCCGGATTCTATTCCAATGGCGCGCTGGTGAACGATTATCTGTACCGCCATAGCGTCGCGGGGCATCCCGAACTCAATACCATGGGCACGACGCTGAACATGGGTGGCAACGACATCAGCAACGGTAAAACCATTGCTGCGCAGACACTGAATGCCTCCGCTGATGTTAACACCGCGCGCCTAACTGCAACGCAGAGCATCCAGTCTAACGGCACGATCAACGCAAACGGCAACATCACCTCTAACAGTAGTATCGCGGCAAACGGCAACATTACGGCTAACAGTAGTATTACCGCTGGCGGAAATGTCACAGCAAATAATGATCTGCTCGCTAACGGGACGCTACGTGGGTCTCATGATCTGGTACTTGGCGGAATCATTAAACTTAATCAAGTTAACGTCGAGGGTGCTTATTGTGATACTTGGGGGGCGATAAGCAGGGACAGCAATGGAGGCGCGCTATCATGTAAATCAGGAATATGGACTCCTTCTGGGAATAAATTAAAAGACTTTATCGTAATCAATGGGGCTCCAGCTTGTGGTAAATACCATTGGTCTACTGCCACGTGCCCTACTGAAAAGCAGCTTCTGTCAGGTGGATATGTTCTATCTAAATGGGGTGGCAGTGGTTGGAACGGGCCAGATAACAATGCTCCTTCTGCCGACGGTAAGTCTTGGCAAATCCTAACTGGCGGTGGAATTGATAATAACTCTTGCATTACAGCATATGCTATTTGTGCAACTAATTAACTTGACTCAGGTTTAAATATATCACCTAAAGTTTTAAGCTGAAAAAAGAAATCGGTTAGTGATTGTGTGCGATAGTAAGCGCTTGTTTTTTTAAAGCGCTTGAATTTAATGTTTTAATATTCACCTATCGCTGGTAAAATGAGTTCTATTAGGAAGTTAAAGTGTTCAATTGATTTTGATCTTTGGGTGAGTTTTTATGAGAGTTGTGTTGAGTGTAATCATACCCTGTTATAATGCTGATAAATATATTGGCAAATGCCTTGACTCTATACTTCCTTTTCTTCCCGCTACATGCGAATTGATAATAGTGGACGATGGCTCAACAGATGACACATTGAAGGAAATAAAACTGAAATGTGATGAGCATCCTGACAGCCTTATCAAAATTATACAGCAATTAAATAATGGCGTATCAGTTGCAAGGAACCGTGGGATTGAAGAGAGTCACGGTGAGTATATTACCTTTATCGATTCGGATGATTGCTATGATGCTTCTTTTTGGGATTATTTCCCAAGCGAGCTTGATGGTGCGGAGTATGATTTGTATGAATTCAATGCGAACTACTTTGAATCCCAAATTGTTAGCGGCAGAACAATCAAGATAACAAGCTTTAACGAAGAAACAACATTTCACAACCTAACTGATAGAATGCCAGCCTTTAGAAATTCACAATGGTTTCCTTGGGCGCGGGTATACAAAGCTGAGCTGTTCAAAAAGAGCGCGTTGAGA
>NZ_CP118621.1:0-129546 GCF_045780835.1 Pantoea sp. GABEPS69 | reverse complement strand
GTGAATCGCCACGGGTTTAACAGACACCTCAGAGTCATTTAAGATGGCTTAAAGAGAGGTGCCCATGAGCGGTAAGCGTTATCCCGAAGAGTTTAAAATTGAAGCAGTCAAACAGGTTGTTGATCGCGGTTATTCTGTTGCCAGCGTTGCAACACGTCTCGATATCACCACCCACAGCCTTTACGCCTGGATAAAGAACTACGGTCCGGATTCTTCCACTAATAAAGAACAGTCAGATGCTCAGGCCGGGATCCGCCGTCTTCAGAAAGAGCTGAAGCGGGTTACCGACGAACGGGACATATTAAAAAAGCCGCGGCGTACTTCGCAAAGCTGTCCGACTGAGGTACGCCTTTATCCGTGATAACACCGGTTGCTGGCCTGTTCGCCTGCTCTGTCGGGTGCTGGATGTACATCCCGGTGGTTTTTACGCCTGGCTTCAGCAGCCGCATTCACAACGCCATCAGGCAGACCTGAGACTGACAGGACAGATTAAACAGTTCTGGCTGGAATCGGGATGCGTCTATGGTTATCGCAAAATCCATCTGGATCTGCGGGACAGCGGGCAACAGTGCGGAGTGAACAGAGTCTGGCGAGTGATGAAACGTGTCGGGATAAAGGCTCAGGTCGGATACCGGAGCCCGAGGGCATGTAAAGTCGAGGCCAGTATCGTGTCGCCCAACAGGCTCCAGCGACAGTTCAATCCGGATGCTCCGGATGAGCGTTGGGTAACGGACATAACCTACATCAGGACCCACGAAGGCTGGCTGTATCTTGCCCTGGTGGTTGATCTGTTCTCACGCAAAATTATCGGCTGGTCCATGCAATCCCGGATGACAAAGGACATTGTCCTGAACGCACTGCTGATGGCTGCATGGCGGCATAATCCCCAAAAACAGGTGCTGGTTCATTCGGATCAGGGCAGTCAGTACACAAGCCATGAGTGGCAGTCGTTCCTGAAATCACACGGCCTGGAGGGCAGCATGAGCCGTCGCGGTAACTGCCATGATAATGCGGTTGCAGAAAGCTTTTTCCAGTTGTTGAAACGCGAACGGATAAAGAAAAAGATCTACTGAACGCGGGAAGAAGCCCGCAGCGATATTTTTGATTACATCGAAATGTTTTATAACAGTAAGCGTCGGCATGGTTCCAGCGATCAGATGTCACCGACAGAATATGAAAACCAGTATTATCAACGGCTCGGAAGTGTCTGGATTATCCGTGGCGATTCAATTGCATGAGTTGAGAATGTCCGGATGAGTTCTTGTGATGACGGATTACATTCTTAATGAAAGACAGGAGGGCTTCTTTAGCCTTTATCAGATCCGTTTCATTGACCTCACGCTGCCGTTTTTTGTCCAGATCATACTCTGCGAGGGGCCATTACTGCCGCAATGCTCCTTTTTTTGCACCAATAAGTCTCGCGGCTGCCTTATTTCTGTGCAGTTGCAGCCAGCAATCTTCGCAACCTATCTGTAAAACGCCGACACCTGCGAAACAAAATCATTCATTTTTAAATTTAAAATCAATTTTTTAAGAAAAAACGTTCATTTTTTGATGCTGGTGGTTTCTACCTGGCATGCTTAATGCTTATTTCATTGTGTTCAAGTAACTTGAATAAATTTCAAAATACTTTCACCGGGGTGGCAAACATGAAACGACGTAAAAAGGCGCTTTCTCTCAGCTGGGCGATGCTGTGCGTAATCGGCGGATTTTCCGCGACGGCTCACAGTGCAGATGTGCTGGATCGCATCAAAAAAGAAAAAACCATCACCATTGCGACTGAGGCGCGTTACGCCCCCTTTGAGTCGGTAGAAAACGGCAAGATCGTGGGTTATGACGTCGATCTGATGAATCACATTCTGGAGCAAAAGCTGCCTGGCGTGGCGGTTAAACAGCTTGACCTGCCGTTTCAGGGCATCCTGCCCGGGCTGGACGCCAAAAAATTCGATTTTGTGGTCACGGCAGTCACCGTAAACAAACAGCGCGTTGCACACTTCGCGTTTACCGTGCCGATTGCAGAATCTACTGTTGCACTGCTCAAACGTGAAAATGACGGCACGATTACCACATTAGATGATCTGAGCGGCAAAATCGTTGGCTCCCAGGCGGGTTCAGGCCAGTTGCAGGTGTTGCAGGCGTTCAACGAAAAACTGAAGGCCAGCGGCAAGCCAGGCATTAAAGAGATCAAGCAGTACGTCTCTTTTGATGAGGCCTACGCTGATCTGGCAAACAAACGTCTGGATGGCGTCGCGCAATCTCTTGCCAACCTTGGCCCCCTGACCAAGTCACGCCCGGGCCTTTTCACCACTCTGAAACCTATGCTCGGACCCACTACCTATTTCGGCTGGGTCGGGCGTCAGGATACTGACAGCGCATCTCTGGTGAAGCTTCTCAGCGATGGCATCAGCGAAGCCAACAAAGATGGCACTATGAAAGCCCTTCAGCAGAAATGGTTTGGCTTCGTGATGGACGTGCCGGCGGACAAAATGCCCGCACCCGCGCTGTAAGAGGTGAGAACATGGGCGAATTCTTTTCGCTGCTGACCCATTGGCTGCCGATGCTAATGGATGGCGCGGTGACTACCGCCTCATTGTGCATCGTTGCCATCGTTGCCGGTTTTTTTGTCGGTGTGGTGATTTATCTGATGGAGAACGGCCGGTCATCAATCGCGTGCAGAGTCGCACGTGTGTATATCAGCCTGTTTCGTGGCACGCCGGTTATTGCACAGGTCTTGCTCTGTTATTACCTGCCGGGTGAGCTGGGCCTGTCATTGCCTGGCTCCTTGGCCGCTGTCATCGCACTCACGTTGAATACCGCAGCTTACCAGTCACAGATTTTGCGCAGCGGTTTCCAGGCCATCGCGCCAGGACAACTGGAAGCTGCGTCAATCTGTGGGCTGACGCCACGTCAGACGCTGTGGCATATCCAGATCCCGCAGGTACTTCGTTTGACGTTACCGTCGTTAATTTCCGAGTTGATCGACGTGATCAAGGCTTCTGCCGTGGTGTCAGTGATAGCCATTACGGATCTGATGCGAGTCGGGCAACAACTTGCCTCCTCAACCTATCGGCCGCTAGAAGTCTATATTGCTATCGCGCTATCGTACCTGGTACTCACCAGCCTGCTTTCGCTGCTGGGCAACTATGCTGAACGCCGCTGGCAGAAGGAGGGCCCATGAACGACTTCCTGCTCTGTATTCCCGATTTTGGTCACGCTCTCGTCGTTACGCTCGGTATCAGTCTGTGCGCTGCATTGTCGGGCGCTGTCATCGGTTTCGCTGCGCAGGCCATGAGCCGTATGAACGCGTTACTGTACGGATTGTGGCGCACTTATGTCTGGCTGGTACGCGGCACTCCCTATTTAGCGCAGCTGGCAGTTTTCTACTTTGGCCTGCCGGCAATCGGCATCACGCTTGGCGCCGTCGAAGCCACGGTGATTTCACTGGCGCTATACAGTACCGCTTACTTCGGCGAAATTTTCCGCGCCGCATGGAGGAGCATCAGTGTCGGGCAACTGGAAGCTGCGCAGGTACACGATATTTCTGCCTGGAAAAGCTTCTGGCATATCCAGACGCCGCAGGCGCTTCGTTTCAGCTTTCCATTACTGGGCAATCAGTTTATTTCCACGATTAAAGAAAGCGCGGTGGCTTCGGTGATTACCGTGCCTGAACTGACCATGACGACCGGGCAAATTGTCGCCAACACTTACACCTATATCGTGCCGTACACCCTGTTGATCCTCAGCTACTGGCTGCTGGCTCAGGGCGTCAGTATCGGCGTGCGTCTGCTGAGCCGCACTTCTGTAGAAGGATAAGAGCATGCAACCTCAACCTATTCTTGAACTACGCCGTGTTGGCAAGTCATTTGCCGACAATCGTGTGCTCGCGGACATCAATCTCACGGTCAGTGCCGGTGAGATCGTGACGCTACTCGGCCCTTCAGGCTCTGGTAAAACCACCGCGCTGCGCTGCATGAATTTTCTCGAGGCCTATGACGAAGGAGACGTGCTGATTAAAGGACAGCTTCTGGGGTACAGCAGCAACAGCCGCAGCCTGAAAGATCGTGACAGCGCAGCGTTGATTGCCGAAGTGCGTCGCCCGCTGGCTATGGTGTTTCAGCAATTTAATCTGTGGCCACATATGACGGTATTAGAAAATGTCTGCGCACCACTAATTCTTGGAAAGAAAACGCCACGCGATGTGGCGCGGAAGAAAGCGGCGCAAGCACTGGCGCAGGTGGGAATGGCGGAAAAAGCCAGTGCGCGGCCAGCTCGCCTTTCCGGAGGACAACAACAGCGCGTTGGTATTGCCCGCGCGCTGGCGCTGGAGCCGGAGCTTATGTTGCTGGACGAACCCACTTCTGCACTGGACCCGGAACGTGTGGAAGAGGTACAGGACGTGGTGAAAGCGCTCGCCAGTGAGGGAATGACCATGGTGATGGTGACTCATGAAATTTCATTTGCGGCCAAAATTTCCTCACGCGTGGTATTTATGGCGGGCGGTTCGATTATTGAAAGCGGTGCGCCCGATAAGCTGTTCCGTCAGCCCCAAACCGATCGACTGAAGAATTTTCTCGCGCCCTGGTTTAAGCGCCCGTTACAACTGGACGAACGGGAGATAAACGATGCCTGATATCACCCCGATGCAGGTCGTGGCGCAGGTCAGCCAGCAGCGTCTGCTGGACAGACTGGCGCAACTTGCCCGCTTTGGTGCGCTGGAAAATGGTGGCGTTGACCGCCAGGCGCTGTCGAGTGAGGAACTGGATGCACGCGCTTGGTTGATCGATTGGGCCGGCTCACTGGGCTGTGAAGTGATAACCGATGACAGTGCCAATCTTTTCATCCGTCGTGCCGGACAAGAGGCTTTGCCGCCTGTGGTCACCGGCAGCCATATTGATACCCAACCGTCTGGCGGAAATCTTGACGGTTGCTATGGCGTTATCGCGGGAATGGAGTGCCTGAGCGCATTGCATAACGCGGGGATTACGACGCGTCGTCCAATCGAGGTCGCGGTCTGGATGAATGAAGAGGGCAGCCGTTTCGCACCGGGCGCAATGGGATCCAGCGCTTATGTCGAACCCACGCGCTTAAAGGATTATTTGGCTCATCAGGATGCAAGGGGCATCACGGTGGCGCAAGCGCTGCAACAATGCCATGAGCGTTTTCCCCACTTACCCCGCCGTGCCCGCGTTCCCTTTGCTGCCTTTATTGAGCTGCACATTGAGCAGGGACCGGTGCTGGAGCAGGCCGCGCTGCCGCTGGCTGTGGTCAGCGGTATTCAGGGCGTGCGTTGGTATCAGTTCACCTGTTACGGCGAATCGGCACACGCCGGCACGACGCCCATGGCTATGCGTCAGGACGCGATGACGCTCGCCCGTCGCACGGCTCATCAGGTCGAACTGGCGATGGGGCATCTGCCAGCGGAAGAATTACGTCTGACGTTTGGGCGCTGGGACGTAGAGCCAAACGCCATTAACACCACCGCCTCGCGGGTGAGTTTTACCATAGATTTTCGCCATGCTGACGCCTCAGTTCTCGCGGAGTTTGACGCCGTCATGCAACAGTTTGCTGCCGAGAATGTTCAGGTTAAGAGCCTGTTTCATCATCAGCCAGTAGCCTTTGACGTCGGATTGATAGCACAGCAGCATGCCAGCGCAGATGCGCTGGGAATAGCAGCAATGAAGCTGATGTCCGGCGCATTCCACGATGCGATGCATCTTGCCGGACACTGCCCGACCAGCATGTTTTTCGTCCCTAGCCATTATGGTATTAGCCATAATCCGGCTGAGCACACTGACCCTCAATATCTGTATCTTGGCGCCAAAGCGTTAGCGCACTGCCTGACAGAACTGGCCAATCAACCTGAAGGAGTTAATCCATGAGCACATCAACCTATCCTGCATGCTGTGACAAAGACAACGGCAGCGCGCTGGGCAGCAACGCTACGTTATCTTCCGCTATCTCTGCGGACGGTAAGCCGATTCCCGGGGAGCTCTATACGGTGCCGGCACGCTGCGGCTGCGCCGTGCGTTTGAGAAAGGGACAAGTTATCCGTATTATAAACACGCCCGGCAGTCAGGTCTGCGATACCTGGCTGTTTAACAGCGATGATCTCAGCGAGTTCTCCTCGATGGAGCATACCCGAGCCTATATTGATAAGATCATCCCGAAGCAAGGCGATGCGTTGGTCACCAACCTGCGTCGTCCGATTGGTACATTGTTAACTGACACTTCGCCAGGCGTTCACGATACGCTGATTGCCGCTTGTGACCTGCATCGTTATACAAATTTAGGCGTGACTGAATATCATGACAGCTGTGCCGACAATATGCGGCTGGCACTGAATGCTATCGGTTTGCGTGCCCGTGAAGTGCCGCAGCCCCTGAACCTGTGGATGAATATTCCGGTCAATGCCGACAACTCTATCTCCTGGCTGCCGACGGTAAGCAAAGCAGGCGACTATGTAGAGATTCGTGCCGAGCTGGATTGTATTGTAGTGATGTCGGCATGCCCGCAGGATATCGTGCCAATTAACAGCTGTGACCCACAGCCGGTGCATTTCTACGTGGCGGATTGATAAGTCTGCTCGTTCAGACATTAACGTGCCCGGCCAGAGTCGGGCGTTTCGATAGAAAGTGACAGAAGCTGAGTATGAAAAAAAACGGTGAAGCCAGTGGAATGGGGTTATCAGATTTAGGCATGCGACTGCGCCATGCGCGCTTAGCGCAGGAGATCACCCTGAAGCAACTGGCGCAAAAAGTCGGCTGTTCAGAGAGTTTGCTGTCGAAGCTGGAGAATGAGGTAGCTGCACCGTCTCTGGCAATGCTACACCGTTTGGCCACTGCACTTGAAACCAACATTTCTGATCTGATGGCTGAAAGTTGGGTGGCCGATTCACCCGTGATGAAGGCTGAGAGCCGCCGACGCAAACGCTTTGTACACCGTAACAGGAAAGGTGGCATTGAATTGGAGAACTTAACACATCACCATAAAGGCGGCCTGTTACAGGGCAATATTCATGTTATTGAACCCGGTGTCGCCAGTGACGGACAGATTGAACATCATGGAGAAGAGATGGGCTATGTGCTTGAGGGAGAGGTTGCGCTTTACCTTGGCGATCAGGTTTACGAACTGAGTGTCGGGGACTCGTTCTATTTTCCCAGCAATGTGCCGCACGGTTACAGCAATACCGGCACAGTGGTTGCCAAAGTGCTGTGGGTGAATACTCCTGTCACTTTCTGATGACGTATCAAGTACAGGCTGGTAGTCCAGTACCTTGGTCAGACAATACCTACGCGAAGTTTAACATGATGACTAAATTGTCAGACAGCGAGACGGCTAAACCGATATATTATTCATTAAAGCTGTAAAGACTGGCGAGAAGATCAGAGAAGAAGCAAGCTTTACGGCTGAATTTGTTTAACTTGCTTAGCCCAAACAGCGAAATATAGAACTATGTAGTATTCAGGAAAGTTAATAGTACCTGCAACAATGGTTAGTGCGCATGATCATTATTATGGTAAATATGAACGCCCGTTGAGTTCTTGGAGAACCACCGGAGCACTACTCAATGTACTGGCTGAAACGCAAAAGGTAGCCATCCGGATCCTGCACAAGAAACTCTCGCTGGCAGGCGGTCGTTTCTCCTGTGCTGTAGAGATTGTCGCAGAGATCGCGGTACATCGTTACGCCATGCTCACTTACACGGTCGAATATCTGCTTAATGTCGTCCACTTCTATCTGGAAATTAACGCCACGTCCCAGTGGTCTGGTGAACTCCGCCGTGTTCCATCTGCCCAGATGATACTGCTCAAGCATCAGTTGTGCCTCGCCCAGGCAGACATAGGCAAAATTTAGCTCTGTGCGCCTGATCATGACACTGAAGCCCAGCACGTTGGTGTAGAAGTTTAGGGAGGCGGGAAAATCCATTACCGCCAGATCGGGAACCATGCGGTTCCAGTAGGTTTCTTTCGCTTCAGTCATGTTTTCATCCTTTTTGACTGAGGCAGCATACACCAGATGGCCTGTGCGGGGTTCGTAGCCGGGTTGTTATATTTAATATGGCAGAACTTCCCTGTCTCTATCATTTTGACGTCCGCTTTTCGCTCATAGCGGACTTTAAGCGTTAGCAGGGATTTCCCTGGCCGTTTGCCATCAGGGTGTTGATAGGGACAAAATCCGGCGGGTTGCTGTAACTCAGCTAAGAGAGAAAGTGGAAAGACGGCAACCTGCCTGTGCAGCAGACTGTACTGCCGTATCGGGTAGCGCGCTCCTCGCGAAAAAGCGCCAGGTCCGCGGGTATAAATTCTGGTCGGGGCAGCTGCCGGTGCTGGACCGGAAAATTTATGCGGCTGAGAGGGAAAGTCTTCTTGGATGCAGAGGCGTTTCCTGAGACAACACTGCAGTCAGCTTCCATCGGTCTGTTATTTAGCGCCTGCCCGGGAAACCCGGCAGCAACAGCCGGCTGGCCTCGTCCGCATCCATGGAGAACCTCACCCCGAGCTGGCGGGTGACGTCCAGGGTGAACACCCGGGTGTACCACTCGGTGGACTTCGCGTCTTTATGCCCCATCAGGGTCTGGATCACCTTCTGCGGCACCTGGTGCTGCACCAGGTGCATCGCAAACGAATCTCTGAACGTCTTGGGCGTCACCGGCCGGATGGAAAACGTCACCCCGTCACGCTGAGCGGCCGCAACCGCCTGGCTTATCCAGCTGCGCGCCGTGTCCTCGCTCCTGATGTCCCACAGCCGGCTGCCCGCGGCCGGCTGCGCGGTCGCAAACCACTCCCTTAAGCGCTGCACAAATCCCGGATCGGTGAGCGGCACCGCCCGGGGCGGGTTGTCCCGGATTTCCGCCTCGGCCTCCCGCCCGGCCAGCTGCTCCTCCCTGGTCGGGCGCCCGCGGCCGCGCCGGCGGCTTCGGGCCGCCTCTTCCAGCCGGCGCTGCTTGAGGGTGCGCAGCACCACGAAGGGTGACGACAGCGGCGCGCCGGAAACCGGATCGTCCAGTGCGAAGTCTTCTCTGGCCAGCGACAGGATTTCGTTCAGCCGCCCGCCGGTGTTCCACAGGGTATCAATGAAAAAGCGCTTTTTCAGGTCGGGCACCTTCGACAGCAGCACGGCCATCTCTGGGGCGAGCAGGTAGCGCGGCATGTCGGTGCCGTAGGCGGCGGCCAGGTTGCGCAGGGCCACCGCGCTGCCGTAGTCAAAATAGCGCGCGGCACCCGGATCGGCAGAAAACTGACCGGTGGCGCCGCTACGCGAAATCTGCGCAAGATCGCGGGGTAAAGTACTCAAATTTTCAATCTCCGTCGTCTGGCGGGGTGGAACGTATTTTCCCTTATCTGTAAAGCGTTTTCGACCAGAATAAATCGATCCGCAGAGGATCCGGTCAGGATCTGTTTTCCGGCTTTTATCCCGTATGCGGAGAATAACCTGGTCGGCCGGAAATAAAAAGGCGCGGGCCGCGGCGCCTTGCGGACGCATAAAACAAGATAAGTAGCTGGAGATAAAGGAAATTACGAAAAAACGGGCGGGGAATGGGCGTACCAGGCACTCTGCTGGATTAGGCTTGGTTCAAGAGAAAAAGCACGAATCTAAGAGTAAAGCGAAACCAGTAAGCATATCTTTTGCCGAGTCCAATTTAAGCGCCATTGATAACTGCATACGAGATGAGATGAATAAGTCAGGAACCCGGGTGAACCGTTCTGATATTGTAAGGGCTGCAATAACAAAGTTTGAGAATCTCGATACAGGTGAACGGTCTGAATTAATAAAAAACGCCAAAATTCAATAATTTAAGATGTTATCCTGATGCCAGGATAACGTCTTATCAAGAAATTAAAATGTTATTTTGTTAAGTTATTATCATTTTGCATAGTTAAAAATAGCGTTAGGATTTATCAACTTTCTGAGATGGTTTTCAAAATTGCCACAGCTTCATTCCCCGGCATCTGGAACTGCACCCGGTGCCGGGCGGCCACGTCCAGCGCAAACACCCGCGTATAGATCTCTGTAGACTTCGCGCTCTTGTGCCCAAGCAGGCTTTGCAGCGCCTTCAGTGGCGTGCCGGCATACAGCATGTGCATGGCGTAGCTGTGCCGGAAGGTATGCAGGGTAACCGGAACGGAAAACGTCACGCCCTCTGACGCCGCCGCCTCCACCGCCTCATTCAGCCAGGTTCGTGCGGTGCGGTCGGTGATTTCCCAGAGGCGTACTCTTTCTGAACGGCCCGTCTTTTCACTCTTACGCTCCAGCGGGATACGCAGGGTGGCGACCATCATCTCCAGCTGCGTCACGTACTGAGTGTCGGACAGCGGCACCAGCCGGTGAGGCACAACGCCGGCTGCCCGGCGTCCGGCGCGGTGCTCCGCCTTATCCTCGCGCTGCTTGAGCGTGGCCAGCTGCACGAACGGATACTGCTGGCGCAGCAGAAAGTTCCCCCTTGTCAACGCCAGCGCCTCGCTGATGCGAGCGCCAGTGTTCCAGAGCGTGGTGAACAGCATCTTGCGCCGCAGGTCGGGCATGAAGTGGAGCAGGGCGCTGACCTCCGGCGCCAGCAGGTATTTCGGCAGGTCGTCAACCAGCGCGGCCATCTGGCGCAGGGCCAGTGCGGCAGGGTAGTCGATGGCCACGGGTAGTTGAGTCGGTGGTTGTGCGTTTCCCCAGGCAACGAGTCCGGTCATGAATGGCTCCCTGTAGGTGTCTCCTTACCGAGCACCGATCTGACGAACTCTTTTTCCTCTTCATAACGATCGTTTTTGAAAAACTCCTGCTCCAGCCGCAGGGATGCCATGGCAGTTTCGATTATGGCCCGCACGACGGAAATCGCCCGACTGAATTCCACTGGAGAAATATCGACGCGCGAGCCCGTTTGCGTGTAGCCACCGCGATGAACCAAGCTGTTCCGCAGCTCGCTAACCTGCGGGAGTGGAAAGAGCGGCCAGTCACAGGGAAAATGCATAACGGTCGAGAAATAACGCTCGATAAACCACGCGCTCTGAAAGCTACTCTTTGCGATATAACGACGCGCCGAATCCCTGAACAAGAAGAGATCGTGGAGATGAGGGATACTCCTGTCTTTTTTACTGGCAAAACGAAGGAAGTATTCCTCCCTGAAGCGCCGCCGCGGCCAGTCGTGGTTGAGAAGGGCGCGCGCGCAATACATCAGAAATGAATCCATAACGGATACGCTGTGATCTACCCCTATCCGGCAGATCAGCTCGGGCTGGCGTACCGCGTTCAGCGGTCCAAGCTCGTCCAGCTCACTCATCGCATGCTGAAAACGCAGTTCAATGTCTTCCAGCGAGGCCCTGTCCCGGAGGTCTTCTTCATGCCGGGCAAGCAGCATCTCCTCATAAAACTGCTCCTCCTGTGCCTCCTGCTCCCAGGAATAGTAGTTAGCGATCTGCTCCCACTCGGGTGTGTCTGGCGACACCTCCGGATAGTGCTCGGCGGCCCACGTCTCAAACCGCTCCTCCTGCAGATCCATCATGTACTCTTTCATGCTGCCCATCAGTAGTCTCCTTAAATAAGGCCTGTAATAAGATTAAGCGTCTTCGAGTCCCGCGGGCTCGTCAGATCGTAACGGGCGGCGCCGGGGGGAAGCGGGCTGAAGATAAGCGGGCTACCGTAAAGCGACAGCGACCATTCATACCCGTCTCAGGTTAAGTGCTGTCTCGCATACCCCTCGTAAAAAACCTGCTCCTCACATACGAGCAGCCAGAGCGCTTCATCGCGGCTGTCTGGTACAGGACAGAACCATACTATCGTGCAGTCCAGACTGATTAACTTTGATATTATTTCTTTGATTATCATTAGTTATAAAACGTTATCATTTGACACTAAATTAATTTCATATTTTCATTAGCATGCAAATAGTGAATGGTGTCAATTATTACATGATAAAAAAGTAAGGACTTTGTTAATCACCTTTTCGTCTGTAAGCTTGCTTATTTTCACTATCTGCAATTAACGGAACCCCACATAGCCCAGATCCGCTTTCTGCCTTAATCAAGGTTTTTCCGGAATCGTATCACGCCTCCTGACCGCGATAAAGGCGGTTCTTCAGCCACCCGCGCTACTTAGCGCGGGTGCATGCGTTTCATAAATTAACCATTGTTAATCAGTACATTGAATGCCATGTTTCGCCTTGTTCTGGCAGAAAAAAGGCCGCCGGTGCCGGAAGATCCGCTTCTACCTTTTTCCGGATCTGACTGGAAAAAGAGAGAACTGAGGATATGTTTGGAATATCCATATGCCTGTCATCTGCATATACAGACCCTATACATATGTCTCACATCTGCATATACTATACCTATCCAATGGTAGGTGGTGTTTTTTGATTCGCCTGTGCTTTTCACAGGCCATGCCCGGAGTATCGGGCAAATGACTTGATGGGGTGTAACGTAATGAGAACCGTATCCATTTTTAAAAATGGCAACAACCGCGCCATCCGTCTGCCCCGCGATCTGGATTTTGAGGGGGTGAGCGAGCTGGAGATCGTCCGGGAAGGGGACAGCATCATCCTGCGCCCCGTCCGGCCGACCTGGGGCTCGTTCGCGCAGCTGGAAAAAGCAGACCCGGACTTTATGGCGGAGCGCGAGGACGTTGTCACCGACGAAGGACGATTTGACCTGTGAACAAAACCTATATGCTGGACACCTGTATCTGCTCGTTCATCATGCGCGAGCAGCCGGAAGCCGTACTGAAGCGCCTGGAGCAGGCGGTGCTGCGAAACCAGCGCATCGTGATCTCGGCCATTACCTACTCCGAGATGCGCTTTGGCGCCACCGGCCCGAAGGCCTCCCCGCGCCACATCGGGCTGGTTGACGCGTTCTGCGCCCGCCTCGATGCAATCCTGCCCTGGGACAGCGCCGCGGTGGATGCGACTACAGAAATCAAGGTGGCGCTGCGCCTCGCCGGGACGCCGATCGGCCCGAACGACACGGCCATTGCCGGGCACGTCATTGCCGCCGGTGCCATCCTGGTGACGAATAATGTGCGGGAGTTTGAGCGCGTGCCGGGCCTGGTGCTGGAAGACTGGGTTAAATAGACAGGCAGTACTTAAAGGTAATAAATGTCCGCTTTGTGCTGTGAGTTCAACCGATGGATGCAACACATTGATTGAACCACTCTGTTTTAATCAGAAGGGAGCAGGTCAGAAATCATGGCATTCTTCCTGAGCGGACGTTAACGCTTTAGGTCGTCTTGAATAACAAAACTGAGTTCAGGTGATTGAATTCCAACAGTTCCGGAAAGTTCGCTTTAAAGTTATCTCACAGCGAACTTATCAGCGTGGATTCAACTATAAAGCATGAATGAAATAAATAAGGTTCTGATTCCATTTCCTGACAGAAAGAAAATAACGTCCGTACTGGATTTATACTCCGAGTCACACTTCTCAGTATGGTTTATGCTTGTCAGGACCATGGCTGTTACTGAATTTAATCCCATGGTGAGGCATATGTTAACTCAAGAGCAGAAATTACGGGTTAAGGACACCGTTCCGGTACTGAAGGAAAATGGCATTGCGTTAAGGGATTACTTATATAAAAGGATGTTACGGAATAATCCTGATTTACAGGAAGACTTTAATATGGGCAGTGGCGCGGTATTCTGGCTCCGGTCATTGAGCTGATTTGCCACAAACATGTGAGCCTGAATATTAAGGCCGCGAACTACAGTATTGTCGGTGACAATGTACTCCATTCCATTAGCAAAGTGCTTTCCGTCCCGATGAATAACTCACTCATCGGTGCCTATTTGTCGCGTACCAGCATCTGGACAACATATTTATCGGATCCGAGAAAAGGCTTTATGATGAGCGCCGTACCACACCCGGCCGCTGGCTGGGCTGACGCGCTTTTAACGTCAGCAAAAAAATAAAAGAAAGCGAGGAGTTCACGTCTTTTTATCTGACGGTCGAAGACGGACAGGCCCTGCCTGATTACCGATCGGGACAGTACGTGGCGCTCCGTGTCTTTGTCCCTGAACTGGGCTATAGCTTATCCGGCATGCCCCGGGCCGGTTACCTGTATATTTCCGTGAAACGCGAAGATACGCATGCGGAAGGACAGGATCCTAGTTATGTCTCATCAACCCTCCATAATGTCGTCAGTGAAGGCGACACGGTAGACCTGAGCGCGCCGGCGGGTCACTTCTTTTTATACAACCCCAAATAGTGAAAAAAAACAGACACGTAAGTGCGAGCATTACTATAAATGGATGATACTGACATCAGACCATTTTCCTGCCAGATATTCTGCAACAAGTCTTCTGTGGCAGTGATGAGGCTTATGTTCACTGCATAGTAAACATGCATCAGAAAATTGCTTTTTGATGAGATGTTCAATCTGTCTTTGTGTTATCAAATTGATAAAATCAGCCGCATAGGTGTCCCAGCATCCATTGTTTAATTTATACTGCTCAAACATTTCCCGTGTCGGGGCAAGATCAGGCCAGTGTTCATAATCCATTCCACACAATGTACGGGCGAAGTATTTCAGATCGTCCCGTTTTGCGAAACCAGCCAGCTGAGAACGATTATTGAGGCGAACATCCATAATACGTTTCGCTCCTGAGTTTTTTAGTCGGGTAAAAAAGTGTTCCGCAGAAGATTGTGTGAAGCCAATGGTGAATATTCTCATCAGATTATCTTTTACCTGTTCACAACAGTGTTAATAAGCGCCGTATGAAAATCATGATCCCGGCACGCTATTTTGTTATCCATTACTGACAAATTTCCCGTTAGTCCAAGTATCACAATAAATATAATATACCTGCGGGAGATTACTGATACAGAACACGCCGGGAATGTGCCGCCATTGACGCAATGACGACACAGCCCTTTTTAACCGTTCCGTGAGAGTTCCCTGGCAATATACTGTGCGGTACGGCTTTCTTTGACCTGCGATACCTGTTCGGGAGTTCCTGCGGCAACCAGGCGTCCTCCCTCATGTCCCGCTCCAGGACCGATGTCGATAACCTGGTCTGCCTGAGTAACCGCCCGCATATCGTGTTCAATCATTATCACCGTATTTTCTGCATCAACAAGCCGCTGCAGCTGCACAAGGAGGCGGTCGGCGTCTGAAGCATGCAGGCCGGTTGTCGGTTCATCTAGGATATACAACGTGTGGCCACGTTGGCTACGTTGTAGTTCGGTTGCCAGCTTGATCCTTTGCGCCTCCCCTCCGGATAACTCGGTTGCTGGTTGTCCCAGACGCAGGTAGCCCAGACCAATTTCACTCAGCAGACGGAGGGGACGAGCCACTGGTTCTTCAGTCGCAAAGAACTGACTGGCTTCATCCACCGTCATATGCAGGACCTCCGCGATATTTTTGCCCTGCCAGCAGATCCTGAGAGTATCCCGGTTATACCGCGCGCCATGGCAGGTCGGGCACGGTGCATACACGCTCGGCATAAACAACAGCTCCACGCTGACGAATCCTTCACCTTCACAGGTTGCACAGCGGCCTTTTGCCACATTGAAAGAGAATTGACCCGCATCGTAATGATGGAGTTTGGCGTCAGTCGTTCCGGCAAAGAGCTTACGAACAGGATCAAACAACCCGGTATATGTCGCCAGGTTTGAACGGGGGGTCCTGCCTATCGGTTTCTGGTCAACCTGAACCAGACGCTTTACCAGTCCGGTATCACCGGTCAGGGTACCGTACGTTTTCTCCGTTACGGATGGCCCCTCAGCGTCGCTGGCTTCGGAAAGCACGTCTTCTGGCTCACCGCCAAGTGAAGAAAGCACCAGTTCCGGTAAGGCCTGGGCAATCAGACTGGATTTACCGGAGCCAGAGACTCCCGTCACGGCTGTCAGCACACCCAGAGGAATATCAACATCGATCCACTTAAGATTGTGGCGATGGATCCCCTGCAGTTTCAGCCACCCGGATGGGATACGGGCAAAAGATTGTGGTGGCCGGACTTCATCAAATAAATAACGCGCGGTACGAGATTGGGTGACGGCTTTCAGATCTTCAGGAATTCCACTGTAGAGAACATGTCCTCCCTGTTCACCAGCCGACGGTCCCACATCAACAAGCCATTGCGCCCGTCGCATCAGGTTAAGATCATGTTCAACGACAAACACCGAGTTTCCGGCATCACGAAGGTTCTCAAGCGCATCGTAAAGCGCTTTACTGTCTGAGGGGTGCAGACCCGCAGACGGTTCATCAAGAACATAGACCACACCAAACAGCATCGAACTTAGTTGCGTGGCAAGACGCAGTCGCTGAAGCTCTCCGGCAGATAGAGTTGGGGTTGCTCTGTCCAGCGTAAGATAACCCAGCCCCAGCTTCTGCAACTGATACAACCGGGCCATGACACCACCGGTCAGCCGTTGTGCCGCCAGTCGTTTCTCTTCCGATAACGCCGATGTCCGGCGGACATCGGGTGTCACGGAATGGACCGCTTTTCCGGATGCAGCACGCTCTGTCCGATCCCGACGGGTGATATCCCTGTCGGCATCTGCGCCGGCGTGGTGGGCACTGAAATCCCCCCGGGAGATTGGAAGGAGCAATTCCGCCAGCTGGTCTAAGGGCATCTGCATAAATTCACCAATGTCCACACCGGCAAAGGTGACGGACAATGATTCTGACTTCAGTCTTTTCCCGTGACAGACCGGACAGAGCTTGCCTTCCATAAAACGGGAGACTCGTTTTCTCATCAACGCGCTTTGCGTGCTGGCGAAGGTATGTAGCACATAACGACGTGCCCCGGTGAAGGTCCCCATATAACCCGGCGTCATTTTTTTCCTGACGGCTTCGCGCGTATCTTCCGGACTCAGTCCCGGGAAAACCGGTACCGTGGGGGTGTCTTCGGTAAAAAGGATCCACTGACGGTCTTCCGCTGGCAGATTTTTCCAGGGAGTGTCGATGTCATACCCCAGCGTCACCAGAATATCCCGCAGATTCTGTCCGTGCCAGGCCGGGGGCCAGGAAGCAATAGCCCTTTCACGGATACTAAGTGAGGGATCGGGCACCATCAGTGTTTCAGTTACCTCATAGATATGGCCCAGACCATGGCAAGAAGGGCATGCCCCCTGCGGCGTGTTGGGAGAAAAATCCTCGGCATACAGCATCGGTTGTCCGGCAGGATAAGCGCCCGCCCGTGAGTACATCATTCGCACCAGACTGGATAAGGTGGTCACGCTGCCGACAGAGGAGCGCGCGTTACTGGCACCGCGTTGTTGCTGAAGCGCAACGGCTGGCGGCAGTCCGTCAATGGCATCCACATCCGGAACCCCGACCTGATCAATGAGGCGACGAGCGTAAGGGGCAACCGATTCAAAGTAGCGCCGTTGCGCCTCAGCATAAATGGTGCCAAAGGCCAGTGAAGACTTACCCGAGCCTGACACACCCGAAAAAACAACCAATGCGTTGCGCGGAATGGAAACATCCACCTCTTTAAGGTTGTTCTCGCGAGCACCGCGAATCACAACTGAATTGCTGTCGTCAGTCAGGATGGGATGATAACCGAAAAGTTTCTTTGCCATAGAATTTCCTGTGTTAGGCGTGTCCGCTCTTAATAAGGCCACCTCTTGTGACGGTATCTGGTGTGCCGGACCGCTCGATCAGAAAGCCCGTCGAAAAAAGCGTTTGTGTGACCGGAAACAGATTGCTGAAGCTGGGCCCGGTGGTACCCTGCGGATCCGCCTTCTGTATGAGAACTGGCTGGCGGCGTACCCGGGACCGGAGATTTGGCTCCCGTGATAATGCGGGCTCCCCGGTACGCGACGCTGTAGTTCCAGACCCAGCTGATGGCGACACTCAGGCGGTTTCGGGTACCAATTAAAAAATACAGATGAATAATGCATGTGATTTCATATGTCATTTCCTTTCATTACAGTTTTAGACCCCATCAGACATCTGCCTGGCAGAGTTAACGGAGATAGGAGCGGACTATCGAAATGGTGTCGTCGATTGACCTCTTCTGCGACTCATTTCGTTTGCCCGTATCGGGGAATTCCTCCCGAAGATAGCTTTCCAGAACAACCGCCATCAGGTCGTTAACGGCTCCCTGGACTGACCCCGCCCCGGTAGACGATCCTGCCCTATAGTTTGAGTATAGGAGGAGCGTATGGGCACACCACGATTTACACCTGAATTTAAGGAAGAAGCCGTCCGTCAGATAACGGAACGCGGTTATTCCGTCGCTGAAGTATCTGAGCGTCTGGGCGTCTTTGCACACAGCCTCTACAAGTGGCTACGGGCTATCAAACCTGATAACAGCGAGCAGCATGCCCGGGATTTACTGGAAGCTAAAAGCGAGATCCTGAAACTCCGGGCGCAGCTAAAACGCACCGAAGAAGAACGGGATATCCTGAAAAAGGCCGCGCGGTACTTTGCAAAGGAGCCCGACTGAAGTACCGCTTTATCAATGAGCACCGAACTGTATGAACCGCTCCGGTTTTCCTGGAGAGTATTTTGCCTGAGTGATCAGGCTGCCACATCCCGGTAATTCAGCGAAGCGTAATAGGCTTTTTCTGCCTCCACTGGCGGGATATATCCGGTCCGTTCCATCAATCGGTGATTATTGTACCAGTCCACCCATTTCAGCGTAGCCAGCTCAACATCCTGTCGGGTTTTCCAGCTTTGCCTGTGGATCACCTCCGCTTTGTACAACCCGTTGATACTTTCTGCCATCGCATTGTCATATGAGTCGCCCGTGCTGCCTGTTGAAGCCAGCAGCTCCGCGTCCTGCAGCCGTTGCGTGTACGCCAGTGACACATATTGCGAACCTTTGTCGCTGTGATGGATGGTACCGCTCGGGCGTCTGGCCCACAGCGCCTGCTCCAGTGCATCCAGCACGAACGACGTTTCCATCGTGGATGAGACCCGCCAGCCCACGATAACACCGGCGAACACATCAATGATGAAGGCCACATATGCGAACCCCTGCCAGGTGCTGACGTAGGTAAAATCGGCCACCCAAAGACTATCGGGCCGTTCAGCCACGAACTGCCGGTTCACCCGATCCTGCGGTGTTTCGGCTTTGTTGCTGCGGGTGGTTCTGACACTTTTGCCGCGTGTCACCCCACGTAGCTGCAGGGCTTTCATCAGGCGCTCAATGGTGCAGCGGGCAACGCCGACACCTTCACGTTTTAGCTGTCGCCAGACCTTACGCACACAGTAAACGCTGTAGTTTTCTTCGTATACGCGCTGTATCTCAGGTATCAGCACGGCATCGCGTTTATCCCGACTACTGCGTCGTTCAGGACACTTCCGGCGTTGCTGATGCCAGTAGTACGTTGACGGAGCAATATCCAGCTCATGACAGACTGGCCCGACCCCGTGTTCACCGCTCAGATTTTCCAGAAGCGGCATTATTTTTTCCAGTGGCGGTCGAGCTCCGCCTGGGCAAAATACGCTGAAGCCTGACGCAGAATATCATTGCTGCGGCGCAGCTCGCGGACTTCCCGCTCCAGTTCTTTCAGACGCTGGCGTTCGCTGGCAGTCAGCGCATTCTGCTCATCATCAACGGGCTCCTGCTGACGGATCCAGATACGCAATGTCTCGGGAGTGCAGCCGATCTTAGGGGCAATGGAGCAGATAGCGGCCCATTGTGAGTTGTAGGTATTCTGGTTTTCCAGAACCATACGAATAGCGCGTTGACGAACTTCAGGGGGAAATCGGTTATGTTTTGTCATCCTGGTTACCTCTCTCAAAGAGTGTAGTCTCCAGGATTACCGGGGCGGTTCATCCTGACTCACTGTCTGAGGCAGGAGGAGGCCCGCTGAATGTGGCTTTAGCGGCAGGAAGCGTTAGATAACATTGAGCTGAACGGCGCCGTAAGCCCGGCTCCGCCGGTTATATTCTGATATATGGCGCTCCCCATTCCTGTCAGTGTATCGAATCTTACAGGTGAACCAGCCGCAGACTGCTTCCATAGGCTGCAGGTTAAAACGTTGGCTTACTTTCTGAATCATGAGGGCTTTTCTGGTGGCCCAATATCCGGTTAACGATAACTTTCGGAAAATGAACCCTGCCTCTCTGGGATGATTAGAGTTAACGAACCATCTTATGGGATTGTAAAATCCCGTATGAAATTAAAAAATCTGTTCGGGATTGCCGTTTTATTAAGGCTGCACTGCAGTCAATTAAAGAGAGGGGGACTAAATATGCGTGTTCTCCTGGCCACTGAAAACGATGCTATATCCCTGATTACTATCGACTCTGTTGCCACGCACCAGCCAAAACGCGCGGCGCAAATCCGCATCTGGTGTGCCCGGTCTGTCTGTTATATTGCCGAACAGCAGGGAATAGCGATGGGATATGGCGTGCTGAACTATCATTTCTTCGGCTGCGGCTTTATTGAAATGCTGATGGCAGGGGAACACTACCGCCGCAGGGGTATCGGTCTGGCGTTGATTGCAGCGTTGAAGTCCCGCTGCCAGCACCCGAAGCTGTTCACCTCCACCCATCGTTCTAACCTGGCAATGCAACGGCTGCTGTTGAACGCCGGATTTATTCCCAGCGGTCAGGTCGACAATCTCGATGACGGGGACCCGGAAGCGATATTTTTTATTCCAGCCTTAACGTAGCGCAGAGAGAAGGGTACACAGACACCCATATCCAGGGTGCCAGGCTCAGCGAGTCCAGGGTTTTAGCGACCTCTGCATCTACCGGGAAGTGCCTCTCTGAGAATGTTCTGGCAGTGAATCAGGCAAAAACTGGCCGGGTGTAAGGTAAATCATCTTTCTGATAAATCGGGTCTTTACCTTCAGGCTGCGTCTGAGATTGCTGCCGATAATTGATAACTGTTTCACGCAAATATTCCCGCAACGCTACCGGCTGCTGCCGCCCGGCTTGATGCGGCATCATCCTGATCTTTTCCCGGCTGCCTTTGACCGTCATCCCCGGCCAGCATTCCTCAACGTATCCGATAAGAAACCTCCCGATTGCCTTGCTGTCGATTGCGTTATCAATCATGGCAGCTAAGCTTAGTTGACACTTACCCGGTCGGGCAGCCACACCTTTCCGGCCGCAAGCAGGAGAAGATCATGAAAGCAGTTATTTACAACGGTCCCTATGATGTAAAAGTTAAAGACGTGCCGGATGCAAAAATTGTTCGCCCCACCGATGTGCTTGTCCGCATTACCACCACCAATATTTGTGGATCGGATTTGCACATGTACGAGGGTCGGACCAGCTTTGAGCAGGGACGTATTTTGGGGCACGAAAACCTGGGTGAGGTGGTTGAAATTGGCTCAGGAGTGGAGCGTGTTAAGGTCGGTGACTATGTCTGTCTGCCATTTAATGTCGGATGCGGTTTTTGCGAGAATTGTGAAAAAGGTCTGACCGGTTTTTGCCTCACCACCAATCCCGGTACTGTGGGCGCGGCCTATGGTTTTGCTGAAATGGGCTCCTGGGAGGGTGGTCAGGCGGAACTGCTTCGGGTCCCCTTTGCAGACTTTAACTGCCTGGTGCTTCCGCCTGACGCAGTAGAAAAAGAAGATGATTATGTGATGCTCTCTGACATTTTCCCTACCGGCTGGCATGCGACAGAACTCGCCGGATTAAAGCCTGGCGAAAG
The DNA here is from genome assembly GCF_045780835.1 of Pantoea sp. GABEPS69. Taxonomy (NCBI): domain Bacteria; kingdom Pseudomonadati; phylum Pseudomonadota; class Gammaproteobacteria; order Enterobacterales; family Erwiniaceae; genus Pantoea; species Pantoea sp. GABEPS69. Next base: position 108,006 of record NZ_CP118621.1, on the reverse strand, counting down.
CGTAGCCATTTACGGCGCGGGGCCGGTGGGTCTGATGGCCGCACACTCAGCCATGATAAAAGGCGCTTCACAGGTATTTGTAGTGGATACACACCAGGACCGTTTAGCGCTGGCAGAGAAAATGGGGGCGACGGGCATCAATGCGACCGGCGATGAAGCCGTGCAACGAATTCTCGACTTAACTGACGGACGCGGCACTGACTGTGGCTGTGAATGCGTGGGCTATCAGTGCTGTAACAAACATGGCCATGAAGATAATTCGGTCACTATGAACAGCCTCGTTGCATCAACCAAAGCAACCGGGGGAATTGGTGTGGTTGGCGTGTTTATCCCGCAGGATCCGGGAGCTGCATCAGACCTTGCCAAAGAAGGTAAGATGCCGTTTGATTTCGGCAGTTTTTGGTTTAAAGGACAGTCAATCCGCACCGGCCAGGCGAACGTCAAAGCCTATAATCGTCAGCTGGCCCGTCTGATCCATCAGGGTAAAGCCAGCCCGGGCGGCATAATCTCACACCGTCTTTCACTTGCTGAGGCGCCTGAGGGATATAAGCACTTTGACGATCGCGATGAGGGATGGACGAAGGTTATCCTTAAGCCTTAACTGACGCTGATCGGTTATAAAAGTTAAATCGGAACAATTAAACCGGAACAATGTAGAAATATCGACGGGATACCATTGCGTATCCTGTCATAATATTTATCTTCTGCTGCCAGGCTCGCCCCTGTATCTATTGTGATGTTTAATGACGCATTATGAATATTATCAGGACCTGTGAATAGCGCCCGATCTTCTTCAGGCATAAACGAAATAAACGCTATTCATGTAATAACGATGAGAGTGGGTGAGAATGAAGTGCGATATTATAAGGATTCTATGTAACATCAGGTCTGGATAGATCCAGAATCAAAGCCACCTGCGTATTACAGGTGGCTTTTAAACGATTCTGAGCCGCGTTTTTATCTTAAGCTGGTTTTGAAAAACTGTTCAAACCTGGCAAAAGGGATCTTACCTGCAGCGTTGTCGTATAAGTCCACGTGGTTTGCGCCGGGGACGATCACAAGCTCTTTTTCAGTGCTGCCAACCGCTTTGTAGGCATCTTCTGCAAAATAGCGCGAGTGCGCTTTTTCACCTGTAACAATCAACACAGGAATAGTGATTTCATTTGCGTAGCTAAGCAGCGGCATATTCATAAACGACAAGGGCATCGTTGCATTCCATGCGCCATTAGAGTTAACAGAACGCCCATGGAAGCCGCGTGGCATTCTGTAATAATCAAAAAACTCTTTCAGTACCGGGTGTGGATTCGCGGGTAATGTTTCCGGCAGAATTCGCTCAGAAGCGCTTACGCTGCCATTCTTATCCACATTAATATCGTGACTACCGCGGGCGATAGTTCCGCTTTCAGCATCTTTCCAGCGCTGCTCGTTCAGGTACTGTAATACGGCACGGCGATCGGCTGTTGAATAACGGTCTTTGCCATCACCAACGCCATGTCCCATCGCCCGGCTCATGTCGTACATCACGCTGGTCGCAACTGCTTTTACGCGTGTATCCATCGCCGCCGCATTGAGTGCCATGCCTCCCCAGCCGCAAATACCGAGTAATCCAATACGATGGCGATCCACCTCTTTTTGTAATCCAAGGAAATCAACCGCCGCGCTAAAGTCCTCAGTGTTGATATCCGGAGAGGCGACATTACGCGGATAGCCACCACTTTCACCCGTGTAAGAAGGATCGAATGCCAGCGCAACAAATCCCTGTTCGGCCAGGGTCTGTGCATACAGGCCGCTTGATTGCTCTTTGACCGCACCAAGGACCACTTAATGCAATCGCAGCCAGTTTACGTTCGCCCCGGTTTTTGGGGATGTAAAGATCCCCTACTAATATGATCCCGTAACGGTTCTGGAATGCCACCTTGCGATGATCAACCTTATCGCTCTCTGCAAAGGTTTTATCCCATTTTTCTACCATTGAAACAGGCGAGTTCGGATTAGATGTGTCAGCATAACTCATTGTCGTAACTCCACTTAATGATACGCATAGCAGCATAGCGGGTAGCGCGGCTGTCAGCTTTCTGGTGAAAACATTCATTTAAATTCCCCTGAAAAAGAAAAGTGAGGTACCGGTTTCATACGGAGAGTACTGCTGTGCTTTGATGCAATGCGCTCATTATAGGTAGCAGAAATAGTGCTGATTAGAGGGTAAAAATTGCCAGGATTAATAGCATATTGTTATAAATGAAGGGCCGCAGCAGACATCATTTGCGGCCAGATATTCTGAGGACGCGCAAATGGCAAAACGGGAAAACTATAATGAGCTCTACTTGTTTATGCAGGTGGTGCGGGAGGGCAGTTTCACTGCAGCGGCACATCGTCTTGGACTTGCACAATCAGGCGTTAGTCGTTCTGTCCGTGAACTTGAAGAAAGGCTGGGTATACAGCTTCTGGTTCGCACTACGCGCAGGCTGTCGTTAACACAGGCAGGTGAGCAACTGTATCAGACAACAGAATCCGGATTTGATGCTTTAGATACGGGTCTTGCCACGCTGGCGTATTACCGGAATACCCCGTCCGGTACGGTACGCATCAATGCCAGCCAGCATGCTATTGATAAAGTTCTTTTACCGAAGCTGGCGCTATTTAAGCACCGTTACCCCGATATCAGGCTTGAACTCATCAGTGAAAGCCGGTTCGTCGATATTATCGCTGAGCGGTTTGATGCCGGCGTGCGGCTGGGGCCGGAGGTAGGACAGGGTATGGTCGCGGTGCGTATTACACCTGACATGGAGATGGTTGTTGTAGCTACGCCCGAGCATTTTCGTCGCTATGGCTTTCCACAAACACCGGCTGATTTAGTGATTCATCCTTGTATAGCCTACCAGTTTGCCGATGGTAGCCTTTATCAGTGGGAACTCCTTCAGGACGGTAAAAAAATAACGCACCGACCACAAGGACAGTGGGCCTTTTCTGACAGCTACATGGAAGCAAAAGCAGCCAGACTGGGGCTGGGGCTGGCTTATGTCCCGGAGGAACTGGTCGCTGATGATTTAGAGCAAGGCAATCTTATCAGGGCGTTGCCACGTTACAGCCAGCGCCTGGAAGGTTCATTCCTGTATTATCCTCACCGCAATGTGTCGCCGGCACTGAGAGTCGTCATTGATATACTGAAAATCTGAAGTTTAGCTATTTATATTCTTCGTTGTTCCGCTCTTTGTTATCGGAATAACGTCCGCTTATGGCACAAAGCGGACATACGCAGAAAAGCAACTCATGAACGAGCATCAGCGTCTTCCATTATCGCTTTCACTCTTAAAATGGTCTGCCGTGTGGTGTCAAATTCGCGGGCGATCGCGCTGATACTCTTCCCTTCACTAAGACGCAAGAACACCGCTTTCTTTTGTTCGTCATCCAGAGCCGGCGGGCGGCCGAAACGCTTTCCGGATGCCTTAGCCCGCGCAATACCAGCATGTGTACGTTCAAGTAGCAGATCGCGCTCAAATTCAGCAACCGCCGAGATTACCTGCATTGTCATCTTTCCGGCCGGACTGGTGAGGTCTACCCCTCCCAGCGCCAGGCAGTGTACCCGTATTTCTGACGCAGAAAGTAGCTCAACGGTTTTTCTGATATCCATGGCGTTTCGCCCGAGGCGATCCAGCTTCGTTACGATTAAAACGTCCCCGTTTTCCATTCGATCAAGGAGACGCATAAATCCAGGGCGTTCAGCAGCCGCGACTGAACCACTTATGTACTCTTCAATCAGTCGCTGGGGTCTGATGGCAAAGCCGGCCGCTTCGATTTCACGACGCTGGTTTTCAGTGTTCTGTTCGAGGGTCGATACCCTGCAGTAGGCAAAGACTCGTGACATGTAGTTATTTTGTGTACGAAATAGGTGTACTTATTATAGCGCATGTCCGAAATTAAAAACACTAACTTTCGGACAGGCTATATTCTACATGTACGAAACCGGACCGTTTTCGGTCAGCGCAAAGCGATAATTTAAATAAACTATATGCAGAGGAAGCATCTATGCCACGGAGACAAATACTCAGTAGTGAAGAAAAAGAACGCTTGTTGGTTATGCCGGATGATGACCTTCTTCTGACGCGCATGTGCTTTTTGAGTGAACATGACCTCGCGCTTATTAATAAACATCGCAGGCCAGCTAACCGCCTGGGTTTTGCTGTTTTACTTTGCTATTTGCGAGGACCAGGATTTCCTCCGGACAAAAGTATTTCACCTCACGACGGTGTTGTCTCCCGCCTGGCAGCTCATTTGAAACTTCAGCCTGATTTGTGGGCTGAGTACGCCTCAAGAGAGGTCACCCGCTGGGAGCATCTGGCTGAACTCTATCGCTACCTGGAATTATCCCCCTTTAACCGGGCGCAACAAAAAACCTGTATTCGCCACCTTTATCCTCACGCCATGCGGACAGACAGAGGTTTTTTACTCGCGGAGGAAATGCTCTCCTGGCTCCACAATAATAAGGTTATTTTCCCCTCTGTTGAGGTGATCGAACGAACCCTGGCTGAAGCAACAACGCTTGCCGACAGGGCTGTTTTTTCTGCGCTGACCGCGCAGCTTGAACCGGGGCAAAAAGCGGCACTAGACCGTCTGCTGGTATCTGAGGGGGAACAACCTTCACGGTTGGCCTGGCTGCTTCAGCCTCCGGGGAAAATAAACGGCAAAAATGTCCTGCAACATATCGACCGGTTAAATGCGATAGAGTCGCTGGCACTGCCTGACGGTATTGCGCTTTCCGTGCACCAGAACCGGCTCCTGAAACTCGCACGCGAAGGCAGGAAAATGAGTAGTCGGGACCTGGCAAAATTCACTGATGTTCGCCGTTATGCCTCGCTGCTTTGTATCATATCGGAAGCCAGAGCCACCCTGACCGACGAAGTTATTGATCTGCACGAGCGTATTCTGGGCAGTCTGTTCAGCAGGGCAAAACGAACGCAGACCGAACGGCTCCAGCAAACGGGGAAGCTGATTCAGAGCAAACTGAAGCAATACGTTACCGTCGGGCAGGCATTACTTAACGCCAGAGAATCCGGGGAAGATCCCTGGGCCGCAATAGAAGATGTCCTTCCCTGGCAGGAATTCATCACCAGCGTGGAAGAGACGCGGTTCCTGTCACGTAAGGATAACTTCGACCCGTTGCATCTGATCACAGAAAAATACAGTACGCTGCGTAAATACGCCCCCCGGATGCTGTCCGCGTTGCAGTTCAGGGCTGCACCCGCCGCCATGCAGCTTAGTGACGCGCTGGATACCGTCAGAGATATATATCGTAAACAACTCCGAAAAGTACCGCCTTCCGCGCCAGTCGGGTTCATCCCGGAAAGCTGGAGAAAGGTGGTGATCACCCCCACCGGCATTGACCGACAATATTACGAATTTTGCGTGCTGAATGAGCTGAAAGGAGCTTTACGTTCAGGTGACATCTGGGTAAAGGGATCACGCCGCTACAGGAATTTCGATGATTATCTAATCCCGTCTGGCGATTTTGAAAAATCACTCCGGGATCACCAGCTACCCCTTGCTGTTCCGGGCGATTGCCATGAATACATCGAGAGTCGTTTGACGCGACTGGCATCGCGCCTGGAGGAAGTGAATGCAATGGCGCTGGCCGGTGATTTACCCGATGTTGATATATCGAACAAAGGCGTGAAAATTACTCCGCTGGATAACAGTGTCCCTTCAGCAGCATCCCCTTTTGGTGATCTGGTTTATGGCATGCTGCCTCACCCTAAAATTACTGAAATGCTGGATGAAGTGGACGGCTGGACTGGTTTTACCCGCCATTTCACACATCTCAAAAACAATCACGTCAGACCTAAAGACAAAAAGTTGTTACTGACCTCCATTCTTGCCGATGGGATCAACCTTGGGCTGACAAAAATGGCCGAATCCTGTCCGGGAACGACAAAATCGTCACTTGAGGGCATTCAGGCCTGGTATATCAGGGATGAAACCTATTCAGCCGCGCTGGCCGAATTAGTCAATGCCCAGAAAAAGCAACCTCTGGCGGCATTCTGGGGCGATGGAACAACGTCATCATCTGATGGGCAGAACTTTAGGGTGGGGAGTCACGGGCGTTATGCGGGTCAGGTCAATCTGAAATACGGTCAGGAGCCAGGAGTGCAAATTTATACGCATATTTCGGACCAATACAGCCCGTTTTACACCAAAGTCATCAGCCGCGTACGGGACTCAACACACGTACTTGATGGTCTGCTGTACCACGAAACTGATCTGGAAATTACAGAGCATTACACCGATACCGCAGGTTTCACTGATCATGTTTTTGCGCTAATGCATCTGCTCGGGTTTGCTTTTGCGCCAAGGATCCGGGATCTTCATGACAAACGGTTGTTTATTCATGGAAAAGCTGAGTTGTATCCGGGGCTTCAGTCAATCATCTCCACAACCAGCCTGAATCTAAAGGAAATTGAAACCCACTGGCATGAGGTCCTGCGTCTGGCAAGCTCTATAAAGCAGGGAACGGTAACAGCATCACTGATGATGAAAAAGCTGGCAAGCTATCCGAAACAGAATGGTCTGGCAAAGGCGCTGAGAGAGATTGGGCGTATCGAAAGGTCATTGTTTATGCTGGACTGGTTCAGGGATCCTTCACTGCGTCGACGCGTACAGGCGGGATTGAATAAAGGTGAGGCCCGCAATGCCCTTGCCCGAGCGGTCTTTATGCACCAGCTGGGTGAAATCAGAGATAGGGGGCTGGAGAATCAGAGCTATCGAGCCAGCGGTCTTACGTTGCTGACTGCGGCGATCTCACTGTGGAATACGGTATATATAGAAAGAGCGATAGATTCTTTGAGACGGAAAGGGATCCCGATTAATGAGCAACTGATTACCCATCTGTCACCACTGGGATGGGAACATATCATCCTGAGCGGGGATTACGTCTGGCGAACAAACCTCAAACTGGGACAGGGTAAATACCGCGCATTACGCTCAGTGGATAGTAGTCTGTACAAAAAACAGGCTTAGCGTAGGATATTTTCCGTTTTCCAAGCGGACCCCTATACACAGTATTCCACAGCGAGATCGCAGTCGTCAGAAGCGTCAGACCACTGGCGCGATAGCTCTGATTTTCCGGATTTCTGTCCCTGATTTCTCCCAGCCGGTGCATAAATACCGCCCGCGCCAGCGCGTTACGGCTTCACCTTTATTCAGCCCCGCCTGTACTCGCCGACGCAGTGCAGGATCGCGGAACCAGTCGAGCATAAACAGCGTTCGCTCAATGCGGCCAATTTCTCTCAGTGCATTGGCAAGTCCGTTTTGCTTGGGGTAGCTGGCTAGTTTTTTCAGCATCAGAGATGCTGTCACGGTTCCCTGCTTTATCGAGGTCGCCAGACGCAGCACTTCACGCCAGTGAATTTCGATCTCTTTCAGATTCAGGCTGGTCGTTGATATCAGTGACTGAAGCGCCGGCTATTGGTCAGCTTTCCCTTTGATAAACAGCTTCTTGTCGTGGAGATCCCTGATTCGCGGACAGAACGCAAATCCCATCAGATGCATCAGGGCAAAGACATGATCGGTTAAACCAGCGGTATCGGTGTAATGCTCCCTGATTTCCAGGTCGCTTTCGTGGTACAGCAAGCCATCGAGAACATGGGTTGAATCCCTGACCCGACTGATTATGCAGGTGTAAAACGGGCTGTATTGATCCGAAATATGGGTATAAAACTGACGTCCGGGCTCCTGCCCATATTCCGGGTTAACCTGCCCTGCGTAGCGGCCTGAGCTGCCTGTTCTGAAATTCTGTCCATCTGATGATGACGTTGTCCCGTCGCCCCAGAACGCCGCCAGTGGTCTTTTTCCCTGCGCATTCACCAGCTCTGCAAGAGCAGCTGAATAGGTTTCATCGCGGATGTACCATGCCTGAATAACTTCGAGTGATGATTTGGTGCTACCGGGGCAGGCTTCTGCCATTTTGGTCAGGCCAAGATTGATACCATCCGCAAGGATGGTAGTGAGGAGCAGGCGGGTATCGGGACGGGTAATGTCATTTTTTATATGCGAAAAATGTCGGGTAAACGTCGTCCAGCTGTTTACCTCATCGAGAATCTCCGTGATTTTAGGGCGCGGTAGCATGCTGTAAACCAGCTCTGCCAGCGGTGAAACCTGCGCCGGAACGCTGTTGTCCAGCGGAGAGACTTTTACGCCCCTGTCGGAAATCTCTACATCGGGCAGTTCACCAAGGGCAGCCATGGCATTGACCTCTTCAAGTCTGGACTGAAGCAGGGTCATGCGGCTGGTAATGTAGTCATGAAAATCAGCAGATACGGGCAATGGCAGCGCCGATGTGAGTTTGTCAAAGTCCTTTTCGGAAATGAGGTAATCATCAAAATTTTTGTAGCGGCGTGAACCTTTAACCCAGATGTCTCCGGAGCGCAACGCCCCCTTAAGCTCGCTGAGCGCACAAAATTCATAGTACTGCCGGTCAGTGTAATTACCACCTTGCGCCAGCTTTCGGGGACAAAATCCAGCGGCGCTGTCGCCGGAACTTTACGTGACTGTTTCCGGTACATATCCTTAATCACAACCAGCGCATCAGCCAGAGGTTGCGCTGCCGGAGTTGCGACTAACTGTAAAGCGGACAACATGCGCGGGGCATATTTCCGTAATGTGCTGTATTTCTCAGTAATAATATGCAGCGGGTCAAAATTATTTTTTCTGGCGAGATGACGTGTTTCCTCCAGACTGGCGACAAATTCAGGCCATGGGAGTATGTTTTCTATTACGAGCCATGGATCGCCACCGGAATCGCGGGCATCAGACAGCGCCTGACCGACATTGATGTACTGCCTCAGTTTTGACTGGATCAGCTTGCCGGTCTGCTGAAGGCGCTCAGCCTGTGTTCTTTTGGCTTTGCTGAAAAGGCTGTTCAGCATTCGCTTATGCAACTCAGTCACTTCGTCTGTCAGTGTGGCTCTGGCTTCTTCCAGCACGCACACCAGGATCGCATGACGCCGGGCTGCTGAAAATCGGGTCAAATCCCGGCTGCTCATCTTTCGGCCTTCCCGCGCCAGTTTCAGCAATCGGTTCTGGTGAATGGTACGATCTATACCTTCCGGTAATGCCAGCGATTCAATGCTACTGAGCCGATCAAGATGTTGCAGCACGTTCTTACCATTGATTTTACCCGGAGGTTGCAGAAGCCAAGTCAAACTGGAAGACTGATTATCCGATGACTCAAGTAAACGATCCAGAGCATCCCTGTGAGCCTGAGTTAACGGGGCATTCAGGGTCTGAAACACGATTTTATCGCCACCTGCCATGGCCTCAGCACAGGTACGCTCCACGACATCAATCGCGGGGATTATCACGTTGTTCTGCCGGAGATAGATTAGTAACTCTTCAGCCAGGAGAATACCTTTATCGGTGCGTGTCGCCATCGGCAGCAGGTGTGTAATACAGTCCTGTTGTATTTTGCCGGTGAACGCCTTTACGCCAAGATAGCGGTATAGTTCGGTTAAATGCTCGCGCCGGGTGGTATCCCTGCCAGAAAGGTAAGCAGGCCAGAGATCCCCGGTAAGTTTTAGCCTGCTGGCGATATGCTTCAGCAGCGCATCAGAGGGTGGGATTTTTTTATCCGGTGCAAAGCCGACATTTTTCAGATAGCAAAGAAGGACGGCAAAACCAAAACGGCTGGCAGGTTTACGGTGGGCACTAATAAGCGCCAGATCATGCTCACTAAAATACGCCATTCGTGTCAGCGTTAACTCATCGTCCGGTAATGCCAGTAATGATTCTCTTTCCGACAGAGAAAGAATCTGCCTCCTTGCCATATAGTTTCCCTCATAAATTATCCGATGCGGTATTTTTAACAAAAATGGTTATCGCATAAGGGAACACCCTGACGCCATATTCAAAACGTGACGGCACACGATGAATGAAATAACCTATATGCGATAGATTAAATGCAATAACCTAAATGCGATAACGTGGTGGAAAAATGTTCATCAGAGCTTATTTAAGGGCATCGACGGAAGATCAGTTCGCCGATCGGGCAAAAGAGATGCTGGAGCAGTTTGTTCAGGAGCGGGGACATAAAATAGCCAGTTACTACCGGGAGAACATCAGCGGTACAAAACTTGACCGCCCGGAACTGGGGCGCTTACTGATGGACAGTCACCGCAATGATATTTTACTGGTCGAGCAGATAGACCGTCTGACCCGTCTGAGCAACAGCGACTGGATGACGCTGAAAAAGCAAATCGAGCAACACGAGCTGCGGATTGTCAGCCTCGATGTACCCGCCTCATGGCAGGCGCTGTCAGATAAAGATCCTTCGCAGGCTGACCCAATCACCCGCGCCGTGATAACCGCCATCAATAATATGCTTATCGACCTGATGGCCGCGATGTCGCATAAGGACTTGCTGAGCCGCCGCCATCGGCAGAAGCAGGGAATTGAACGGGCACATACGCTGGGAAAATGCCGGGGCAAACAGGCCGATCAGGAACGACATAAGAAAGTTCTGTATTACCGACAGGTCAAGAAACTGAGCATAAGAGAAACTGCTGAAGCCACCGGTTACAGTACATCTCAGGTCTGCAGGATTCAGGCCCTGTTCAGGCCTGAAAATTAAGCACATTTTCTGAGGCTGGAAATCAACTCATGCTGACAGCCTGAGCCTGTTGGCATGGTAAGCAATGTGCTCACCAATAAAGCTGGAAATGAAATAATAGCTGTGGTCGTAACCAGTATGATATCGGAATGATGTGTTGATGTTCATCTCATTGCACACTCTTTCAAGACTTTTAGTGCGTAACTGATCTTCATAAAAGGCGTCACTTAATCCCTGGTCAACAAAAATTTCTGGTAATTTCGCACCCTGTAAAATGAGACTGACGGGATCGTAGTGCTCCCACGTTTTTTTATTTTCACCCAGGTACGCGGTGAATGCCTGTTGTCCCCATGGCACCTGAGAAGGTGACACTATTGGTGAAAATGCCGATACACTCACATATTCATCAGGATTTCGCAGCGACAGAACCAGCGCTCCCAGCCCCCCCATGGAGTGACCGGATATTGATTTCCTTGATGTTACAGGTAAATGCTCCATGACAACATCCGGAAGCTCATGGAGAATATAGTCATACATCCTGTAATGGATGTTCCACGGATGTTCCGTCGCGTTCAGATAAAATCCGGCACCCTGGCCCAGATCGTAGCTGTCAGCATCTGCGACATGCTCTCCACGGGGACTGGTATCAGGAACAACGACGATGATGTTGTTCCTGGCGGCATAATGCTGCATACCCGATTTGGTGATGAAATTCTGCTCCGTACAGGTCAGACCCGAGAGCCAGTACAGCACCGGCAGTTTTTCTGTTGCTGCTTTGGGGGGAAGATAAACACCGAAATTCATCTCACAATTAAGTGTTTGTGAATTATGGCGGTATACGTTTTGCCAGCCGCCAGCGCTGGCATGCTGCTCGATGAGTTCCATCAGCCTCTGTCTCATGGTTATTTCCCCTGACAGGGAGTCAGGGGAGGTCTATTCATAGCCGGACATCAGATGAACGTATAAGCCGTGATTTTGTTACCCGCAGGGTCTCGCAGGTAGGCTGCATAGGCTCCAGGGAGATGGCTGCGCGGGCCAGGCTGACCTTCATCTTTCCCTCCGGCGGCAAGGCCCGCGGCGTGGAAAGCATCAACTTCTTCCGGACTTGCAGCTGCAAAGCCGACAGTAACGCCGTTGGCCGATGGCGCTTCACCGTTGCCCGGACGTGCAATAATAAAGGCTGGCTTTTCGCGACCATAAAGTACCCAGCCATTGCCAAACGGGCCGAGGTTATTGATGCCAAGCGTACCGAGGACAGCATCGTAAAAAGCAGCGGATTTTTCAACATCGGATGCACCGATGAAGACGTGGGAAAAAACGTCATTACCTGAAATTACAGGTGTTGCCATGATCCATTTCCTTCAGTTGGTTTGACTCAGTTGAGACGCTATCAGTAACGGATTACCGTACGGATTGATTTACCTTCATGCATAAGATCGAAGGCCTCATTGATTTCATCCAGCGTCATCGTGTGGGTAACAAATGGCTCCAGTTCAATTTCACCCTTCATGGCATCTTCTACCATGGCCGGAAGCTGCGTACGGCCTTTCACTCCGCCGAAAGCAGAACCTTTCCATACGCGCCCGGTAACGAGCTGGAATGGACGGGTGGATATCTCCTGCCCGGCGCCGGCCACGCCGATGACAATGGACTGGCCCCAGCCACGGTGAGCACTTTCCAGCGCCGCACGCATAACGTTGACGTTACCGATACATTCAAAAGTGTGGTCAATGCCCCATTTGTTGATTTCAAGCAGCACATCTTTAATCGGTTTGTCATGGTCGTTCGGGTTGATGCAGTCGGTTGCACCGAACTGACGGGCAAGTTCGAATTTGGCCGGGTTGGTGTCGATAGCGATAATGCGTCCTGCTTTTGCCTGGCGAGCCCCCTGAACGGCAGCCAGACCGATTGCGCCAAGACCAAAAATAGCGACAGAATCTCCAGGCTGTACTTTCGCTGTGTTGTGAACAGCGCCAATCCCGGTAGTCACGCCACAGCCCAGCAGGCAGACGTGTTCATGGTTTGCCTCCGGGTTAATTTTTGCCAGAGAAACCTCGGCCACTACCGTATACTCACTGAAGGTGGAGCATCCCATGTAGTGGTAAAGAGGCTGGCCGTTGTAAGAAAAGCGGGTGGTTCCGTCAGGCATCAGTCCTTTTCCCTGAGTTTCGCGAACCGATACACAGAGGTTCGTTTTCCCGGACTGACAGAATTCACACTCCCCGCATTCGGCGGTGTAAAGCGGAATCACATGGTCTCCCGGCTTCACGCTGGTCACGCCTTCACCGACCTCCACGACGACACCGGCCCCTTCGTGGCCGAGAACCACCGGGAAAACGCCCTCAGGATCGTTCCCGGAGAGGGTAAAGGCATCGGTGTGGCAGACACCGGTGTGGGTATTTTTAATCAGCACCTCGCCTTTTTTAGGTGGTGCAACATCAATTTCAACAATCTCCAGGGGCTTCCCTGGTGCAAATGCAACGGCAGCACGTGATTTCATATGTAAATTATCCTCAATGTGATGGCTTAGCTATTTAAGATAGGCGCGAACCAGTTCAATCGTATCGTCAACGGATTTACTGATTTCATGGCTGTAGCTGTCATTCTGGTCAAAGGTTTCCCGTATGTGGCTCTCGAGCACCTCTGCCATAAGACCGTTAGCTGCTCCGCGAACGGCAGCTATCTGCTGAAGAATGGAACGGCATTCAGCACCATTTTCCAGCGCTCTTTCCAGAGCATCAATCTGACCCCGAATGCGGCGAACACGGGTAAGGGCCTTTTTTTTCTCTTCAGGAGTACTGGGCATTATTTACCTCACCATTTTTGATTTTATATACTATAGTGGAGTATATAACTAGCGTCAATACATACTCCACTATAGTACAAAGAAGGATAAACACAATTATTTATATTTACGATATAAATCATATATTTATATGGTTTCTGGTTGTGATGCTGCCGGAAGGAAAGTTACTACAAAAATGATATCTACCGATACAGAATTTGGGGCATAGGCGGTTCTGTTAAATTTCGGCAGATATTGGCTCATCATTGATGGTCAAAAAATGAGCCTAACGTACAATAATTTTCGATATCCAAACTGACCCCTAATAGCGCTCAGTGCTTTGGCATTCCACTTTGAGCGTTTCACGTACCATGTTGAGCAGTTTCTTTCATCAATCACGGTACGATTATCCCGGTAATCTCCCTGTAATCACATCATCGAAACGGAGTAACACATGACTTCACAACTTAACTGGCAGGCACCGGCCATAAATCGCAAAAAAGTGGGCGACATGACTGTGACCATGCTCAGTGATGGTTACCTGGACGTATCCTTCGAGCTGCTGTCTGGCATTGATGGCTCTCGTGGGTTGCGCTCCTGATGTAACTTCAGCGCCAATGCTTTTTTCGTCGGACTGAGCAGAGCTGGTCGTCCGCCCTGACGTCCCCGCATACGGGCGGCCGATAGACCAGCCTGGGTGCGTTCACATACCAGATTGCGCTCGAACTCCGCCAGTGCACCAAAAAGATGGAAAACCAGGCGGCCGCCACTGGACGTGGTATCAATATCTTCCTGAAGGCTGCGTAAGCCCACCTGCAATCCGTCAAGTCTTTCGACCAATTGCAGCAGATTTTTCAGCGATCGCCCCAGTCGGTCCAGCCGCCAGATAACGACGGTATCACCGGGCCGGAGAGAATTGTTCAGTCTGGCCAGTCCTTCGCGTTCTGCCTGGGCACCACTGACTTTATCTTCAAAAATGCGCTCGCACCCTGCAAGCATCAGGGCATCACGTTGCAGATCGAGATGTTGATCGTCGGTGGAAACCCGCGCGTAACCAATCAGCATTGTATCGATTCCAGTAAGTCACCTGATTTGAGTATAGATGGAAAATGAATACTGGAATGAGATGGTGTAATCCTGCATCGCGGGTGCAGGTCACTTAATAATGAGACGGGAGTGAGTCCAAAAAACGGTCGTTTTATGGAAGGTAAGCGTTGTGGCTCTTGAAGCAGAAGATCCCTTTGCATGGGATCTTCTGTCCAGGAATTTAATTGCTGAGTTCTGCTGTCATGTATACGCGGTTTTTATACAAGGCACTGACGATTTTATAGGATGCATTTTCACTGACTGCCTGTTGAGCCACTTTTGCCTCTGCACCTTCAAGCGTCGAATCAGTCACGCTGACCGTTTTAGCAAAGGCATTTGCACTCATAAAAGCCAGAACAGAAATTAACACAATACGTTTAGCTGAAAACATGGAATAAACTCGTTACATCATGATGACATGCATACCAGACCACTTCCGCTCATCCACGGAAGTGGCTGGTATGACATAAATATTCAGGAAATGACCACTGAGTGGCTACAGATTTGGGGAATTAGAATTCCTGACTGGTTGGGCGCAAAACAATTTCGTTGATATCAACATCGGCAGGTTGCTCGATGGCATAGGCAATCGCTCTTGCTACCGAATCGGCAGGAATAGCTTGTTTATAGAAGTCGATGACGAAGTTTGAACTATCCTGGTCAGAACTCCCCAGCTTCAGCTCACTGTCGATGGCTCCGGGACTGATAGTGGTCGTGCGAATATGCGCACCCACTTCATGACGCAGACCCTCAGAGATAGCCTTCACCGCGAATTTGGTCCCGCTATATACCGTGCCGCCAGGGCTGAATACCTTGATACCTGCAACCGACGCCAGATTAATGAAATGACCGGATTGCTGCTTTTCAAAAACAGGAAGGGCTGCCGCAATACCATAAAGAACGCCTTTGATGTTGATATCAATCATGCGATCCCACTCGTCGGTTTTGGCAAGACTGAGTGGAGCTATCGACATCAGACCCGCGTTATTCACCATCACGTCAACACGGCCAAAAGCTTCAATGGCTTTGTCGATAATATTCTGGACATCTGCTTTACGCGTCACATCAGCTTCAACAGCAATAGCCTGGCCACCATCAGCAATAATCCGGGCAGCCAGCTGGTCGAGACGCTCCTTGCGGCGAGCAGACAACACCAGAATAGCGCCTTTTTTTGCCAGGTTCAGGGCTGTAGTTTCACCCAGTCCACTGCTCGCACCTGTAATGACGACAACCTTTTTATCGATATTATTCATCGTATTAGCCTCTGAAATGAATGATTACTTTCTGAACGGGGTTAAGTATCGCAGCGCAAAGTGGCATAATAAATGGAAATTAATACTTTTCAGAATTCCTAAATATGGAACCATGAAACTTCAAGGAGCGGCTACGATGCAAAACAAGCTGGAGATGCTGCGTATTTTTTGCGTGGCTGCCGAATCACGAAATTTTAAGGAAGCGGCGATGCTACTGGGGATATCACCCCAGGCAGTCACCCGGGCAGTAAAGGAACTTGAAGAGCAGCGGGGAGAAATTTTATTTTACCGGAGTACCCGACAAATAAAGATAACTGCAGATGGAGAACGTCTTGCAAAACAGGCGCGCCAGGCGGTTGACTCTCTTGATTCGCTGTTAGTAAAAGGCGTTAAGGATAAAACTGATGAAATGGGGGGGACGGTGAGATTAACTATGTCTTCGGTATTAGGCCGAAAACTGGTTGTTCCTGCACTGGCTGAATTTGCGCGTCAGTACCCGGATATCGTGGTGGACTGTGTGCTGACCGACTCGCACAGCGATGTTATCGATGAACGTATCGATATAGGTATCCGTTTTGGATTTTTGCCTGACAACCGGTATGTGGCGCGCGAACTGGCAAAGATTCATTTTTACCCTGTCGGTACACCTGAGCTGATTGATAAGGTTGGAATGCCTGCCAGCATCGCTGAGCTGGATTCCTATCCTCTGACGGCATTGTTTGATCATAAGACGGGTCGCTATTGGCCCTGGACATTTACCGAAAGCCGCAGCTTCATCCCGTCGAAACCTCGCTTTATTGCCGATGATCTTGAGGCTGAGTTCCAGACTATTCTGGCCGGTGTTGGATTTGGGCATATGCCGGGATTTTTAGTTCTGCCGTGGCTTAAAAGTGGCAAGCTTATTCAGATACTCACCGAGGAGACATCACCCGTCTGGCGGTTGTACCTTTACCGCCCTCAGCGTGGGCCAACGCCATTGAGGATCAGAGCGCTGTTTGACTATCTTGTAGACGTGCTGGGTGAACTGGAAACCTGACCCGAAAAGGGGTCAGGTTTATTCAGACAGGATCAACCCTGACAATGATCTTTCCGATTTGTTGATTTGATTCGAGATACTGGTGTGCTTCCCGCAGCTCTTCAAATTTAAAGCATTTATCTATCTGTGGCTTCAGAAAACCGGCCCCCATGCAGCTCAGGATAAAACGCTTTGCTTTTTCCCGAATGGCTGGATCATTCAACACTTCCAAAAAGAGGAAGCCCCGCATAGTGAGACTCTTGCGTAATGCCAGTCGCAGAGGAAAAGGCGTTACATCAGGACTCAGCGCACCATGCATGACCATACGTCCTTTTGCGGACATGGCCTGTGCGATATGTTCAATCTGAGGTCCACCAACAGCATCAAACACGATATCAAGATGCTCACCCCCCAACCGCGAAACAATCGCCTGATAGAGGTCAGGTTCATCTTCACTGGCAATGACATCTTTCACACCTAAGGCAAGCAGACGTTCCTTTTTCTCCACCGTCAGGGTGCTGGCAATCACTCTGGCTCCGGCAGCTTCTGCAATCTGAACCGCAGCCAGGCCAACACTGCTTGATGCAGCAGTGACCAGTACGGACGCACCCTTTGTCAATTCCCCGGCATGCACGATCCCACCCCAGGCGGTAAGGTATTGCATCCATACTGATGAGGCTTCTTCCCAGCTCAGACTGTCAGGTTTATGCACCAGATAGCTTTCAGGGATCAGCAGCTTATCTGCGCAAGTGCCAAAACGCGCCAAGCTGTCAGAAGGCAACACTGAAACATTATCTCCAGGAGAGAACTGCTTAACACCTTCGCCCGTAGCCAGCACCACGCCAGCACCTTCGTAACCAAGGCGAGAGGGAAATACGGCCTTCTCGATATAAGTACCCCGTCTGAACATGGTGTCTGCCCGGTTAAGACCGATAGCTTTCATCTGAATCAGCACCTCACCTGCTGCCGGTAAGGCAACAGGCAGGTTTTCGAGTTCAAGGACGTCGGCTTCTCCGGTGCAGTTAAAGCGCCAGGTTCTCGCCATCAGGCCGTTAAATGACATCAATCACAACCTTGATGGAAGCTGAACCATCCTGAACTGCGTGGTGGGCATCAATGGCCTGGTCTAGTGAGAAATGACGAGCATCAACGACCGGACGAATTTTGCCTTCTTCAACCAGACGGGTGGCGGTTTTCAGAACTTCACCGTGATGAGCACGACGTTCACCTGTGAGCATTGGCAGCAGAATAAAGACACCCGACAGGGTTGCACAACGCAGCGATGACGTAGCCAGGTTATGGTCACCAAATGCAGCACAGCTGGTGATATGGCCGTAATAGCGCGTCATGGAAAGTGAGGCGTCGAGGACAGGGCCACCAACCGTATCGTAAACGATATCAAAGCCTTCACCATCGGTGCATTGCTCAATGATGTCCTGCGTGGAAACCTTTGTGTAATCCAGCGGGAATGCGCCCAGCGTTGTAATCAGCTCCTGATTTGCCGTACATCCGGTTGCAGCAACTTTTGCACCGAGTGCATTTGCCAGCTGGACAACCATGTTACCTACGCCACCGGCGCCACCCTGTACCAGCACATGTTGACCAGCCTGTACATTGGCATTATCAACAAGGCCAGACCATGCCGTGAGGAACGTTAACGGCAGAGCTGCGGCTTCACGCATGGAAAGGTTACGTGGTTTGATGGCAAGCAGGTCTGCATCTGCAGCAATGAACTCAGCCAGTGAACCCTGAAGGCCGCGAACGCCACCGGCCAGGCCGTAGACTTCATCTCCAACACGGAACTGGGTTACGCCTTCACCGACAGCAACCACTTCCCCTGCCATATCAGTACCCTGCACAGCAGGGAGCTGAGGCATGGCGTACGGAGCCTCTCCAAGACGAATTTTATAATCAATCGGGTTTACACCGCTGGCATGAACACGCACCAGAACCTGACCAGCCTGTGGTTGTGGCACCGGGAGTTCTTTACGGGCAAATTTATCATCACCGAAATTTTCGAGTACGAGAGCAGTCATTGTCTGGTTCATGTGTATTCCTGTTATGTAATTGGGGACGGACAGAAGATAACAGGAACCAGTCATCCATTTAATGGCATAGTGTGGATTATATAATTCCAAAATTAACACCAATCAGATATATCGTTGGGATGCCTGACGTGTTTTCAGTTAATGTGGGTTTGTGAAAATGGAATGCAGGTCGACAGGGATAAATGCAGGCTCATTTGCAGGTATTGTGGGTTTGAGAGCTGCGCTGGTTGCAGCTAATGTGAGCTGATAATCAGCGGTAAATGCAGGTCGTACCTATTTCAAATGCAGGTCGCTACACCTATAGACATGATCAGCGCAAGCACGTCTCAGATGTCCAAACGGTACGGATTTATACATGTTGACCAGGATGATATGGGGAACGGAACACTAAAACGCTCCCGTAAGAAAAGCTTCCACTGGTATAAAAAAGTCATCGCCACGAACGGAAAAGACCTCAGTAGTTAACACAGCACAGCCCTGGCAGCACTGTGCTGTCAGGGCGTCCCACAATTCCGCGCGGATACCTCCCGGTCCTACTGTGCATTATTCCCGGGTACGGTCTTTCACCCAACGGCGGTATAATGCCGGATTCATACCGGTCATCCGGCTGAAGACCCTCCTGAAGCTGCCCTCATCCGCGTAACCTGCATCAGCTGCGATCTGCTTTATGGTTTTAGCGGATGTTTCAAGAGCCAGCCTTGCCATTTCACACCTGATCCTGTCGATAAACTGTTTCGGTGACTCGCCTGTTTCCGCCTTTATACGCCTGTGAAAGGTTCGCTCCGAAATGGCAAGGCGCCGGCACAGCTCTCTTGTGGTAAGCAGCGTTGATGCTTCCTGCCTTATAAAAAATTCTGCACCGGGCAGAATACTGTCCGGCCGGCTGAGGTGCGCGGTGGGCATATAAACAGCCCTTGCGGGAGGCGTTGTATCCACTACAGCAAATTCTGCTGCAATGCGCGCAGCCTCCGTCCCCTCAAGCTGACGCACAACGTGTAAGGCCACATCAATCCATGAAAGCGGCCCGCCAGCCGTAACTATACGGTTATCCTCAGTCAGAGCATTGCCCCAGATGGCGTTTGCCCGGGGATAACGGCGCTTGAGCTCATCGTACAGCCACCAGGTTGTCGTACATTTTCTGCCGTTGAGCAGCCCCGCCTCGCCCAGCATAAACACTCCGCTGCACGAGCCACAAGCCAGCGCGCCATGCACGTACTGTTGCCGTATCCATGACGCTATGCTGCCCAGCTTACCGAGCTGTGGCGGTGTGTTTGATGCATCGGGTACAAACCCGGGGATCAGAACCGCATCGCATGATTTGATATCTGCCAGTGCCGCATCGGCGGTCAGTAACCGCCCGCTTCCGTCGGTCACAGGCCGCCCGTCCGGACTTGCTGTCATGATATTAAAGGGTGACGGCTCCTTGCGAGCAGCTGATATGGCTCTTCCGGCAAGAGAGAACATATCAGCCAGCCCGGTATAGCCTGAAGCAAGGCATCCCGGGGAAGCAATAATGACTATCTTTTTCATCTCAGTCCTGTAATTGGCCGAAAATGCCGGTTTAATGGCAGATTCGCCACAGTGCCATGTTGCCTAACCCTGATACAATTATTCTCGTAAGAAAGCCATGATTATTACAACAGGAGAAAGAAACAATGAGTACAACAGCAGGACTGATTTCATTTAAAGCGAGAGAAGGAAAAGGCGCTGAAGTAGCAGAGCGCATAGCCGCTGCTTTGCCTCATGTTAATGCAGAAGAGGGCACCACTCACTGGCTGGTGATCCGCTCAGAAACGAGTCCTGAAACGGTTTTCCTTGTAGATCTGTTCAGTAGTACAGACTCAAGGGAACTCCATATGTCCGGTGAAGCAGCTAAACAAATATTCGCTACCGTACCCGCTCTGCTGGCAGAAGAGCCACACATTCATCCTGCGGTTTTGATTGCGGCAAAAGGTATTTAATTCGGTACGTTATGAGTTCAGCTCACATCTCATAGCGCACATAGAAGGCTGTAAATTTTACATGTCCGCTTTTCGCGGACATTTTTGATGAAAATTCTAGAGCGGTAACCCTAAGCAGCCAAATCTGACCGGGTATACCCAAAAGTCACCCCTGAATCGCCACGGATAATCTAGACACTTCCGAGCCGTTGATGGACTGACCCCGCCCCGGTAGACGATCCTGCCCTATAGTTTGGACTGACCCCACGCCTGTAGACAAATCCTGTCCTCACGACGAGGCCTGTTCGAAGGCCTCCGGACTGACGCCGCCGAGGTGGCTGTGGCGCCGGGACCGGTTATAGAAGACTTCAATGTAATCGAAGATATCCGCCCGGGCCAGATCCCTGGTTTTATATATGCGTTTTCTGATCCGTTCTTTTTTCAGCGAACTGAAGAACGATTCGGCCACCGCATTATCCCAGCAGTTACCACGCCGGCTCATGCTCGGCGCCAGGTTATTGGCCCGGTAGAAGCGCTGCCAGTCGTCACTGCCGTACTGGCTGCCCTGATCGCTATGTACGATAACCTCGCTGTCTGGTTTTCGGCGCCAGACCGCCATCATCAGCGCGTCGAGCGCCAGTTCGCGTGAGAGAGTGGGTTTCATCGACCAGCCGACCACATTACGGGCGAAGAGATCGATAACCACCGCCAGATACAGCCAGCCCTGCCAGGTGCGGATATAAATAATATCGGTGACCCAGACCTGGTTGGCCCGGACAACGGTGAACTGCCGCTGCACGCGATTAGGAGCAACGACTGAAGGCCTGCCAGCGATACGACGTGGCGCTTTATAGCCGCGCACAGCTTTAATCCGGTTCAGTTGCATGATCCGACCCACCCGGTTTCTACCACAGGTTTCCCCGATTTCGTTCAGATCGCCATGAACCCGCCGGTAACCGTATACGCCTCCGCTCAGGGAATATGAGTCGCGGATAAGCATCAGCAGGCGCTGGTTATCTTTATCACGCGCCGAGACAGGGTTATGCAGCCACGCATAGAACCCGGCCCGGGCGACATTCAGTACCCGACACATCGTCATCACACCCCATACTGAACCGCCCCGGTAATCCTGGAGACTACACTCTTTGAGAGAGGTAACCAGGATGACAAAACATAACCGATTTCCCCCTGAAGTTCGTCAACGCGCTATTCGTATGGTTCTGGAAAACCAGAATACCTACAACTCACAATGGGCCGCTATCTGCTCCATTGCCCCTAAGATCGGCTGCACTCCCGAGACATTGCGTATCTGGATCCGTCAGCAGGAGCCCGTTGATGATGAGCAGAATGCGCTGACTGCCAGCGAACGCCAGCGTCTGAAAGAACTGGAGCGGGAAGTCCGCGAGCTGCGCCGCAGCAATGATATTCTGCGTCAGGCTTCAGCGTATTTTGCCCAGGCGGAGCTCGACCGCCACTGGAAAAAATAATGCCGCTTCTGGAAAATCTGAGCGGTGAACACGGGGTCGGGCCAGTCTGTCATGAGCTGGATATTGCTCCGTCAACGTACTACTGGCATCAGCAACGCCGGAAGTGTCCTGAACGACGCAGTAGTCGGGATAAACGCGATGCCGTGCTGATACCTGAGATACAGCGCGTATACGAAGAAAACTACAGCGTTTACTGTGTGCGTAAGGTCTGGCGACAGCTAAAACGTGAAGGTGTCGGCGTTGCCCGCTGCACCATTGAGCGCCTGATGAAAGCCCTGCAGCTACGTGGGGTGACACGCGGCAAAAGTGTCAGAACCACCCGCAGCAACAAAGCCGAAACACCGCAGGATCGGGTGAACCGGCAGTTCGTGGCTGAACGGCCCGATAGTCTTTGGGTGGCCGATTTTACCTACGTCAGCACCTGGCAGGGGTTCGCATATGTGGCCTTCACCATTGATGTGTTCGCCGGTGTTATCGTGGGCTGGCGGGTCTCATCCACGATGGAAACGTCGTTCGTGCTGGATGCACTGGAGCAGGCGCTGTGGGCCAGACGCCCGAGCGGTACCATCCATCACAGCGACAAAGGTTCGCAATATGTGTCACTGGCGTACACGCAACGGCTGCAGGACGCGGAGCTGCTGGCTTCAACAGGCAGCACGGGCGACTCATATGACAATGCGATGGCAGAAAGTATCAACGGGTTGTACAAAGCGGAGGTGATCCACAGGCAAAGCTGGAAAACCCGACAGGATGTTGAGCTGGCTACGCTGAAATGGGTGGACTGGTACAATAATCACCGATTGATGGAACGGACCGGATATATCCCGCCAGTGGAGGCAGAAAAAGCCTATTACGCTTCGCTGAATTACCGGGATGTGGCAGCCTGATCACTCAGGCAAAATACTCTCCAGGAAAACCGGAGCGGTTCAGACTGAGTTAAGACAGCTTTTCACTGCAGTCAATAAAGGATGCTGATATAAAAATGGTTTGTTTCTGGCTGAGAATTTAGTTGTACATGTCAGACAGTGTCCGCTTCTGGGACAGGACGTTAAAGCCCCGTTATTTAAGGCTGGCGAGCAATGCGCAGCCGGCTATTTATATGCCGCATAGCGGCATGAAGGCGCCAGCTGGAGCTACATATCATTCTGCAGCATAACGGCGCCGGTAGCGCGGCGCAGCCGCTTGCTGACGCATATATCGCACAAATCCCACCACGCCCTGCCAGACGCCGTTGAAGCAGCGGCCTTTCAGGCGCACAGAAGCCAGACGGTCGGAGACAAAAGAAAGAATCCGCAGCACCACCCACAGCGATACCCAACCCATTAGTTACAGCACTCATTTATAAGCCACAAAGATACCGGCCCTCCGGGCCGGGCGGCCGGGCTGGTTAGGGGGGGCAACCGGGCTTCAGATCCGGCTCCGGGGGTTTGCCGGAGAGGGGCACGGGGTTTCAGGTTCGGTTCGGGTGGGGGTTAAATGGAAGCATTAACGAATGATGTAACTAATAGGCGTTGCCCGTCGCCTGACGGCGGGAGCTACTTCAGGTTCTGAGCTGCGCGGACGTCTGCGGCCGCTGCAAATTTATCCTCGCCAGATGCCTGTATGAAAACCTTATTTATTATTTTGATTATTCTTTCTGACGTAAGTCAGGACTGTTTTGCGCGTAGCGCTGACTGTATTTGCTGCTAATTATTCGATACTGATTGCGGGTAACTGTGGTTAAAAAAAGCGGCACGCTGTTAGCAGCCACAGCAATGAATTCATGGCGAATATTTTAGCGTAGAAAAAGGCGTTCAGCTCCCGGCACAAACGACTTTACCGCCAGTCAAGGCGGTTAAAATGAGAGGGCGAGTCAGTGGACTATATCGGGTATTTCGGGCAGTACAGCCTCATAGTCGAGCCCCAGATCCAGCTGCCGCAGGCATTTCCACACCAGGCGGTCAAAGTCTTTAGGGGGAAGTGTTTTCCACTCGTGGACCGGACGCGCGCGGAGCAGTTTGGCCATTGCATTACGCCTGTCATCGATTGACAGCTTACTCAGGCGCTTACGGCGCTTCTGCCTTGAAGCTTTATCACGACGACTGATCAGCGTGGCCATGCGCATATTTTCATACCAGCGCCGGCGCGCGGAGCGAACTGAGGCGTGTGTGCCTAGCTCGATGATCCCGTCGGCCTCTGCGGCAAGGCGTTCATTACGCTCAGCCAGAAATTTGTCCATGTCGATGCCGCACAGCTGCCAGAACTGGTCGGTCAGCACGATATGGCGCGGCATGCAGTAGCCGGTTACCGGGTCCATTTCAAGGTCCGGCCGCTCAATCAGGCCGTAACGCTCCCATTCTTCAAACAGACGAGACAACCGGCTTGGCTCTACGCGCGTTTCCGAAATGACGTTGCCGTTTTCGTCTTTCGGGCTCAGTTCATCGGCCAGCTTGCTGCCGTTAAAGGTTACAACAGAGGTGGCAAGGTCCGCGCGTTGAATGCACAGCGGCCATATAGCATCATACAGCGCCTGCTTTTCCGGACGGAAATCCCGTTTACGACCTGCGGCATCGCGCAGCTGAACAAAGTAAGGGTGGCGCGACATACGCTGGCGCAGCGTCATTTTCCCGGTGCGCTTGTCTCTGACGACAAGGCGGCTCATGGCGTGCCCCATCTGACCAGGGAGGCGTCGGTAAACTTCCGGTGCAAACCACTCGGGATTAGAGCACTTACAGATTGTTGAATGGTCGCCCCGATGGCGCCTGTCAGGCCGCAAAACCTGAGCAAATGAAGTGTTCTTATCCACCACACTCTGCGCTTAAATTGCACGGGAGGAGTACGCACAGAACGGATTGTCTTTTTCCGGGCATAAATCTATACTCCCCGCATAGAGCAATCGTTCTATGCGGTTCTCTTGGGCCCCGGTAATCTTGTCCTGTCGCCAAACTAGAAAGTTTATCGGGGCTTTTTCTTTTCTGATTTGGTACTACCGCCTCAGATCCCTGCCACCTTCCGGCGTGACCAGCCATAAACTCTTAACTGTCCGTAATCTATCATTCAGAAACGCATTCGGCAATAACGTCACCCCTACTACAGCAACTTGCTTTTTCGCGCTTCAGCCTCAATCATGATTTCAAGCATGTCTGCCTGCGTTATTCCCTTTAGCTCACAAATCTTCACCAGGGCCTCTTTAACTTCAGGCCTTACAAAGACGCTGATTTCTTTGTGCGTTTCACGTTTTCTCGCCTTATAGGCGCGAACGCGATCCTTATGGGGAGTTGGCTGCTCTCTGTTACGGGTGCGTTTCTTTTCGGGAGCTGATGTTACTGAATCTCGGGAGCTCATGCTCGTACCCTGCTGCAAAATAAGACTTTCCGCAGAATACCATAAGCCAAATCAGTAATGTCCCTTATTTATAATACCAGTTCAGTTGCTGGAAAACTGACTGCACCGGCTTTACAAATAATAAAGCACAGTTGCCAGTACGGCAGGTAGTGTTCGGCAAGTTCAGGCATACCCTTGATGGTCAGCGCATCTTCGCTGTGGCTTTGTTGAATAAATCAGATTTCGGGTAAGTCTCCCCCGTAGCGGGTTGTGTTTTCAGGCAATACGCACGCTTTCAGGTATACCTGCTTTCGTCATTTTGTTCAGCGCTCGTACCAGGGCCATAGCCTCCGCAACCTGACCATCGTAGTCACGCAGCGTCAGTGAACCCCCGAACAGCTGTTTTACCCGGTACATCGCCGTTTCCGCTATCGAGCGACGGTTGTAATCTGTTGTCCATTTCCACCGCGCATTACTCCCGGTCATTCGCTGATTAGCCACTGCACGGTTACGGTCTGCATATTCACCGGGCCAGTAACCCGCACCTTTTCGGGGAGGGATAAGCGCGCTGATTTTCTTACGCCGCAGTTCATCGTGACATAGCCGGGTATCGTAAGCGCCATCGGCGGCGGCTGACCTGATTTTCCGGTGGGTTTGCCGGATTAACCCGGGGAAGGCCTCTGAGTCCGTAACGTTGTTCAGCGACAGGTCAGCGCAGATGATTTCATGTGTTTTACTGTCAACGGCGAGATGCAGCTTACGCCAGATACGGCGGCGTTCCTGGCCATGCTTTTTGACTTTCCACTCGCCTTCACCGAAGACCTTCAGCCCGGTGGAATCAATTACCAGGTGTGCGATTTCACCCCGGGTGGGCGTTTTGAAACTGACATTAACCGACTTTGCCCGCCTGCTGACACAGCTGTAATCCGGGCAGCGTAGCGGAACGTTCATCAGAGAAAAAATGGAATCAATAAAGCCCTGCGCAGCCCGCAGGGTCAGCCTGAATACGCGTTTAATGACCAGCACAGTAGTGATGGCAAGGTCAGAATAGCGCTGAGGTCTGCCTCGTGAAGAAGGTGTTGCTGACTCATACCAGGCCTGAATAGCTTCATCATCCAGCCAGAAAGTTATGGAGCCACGGTTGATGAGGGCTTTATTGTAGGTGGGCCAGTTGGTGATTTTGAACTTTTGCTTTGCCACGGAACGGTCTGCGTTGTCGGGAAGATACGTGATCTGATCCTTCAACTCAGCAAAAGTTCGATTTATTCAACAAAGCCATAGGTATTTGCAAACACAATGGTGCGCTTCTGTGAGGCGTATTTCACCCCTTCATCTTCAGGAAAGAAATAGGCGAAATGCTTGGGATAGCTGTTAGCTTCGCCAGCAATAGCAAACAGGTCGACAATTTTGTAGCGGCATCCAGGAAGCGCAACCAGTCGCTGGTCGATATGATTTTGCAGCCAGCACAGGTTATCCGGAAAGAGCTCATCCACCACATCCGAAACTTCCTGCAGCCCGCGATCAGGTAACCCAAACCAGGCGGAATAATGCTGCGTGCGAGACTTACCTACCCATGTCGACATATAACCTATTCCCTGCACCAGCTCCTGTTCATCCAGTCCTGCTATCTGCGGGAGAAGTTCTTTTGCTGTGCTGGTGTCAGAGAGGATTTCTGCACGTAACTGCAACGCTTTGCAGCTATCCGGATCGTCAAATTCCTGCGCAAGCTTGAAACAGATAATGCTTAGCTTTTCTTCAACAGACTGAAGCAGCGTACTCCCGGTCCGTGTGGAAATCGGGTGAATATGACTGGCCGCCTCTGCAAGACGCGTAGCCTGGTGGATAAGGTCCAGCGCCGCGGGCGAAAGTGAGTCAGGCAGAGGGATATCCATCATGTGGATATGGTATGAGTCAGCAGCGGGCCAGAACGGCGTCGTAAACATGAAATTCCCTTCCATTATCAGTAACGAGAAGCTTACTTAATCATTGCATCTGTAATCGGTATTGGAAGGAATTGCGCGATGGAGGTCGGAAAGAACGGTTCACTTCAGAACCATAACCGACTACTTCGCTTCGCAGTAAATTAAAGGGCGTGTAGAAAAGCATGATCAAGCGGGGCCAGGCAGTCTAACGCAGTGACAGAGCGTCAAGGGACGTTATACCCGAGAGAATTGCCCTGCACCGCATAAATCAACAGAGTTCGGTTAGAGCAATGTCCGCTTTTGGCACAAAGCAGACATCAGTATCACTATCCTGATAAGCCCTCTCCGGCTCCCCGACGTTGCCGGGTCGTCAGCACCACTTCGCTAACCGGCAGGACCAGTAAGCCCCGCCGAACCGTGAAAAGTTTCAGGCAAAGCATTGCGGCTGGGGTCTGATGGCAACGGTAAGGCACGTTCCTGCTGCTGACTGCTCAGGTTGGCCTCAAATGAGGCCGAAAAAAGGGAAAATGGTCAATGTCCTGAGACCAAATTAAGTGGTGTTCTCAGTTGCGGGCGAGGCGAGAGGGCACAGTCTTCTATGAGCGAAAAGCGGACCTGACATTGGAACCCGGCTACATATGGACGACGTAGCCGGCAGAGAGTTTTAGCTTTGCTTGTTCTGGTAAAGATCCCAGCGGTTGCCGTATAGGTCTTCAAATACAACCACTGTGCCGTACTCCTCTTCACGAGGCGCTTGGGAGAATTCAACACCTTTTGATTTCATGGCGTTATAGTCGCGCCAGAAGTCATCAGTCTGGAGAAAAAGGAATACCCTGCCGCCGCATTGATTGCCGATAAAATCTTCCTGCCTTTCATTCGAAGCGCGTGCAAGAAGAAGATTGCAATCGCTTTCCGGGTTAGGTGTAACTACGACCCAGCGTTTCCCCGGTTGCGGTGTATCCTCAACGAGGGTAAACCCCAGCTTTTCCGTGTAATTCTCAATTGCCCGATCATAGTCATCAACCACTATGGCCACATATCCCAGGCATCGCTTCTGCGTTCTCATTTCTGCTCCATCAGGTTTCAGGCATAACTGTCCAGAAACTTCTTTTTAACACAAACGTCCCCATTCGCCGTCTGGATTGGTCCAGAGTACTGACCCCCGCTTCCGGCACCAGCCGTCATCAAGTAATTCTGGTTCGCTTAGAGCGAACAACGGACTTTTCACTGATGACGACTAAGTATTTTTATTCCGTTGAACATAACATCCCTGTTGTGCAGGACATGAAAAAGCCCGCCGGAAGCGGGCTTTTCCTATAAAACTTCATGAAACCGATCCGTCTGAGCGTCCCCTCCGGCTGGCCCGGCCTCCTTTTTTTCCTGCTTCACTGGCTCGCTCAGGGTTATTTCTGAAGTTACCTCCACTCATGCGGCCGCCTTTCCGACCAGCTTCTGCCGCCCGTTCAGGATCTTCTGCAAAGTTACCGGCACCACCACGATGTCCTGACATATTCCCTCCAGTTTGGGTTAAGTATCGTTCTCTCAAAGTATAAAGGGATATTCAGCAGGTAGGTTTTAGCAACCATCTGTGACGGCGTTAAAACGGCGCACGAGATACGCTTAGAGAGCAGTTTTTCAATGTATAAAGCCTCTGGTATTGGGCTTTACCATTATCAGTTTATCCACTGAAAAGCGTTTCTGTTACAGCGCTACTAGCAGCGTACAGATATAAAATTTATTCGCGTGTAGTAAAACGGGCATGTCCGTTTCTGGCACAAAGCGGCCTAGCGATGTTTGTAATGATATGTACAAAAACATCCTTGGCGCAGGATGTTTTCCGTTTTCAAAGCCGCCCCAGTAGCAGCGGCTGAACAGTGACTATCATGGAGTTCTCAGGGGTCGTGAGCGTGCGGGATTTTCAATACTGGATGCGAGGGACCGGCCAACCGCAGGGCGGCAGGCCGTTAGCTACGTGTTAGCCAGACAGCATTACAGCTGTTCCCAGTCAGGGAGACGTGCCGCTTTACGGCGTTTACGGAAGACAAAGGCCATACAGACGCCATAAAAGAGACCGGCAATCAGGGAGGTTATCAGGCCTGTTAACGGGCTCATTCCCCTTGGTTGCCAGCTGACAAACCACATAATACATCCGTAAGAAACGGCAAAATAGGCACCAAGAAAACACAGGTTGCTGCCAAAACTGGCAAATATCGCGGGGGGAATCTTAATTCCCATCGACCACAGCAGGCGGTAGGTAAAAGGGATACGCGTGGTTTTCTTCAGCTTCTTCTCACACATCAGCACAAAGGCCTTTTCTGTTTTTCGCTTAAACTCTTCATCTTTCACTCAGTAAACCTCCTTTTAAACCGTCAGTCTGACGCTCTGACCTTACAGAATCACACCAGAACGGCAACCCTGTATTCAGTCCGGTTTTCCGGTCACCAGCACATTCAGCAGGCTCATGTCTGACCAGGTCTGGCGGACCAACTGTACGCCTGTGAAAAATACGGCCACGTTTAGCAGCAGCAGCAGGCTCAGGCTCACGTCATGCAGCGCCATGCCGGCGAGCGGCGGCAGCACCAGCGCGCTGACGCCCGTGGCTGTCATGACGGCGGTCAGGTTACGCCCGCGCACAAAGCGCCCGTTCTCCCGCCTGACAAGCTGCGGATGCAGCAGCAGGGCTACCGGCATCATGCCCGGGCGCGACTTCATGTCACGCAGGCGTGACGCGTCTACGTCAGGCAGCGCGTGCTCACTCGCAAAGCCTGCGATCACACTATCCACGGCTTTACCGATAGCAGCCGAGCAGTGGCCGTCTGCGCCCCTGCTCCAGCGGCGCAACAACAGGCCCGGCTCCCGAATCTCCGGCATCCAGGCGAACAGCATTACCAGGGCAACAATCGCGGTAGCGGCGGCAAGTAATACGATCATAAGGTTTACTCCATCGTCTTATGGGGTTTATGGCCAAACTCAGGTTCGGGTTCGCTGCGCTCGTGGCGCATCACGTTCACTTCGTCGTTCATCATTGCGCGGTCATCCCGCTCCGGCGTCATGTCATAGTCGCGATAATCAAATGCCTCCTCCTGCAGCTCTTCCAGCGCCGCTGCCAGTACGGCTTCGCGTTCGCGGTCTTTGTCCTCCGGTGTCTCCCTGCCATCATCCTGCACTGCCGGCTCCGGCTCTTTCTCCTCCTGACCCAGCGCGGCCTTAACGGCTTTCTCCAGCGCCTCAGCCTCACGACGGTCCAGCTCTTCCCCTCCGGATGCCGCTGCGGTTGCAGACGTCGCAGCGCGGCTGCTTTCCGGGCGTTCACTGTGGTCAGCAGCGAGCACGACAGGGCTTTCCGGGTTGTCCTTCATCAGCTGCAGCGCCTCCGCGACATCCGCGGCTTCCAGCACCTTTCCGTGCTTTTCTCCGCGCTGCAGCACAATACGGCTGCCGTCCGCTGCCCCTTCATAGTGGGCGGATGAAAAGTCCACCTCTCCGCTGGAGGGTGACACCGGAACGTGCCAGTTCCCGCGCTGACGGCCGTGCTCGTTGATAACCGGCCACAGCATTTCCGGCGTTTTCCCCGCCATAAACCGCGCGTCCGCCGTCAGGTCCTGATCGACCCGGTCCGCCAGGCGCGTGCCGGACACCGGCAGGCTTTTGTCCCACGCCTGCATTTCCCGCCCCGCCCGTACGTCCTCCGCCCGCATCAGCACGTCGTGCACCGTCTGCCGCCGCCCGCTTTTACTCTCCACTTTCGTCGCCCAGCCGGACAGGTTGTCAAAGTAGGTCTGAACGTGCTCCTTTGACCGTGAAAGCTCGACGTAGGTACTGTCCATCGCCGCCATCCGGCCCCTTGCTCCCTCTTCGCCAAAGAGGCCGATGAGGTACTTCACGGACGCGCCCTGCGAGCTGTAGGTGGTGACGGCGTAGCCGTAGTCCATGTGGCGGTCGGCGTAGCGCGCGGTGGGATCAAAAGACAGCTGCCGGTCGCCGGTATCGAGCAGAATTTTTCCCTCCTCCGTAATGCCTGACACCACGGCCATGTCGCTGGCGCGCACGTTGCGGTCGCGGTCCGTTGCCGTCAGGCGGATTTTTTCGCCGGAGCTGATTTCCCGCTCTACCTCCTTAAACACCGCCACGTCCTCCTTGCGCATCTCGGCAGGTCTGATCCAGCGGTCCGGCGCGCCATCAAGCCCGGCCATGCGCACCACGCCGCTCTCCGTGTCGGTTTCACCCACCCGGAAATACTGCTCGCCCCGGCGCACCACGTTGCCCTCCTGCGCCTCCCAGAACGTCTGTCGGCCCAGATCGGCGTTGCTGTTGTTGACCCGTACCAGCAGGGGAACCGTGACGCTGTCACCCAGCGCGCCCTGCTCCTGCAGCCGGTTGTGCACGGCGCTGTTGATGGCCTCGCGGTCGGCGTTGAGCTCCGCCACGATAAGCGTGTTATCGCGCGCCTCCGGCGTCCGGCCGGCGTAGTCGTCGGCAATCATTCCGGTCAGGTCGGGTTTTTCGGCCTCCTCACCTGCGGGCCCTGCCGCCTGCGCCAGCTTGCTGCCATCCATTGCGCTGCTCTCCGGAACGTATGCGTCCGGCTGGCGCGGCACACTCTGCGGACTGGTGTCCGCTGTGATGCGCACCGCCTCACGCACGTTGCCAGCGATAACCGCCTCCACGGCGGGCCTGAGCGCGGGGATCTGACGCACGATTTCCTTCATCACCGCGACGTCGGCGGCGCTGCGCTCCAGAGCCAGTGCAAACGGCGCGCCGGACTCCAGCGACTTCAGCTGGTCCTGGTCGCCGCTCAGCACGGCGCGGCCGCCGCCTTCAGCGATGACGTTCATCAGGGAGGCCAGCTGGGCGTTGCCGTTCATGGAGGACTCATCGATAACGAACACGGTATTGCGAAAGTCGCGCGCCTGTCCGGCAGCCTGCCACTGGCTGCTTTCGCTGAGGAAACTCGCGATAGTCTGCGCAGGAATACCCGCCCCGGACAGCTCGCTGACGGCGCGGTGCGTGGGCGCAAGGCCGCGAATGTCCGGAGCGTTGTCTGCGGCGGCGAGCGCGGCTGCCACGGTGCGAAACTGCGTGGTTTTCCCCACGCCGGCATAGCCCTGAATGGCGGTAAAGCGATCGCGGGTGGTCAGGATGAGGTTGCCCGCCTCGCGCTGGCCGTCCGTAAGCCCGGCGGCCTTCTCACCGCTCAGACCGCCTGCCAGCAGCGGCTTCACGCTGTTTTTGCCTTCGGCAACGTGTCGCAGGATGGACACCTCATTTTCAAAGTTCTCGCGGGAGATGTACTTCCCGGCCGCGCCCTGCTCCGCGCTGAGTTCAAAAATCTCCCCGCGCTGCACCAGGCGTGACAGCTCCTCCTGCGCGCGCTCGGGCGTGATGCTGCGGTCGGTGTTAATCACCCCGGCCAGCGCCCGGACGCCCGTGAACGTCACGTCGGTGCCGGTGGCTTTCTCGATGGCCAGCCGCATCGCGCGCTCCGGCTGCGACATCTTCCGGGACTCCAGCTCGCGCAGGGCGTCCGTCAGTTCGCTTTCCCCGGCGAGCGATTTGATGCCCTGCGTCACGCTGACCACCGGGCGGTTTTCCTCCAGGCGGCGGCCGATGGTGGCCTCGTCCAGGGGGGTGAATGCAATCACGTCCGAGCCGCTGCGGCGCAGCATGTTCACCGTCGCGTCGTTCACCTCCTTGCCCGCCAGCACCGCCACCACGCGCCCCTCCGTGCGGCGCGTGGCGCCAAAAGACTCGGCGTAGGCGTAGTCCGCGTAGAGCGGCGCGTTGCGGTCGAGCCTGACGCGCTCGCCCTTTGCGTTCTCCATCGTGATGGTATCCTTAAAGAGCCAGCGCCCCTCCTTCACGCCGGTGACTGTCAGCCGCTCCCCGCTGCCGGCGCGGCTGCCGAGATCCGCCGTGGCGCGCAGCTGCTCGCCCTCGCGCAGCTCCAGCTTTTTCTCCCGGTAAAGCCGGTAGTGGCTGTCGATGCTGGTGATGCTCACGCCCTGCGTCTGGCCTTTTTCGTCTTTCAGCGTCAGCAGGTTGTGGCGCTCGCTGACGCCGGCGATGGTGAATACCGTTTTCTGGCCCTGCCCCTCGTGGTGCTCCAGCACCATGCCCGTGCGGTACACGCTGCGGTCGTTGCGGTTGCTGGCGTCCAGCCACACCGGCACCCGCACCGTGGCCTCGCCCAGCACCCTGCCGAGCTGCCCCTCGTCGGCGAGGATTTCCCGGGTCCGGGTCGTGAGCTGGTCACGCGTGCGCGCATTGCCCGCCTGCAGCGACACCTGCCGCCCAAGCGCCTTCTCCTGCGCGTAGTAGCGCGCCGCCACGCTGAGCCGGTCCTCCACCGTGTCCTTCTGCACCATCGTCACGCGCACGTTTTCGGTCTTCGGCGAGGCTGTGAACTGTTTCACGCCCGCCGCGCTCAGCACCTCCGACGCAAAGCCCGCCGTGCGTCGGGCGTGGGTATCTGTCACGAGTGTGGCGCCGTCGTGCTGCGCCGCCGTCTTCAGCACGTCGTGCAGCCCGGATGTGTTGAATCGCTCGGCCTCCGCGACCAGCACCAGCGGGCGCGCCGGCAGATCAGCGCTTTTCATCTCCTCCGCCGTCATAAGCTGTACGCCGGGCTTATCCCCGAAGGTCGCCAGCTGACGTTTACGCGCGGCGCCGTCAGCCGCCACCACGACCAGCGGACGCTGGCTCTCGCTGGCCATCGTCATGATGCTGCGGTTCAGGTCGCTGATGAACTGCGTGCCGCCGCGCACGTCAATCAGCGACACCGCGCGATCGGCATCGGCCACCTGTGCCAGCACGCCACGCTCGCCCGCAGGCGCCGTAAGCCCACCGCGCTTTTCCGCCAGCCCGGCGGCCAGCTGTGACAGGCGCGCCTCGTCGCGGACGTGGGCGGCGGTGGTGAACAGCGTCTGGTTCTTGTCCACGGCGATCAGCTGGCCGTGGCCGATGGCGTTGTCAATGGCGCTCCGGGCCTGCCCATAGACGCCCGGGGCGACCGGGACGTGATTAAGCACGCTGGTCATCACGTCGTCATAGGTGACACGCACGCTTTTAGACGACAGTCGCTCAATGGCCTCCCGCACCGCGCCCTCCAGCGCCGGCGGCGTGGCGGTCTTTTTTTCCTGCCCGGCGCTTTCGGCTTCACGCTGCTGCTGGCGCTCTGCCAGCTCTTCCCTGAACGTCTGCACGTCAAAGCCGGTATCCTTCAGGACCGTCTGCCAGTGCTCGCGCAGGGTTTCGGGGTCTTCAAAGTGCTTGGCCTGCCGGGAGTCCAGCGCAGCCATGCTTTTCTGCTTCGCCGTCGCGTCTTCACCGACCAGATCAAGAATGTCCTGGCGACGCGAGGAAAAAGGCTTAACCGGCACGCCGGTGATGTCCCATTCCCCGCGCGGCCCGGTGTCCTCGGTCTGGTAGCCCGCGGGCTCAATAATGGATCGATAGTGGCCACGATAGAGCGCGCCAATGCTGACCTGCTCGTTCCAGACCACGTCGGTAAAGCCCTGCTTCCCGTTAATGTCGGTAGAAAGCGTTTTCCAGCCGTTTTGGGAGAGCGTGGCGTTAGCGACCACGGCGTGCGTATGCATCTGAGGTTCAAGGTTGCGACTGGTATCGTGCATGAAGGTCGCAATCACCAGGTTGCCGGTTTTCTCCATCTCGGTAATGCCGTCGGTCATGGTGCGCGTGGTGGCGAGTTTCTCAACCTCGTCCAGCGTGCGGCGCACCGCCTCCTTGTGCGCGTCCACCAGAAAGGTGTCGCCGGTCACGAGGGCGAGCACCGAGGCACTCTTGGGCGCGGAGAAAGTCAGGTCATAGCCCGGACGGTGTTTGTTGACCCCGCCCTCCATGCGGCGCATGTCGGTGCCGTCCGGCAGCTGGCCTTCCAGCACCGCCATGAAGGTATCGCGGTTAACCGGTCCCTCAAGGCCCAGATTTTCCGCGCCGGTGCCGTACCACTCCGTGGACTGCTCGCCGAGAAAGTAATAGTTATCTTCATTGGTGTAGTAAGCGCCGGCTTTACCGGCGCTTTTGACAGAAGAGACTGACAGCATGATGTACCTCAGAAACGATCGTCAGGGTCGAAGTCGCGATGTTTAACAATGTCCACCTGCTGCAGGGGGTTCTCCGCTGCGGGCTGCGCGGGGGGCGTCGGTGCGGCTGGCGCCGGCGCTGCAGGAGCGGCTGGATTTGCGGGCGGCGGTAGTGCCGTTACGCGCCCGCCAGCTTCAGCCGATGCTGCCTGTGCCGATGAGGAGGAAGCCGTTTCCGCAGGTGCCGTAGCGTTGTCAGCAGGCGCCGCAGCGCTCTGAGAACCTTCAGCAGGCGCGGCATTACCGGCGTTCTGTTCCTCTGCAGGCGCTGCTGCTTCAGTCGCGTCACCGAACAGCCGCCCGACAATCTGGCCGGCCTGGTTGTCGGCGGTTTCGCCCGCAAGCGTCGCCTCGATGTCCGGGTCAAACACGTCTTCCACGTCGCGCGGGATGCGCCCTTCGGCAATTTCGCGGTAGGGCTTCCAGGGCAGCTTCATGCGCACCACCGGCCACTCGCCCGGCAGGGTGATGTAGCACTCCAAATCGTTGAGGCTCTGCACGTCGGAATAGCTGACCAGAAACTCGTTGACCTCGTCTTTGGAGAACTGCACGCCGTCGCGGATGATGTCGATGCCGTAGCTGTACTGGTCCTTAAACTTCTTGTGACGCTGTTCGCCGATTTCCTTCTGTACCCAGTCCGCAATCGAACCGCTGGGCGCGCGGTAAAAGACGCGGGTGTTCAGCAGGTCCCAGATGGATTTGGCCGCGTTGGTGCCGTAGGTTTCTTCCAGCTGCGGGAAGTTCTGCAGGCCGGCGACGGTGCAGCCGCCAAACTTACGGCCCTCGGCGCAGAACTCCGGCAGAATGGGCAGCTTGTGCAGCGACGGCAGCTCGTCCAGGAAAATCCAGATGCGGCGGTTGCGGTCGGCCCTGAGCCCGAGGATGCCGGACATGGTCATGTAGAGCCACGCGCTCAGCAGCGGCTTCAGCGCATTATGGTTCTGGCCGTCGCTGGAGATGAAAATCCACGGGTTGTCGCCGCTCGCGTCTTCGGTGTGCAGCCAGTCGCGGATGTTGAACGGGCGGCGGCCGTCCTGATCGAGGCCCTGCAGGTAGCGCAGCGAGCGAACGTAGGTGGTCAGAATGGTGCGGATTGTCATCGCGGTTTTCTCGATGCTGCCGTCCACCAGGTTCGCCGCGTCAGTGCCCTCCAGAAACGCGCGCAGGTCTGTCAGGCTGATGGACATCAGCTTTTTCAGCAGCTCACCGATGCTGCGGTCCTTTTCGCGGGCCATGCGCCGCGCGGTGGCTACAAACAGCGAGCGCGCTGACAACACCCAGAACGGATCGCTGCTGCCGCTACTGTCGGGCAGCAGGGAGGTTGCGAAGTTCTCAAAGTCCCCTACGGTCTTGCACTCTTCCCACAGGTCCCAGAACGGGCAGCGCAGGTCGAAAGGGTTGAGGATTTTGTCTTTGTCCTGCCGGTAAAAGGTGGGAATGAAGTTGTTCCCTTTGTCGTACACGATGACGCGATCCCCGCGCTCGCGCAGCTGGCGCAGCAGGTCGTTCAGGGCGGTACTCTTGCCTGACCCGACCGTACCGTGGAGGCCGAAGTTCTGCATCTCCGAGTCTTTCAGAATGTGCAGACCGCAGATGCTGAGCGGAGACATCACGCCGGCCTTTTTAAGCAAGCGGTTCACCACGGCAGGGCTTGTTGCCAGTATGCGGCCGCCGGTAAATTCGCTCTCGCGCTGTTTTGCGCCCTTACTACCCAGAAACCAGGTAATGCCGAGAATGGCGGCAACAAAGCAGAATGTGGCAATGCCCCAGCCGTAAAATGCGGCGTCTTTAACGCTTTCGCCCATCTGCACGAAATACGGATCGTTCATCACCTGCTGAGCAGTGTGCTTAAACGCCACCACTTCGCCATTGGGTCGCTCAAAGTGAAAGGTCCATCCGCTTTTAGAATTTCCGCCAGAGAATTTCGACAGAGGCATGACAAACCACTTAACCAGCCAGTAGGCGCTGCCGTGAATAAACTCCTGCATGGTAAGGCGCAGCAGCATCCAGCTGAAAAATACCAGTGCTGAAAACAGCACGACCCAGTAGGAGGCGATATTCATGATCTGCACAAACATGCCGATCATGTATTTCATCACCTGGCCGCCCTGGGTAAAGTCGCGGGCGTTAAGGCTCATTGAAAGTCCTTTATGTGGAAACAGAGACAGGCGCACAGGGCTGCGGGCAGGCGAAAGCCAGACAGAAAGCTGCGCGGAATTTAGTTACGGTGCGAACGTGCCCGGATGGGCTGACGTGATGTTCCGCCTCCTCCGCCAGACGCAGGGCGCGTCAGGCTGTGCGGCGGGCGGTATCAGCTCACTGAAACGCGAAACAGAGGCTGATTAATCTGGTATTCGACAAACTGCTTTTCAGCATCGCTCAGCGCATGAAAGTGCGTGGAGAAGCGGCGGATGCTGTTCATCAGGTTGGTGGTATTGGTAAAAAAGACCGGGCAGACGGCGCGAACCTCCTGCAGCACGGGCTGGATTATCGCGGTGAACGCGTCGAGCCTTCCCTCTTCCGTCAGGTCGCTTTCGATAAGCTCCTCGTGCTCCGTCACCGGACAGACGGTCACGCCCGGATAGGCATAAAGCACGCGCAGCGTGTCCGCATATTCCCGTACGGTGCAGTCAAACGCGTCTTCCAGCGCCGGCAGCCGGTCATTGCTGCGGGTAGGCGTCAGCAGGCGTTCGGGCTCGACGGTGGCGGCGGTGAAGTATTCCGTCTGCTGACGGATAATCCCGGCTGCGTCCGCAAGTCGCCAGATTGCCGGCTCGCGCTCGGACGGCCTGTCGCCGGCGCAGACGCTCAGGCGAGGCTGACACGACGCCGGTATCCAGTTTTTAGTCAGATCCGGGGATTTATCCCGGAAAGGTGTGTTGAAAACCCCGCTCCAGAGGTGAATAACATCGGTAGCCGCATCGTCGGCACCCACGATGTGCATGTGTACCCGGTGTGTGGAGACTTCACCCTGTACGGCCCAGCGCGTATTGACGGTAATATCCGTTACGTGCTTATCCGTATTCAGCAGAATGCCGTACACGG
The DNA here is from genome assembly GCF_045780835.1 of Pantoea sp. GABEPS69. NCBI lineage: Bacteria > Pseudomonadati > Pseudomonadota > Gammaproteobacteria > Enterobacterales > Erwiniaceae > Pantoea > Pantoea sp. GABEPS69. The sequence continues at coordinate 69,423 of NZ_CP118621.1, read as the reverse complement.
CCTTGCGCCCTTTTTTACGGCAGACATAATGCAGCCGTTTATTGGGCGCAGGGAACCGAACAGTTATATCTTTTTCATTCTGCATATGCAGGCCTAACTCAGGAACTTCTACGTCAATTAAGTCAACAGAGACATCGGAGTAATTAAGAAAAAAGGAGGGCGTTAAATGAATAAGCATCATCACCTCGAAATTGAAATTAGGGCTAACAGCCCTGATAAAAATCAGAGCCGTTAAGATTTACTGCGGGGCTATTTAATGGGCTTTTCTTTTATAGCGCTGATCACACCGAACAGGCTTGCAAGTTGATACCTTGACATATCGAAATTGAACGCCAGTGCAATAAGCACTGTGGAGAGTACAGTCACCACTGCCAGCGCTATAACATTCCAAATAGTAAATAGGGCTAAGAGGCCGGCCACAAATACTGACGCTAACCAAATCGCATAATACACTTTCATTTTTTTACAGCAAATCCTGACTATTTCGAATCGCTCCTGAGCGCCTTCAGGTAATAAAGAAAAAAATTGGCTATATCCGCTTATAAAAATGGATATAAAAACCCAGAAGAAAAAAGATAAAAAACCCAAAAACATCCAAATGTTTTTAATGAATACATCTGCGAACGGGCAGGCTAGAAAGAAAGTAAAATAAACCCCCGCCGGTAGCAGGCCATACTTAACCGTAGAAAAGATAGAAGGAACCTTGTTACTTGAGTTAACCATCTCTTCCGAAATAATCCTTACTTCACTTTTAATCTTTTCATAAGTAATAGTCATTAATTACCTCTGTCAGAATATCATTAAAAGCAATGCTATTTTTTATTGCGCCGCTCATCGTAAAACTCCTTTGCTTCAGCATTTCTTTTGAGCATATCATTGGCCTCTTTAGGGAGCCAATTACCCTGTGCTTTATCAGCTGCCGCCTTTTCATGCTGGTAATTTTGTCCTGCTCGGTTAAATTCGCTTTCTCTGGCATTCGCCCCTGTCTGAGTCTGTACCTCGCCTGCCCTTAGCTCATTTTCCGCTTGATTAGCTCTTTCATTAACAACATTTTGCTGGGATGCAACCTCCGAGCCTACATTAGTACGGATATTGTTTCTGGCAACGCCCGCTTCAATACTTTGGTTTGCGCTGTTATACGCCCCCCCGAACTGGGCGCCTGCTGTATTTGCCGGTGAGCCCATCCCTTCACCCGTGCTTCCTGAATTTCGCGCGTAGTCTCCGTCAATGCGTCCCTGCAGCTTCTCTGCGAAGAACTCCTGAACCAGACCGTCACGCTGCTTCTGAACGCCTTCATCGGACGTATTGGTAAGAATGGTTTCGGCATTCCCCGGCGATCGCCTCTGCGCCCACTCCACAAACTGCTGAGTGTAGTTGTCACGCGCGCCTGCGCTGAGCGTTTCCGTTTCAGAGGCCATTTTCTGCAGTTCATGCGTATGCGACTGGCTGGCGGTGTACTGCGCGTATTTGCTGTCAGACGTGGTGATACCGGAAGAGATCTGGTTCATCAGGCCGGACGCATTGTTATCGACGTGCTGACCGTTATAGGTAGTGCTGTAGTTACGCAGCACATCCATACCCTGACTGAAGTCCTGAGACTCGCGTGCAGAGATAGTTTGCGAATTATCTTTCCCATTTTGCCCGCCTTGTGTCGTTGAAGAAGAGGAACCTGTGCGTTCTGTTCCTTCAACCCCAGCATGCAAATCTCCTTTTGCTGAAGCTCCAGTAACCCATTGACCAGCTTTACCCCAAAGGGCTTTGCTTGAATCAATACCGACTTGGCCACGAACACCTTCATTAAGCTGTAAATTTCGACTCTTATCTTCAAGTTCCGAATATGCCTCATTCAGGCTGATATGGTTACGGGTCGCATAGTCCTGCGCCACGTTCTGCATTTTGTTCACGCGCTCGGCATCGGTGATGCTCATGCCGGTTGAAGCGGACAGCGTTTTCGAATCGCTGTTGCCGAACTGCTCATGAAACTGTTTAAGCTGCGAGCCGGTTTCCTGCACTGAGTGATTGTAGCCCTGCGCCGCCATTTCGGTCTGCGCCATGCTGTCGCGCACCGATCGCTGCGCGGCACTCGCCAGATTCCTGTCAAGATGCAGATCTACCGGGAGGCGGCTGGTTGCGCCGGATGCGTCATACACCGTCTGCCCGTCCTGCGTCATGGTCCTCATAGCGCCGTTACCCAGCTGCATGGTGGTCATCCCCTCGCGGTATGCGCGGTTCAGGTCAGTTTTGTGCCCGTTGATATTATCCATCTGCACGTTACCCACACTCATATTGCCCGATGCCACCGCGCCGGAGTCCGCTGCAGACGCGCTGCTGAGCGCGCTGCCCAGGCTGGAGCTGAGGCTTGCAAAACTCTGGCCCAGCCCGGTGAACAGCCGGAACGCCAGGAAAGGAATGGACAGCATCAGCCAGCCGGCGATGCCTGCCGTTGTGGTGCTGGTTTCCATCAGGCGGTTCATGTTGGAGAGCGTCGGGCCCGTGGCGTGAAAGCTGCTCTGCGTGCTGTAGTTCACCGCAAAGTTAAAGATGGCGAACATCACCGGCCACAGCATCAGGCTGCCCATAAAGTTCAGGTAGCTCTTGATGACGGACCAGGCGATTTCCCGCACGTAGAGCGCCAGCACCATGACCGGAAAAATGCAGATGCAGAAAAGAAGCAGCACCGTGTGCAGCTGCGGCAGCACCTCCGTCGCGATGGTGTAGCTGACCGCGTGCGACAGGCGCAGCTTCATCAGCGACTGCTCGGACGCGATGTCCACCATCGAGGCCGTATCGTTCATGCCCTTCACGTAGCTGTTCAGCCCGCGACGCAGGCCCGCAACGGCGATGTTCTGCATCATAATCGCCTGCGCCGACTTGCTGCTGCCGAGGAAATATTCATAGGAACCTGCCAGCTGCTCGGCGTATACCGTCTGCGGCGCGTTGTTGCCCGGCAGCATGCGGGCCGCATGCGCCATGAACGTGCTGCCTGTATTGTTAGCCTCTGCCGTCAGTAACGTTTTCAGTCGTGGCGCCGCGTCCCTACAGACCATAAACGTCGTGCCGTTAGCGTCGCGCCAGTAGATGGCACGCATCGGGCTCGGGTTGCCGAAGATCTGCGCCTGCACGTCCTCTGACTCCATCACGTCCTGCATGCTGTATTTGTGGTTCAGCATAATGTCCGGCACCACGCAGTTCTTCGCGTACTCCCCCATGTTGTAGGCCAGCACCGGGTTACGGCTGTCGATAGTGAAGCTGTCCTGCAGCAGCTTACTCGCGAACAGCATGCCGGTTTTGGTGTAGGACCGTTCATCCGGGAAGTGAAAGATGTCTTCGTAGGTTGTCGTGAGCGTGTAGCCCACGCCGGTGGCCAGATAGAGCGGCAGAGCAAGCCCAGCCGGCACGTTATCCACGCGCCCGATGGTGTCCGGGGCGGTCAGGTCATTGACCACCACCGTGACCTTCGGCGTCAGCAGCAGGGCGGTGACCATCACGAACGTCATTCCCCAGCCGAACATCGCGCTCAGGCTGTGCGTACGCAGGTAGGTCATCACGCAGAAGGCGATACCCAGCATCTCCGCCACCCAGATTGTGCTCTTCCAGCCGCCGTTTTCCATCACCGTAGCGACCGCATTGAGGCCCATTGTGATCATGCCGCCAGAGCTGACCACCCATATATCAAGCGCCATGCTTACCCCCCGAACTGATAGTTAGACAGTACGCTGTCGGAAACGGATGACGAGAGCTGCTGGCGCGTTTCGGACAGGCTGCGGTCATACTCCGCCAGCCCGTTCTGCTGCACCTGGATGCGCGCGACGCGCTGGCTCAGCTCGTTGCGCACCTGACGCAGGTTCTCGCGAAAGTGCTTGTTCTCTTCCTCGGTATCGAGCGTGCCCGCCGCCCCGCTCGCGGCCACGTCGATCAGCCCGTTGATGTATGACATCACCATATCGGCCGCGATGTACTCCGCCAGGCTGCTGACCACGCTCTGATCCATGCCCACCGACGCGGAGTCGATGGTGTAGCGCAGGATGCGCACGCGGGTGCTGCTGACCAGCGCCTTCTCATTGTCGTTAAGCGCTGTGTCGCTCCGCGCCTTATCAAAGATGTCGTTGAGCATGCTGCGCACCCGGCCGGTCATGCCCTCGTCTTCCGACAGGGTCAGCTCCGCGATAGTCGGCGACAGGCAGGTATTGTTGTCATTGCAGCGGTAGATTTTCTCTGTCCCGCCGTTCAGGAGCGTGTTGAACATCGACTCGCTGCCCCCGCGCGGCTGCAGAAACGTCGGGTTGCCATTCGCGTCATAAATCACCGTGCCGACCATCGACATAATGAACTCCTTCAGCGCGCGATCGTTGCTGAAGAACTGGTTGAGCTTCGTGAACGTGTCCCACGTCAGGTTACGGTTGCGCGGGATGCGCTTTTTCTCTTCCTCGGTCGCCTTGTCGAACACGCTGTTGGTTTCCCCACCCACGCCGCAGCCCTGCCGGGATGCCGCCCAGTCAGAGAACACGTCGTGCTTGGTGCCGAGGTCCTGACAAATCTGCGAGCTGGCCGCCTGGGTTTTTGGCCACAGACCGCCGACGATCGACTGCGCGGCCTGGCAGGTAGAGATGTTCATGTTGTTAGTGTCCGCCGCGAGCTTCTGCAGGTAGTCCTTCACCGCCTTGCACTGCGGGCAGATGGTTTCGAGCCCGAGGTCGAAGGCGTAACCGGCGGCGTTGCTCAGGATCTGCTTGCCCATGATTTTGATGCTGTCGCTGTTGATGAAGCTGAACGATCCGAGGTAGGCGTCGATGCCGCCGCAGCCCGACTTGATGTCCGGGAGCGTCACCGAAATCAGCTGGATGTTGCGCACCGGCGTGCGGATAAACAGGTTGCCGCCGGTCAGGTAGCCCGCTGACTGTCCCTGCCAGGCGGCCGCCTGCGTGTAGTTACCGCCGCCGCCGCCCATGTCGTTAAAAAACTTGTTGATGTCGTTCTGCACGTCCGCGCTCGCGGCAGCGGAAAACAACAGACCTGTTGCGATACCGGCACTTAACGCAAATTTATTCATCACAGCACCCCCAGGAGCACGGCCAGTGCAAACGACTCGTCCAGACGCTGCTTCAGCGCCTCCTCACTCATTTCCCCCTGCGACAGCGGGATCGTCACCAGCGACTGCGTGTTGATAATGAAGTCAGTGGGAGTCGCCTGCGGCAGCTCTGCGAAGAAATCCTTCAGGATGCCGTCATTCACCGGCATAACCTTCGGGAACACTGCGTCACCCTTGCCATCGAAGCTGTAAACGAACACGCCGATACCGGTCTGCTCGGACACCGACTTCAGGGTCGGGTTGAAGCGGTGGCAGTACGGGCAGTCGGAGCGGACAAAGTGCACGATCTGCCAGTGGCCCACGTCCACGCGGCGACCGTCGCTCAGGTGATACCAGACGGGTTTTGCGGGAGCCGGCTGCGCGTCTGCAGCAGGTGAAGGTTGTGCCGGCTCATTTTCCTGTTCAGCGGGCGCGTCCGCACCCTCTTTCGCCTGCTCCAGGCGGGCAATGTCGTCAATCGTGCTGGCCGTGGCCAGCACCGGCGTGAGCATCAGCAGTACGGCAAAGAGTCTTGAAATCATGATTAATCCTCGGGCTGGAAGTCGGTAACGATGTTGAGCATGCGGCGCGCCAGGTCGTCCTGGGTGATAAAGCCGTAGGCCAGCGGCTGGTATTTCTTCGTGCGCGGCTCCACCAGGTAGATGGCCGGGAAGTGTTCTATCTTCATCTTTTCCGCCTGCCCGCCGTTCTGGCGGGTGTCCGGCAGATCCGGGCTGGCGCGTCCGTCCACGGTCACAGGAATAACGGTCAGGCCGTACTGCTCGCTGAACTCCTTCACTACGCCGCCGAGCCGGTTATCCAGCGGCTCGTTACCGCGATAGAAGAAGAACACGCCGTAGCGCTGGTTGACGTAGCGGATGGCCGCCTGCTGCTTCTGGCGCTGCTCGGTGTACTGGATGTTGGCGGTGCCGTTGTAGAACGGGTGCTTCAGGCTGTAGTCCAGCTCCGGGTTGTCCAGCAGCACCTTCTCCCAGCGCGAGGCAAACATGCTGGCCTGATTAACCATCCAGTCCTGAACGATTTTGTAGCGCCGGATGTTTTCGGTTGAGGGGTGCAGCATCGCCTCATTCATCAGGTTGTCGCGAAACGCCTGCAGGCGCTTCATCTTCTGCGTGGGCGTCTCCTGTGGTGCGGCGGGCGTCGGCGCCGGCTGCTCTTCCTCGTCCTTTTTTACCGGCTCGTTGTACCAGTACCAGCCGACCGCCGGGTCATAGTTGTAGCCGTCGGGCTTTGTTTCCTCTGCCGCGTGCAGCGGCGATACCGCCAGCAGCAGCGCGAGGCCGATGAGTTTTCTCACGCTTAGTCTCCTGATTTGAGGCTGTTCTGGATGTCGGAGGTGATGCGCTGGTTCAGCGCGTCCTGGTCGGGCAGTTTGATGTTGCTGTTCAGGTCGTCGTAAAAGTCGCTGAAGTCGATGTGATCGAACTTAATGCCCTGCAGCTCAGCGACCTTTATTCCCCTGCAGTCCGGGCTTTCACCTGAACCGAAGCTGATGCCCAGCTGGTCGCGCCGCCCCTGCTCCTGCACGATGCGGGCAAGCTTGCTGTCGAACACGCAGTAGCCCTCTTTCTGCTGCAGGCAGACCCCGAGCACTTTTTTGGAGCAGTAAGAGCCAACCTTCACGACCAGCTTTTTCTCCTTGCCGGTGCCGATCTCTTTTTCCTCAGTGTTACAGTGCGCGAGCCCCGCGCTCTGCCCCCAGCCGCCGCTTTTGCAGCAGTTGCTGAAGCCCGCCGCGCTTTTGCGGCAGGCCATTGCCTTGCCCGTAAACGCTGTCACTGAGTTCGGGTCCATGCCCGCGAAGTCCTTGCCCGCGGCCGCGAGTGCGGCCAGCTGCGATACCGCCATTTCAAAGTTCTGGTTCTGCCCCGCCTGCATCGCCGAGCAGCTGCCGTCCGAGCAGTAGAACTCCGAACCGCAGACGTAGCCGGTGCTTTTCACGGTATGCGCACACTGGTAAGTCAGCTTGCTGTAGACGCAGAGGTTGCCGATTTTCTGGGTGCAGGTGCGGGTGCCTTCGCTGCAGTTCGGATCGTCGATGTAGGCCTGACAGGTGTTGGTGTCGTCTTCGAACACGTTCCACTGGGTGGTGTAGCCCCAGCAGTCGCTGTAGACGCTGTAGGCCTGCCCGCCCACGGTCACCGAACGGGTGCCGCCCGGGTCGCTGCACACCTCGCTCATCTTGACCGCGTCGCCCATGTCGGCCGGGCAGCTGTCGGTCCATTCAATACCCGCCGTGACCGTGTCGCGCACCGCCTGCATGGGAAGCGTGATGCGCAGCACCTGCGTGCCGTTCGCGAGAGAATTCATGGTGCCATCCCGACCGGACTCATAGTGACCGTCGGTGTTATAGCGAAACAGCACGCTGATAACCTGCCCCTGCGTGACCTTCTGGGCCGGAATGCTGAGGGTGCCGGAATAGTTGATTTTGGTTCGAATCGTCTGCCCAAAGGCCTGGATGGAGTAGTCCAGGCGGTCTCCGTGGTAGCCCGGTGCTTTGGGGTAAAGGAACTCCCAGGTGCCGCTGCTGATGGTGCCGTCTTCCGGCACGACAAAGTCATACTGCATCCACCAGTTGTCCAGCTTTTTGCCGGTAACGTCGCGGGCGTTGAGCACCAGCTGCGTGCCGTACTCCTCGCGCGATCCGGTGGTCACGATGGTTGCCTTACGCGTGCACGATTGAGTTAGCGGAGTGGCCATTTCACAGCTGTGCGTGGTGTAGGTGGTTTTGTTCAGCTCCTGCGCCACACACTGGCTGCCGTTCACGCCGGTGATGGCGTTAGCGTTTTCCCGGATCTCGTCGCTGTACTTCATCATGTCAGAGTCGTAGCTGAGCTTGTCCGCCGGGTTATTCACATAGGACTCGCGCGCGGTCTGCCCGAGGTCGGACTCGCTCAGCTCCGTCTGCCCCTTCACGTCAATGTTCGATGACGTCTGGGTCGGTCCACTGTAGTAGCCGCGCTGCGGCGCGTCTGAGCTGTAGTTGTCGAAGTAGCCGTTCGGATCGGCGCTGGTCGTGCCGTCAGCAGATTTGCCGGCGTTAATGCCTTCCTGGTTGGAAGCGTCCATTGACGCCGCCAGGACGCTGGCTGACAGGCAGGTCAGCAGCAGCCCCTGCAGCAGGGAGCGAGTGGCTTTTTTCATGAGAGTTTCCGGAGTGGTCAGAAGAATGGCCCGCCGCAGCGGGTAGGTCTCTGTGCTTCAGCGTGCTAAAGCACGATGTCTGATAAACCATGTCGCTACAGAGCTGATCAGGGAAAACAGCACGCTGGTTTTGTAGAGTGCTACCAGAGCGCGGTTAGTTTTATCTACCCATAAAGACTGAGGAACAGCTTGTCTGTGGCATTCAGGGGTTGTCTCAGGAACCGACAGCACAACGCCTGCGTCAGCGTTTTTTGCGCATATCCAGACATGCCCGGCGGGTGCATCCCGAACCAGTTGCTCGGCGCCTTTAAGTAACCCGTCACCGATATTTCCTCCGCTTATCCATATGAAGAGCAGCACGCCCAGGATGACCGGGTGTATGACCAGCGTCCTGAGCAGAAAATAAGTAGCCGGAGTTAAATACGCAGCAGCCTTATCAAGGCAGCCGCGCCAGGTGCAGTTCAGTAAAAACATCGTCATTACCTCTCTTTATCAGCAGTACGACAGTCGCCGCGCGTCTCGATCATGCTCAGCGCCTGATTCAGTGCCACGTTGCCGTACACGATGTCGAAGCGGTCACCGCACTTTTTCACCAGCGCCGGCACCTGCTTCACCCCGTAGCGGTCAAAGCGCACCGGATCTATCTGCACGCCGCGCACCTTGTAGGTGCTGACCATGTACATCATGTACTTCGCGGTCTGCTCCATGCTGTCGCCAACCAGCCCCCGGAAGTAAACCGGAATGTCCCGGGCTTCGGCCGCCTTCATCAGGATGGCCATCTCCTTTTCGGGCACAGAGGCGGACAGGAAATAGGCCGTCTCATTTTCCGTGCTACCGACCTGCGTGCCCTGCGGCGCGTCTTCCGCCTGCGCGGCCAGCGCCGCCGTCAGTCCGGCGGCAATCAGCAGCGCGTTGCGTGTTTTCCTCATAAGTCCTCGCTTAAAGCACAACGCAGTTGCGCTTTTTCCAGATGAGATAGCCGTAGTTCTTTTTGGTGGTCGGCATTTCCTTGCCGGTCTGCCACAGCATCACGTTGCGCCCGAAGGGATGACACGACGCCACGTCCGGGATGGTGTTCACCATCTGATAGCGGTAACGACTTTTCGGCATGATCGCAGACGGGTACTCGTAGCAGACGGCGGTGTTCTGCGGCACGGTGTCCAGGATGAGTCCCTCGCGGTGCAGCTTGAAGTCCATCCGCTCGGAGAGCAGCGCGCCGCTGTTAAGCCCGCTCGACTCGTTCACGATGTTGCCCGTGAACGGGTACATCGAGCCGTGCGAGCCCGCGCACCAGAACAGCGCATCAATCGGCTTGCTCACGCCCGCCGCCACCGCGTCCGCCGCGCAGGCCATCTGCGCCACCGGGTTTGCAAACAGCATCACCTCCGGGTTCAGGAACAGCGCCAGGTTGTCGTTCTGCCAGGTCGGGTCCAGCTCTGACAGGTAGCCGATGTCGTACTCCCCGCCCTGCATGCACATCTCCGAGGTAATAATGTTGAGCCAGGAGATCAGCGGGTACTTGTACCAGTGGACGTGATAGAACGTGCCCGGGTGCTCGTTCGCCGTTTTCGTGCCGGTGCCGGTGCCGGTGTTCGGGATGTTGATGTTGAAGCCGCCCATGTTCACCATGCAGCCGGGCGAGCGCGTCACGTCAGTCATCGCAAACGGCTCCCAGAAGCCAATCGCGATGCCCGGGCGCTCAAAAATGGGCGGCGGCGCCGGGCAGAACTGAATGGGTGATGACGGGTTTTCGGTATCCGGCAGCGATCCGGCCGACACCTGCACGCTGCCAATGCTCATCGGGAACAGGCACTCCCAGCACACGTCGGTGATGGGGTTAACCCAGCGCCCCTCGCAGGTTAGGGACGTCTTGCCGTTGTCAGCGGCAAGCGCCGGCTGGCAGACCCACACCGCGAGCGCCAGTAAAACCGTGCGCCAGGCCATATCAGCCCCCTTTCTTCACGCCGCCGCGCGCTTTTTCCACCGCCCCCTGCAGCGCCTGCAGGTCGGTTGCCCCCGGGATAACGCTGACGTTCTCAGCGGTGGCGCCTGTGACCGGCATGACGAAGAAGGCGGGCGTGCCCTGAATGCCGAGGCTGCGGGCCAGCTGGTTGTTTTTCTCCAGCGCCGCGCCCATCGCCTCGACCTCTTCTTTCGGCGTCGTGGTCACGCCCGCCTTCACCGCCGCCTGGCGGATGTCTTCATCCAGCAGCTTCCCTTCGTTGTGGCCGGTCGCGTAGAGCGCGGCGTGGTAGCGGTGGTACGCCTCTGCGCCGCCTTTCCTGTACACAGACAGGCCAACTTTCGCCGCCTGTACCGATGCAGGCCAGCGGCTGCCGAAGATTGGCCATTCCTTATAGATGAAACGCACGTTCGGGTTCTGGCTGATGAACTGCTCCACGGTCGGGGCGACTTTCGCGCAGTAGATGCACTGGTAGTCAAAGAACTGGATGACCGCGACGTCGCCCTTCGGGTGCAGCACCGGCGAGGTCGGATCGTTCAGCAGCCCGTCCTGCTCCTTCAGCGCCGCGCCAGCGGCGGAGGCCATCTGTTTCTCCTGCGACTGCGCCTGCAGCTTCTGGCTCATTTCAATCAGGATTTCCGGGTGCGCGCGCAGGTAGTCCGCTGCAATCGCGCCGATCTGGGCTTTCTGCGCATCGCTGAAGGCGTTGTCAGCGGCAATCGCGTGCCCGGTCAGGCTCAGCGTCAGGACGGCGGCGAGGATGTGCTTTTTCATGTCTGGCTCCGTTAGCGGTCGGGAAGACCGAATTCAGTAATAAGGAAGAGTTTTTTTCCGGGCGCCTGCTTCACCTCTGCAGGCACCTGCGTGATGCCGAACTTTTTCGTGATGTTGCCGGTCTGGTCGAAGTAGACCCGGCTGCCGAGGGCCTCTGCGCTGTCGCGCACGTTGCCGTTAACGAGAATGACGCGGGACGTCGTGGTGTGCGGCACCTGCTGCTTCATCCAGGCAATCTGCCGGTCGTCGTCGGCGTCGATGAAGTAAAGCGTCTCGTCAAACACCGGAATGACGTCAAACGGGTTCACTACCTGGCCTTTATGCGCAAACACCACGCCGTTCTGGTCGGCAATGTCGCGCTGCACCGTGAACGACGGGTCAAACAGGCGGCTGTGCGTCTCGCGCGCGGTAGTGAGTCCTGCCACCGGCGGCGGGCGCATCGCCTCGTCCTCAGCCTTTTTCTGCATGTCCCGCTCGATGTCGGCCTGCGACCGGCCGGCAAAGTGCTCTTTCAGGTTGTCTTTCAGGACCGCGATCAGGTTGCGCTCGCGGATGTCCCAGGTATCGCCGTACGTGCCCAGCTCAGCCGCGCCCGCCTGCAGGCTGAGCATGGCGAGCAGCGCGCCGGCGACTGCACGCGCCAGCGGAGTTGCATGTATCATCGGGAGGCTCCCGTTGGGGTGATCGGACAGGGTTACTGCTGCGGGTTACCGGCCTTCATCAGCTCGGCGAGGCGCGCCTGAATTTCCGGCGTGGCGTCCGGCAGGCCGGTGACTACGGCAGGGCTCACCAGAATGGCCGCACCGTGTTCGCTGGCATATTCCGCCGTAGCGGTGGTGACGCTGCGGTCAAAGCGGGTCAGCAGCGCCTTACGCTGGTCGTCGGTCAGGTCAAGCTTCGCGGTCTGGCGGATAAGCGCGTTGGTCGTGCCCTTCATGTCAAAGGTGACAAGCTCAGGCGGCTTCAGCCAGAGGAACCAGGCGGTCGCGCAGACGCCCACACTCAGCGCAACAGACAGGCCGCAGCCCGTCACAAGGTGTTTTGTATTCAAAGTTGCATCTCCCGCAGCATGTGGATGATGTCGCGCTTGTGCGCGTCGTTGTCGGCCATCTCAAACAGGATGTCCTTGATGTCAGCGCCCTCGCGCAGGCGCTTCTCGCGGTAGGTGAAGTCCTCGCCTTTGGAGGAGAACAGCCCGTCGCTCAGCGGATCGAGAATGAGGCGATGGAAACTGGAGAATTCGCCCACGCTCAGCAGGAACGAGCTGTAGCGCGCCTTTTTCGCCGGCGGAAACTTCCTGATCATTTCCCACTCCAGCTCGCTGAAGGCGTGCGGCTCCTCCTTCTGGAAGGTGGTGAACGATTTGGCGTCCTGCATACAGGTAAACTTGAACGAGCTGTTGTCGTAGGCTGCAAGCGCCGCCGTGGACAGGTTTTTATCGCGTATCGCCTGGGTCACCGTACCGTAGGAGCCGTTGTGACGGCGGGCGGTGCGGTAACCCTCCTCGATGAAGTCTTTAATCTTGGTGCTCGATCCGCCCAGCAGCTTCCAGCCCTCGTCGATGATGTTCATCTTCCGCATGCTGCGCGGCGTGGTGTACATCATGTTCTCGTTCCAGATCATGATGGTGAAGAGAATGGCCGACAGCAGGTCCTGCTGCTTGCGCAGGTCGCCCAGCTCGGTGACCACGAACTGCAGGTCAGGCTTCAGGGTCGGCTCGGACGAGTTAAAGAACTTCCCGTAGATGCCTGTGGTGCTGTACTTGCCGAGCAGCGTGGTAATTTCGTCAATTCGCCCGCCAATCAGCGAGGAGTGCTCGCGGGTGATCGCGGCCTGCTGTTTTTTGAGGTACTCAATGACGTGATCGATACGCATGTCCTGCTGATACTGAGGCCACGACTCGGTGATGGCCTCCAGAATCAGCGACTCGTGCACCTCGTCCAGCAGGCCGTTGGGGCTTGCCAGAATGCACAGCTGATCGCGAATACGCTCGGCCGCAAGCGTAATGTCGGTGACGTTCGCAAACGGGTTAAAGCGCAGCGACTCGCCGTTGATGTAAGTGCCGCCCAGGCTGCTGCAGGCCGCCTTGTAAGAGTCGCCGATGTCCTGCACCGCCACCGTGCCGCCCTTGTCCAGCACCGAGCGCGCAATGGAGTTCGCCAGCACCGACTTGCCTGCACCCGAGGTGCCGGACATAAACCAGTTGAAGTTGGTGTTCGGCAGGCTCTCATCAAACACGTCGATGAATGCGACCTGGTTGCGGTAGCTCGGGATAAGAATGCCCGAGGCGCACAGCTTGTTATCCCCGATGACCGGCATCAGGTTTACCGCGTGAAACGACTCCGAACGCTGGATGCCGCCGGTCTTGCGGCAGTCGGCACGCAGCTTCTTGTTCACCATTGCAAACGGTAGCGTGGCCAGCAGGTTGCGCAGCTGCATAAAGTCGGCGCGCACGAAGCGCAGGCCTTGCGCGGCGAAGGCGTTGCGCGTCTTTTCGGTATAGCGGGACGTCAGGTCGTCGTCGTCCGGGCAGAAGAGCGTGATGCCGTAGAAGTAGCTCGTGAGCGACGTCTGATTTGACAGCAGCCGCGCGCGGGCGTCTTTCCACTCGGCGTGCTGACGCGTGGTGGACGGAATGTACTTGGCGTAACTGGTGTTCACGCGCGAGTCCAGCGCCAGGAAGCGGCTGTTGGCCTCGCCCTGACTCTTCATCTGCTCCTCGGTGGTCAGCACCATCGTGCAGATAAACGGGCAGGGAATGCCGTTAGTCGGCGACATCAGGTCCTGAAAAATATTGCCGTTCTGCCACAGGTAATGCTCCTGCGGGTTGTTGTCGAGGTTCAGATTCACCATGCGCGCGGCAAACGGCTTACTGTCCCTGTCACTGCCCTCGATGCGGATATGCGAGGGCTTCACCCGCCAGGACGTGGTGCGGTCTACGAACTGCGTGCTCAGATCGGCCGCCGGATCGTACTCGCTGTCGTAGCGCTCAAGGCGCGCCGGGTCATGGTTGAAGAACTCGCGCAGCACGCTGCTGAACTCCGTTACGCCGATGGCCTCAGACCAGATGTCGGCCGCATTAAGGGCGTTCAGCAGGTTACGGCGTACGTCGCGCACGCGCACCAGGTCGGTTTCAGACAGATTTTTAACCGGCATGCCCCATACAAAGAACAGCCGGTAGTCGCGCAGTGTCAGAGGATGGTCGAGCCCGTTGCTGTAGGTATAGCGCGCCCCGTTCAGGTAAAAGCGGGCGGTGACGTCGTTACACTCGTCTGCCCGGTGCCCCTTCCAGGCGAAATTTTTCAGCCCCTGCTCAACCTGCTCTTTCACCGCCCGGGAGGAAACCAGCATCACCTGCAGCGGAACATCGCGGGGGGTCACGTCGCGCAGCAGATACTCCAGGCTTTCGGCCAGCTTCTCGTTGGCGCCAATCAGCGGCTGCGACTCAATCACGAAGCCCACTGACTCCTTGTTCACCCAGATCTGACTCTCGCTGTCATAGTCCCGGTAAGGCAGCAGGTCGCGGATATGGGGGTAGTCCATGTCCTGCAGCTTCTGGCGCGTTTCGTTCGTGGTGTCGCGCTCCCCCAGAATGCCCGCCACTGTGTCCACCACGTTCAGCGGGTCAAAGCGGAAGCCTTTCAGAAATTTCATGCGGACCTCACATCAGAATGCCGCTCCAGTCGCCGTGACTGGAGACACTGTAGATGACCTCGCCCATGTGGACGTTGTTGTCAGGGGAGACGTACGGCGCAATCCAGATGCGCGCCACGCCGTCAGGGCGGCGGAACGCGGCGGCCGGCTCCGGGAAGCAGTGCGCCGCGCTGCAGTACGCGGTCTGCCGGGCGTCAGTGCGCAGCACGCCGTTTTCCCGCGTGAACGGGCGGACCCCGCCGGATGACGCCACGCGCACCGGGATGCCGTCGTTGAGGCCGCTGCGGCCCGCCTGCGCCTCCGTCTGCGGGTCCAGGCGGATGGTGCCGGTATCAATCAGGCGGTAGTCGTCCAGGCGAATGCCCGCGCCGGTGAAACCGCCTGCGGCGGAAGCGGCTGACGGGGCGTTGCCGCTGCTTCCGGCTGACATGTCGTCGGCCTGCGACATCCAGACCCCGGAGTCCTTAGCCGGCTTGTCGAACTCAAAGTCGCTGTTCATGCCTGCGCAGCCGCTCAGCATTACGGCCAGCGCGCTGATGATAAAAGAGTGAGCTTTAGTCATGGTGCTCTCCGTCTGCGTGTTGGTTGAGAAGGTCTTTCATGAGGGTCATGGTCAGCGCGGTTTTTCCCGCGCCGGTTTCGCCCGTTGTCAGAAAGTGACCAGAAAGAGGCTGGTCATCAGCAGGCTGGGTATGGCTTACATCTGTCGGGTTATTCATGGTGTTCTCCGTCGGCGCTACCGGATGACAGCGCGTCGATTTCGGTAAAGTCGATAAAGAGGTCGCCGTTTTTGCCGCTGGTCCCGAGCCGGGACAGCATGCTCATGGCAAAGGCATCGCCGGGGGCGACCTCCAGCAGTCGCCGCAACGTTTCCCCGAACAGGGCGACGTAGCCGTCGTCCGGGATGAGGCCGGGCTTGCAGTAGAGCTTCTTTACGCCAAACCCCAGCGCCTGCAGGCCCGGGATGCGCGCGTCGGCCTCACGCCCGAAGCAGTTCACCGTCCGTTCGGTAAAAACCATCCAGCCGCAGTGCTCTGCGTGACGAAGCCGGATTTTTTCGACTGTCATTGCGCCACGCCCTGCGGGGCCGTGCCCTTCGCCTGTCCGCCGTTAGTTGGGGTCACGAAGTCGTTCATGTTGAGGCGGGTGGCGTCTCCGAGCTTGCCCACCAGATCCGGCGGCAGGCCGCTGTTGCCCTGCTCCCGCGTCTGCGTGTCCTGCTGCTGCCCGCCCGAGCGCTGCTGCTCTTTCGCGAGCTTCGCGGCCTCTTCATCCTCAATAAACTTCGCGCGGAAGCCTTCGATAAACACCACTTCCACGCGGTTCGCCGCGCCGATCGGGATAATCGGGTGATACTGCTCGGCGCGCTCGATGTAGTAGTCGGCCAGCTTGTCCGCCGCCTTGCCCACGCCGCCGCCGATGGCGCCGCGCGCCACGTCTCCGCCGCTCACAGTGCTGGTTGCCCCGATACCGGTGACTGTCTGGCCAACCTGCGAGGCGCTCTGTCCCAGCCCGCCCAGCGCGCCAGCGGTAAAGGCCAGCCCGAGGATTTTGCCGTTGCGCATCACCGGCACGCCCTTGATGCCGTTTTTGCCGTAAAAGGCGACGTGGCCCTTCACAGCCTGATCGATGTGTTTGCCGTCGATGATGCAGGAGAGGCGCTGCAGCTGAACGATGGCCCGCTCGCTGGAGATGTCACCGTATGCTGCGGCCGTCACGAAGCAGTTATCGAACCGGTCGAATTTGTTGTTGCCCGGCAGGTGCGCTTTGCCCTTGAGTTTGAACTGCATCGGCACAAGGTTGTTTTCCCCTCGCACCGAGGCGTTGGCGTCGGCCCCCTCGATCACGATGGCGTCGGAGAACGTACCGGTCGGCACCCAGAACGAGGTGTCCTTCGCTTTGGGCTCAAACTGCGAGTAGTCAAACGTCTGGTTATCGATCTGGCCCTTTTGCACCGGCGCGGGCGCAAAGGTGTATTCCGTGCGCGGCGGCGTATAGCCTGCGCCTTGCTGACCACCTGGAGCGACCTTCGACTTATCCTGTTGATTTTTCAGCTGCTCCATCAGGTCGGAGACGTTCTGCTGCAGGGACTTGTTATTGTTCATCACGTCCGACATCTGGTCTTTCAGCGACTTGAAGTCTTTCTGCATCGAGGAGAGCTGCTCCCGCGCTTCCTTTTCCCGGTTCTGCGCGCTCACCAGCAGCGAGCCCTGTCCTGAACCGTCAAACGTGTTCACCACCCCGCCGCCGGTCAGGTCCGGTTCAGCGGCAACACTGTCGGGCTTGTCAGCTTTTTTTACTGAATGGCCGGACACGCCCCGGTTGGCAAGGTACAGACCGCCGATGATGACGGCAGCGGCGGCCAGGATGATGGCAAACAGCCGACGCTGTTTGCTGCGGACCAGGCTGTTAAGGTTCATCCGGGCCTCCTCGGGTGCGGAACACGGTTATTACCGACACCTTTGCACCAGGCTCCAGCACGTCGAGCTGCGGATGAAACGCCACAGCCATCACGCCCGGGCTCCAGAAGTAGCGCTCGCTCAGGCGGATGCGCTGCGAGGAAAGGCTGGTGATGTCCGTGCGCACGATGCGCACCCGGTCGCCCTGCCATGCCGTCACCGGGCGCAGCGCAAACGCGCTTTTTACAGATTCGCTAACCGGGACGTCGGTGTTTTTGCTGAACACGTAGCCCGCAGGCTTGCGGTTGGTGATGAAACGCCCGACCAGGCCGCTGATAAGCGCGCTGTAGGTATCCTGCTTCTGCTCGTACTCCCGCGCCTCCTCCGTGCCCTGCACCTCGCGGTTATCAACCGTCAGGCTCAGGCCGGCGCGCTTGCCCGGGGTCGCCTGTACCGAGAAGGCAAAGCCTGACGCGGTCTGCACGAACATGGTGAACGGCTTGTCGGTCACGGTAGAAAACACAATCGCGCCTTCTGGCGTCGGGGATTTGGCGCTCAGCACCCCCTGCGCCGCCTGCACGCTGAGAATGCGGTCGTCATTCACACGCAGGTAATTGGGGTTAGTGTTACTCACCGCCGCGTTGACGCGCGCGCCGGGGCTCAGCGTCAGCTGCTCCGCGCGGGCGCCAAAGGCAGTCAGTAGCGCCACGGCGCTGATTAGCAAAGATTTACGCATCGGGAACCTCCAGGAAAGCGCTCCAGCAGAGACGGTTGTTTCGGGTATCGGTACGCAGGCGGTAGTGCTTCTTCACCGGGCTCGCGTCGTGCAGTCCGTAGCTCAGCTGCAGATCGCCTGATACATCAACGATGCCCTTATCCGGCCAGACGCTGACGTCTTTCGGATAGAACACCGAGCCGCCGCTGTTTCCCTTCACGCGTGAGGCTTCGTCCGCCAGCACGCCCTTCAGGGACTTCTCTGCGCCGTCGCAGGCACCTGCCAGCAGCATTTCGTGGCTGGCGTCTGCGTTGCTGTCGGAAATGTTGAGGCGCAGGTTCATCCACGCCAGCGCCATCAGGCGCAGGTAGCGGGCGTCGCCGCGCTCGCCGGTAAAACTGAACGGCGTATCCGCGCCGTAGGGAATAACAATGGTCTGTCGGTTATTAACGAGCTGATTCATCAGCGCCCGGTTATCGCCGTAAATGCGCCAGCTGAGCGCCAGCGCGAGGATTGTGATAACGAGCAGCACCAGAATAGCCACGGCCATATTGCGGTTTCCCGCCGAACGCAGCTTTAATTCCATGTTGTCTCCGGAGGGGGGTCAGGCGACCCAGTGCCGTTTGTAGCTGTCAGGCAGGATGCTGATAAAGAAGCGCATCACTGATGTAGGCAGGCACCAGTACGCCAGGTTGAGAAGATACTGAGAACCGCGGCCTTTCTTGAGATGACGAATTCCAACCACGGCGGCTAAGAGCGTGGGGCCGAAAATCCACA
Organism: Pantoea sp. GABEPS69; assembly: GCF_045780835.1. Taxonomy (NCBI): domain Bacteria; kingdom Pseudomonadati; phylum Pseudomonadota; class Gammaproteobacteria; order Enterobacterales; family Erwiniaceae; genus Pantoea; species Pantoea sp. GABEPS69. The sequence continues at coordinate 50,908 of NZ_CP118621.1, read as the reverse complement.
TGTTGAGGAAGATAGCCAGCAGTGCCAGTGGCACGTACAGGCAGAACTCATCAGGTGGCAGCCCCACGAACCGCTTTTGCTCGGAAAACGTAGCCGCAAAGGTATACCGGTCACGTTTACCCATTAGCGCGCGTTAAGACGGGATGATGCCGAAGGCAACGTTGATAAACACCATGACTGCGGCGATGCCGCCAAACATGGCCAGGTTTTTGGTTTTCACATAGGTAAACACGGCAGCGATGATTTCGAGGATATACAGAATCCAAACGACTGTACTTCCAGATCCGAACGTATCGTTAATCGTAGTTTTCCCGTTTGCGAAAAGGTCTTCCGCGTGGGCTGGCATAGCAGCAGCAGCCAGGATCGCCATTCCAGTGAACAGAGCAGGTTTGTTTGCTTTGTTCCACGCTACCGCCCCTGCCTTGCGGCAGTAATTTACACACGAAGAGAGAGTGCCCTTCATAGGAATTTTCCTCAGTTAGGGATATAATGGTTAGTTGGTTGAACTATCGTCTTTCACTGCCTGTATGGTCTTAAGTCAAATTACGAGCTTACTGGTAACGCCTCCTTTACATATTTGTGGTCTGGCAACAGAAACTTACGTTTTCCTTACTGGCTGACGTTTTTTTACGCTTCCGGATCGCACACTTCAACATAAGTTATTGATCTTGCTGATCAATTTCACTTATCGTCATGGTGAGAAATTTCACTTAAGTTCCTAACCGATTGAATGAGAATGAAAAATCATGCCTGAAACTGCCGATTTGGTTGTTCTTGTCGCCGATCCGGCGGGCTTTGCGGCTGAGATTTTTAGGACAAATCATGAGGAAGCCTTAAGTGAACTACTCAATGATGCCCTTCTGCATTACATGCGTGACCCGGGCTGGTATGAGGTCACCTTCAGAGAAAACCGCTATTATGCCTGCCAGCTGGTCACCATTCCGCTGCTCGCCTTTATTAAAAATCGCGTACCGGCCAGACTGTTGCAGGCAACGGCCGAACGTTCACTCGCGCAGATAACAGATTATTCAGACGTGGCCGATCCGGCCGCCTGGATAATGATTAATGCAGATTTTTTTTCTCCCCTTCCCCGCCCCGGCGTAAATCTTTGGCAGGCCCGTAAATTAAAGAACAGCCTTAATAAAGCGGTATTTACTGATCCGGGTGATATAACGGAGCCTCAAAAAAAACCTGCACTGCCTGGTGTGAAATCATCGGCTGATGGTAAAAAAGACGTCGCGTCTGAGATTTTTCCCGGAAATAAACGCGGCCCCAGTGCGGATAAAATAATGGAGCGGGTCATGCTCGGCTGGCGCGTAAAAGATATATGCGAAGAACAGGGCTGTTCTGAATCTTACGTTTACAAGCTGATTAAAAAACGTAAGGGAAATTCCGCAATGGAATACCGCTGGAAGCAGTGGGAGCTGATTGCGGGCATGTATCACGCCGAGCCAAAAATGACGATAGAAGAAATTGAGCAGACCTGCGGAGTATCTCGCGCAGTCATCTATCACGCCGTTAAAAAAATAGCCGATCGTGACGGACAGAAAATCATCCCTCGGGAGCATGAGAGAAAACTGACACCAGAAGATGTTGAGGCGATAAAAGTAAAGTTAAGCCAGGGCATACTCAGAAAGCATATTCTGACTGAATACAGCATCACGAACGACACGCTTATTAAGTACGTTGGCACGCATGAAGATTACAGGGTTATATCTGAAGAATTAAAAGACTATGCGGTGCGATTGCGCGTGCAGGGTAAAACCCTACAGCAAACCGCCGATATACTTGGCGTGACGGTCGCAACGGTTAAACGCGCATGGAGCAAAAAGAAAGACTCTCCTGACATTAAGGAAAAGCGCGTCAAGTATGATAACCGTAACGTGCTGTCTAAACGTGACCGCGATCAGGCAGTTAATGCTGTGTTACGAGATGGTCATACAAGAAAGCAGGTTTATACACAATATGGAATTAATGCGCTGACGCTACGTCGTTATATTCGTGACGCGCTGAAAAGAGAGACCGATGCACTGAGGGAGGATGATAATGAAAAGGATGGACAGGGTAACTCCTGAATAAGAAGCCTGATGTATTCGCTGATAGATCAGGCTGGCATTAATTATTTAAAGTACTCCAGTAATTTACCAGCAACTCTTTCTTTCATCTCTTTAGGCCAGTCTGGATCAAGAAGCATTTCGTTCCTGACGACTTTAGAAGTATCAACTGTTTCTTTCATGATGCCAAAAATGGCATCGATAATGAACCCATTCATGAGCGCGTTTTTGGCAATTAACTCCAGTTTCTGATCAAGCGTTTTTTCTGAAGCATCCTTGTTGATTTTGTTTTCATGCACTCGCAAACCGAGTTTGAACATCTCCATAACAAAGGATGATCGGTTAGCGGTATCGCGAGACTCTCCATCCTCAAGCATTTTTTCAACGTGCGCATCAACCTTTTCAAGTAAAGAGAATGGAACGGTAAGGTAAACCCGGTTTCGTTTGGATGAGTTATCGTCATTCATATTAATTCTGGCCTTAACTTTTTTTAAGAGATAAAACCCATCTCATCGGATGAGTTGCCTCGGCTCCTGCACTGCTTAAATAGCGTGCTTTTTTGGGATGCCACATGGCAACCTTATAGCCACCATTAAGAAAACACAAGGCCCCCAAAAGGCATTTTTTCAACTATTCTTAGCGCTATCTCGATGATTTTCATAATTATGCCTTAAAGCCTCTTTCTGGAGGCTTTAAGGCCCTCTTAGAGCAACCATCAGGCAACCAGACATCTGTGTAAATATTCTACGATTTAAATCTAAGTCACTGAAATTAAATACGTAAATCAGCAAAAATAAATTTGCGAGTGGTGTGTAAAAACATAACTCTTATGATATTATTGAGCCTGACATCTCCTCCGAACTTTTCAAATCAGGAGCCGCAATGCGTTTATTCACTCACGCTGCAGCCCTGCTGGCGACAGGCATTTTCTCCGCCAGCGTGAATGCGGACTGTTTTATTAAAGCCGGCGAATGGTATTCCATCGATCCGGACTATCTGCGCGCTATAGCCTGGCAGGAGTCCCGCTATAACCCGGGAGCCATTAATACCAACCGTACGAAAGATGGTAAGCCCGGCAGCAGTGACTATGGGCTCATGCAGATTAATTCGGTCACAATGCGACGCTTACAGAAAGAGTACCCGGGCCTCAGCAAAGAAAAGCTGCTCAGCGAGCCATGTCTGAATATTTATATTGGTGCCATGCTGCTGCGCCGCAATTTCAATCAGTACGGCACAACGTGGCTGGCTGTGGGAATGTACAACGCGGGAATGAAAAACCTGCCGGTAACCGTAACGAACCGCTATAACTATGCGATGCTGATTGATAAACATTACAAGGCCATCAAGTCAGGTAAAATTCCGCGCAAGGCATTCAGCGGCTGAACGGTTTTTGATACTGACGAAGCGCGCAGCCCAGCTTTATCTCTCTGCGCTGCATTTTTTTAAAGACGGCAACGAAGCCCGCGCGCAGAATTACCCGCCCCGGCTCAATGCCGGAAACGGGTAACAGAAGTAACTTCTCTTTTTTTCATAAGCACCGCATGTACTGACACTGCGATGGATTACATTTATCCGTCACCGGTTCAATACCGGTCACGGATAAACTCCGGCCAAAAAAAAGGAGCCCTGCGGCCCCCTGTTCTTTTATTTTATTTCCGCAAGCGTTCGGTTTATCTCACCCTGCACGCCCTGATTGTGCCAGAAGTAATCGCGTCCGACCCTGTATAGCTCGCCGGCGTTAAATCGCGCCAGCGTTATTTCCTCACCTTCCAGACTCCCGCCATATTTTCTAGCGATAATGCCTACTGCCTTTTGCTTCATTTCGTCCGAATAATCCCGATCGGTAAAAACGCAGCCCACGCCCCCATAAATGCGGTTGAACGGAGAGGCACAGGAAACGGACATATCCTGCATGCCGTCAAAATAACTGTCTTTGTACTTATCCGTTACGGCTTTCACCTCTTCCTCTGTCGGACCGTCCGTCCAGTTAATACTTACGCTGTCATAACTGCGCTTACGCACCGAGAATTTAACGCCCGGAAATTTTACCTTCAGCTCTTTGCGGATATTGGATGTCACCTGCACGGCGCCGTTTTTATCCTGCGAGAGCGCGGCATATTCCGGTGCCGTTTTTAAACGCTCGCATTCAGCTGCATAAAGTCGCGCTGCCTCCTCTTTTTCCTTCTGCTTACGGCGTTCTTCAGACTCCGCGTGTTTCACAATGCGCGCCGTCTCTTCCCCGCTTTTTATTTCCGGGAATATGCTCCACTGTTTTCCGTGCAGGATACTTTCAGGCAGCCCGTGCGATATTCCGCCGCTCTCAAACGCAATATCAAACGTGGCATTTCCACCATAAGATATGCAGCCGGAAAGTGACCCGACTGATGCCGGTTTCTGCTCGCCGTGAACGGCAAACACGACACCCCGTCCGCGATTGTAAAGAACTGTGCTGACAACCTGACCGATGACCACTGCCTGCGCATTGTGCATTTTCATTTCAGTTTTCCTTAAATCAGTTGAGACGAAAAAGCGGCCCGCCTTTACAGGCCGCGCAACGTTTTCAGAAGGGGATCTCGTTCAGAGTGGTATCAGCGGCACCGGCAGTTACCTGATTTTTTGGCACCGGATTCAGGGCATTTTCCAGTGAGATGAGCCCGCGCGCGACGTCGCTTGCCTGGTAATAATCCAGTCCCGCGTCACACGCTGCGTGAAAACGGTCAAAAAATTTTTTCGCCTCTTCTGCCATCACCGATGAGGCGCGACGAAGATATTCCCGACAGGCCTCCTGCCATGAAGCTGAGCGGTAAAAAATCTGGCCACGGCTGGCAATGATGTAGCGCTCCGCAGATATGTCGCCTGCGTCATAAATCGCAGTCATCCCCCGGGCTGAACTCGCCATAAGTGGCAGCGCATCATGTCCCGCCGCGATCAGCGCAACGACCTCAGCTTCATCAAGCAGCAGTACATCCGAGCCATAGCTGTCATTGCGGGACGGAAAGTGCTTTCCTTCAGGAGGGATGCCCTTTTCAGCTGTTAGCCAGTCATCCCGCCAGCGGGTATGCAAATCTTTTGCGCTGACCAGAATTTTTTTGCCCTGTGCCACATGAGACATGAATTCTTCGCGGTCCTCTTCAGCAAATCTGATAAAGTCCGATAAGCCAGGAAGCTTAACTGACTGAACCTCCATCCAGCTCTCAGGACTCAACGCAAGAGACAATGCCTCAACCGAACAGATCATTTCATATACCTGCGGAGAAGTGATCGCCCCAATTGAATCAAGCTCATTGACGATTTCTGCGGCATAGCGCGGGCAAAGATAATTAAACTCTCCATCCCCGTTTTCGATACCCATACGCCTTAATGCCAGATTCATCATCAGCTCGCCTTCGGTTTTTGAGAGGGCAATCAACAGAGCTGTTTTACTCTCAGACCAGAGGGCAAACGGATCTTTACCCCATGTTTTGGGAGATTCTGAAGCGGCGACGTTGACGTTTTGTGTGTGCATGCTGGTTCTCCTGTCAGGTGGTTAATTCATGTTTCGGTTAGTTCCTCGCGGCAAAGGGCTGAGAAGCACCGGCAGGCGGCTGTTACCAGGGCGCCAGCGGCGTGCATTTCACCCTGGTAACTGACGAATGACTGTGCTTCGATTTGCCCGACGCGTGGGACGTAACGCAACATGACCACCGTGCCGGCGATGAGCATGCACACACCCCGGACGGCGGCCTTATGCCGGTCCGGTCCTCAGCGGCCACGTCTTTTTGTGGCCAGTGAAGGCGCCGGCGCCAGCCGGCTGCAGGGGTTGACCTGGCCGTTCGCCATCAGACCCTAGCCGCCAGGCCCGGAACGCTTTGCGGTCCGGCGGAGCTTACCGGCACAGCCGGTTAGCGCAGTGGGGCTGACGACCCGGCAACGCCGGGGAGCCGGAGGGGGCCATCAGGCTGTTTATGCTTTTGACCTTCAGGGACAGGAAGCCGGAGAATCAGCTGCAGCACTGCAGCAGCAGAACAAATAGCAGCAGGAAGCAGAGAGAGAAGACCATGAGACAGCGTCCCGGAGAGAGAAAGCGCAGGCGAAGGGAGATGACCGGTGCGTCAGCACCGGTTTTTCCCGGCCCGCAGGGCCGCCCGCCTTTCAGGCGCGCTCAAAGCGGGCAGGATTTCTCCCGCACCACTCTGTAGCCTGCCGGTATGAATTGCGATGTCAGCAGTCGTGATAGTATTCAGTCAGGCGTGATTTAAGTGCACCCTGTACGCCTGACCAGATTTCCTCACCGTTTTCACCGAACAGCGCCAGTACCATTTCTTTTGTCAGCAGCCAGGCAGCGATCACCGCAGCGGGAATTTTCGGACGTGGCGTTGACCAGTCAGTGACGGCGCGGCTTACGTGATCGGCAATACTCAGCGCAAGCCCGTGTACCAGCTCGTAACGCTCATTCTTTGATGCCGGGCAGCTGCGTTCGCTCAGGCTGATCAGAAACTTCATGTCGTCCGCCATGAATTTGGAAAGCCCGCGCGTATTCAGCCTGTCGCCCCACGTTTTACGCTCCGGACGGACAAAAGCCGCCAGCGCGTCCATCACGTCAGGATGTCCCTGCCAGGCGCTATCGACTACGCCCGCCTGCGTTGCCTCCGCCTTCGCCCGCAGCTGCTTCGCCGTCGAAAAGTTATCCCAGCCGCTTTCAAGCGCCGCTTCGCGTAACAGCGCGTCTCTTTCTGCGGCGAGACGACTGATTTCTGCCTCACCGGTGACGTGTGCGTTCCACTCAAGGCTTGCTGCATCCGCCGTCAGCACTTTTCTGTTCTGTTCGTCGCTGATTACGATTGTACGCGGCGAGAAGCTTACCGGCCCCATATCCCGGCCAAAATCGCTGTCCCAGTGGCATTCATCCGCATCGCGCGGTTCCCACTCACCTTCAAGCCATGCTGCGGCGGCAATGTCCATTGCTTCCGCCACCGTCCAGGCGCGCCCCAGATGAACAACGCCCTCTCTCCAGTACGTGCCGTACGTCGGATCGTCCTCCGGGTATTCGGTTTCGCCGTGCGCCATCACGCAATACGGCTTTTCCTGTTCCGCCCAGTGAGCGATGAGTTTGTTACGTGCGGCTTCTGCTTCAGCGACGCAGCTCTTCAGGTCTTCCAGCACCGGCGGCTCTCCCCTACGCCATGCCCCTCTGCACAGGTTTACCGCCAGTGTTCTCACCGAACGCGCCATCTCATACACCCGAGGGGAATTAATGGCCCCCATCTCTGCCAGAGACTTCACGATCACCGCCGCATCCCACGGGCACTCCTCTCGCTCTTCCGTCTCAGTCGTCACGCCCGCGCGCTCCAGCGCGTGATACATCATCAGTTCGCCCTCGGCTTTCGCCAGCTCAACCAGCAGCGCATCTTTTCGGATCAGCCAAAATGCCGATGGGCTGTTATCCCATGTTTTGGGAGATTCTGGCGTGGCGGTGTTGACGTTGACGTTATGTGTGTTCATGGCAGTTCTCCTGTGCGTGTGAGGTTTCATGTTTCGGTCGATCCAGTCGCGGCAAAGGGCAAAGGAGCAACGGCAGGCAGCAGACACAAGGGCGCCGCAGGCGTGCACTTCACCCTTGTGTCTGATGAATGACGGTGCTACGACCAGCCCTCCGCGCCTGGAATGACCGGAACAGCCTCACCTGACGGGGAAACGGGCATGAACACACCCCGGACGGCGGCTCTATGCCGGTCCGGTCCTCAGCGGCCACGTCTTTATGTGGCCAGTGAACGCGCGGGCGCCAGCCCGCTGCAGGGGTTGACCTGGCCGTTCGCCATCAGACCCTAGCCGTCAGGCCCGGAACGCTTCGCGGTCCGGCGGAGCTTACCGGCACAGCCGGTTAGCGCAGTGGAGCTGACGACCCGGCAATGCCGGGGAGCCGGAGGGGGCCATCAGGCTGTTTATGCTTTTGACCTTATGGGACAGGAATCCGGCGAAGCAGCTGCAGCACAGCAGAACAGAGAGCAGCAGGAAGCAGAGAGAGAAGACGGTGAGACAGCGTCCCGGAGAGAGAAAGCGCAGGCGAAGGGAGAGAGACGGTGCGTCAGCACCGTCTGTTCCCGGCCCGCAGGGCCGCCAGGCTTTTACTGCGGAAGAGAAGCCGGCACCTGTGCTGCGCGCCGGCGTTTCTCTGGCTGAGCGGGCTATGTCAGACTTCTGTTGAGCCAATCCAGACGTCATCAAGCCAGGCGTCAGCTCCTGACTCCATCCCCTCTGGCTGTACTTCGCTCAGAAGTAAGTGTGTCCAGCCATTGTCTGGCGCAGCCTGAGTATGAATTATCTGTCCGTCCAGGCTGCGGATGGTAAGTTTGCAGTTTTTGACGGGCATCAGAATATCCGGCTCGCCCGCCCGCTGATCCGTAATGTAATACAGCTGATCCTTAATGAAATTCATAGTGGTGGCTCCTTTTGCTGATGCCGGTCAGGGTACACTGCTTTTTCTTACCAGGACTGCGAGGCCCGGCGCAGTCCCCACTTTATGACTAAACAGCTGTCTGCTTGCTGTCAGCCTTCGCTTATCAGAACGAAATAGCGGTGCCGCTGATCCAGCAAAAACTCTCGCGCCTGCTCGCTTATCCAGGGCCGTGCCGCTTCGGCAGTATAAAGGTTATAAGATGCGCATTCCGCTTCGGTCATAATGTGCCCGGTATAAGTGACATACCCGGCACGCAATGGATTCTTTAGCGCTTCTGCCAGACGTTCATGTGTGTTCATCGCTGTCTCCTTTCCCCTGCAGCGCACTGCAGGGGCGTCAGTATTTACCCTCTCAGGCGGGAAAACTGCCAGTGACAAAACGGGCTGTATTCATCGCCTTTCGGCAGGCTTACCTGCGCGTGTTTCTTCAGGCCTTCATGTTCTGACCAGAACAGCTCCAGCGCCGCCACGTTAAGCAGACCCGCTGCCTTATAGACGTTGGTTGTCTGATATTCGGTGCTTTCCTCATATTCTTCGTCGCCGATCGGGTTTGCTGAATGCACGATGCGGGTTTCATAGGTTTCCGGCGCTGCGCCTGCTTTTGGGGCAAACAAGGCGACAGTGATCAACAGCTTTTCATGCGGATTAATCAGCAGCAGCTCGGTTGCCGACCGGAACCTGCCCGAATCAAATACAGCCTCATCGCGCGTAAACGTTGCCGCCGCCAGATACTCCAGATGCATATTAAAATCACAGCGGAGCGCTGCGGTATTCACGTTGAACTGCGGATAGTTGACGTAAAAAAGATTGCGGCGAAAGGCGCGGCGGATCGCGTCATAGCTGATGTTTTCTGCAGGTTCTGCCTTTGAAAATGATGATTCTTTAGATTCTGGAGCCGTGGTGTTGACGTTCTGCTGTGACATGTTGTTTCTCCCGTGTGGTTGCATGTGATGTTTCTCCGAGTTCCGTCGCCGTGGGGGCAGAACGGGCGCGCGGGCATCAGGCTGAACGCAGGGGGAAACGGCAAAGCCGCAGCCCGAAGGGACCGGGTGCCGCCGTTTAGCGCGCGACCCTTGCGTGAAGACGCCCGGGTGCCAGGTTTCTGCACGGCGAAGGTTCTCGGGAAACGAAACAAAACGCGGAAGGATGAACAGGGCACAGCCCCGGAACGGCACACCACGGTGCCGGGCCGGTCCGCAGCGGCCACGTCTTTTTGTGGCCAGTGAGCGCGCCGGCGCCAGCCGGCTGCAGGGGTGAGCCTTGCCGTTCGCCATCAGACCCTAGCCGTCAGGCCCGGAACGCTTGGCGGTCCGGCGGAGCTTACCGGCTTTGCCGGTTAGCGCAGTGGGGCTTGACGACCCGGCCACGCCGGGGAGCCGGAGGGGGGCATCAGGCTGTTTATGCCGTTGACCTTCTGGGACAGGAAGCCGGCGAAGCAGCTGCAGCACAGCAGAATAGACATCAGCAGGAAGCAGAGAGAGAAAACCGTGAGACAGCGTCCCGGAGAGAGAAAGCGCAGGCGAAGGGAGAGAGCCGGTGCGTCAGCACCGTTTTTTTCCGGCCCGCAGGGCCGCCCGCTTTTCAGACGCGGCCAGTGCAGGCAACAAGCCGGACACGATGCGCCCGGCTTAACAGGATCAGGGTCGGCAAGTCAGCAGCACGGGCAGCGCGAACCGGTCAGTCATTCTGCTGAAGGCGCTCATTTCACCGGCCAGAATGCTGATGTCGAGCATCACGCGCCACAACGGTTCTTCATGCCACTCCCACGGATCGATATGCCTGCATGACACAAACCGCTTCAGCCAGGTCAGAACCAGCGACTGCAGATCGCTTTCACAGATGTCCCGGTCCTGCCAGTGAGCATACCAGCGCCCTGCCGTCTGCGGCGTATGAAACGCCAGCTCCAGCGCCGCCTGCGCCAGGCGATTCCGATAGCGTCTGCGCTTCTGCTCGCGCTCGCGAGCCTCCCGGTTGTTCGCCCTGCTGTGTCGCAGCGTAAGGCGCTTCTCCTGACGCTCAGTAAAACGGGCGGCGGTCAGAGGAAACAGCCGTGAGCCGGTATCCTGCGACAGTGGCGCGGGACAACGCTCGCCGCGTGAGGCGATCAGCATATCGAGCGCGGCCAGATAATCCCGCGCGGGTGGCGCTGCACGATCGCCAGGCGAGTATTCAGGCATAACCCGGCGCAGCTGGTCGGCCTTAATGGTACGTGTCCCGCAGTAATGGCGCATGAACGCGCTGGCGTATGGGTGTCCGCCGCGTGCTGCTCTGCCCTGCAGGCGCTTTTCGACCTCAGCAATCGCCAGACTGATGGCAAGGGAGTACGGGCAGGCCGGAACAAGTGAAAGATGACGGGGAATAGTGTTCATGGGTTTTCTCCTTGTCTGTAATGACCGCCCCGGAGGGCGGTCTGCCGCTGTCAGCCTTCGCTGCCCGTGTCGTCTGTGCTGCCGTTATCTTCTGCCGCAGGCCGCAGGGGTTTCATCCACGCAGGCACCCAGCGGGAGTCTTTCATGACCTCTTCAGCAAACTCAGCCGCGTCGCCCTTCTTCATTTTCTCCGCGTCGCTGGCATTGCCCGTTTTGCCTGCCTCTTTCAGCGCCCCGGCAATCTGCTCTTTACTGATGCGCTTAAAGAAACCCTCAGCGGTCGGCTGCCACCATTCGGCCAGGTCAAAGCCCAGCGCCGTTTCCAGCATGTCGAGGTTGCTGGTCTGGCTGCGCCCATAGACGCGGTCCTGAAAGCAGCACACCGCCGTGGCGCTGCAGAATCCCTGCAGCTGCAATACCTCGTCTGTGGTCCAGCCCATCAGCCAGCGGAAGTCCTGCGACCAGTTTTCAGGGAGCTTTGCCTCCCACTGCGCCTTTTGCGCCTGAAGAAACCGCCAGGCTTTTGTTTCCTCCTTTGCAACCGTTGCGGCAACCAGCGCCGTACTGTTATCCGTGAGGCTGATTTTCATCGGCGTCCCTTCATAGCTGTTATGGCTGAAGGTGCTGCGGCACAGAGTCCAGGTCAGTATGGCAAGCGCGATTTCCGGCTCCGTGCTCAGCGCCGCCTGCACGGCCAGCGAACGCTCGCAGGACATCGAGCGGACCAGCGTCGCGGAGTAGTCTTCGGAAAGGGTCTGCAGATCGCCTTTGTTTTCGGGTTTTTCTTTTTTGGGCAAATCGGCACGACGCTGAACCCCGCGCTGAATGAAGCAGCTGCCGCGCTCAAAGCAGACTATTGCCCCGACCTTATCCTTGTCCGCGCCTGACCAGCTGCGCTTCAGCCCGGTTTCTTCCAGGGCGGCGATCTGCTTTCTCAGCGTCACGTCCAGCGCGTCATCTTCTGAAAGCTTCAGCTGTGCCCGCAGCTCGCTCAACTCGGTGTCTTCTTCCGGCGTCAGCTCCGGGCAGCGCTCCGGCAGCAGGTGATACGTTTTTGTCACCTCGCTGCTCCAGCTCTGTAAACGGCTGTCCATCCTAACCTCTGCCCAGGCAAACCCCTCCTCCTTTTGCACGGCGTCGGCAATCTGCTGCAGTTTCTGCAGCGTCAGCTGCTCGACCAGCGCCGTTTCGATATAGCCCTCGTCCTCACTGCTGAACAGGTCAACGCGAATGGAGCCGCCCGCCGCGAGATAGGCGTCTTTGCCAATGAAGGTAAATCTTGAAGAGTGGCTGATTGCCGTTTCAGAGGAGGTGATCAGCTTACGGATGACGTCAGCAGAAGAGTTGTAATACCCGGAGGCCTGCTCCCACACTTCCAGCTGGCGTTCATGCGTGTCGGCCAGCGCCAGCGCCTGACACTGCTCAAGGGTGATTTTATCGGCGGCCAGCTCGTCCAGGATGGCAGGAGCAAGGTCAGTCAGCTTCAGGCAGCGCTGAACGTGGCGCGAGCTGTAGCCCATCAGATCGCCGATCTGCGCCGGGGTTTTGCCCTCGTCTGCCAGCGCCCGGAAACCGGCAATCTGCTCGGCGGGGTGCATATCCTCACGCTCACCGTTTTCGACCATTGAGGCCGCGCGTGCCAGCTCTTCCGTCACGCGTTTGACCGGGATCAGCTGATCGGGCTGGTACACGCCTTGCGACAGCAACAGCTGCAGGGCGGTGAGACGGCGACCGCCGCAGGCTACGCCAAGCATCCCGTCAGCCATGTCGTGCGCGATCAGGTTATGCAGAAGGCCGACATTTTTGATAGTGGCGGCAAGCGACTCGATGCGCGACTGAACGTAGACCTTACTGCGTACGTTGAGAGGGGAACCCGTCAGGCGCGAGAGTGGGATCATCTCGATGTCTACTTTTTCCAGCGCCTGCTCAACCGCCGCCGCTGCGGCTTTGTCAGCTTTCGCTTTCGCCGGACGACGCGTGGTCTTTGCCTTTAAAGATGATGATTCTTTAGATTCTGAAGCCGTGGTGTTGACGTTCTGCTGTGACATGTTGTGTCTCCCGTGTGGTTTAAGTGATGTTTCTCTGAGTTCCTCGCCGTGAGGGCAGAACGGGCGACCGGGCATCAGGCTGAACGCAGGGGGAAACGGCAAAGCCGCAGCCCGCAGGGACCGGGTGCAGCCGTTTAGCGCGCGACCCTTGCGTGAAGACGCCCGGGTGCCAGGTTTCTGCACGGCGAAGGGGCTCAGGGGAACAAAACACAACGCGGGAGGATGAACAGGGCACGGCCCCGGAACGGCACGCCACGGTGCCGGGCCGGTCCGCAGCGGCCACGTCCTTCTGTGGCCAGTGAACGCGCCGGCGCCAGCCGGCTGCAGGGGTTGACCTGGCCGTTGCCATCAGACCCTAGCCGAAAGGCCCGGAACGCATCGCGGTCCGGCGGAGCTTACCGGCTCTGCCGGTTAGCGCAGCAGGGCTTGACGACCCGGCAACGCCGGGGAGCCGAAGGGGGCCATCAGGGTTTAAATCTGAATGTCCGCTTTGTGCCAGAAGCGGACATTCTAAAGAGCGCGTCGTTACAGATGACGCAGGATGCTTATTTTCGTATGGTAACTGGCAACTTTTAAAAAACCGCACGGGAGAAAGCATGGACAGTCGTCAGGGAAGGTTAAGAATCGCAGCAGGACAGTTTGCTCCGGCGCGCGGCCTTATTGATGAGAATATGCGTTATCACGAAATGTTGATTGAGTCTGCGGCATCGTCGGGCGTTAACCTTATCTTTTTTCCGGAACTTTCTCTGACGGGTTATGAACCAGAAATGGCTGAAGAGCTGGCTTTGGCTGATGAAGGCTGTCTGAGTCCGCTTCAGGTATTGTCTGACAGACACGATATGACGATTATTGTGGGCGCACCGTTGCGTGTAAGAGAGGGAAAACCGGCTATTGGTGCATGGGTGATTTCATCAAAACGGCCTGTTTTCTGTTACCGAAAAATATATCTCCATCCGGGAGAATCCGATTATTTTTCAGCTGGTGATACTGAGTGCGTTTTTAAGGAAAGGTCATTTAATGTCGGCATAGCCATATGCGCAGATGCAGGGCAGCCAGTACATGCAGAACGCACGGTGCAGCAGGGTGCTGAAGTGTATCTGAATGCCGTTTTGAGCGCCGGCGGGTTTGATAAAGATTCAGGGCAGCTGCAAAGCTACGCCAGACTTTACGCCATGCCCACGCTGATGGCCAATTACTGTGGTCCGTCAGGCGGCTGGAAACCGGTCGGAAAAAGCGCCGCATGGGATGCAAGGGGTGAACTTATTGCTCAGGCTCCGGAGGATTGTGCTGCCCTGGTCATCATGGACCTACAGGATGATGGATGCTCCGGGCAGGTGATTTGCCTGCGTAAATAAAAAGAGTGAGTAAGCTTAGCATTTCTCTTTCGCAAGCTCCTCAGCGCTTTTCTGTCATATCAGAGAGGCGCTTTTTTCTTGCTGAACATCAGATCTCCTGTGGTTTGATAGCGTGAAAGGCCAGCGTCTGCTTTTCGCTCATAGCGGACATTGGCCTGCACAACGTCCGCTTTGTGCCAGGAGCGGACGTTGTTATAAATGGCAGGGTTTCAAACGCCAGAACGTTTATTTTATCTTACAACACCTCAATTACCTCGAATTCTTCTGCGATCAGCTCCATATCGTCAGAAAAATGTCCCGTGCAGGTGAAAAACCTCTGATGCTCTTTCTGCCAGTATTCAAGGCTTAAATCGCCTTCACCTTCTTTGCGGGCAAACTCCTCAGTAACATCACAAAAACGCACCAGTTGCATTGAAATCAGTCTGGTTACGCAGGCCGGGACGTTCTGGCCATCAAGGATGATATTATAGCTCCCAATCTTCGGGGCAGGCTCTTCCTGCTGGTAAGAGGTAAGAGATCCGCAGGAGGCCGTTTTGATCCCTCTTTTAATCAGGTCAGCAAGCTTGCTAGCCAGTTCCGGACTGTCACCCATTTGCCAGGCATCTGCGCCTGGATACTTTACTTTTAATACCTCAACTGTAGCCATTAACAGCCCTTTTTAATCGTCGATGACAAATGTCATACAGAGTTTTAACATGAACTTTCCGGACATTAACATTGATGCTTTCCCTCTGCTACTTCGTCCGCTCTTCGCTCATAGCGGACATTAGCCTGACGTCAGTCCGCTTTGTGCCAGAAGCGGACGTTGAAAAATGAAGAGGGAAATAACCTTCTTCCGCTATGTCCTTATTTCTAAAGTCTGGTTGCTGCTTTCAAAGTAGCCTGCCGCCTCTTTTCAATAAATGGCGCAGCCTGTTCCTGTGCTTTTTTTAGCTGTTCCTCAGATGCTGTACGGGGTGAGCCACAGGTAAAGGGAGGTGCGGGGTCGTATTCCATATGCAGCTGAATATTCTGAGCGATATCACTACCGTACATTTCTGACACGACGTTGAGAGCAAAATCTATACCTGAAGTCACACCTGCGCCAGTTATACGGTTGCGATCACGAACTACGCGCTCACTTACTGGCTCTGCACCTAACAAAGCTAGCTGATCCAGAGAAGCCCAGTGTGTAGTTGCTTTGTATCCCCTCAGAAGCCCTGCTGCGCCCAAAACAAGCGACCCAGTGCATACCGAAGTCACAAGCTTTGCTTGTTTACTTTGAGTACGGATAAACGAAAGAACTTCTTCGTCCTCCATCAGGTTTATCTGCCCTGGACCACCCGGGACACAAATTACATCCAGTTCGGGACATGCGTTGAATGTGGTTGTTGGCTGTATAGCCATACCACGATCAGAAACCACGAGGTCCAGGTTTTTCCAGATGAGATGAACCTTGGTATTTGGCGCTCTTACGAAAACTTCATAAGGGCCGGTAAGATCAAGCTGAGTAAGAGCCGGAAACAGGAGCAGCCCGATGGATGTGCATGAAGAATTACTCATAAAAAATCCCTTTAACTTAAAAGGATATACTGTCTTTTCCTTCAGCAAAGGCAACCATTTGTTTAGCGAATAGAAGTGCGCCTAATGAAGACAATGCTTAATCCAGCTGTATTTCAGTAGCGTTAAAAAATTTATTACCAGCCCGAACCAAAATGACTAATGGTAAAACGTCCGCTCCTCGCTCATAGCAGACGTTCATCAAGCTTCTGATTCTAACCTTGCCGTTGCCATCAGACCCTAGCCGTCAGGCCCGGAACGCACCGCGGTCCGGCGGAGCTTACCGGCTCTGCCGGTTAGCGCAGTGGGGCTCGACGACCCGGCAACGCCGGGGAGCCGGAGGGGGCCATCAGGCTGTTTATGCCGTTGACCTTTATGGACAGGAAACCGAAGGAGCAGCTGCAGCGCAGCGCAGGGATTAACAGCAGCAGGAAGCAGAGAGAGAAGGCCGTGAGACAGCATCCCGGAGAGAGAAAGCGCAGGCGAAGGGAGAGTAACCGCCGTGGCGGCGCAGCCGCCGCAGCCGTTATCAGCCGCCGTTGACGTTTGCGGACCCGGCTGGCGACACTAATCCGGCCCCGCTGGCGCGAAGCCGGTAAGGCAGGCGATCAGGCATCAATGCGGACAATCATTGTTGAAACGTCCGTATAAGCAAACGTCCCGCGCGGCAGCGCCTCCTGATGCGTCGCAATATCCTTAAATTCCCGCTGCTGACGCGGACCGTTTGCGCAGACCGCCACCAGGTTACCGCCCGGCGCCAGCATTTTCAGCGCGTGCCGGATGTGCTTCAGATCATCGCCGTGGCGAAAAGGCGGATTCATGATAATCCGGTCATAAACGGGCTGCGGGGCGCAGCTCAGAAAGTCCGCGCAGGTCACGGCCACTTCAGGAAACGTCGCGCTGAGATGTTCAGCCAGCGCCGCGTTCATTTCTACGCACTGGCATATTACCTCCGGCACGGCCGCAAGCACCGCGCGGACAATGGCGCCGGTCCCGGCGCTCGGCTCCAGCACCCTACTACCCGGCCGGATGTCGGCCAGGGTGACAAGCTTCCGGCACACCAGATCGGACGAAACAAACAGCTGTGTATCTGCATGCACCCGGGTAGCGGGCTGCAGGCCGCTGAGTTTCTGCTGCATCTGCGCGATTCGCGCGCTGAGTTCGGTACGCATTTTTCGTTCTCCCGTGCCGGCAACGCCGGCACTTTGTATATTCATCTGTATATACATAAAACCCCGGGCGAGCCGGGGAGCCTGATTTGTCAGCGCGGAACCTCAACCGTTTTCATGTCGGTGATATACACCGGCGACAGGGTGTAGCCCGTGGACATCACACGGCGGATGCGGTAGGCCTTGTGATCGTCGCCGGCCGCTATGCCCTTCACCTGTTTAAAATCGGCGTGCTTTTTGCTCCACTGCTCCTTAGTCATCTGCTCGAAACCTTCGCCCGGATAGTTCACAATCGGCGGGCGCTTCGCGGCCGCCTTCGCCGTTTTTGCTTCCTCTGCGCTGGGCGCTTTATATTCCGTAATGCGATCGGGCGTGATGGTGATGACGGCACCGTTTCCCCGTGACATAAATGAATACTCAGGCGTCACCAGCGAGCTGATTTTTCCGCCGCTGCGGTTTACGCGGATGATGGTCAGCCACTCCCCGCGGCTTTTAACCTGGCCGCCCGGCACCATTTCGGTATCTGAGGCCAGCACGCCGCCGTGTTCGTCCAGCATGGCGCGCTCGTAGGCGATGCGGTTGCGGTAGTGCGCGGTCCAGCGGCTCAAGCGCGCGATGGTGCGTTCATGGCACGGAATGCAGATGTCCCGGGCCTGTTCGGCGGTAATAATGTCGTCGTCGAGGGCTGACCAGATGCTGCGGCTGCCTTCATACTGGCTTTTCTCCGGCGGGCGCGGGTACTTCTCCAGGGTAAAGCAGCAGTGAAGGTGATCGACGCCTGCAATAACAAGGGCCATTGCCCGGTCAAGGTTCGCGGACGACCAGAGTTTAATAAATTTCTGCACGTCCTGAAGCCGGCGCTCAGCCTTACGCAGATCGGCCTCAATCTTTTTAATCCGGCGCCAGCGCACGTCCGGGCGCTCCTTGTAAGCTGCGTGACGCAGTGACGCCTCTGCCCGGCGCTCCCAGTATTCAGACGTTTCAAACAGGCTGACCGCGCGGCGCATGCCGTTTTCAATTTTCTGCGCGTGCTTACGGGCGCGGCGCTCGCTGTGGTGTCCGACGAGAATCGGCTGCCCGAAGGGAATGGCCGAAGCCAGGCTGTCTACGGCGGCCAGCGCCTGCCCTGACTCGGCGGCGCGCTTTTCGCTGTACTCTTCAAACCGTTCCGCGCGCTCCTCCTGCCGGTCAAAGAGCGACTGATCTTCATCCTCAATTTCGCCGGCCAGCTCAATCAGCAGATCTTCGCGATCGGGCGTCCACATTGGCGCCACAAAGAGCGCCTGACGCGGCGCATACTTAAAGCCTGCATCCTTGACGCGCTTATACGTCTCCTCATCGAGGCGGTGCAGTGGGTACAGACGCAGCTTGTTGTCATCCGGCGAATACGTTGCGCGGTAGTTTTCGCAGTTAAAAAAAGATGATTCTTTAGATTCTGGAGCCGTGGTGTTGACGTTCTGCTGTGACATGTTGTTTCTCCCGTGTGGTTGCATGTGATGTTTCTCCGAGTTCCGTCGCCGTGGGGGCAGAACGGGCGACCGGGCATCAGGCTGAACGCAGGGGGAAACGGCAAAGCCGCAGCCCGAAGGGACCGGGTGCCGCCGTTTAGCGCGCGACCCTTGCGTGAAGACGCCCGGGTGCCAGGTTTCTGCACGGCGAAGGGACCCGGGAAACGAAACACAACGCGGAAGGATGAACAGGGCACAGCCCCGGAACGGCACACCCCGGTGCCGGTCCGGTCCGCAGCGGCCACGTCCTTTTGTGGCCAGTGAGCGCGCCGGCACAGCCGGCTGCAGGGGTTGACCTTGCCGTTCGCCATCAGACCCTAGCCGACAGGCCCGGAACCCGCAGGGGTTCGGCGGAGCTTACCGGCTTTGCCGGTTAGCGGAGTAGGGCTCGACGACCCGGCAACGCCGGGGAGCCGGAGGGGGCCATCAGGCTGTTAATGCCGTTGACCTTCAGATACAGGAAACCGGAGAAGCAGCTGCAGCACAGCAGAACCGAGAGCAGCAGGAAGCATGGAGAGAAGACCGGGAGACAGCATCCCGGAGAGAGAAAGCGCAGGCGAAGGGAGGTGACCGGTGCGTCAGCACCGGTTACTTCCGGCCCGCAGGGCCGCCGGGGTTTTATGCGATGCCGGCAGCGCGTTCATGCGGATCAGGACGAAAGCCGATTCAGGCAGGCGCGGGCCTGCCTGTGTTTAATTACTTACGGACGGAAGCTCAGCAGCCTGGCTATCAGCCCTCTGGGAGCTTCCGGGCCGGCGGGCGTAAAGAGCGGTGCAGCATCCACGCGGGCGCGTATCGCCAGCTGATCGACCACGTCATTCCATGCCCACTCTTCGTCATCAGGCTCTGACACCACATAGCAGCGCAGCGTATGGCCAGAGGCCGCTGCAATGCTGCGCGCGAGGTTCAGCAACCAGGGTGCTCCTTCGCCCGGGCAGGCGTCAGTGATGAACTGCCCGTTAATGTAAAACGCCTCGGCGCCCGTGTTCAGCGTTATGTGACAGCACGGGCCCAGCACGCGCACAATCTCACCCTGCGATACCGGAAATGCATTACTCATACCTTTCATGCCTGACCTCCCTGTAATTTTCTGACCGTGGCCATAAAGCATGGCCAGTCACTGAACCGCATCGCCTGCATGCTGGCAGGTCTGCCCTCGCGGTAAGCCTGCGCAAAACGCTGCGCCTGCGCTTCAACTTTCTTACTGTAACGCATCAGTTAACTCCTTCGCTTCTGCTTTAACCGGCGCGTTTGCTGCCGCGCCGGTGCTTCTGACTGCATGACTGGCGTGTTTTACCAGTCGTAAGTTACAAAACCCGGCTGGATGTCTGCGTCGCGGTCGAAATGGAACATGCGCGTGCCGGACAGCCGTGAGACCGTCTCCAGCAGGTAACAGAGGCTTTCTGAAATACCCTGATTACGCAGCCACCGGAGCCTGTCTCCGTTCATGTCGAGACATATAAGGTGCCCATAGCCGGTATCGTGTATCCACATCCACGCCTCGTCCCCTTTCTCTGAACGACGTGAGAGCCAGTAAATCCGATCGCTGTCTTCCAGGGACATGTGCGCGGTGCTCAATATCAGGCATTTTTCGATGCTGGTGGCTGCCTGCCCTTCCCCCCATCTTTCCGAGGGTTCCTGAGCGGCGGTGTTGACGTTCTGTGTGTGCATTCCGATTCTCCTTTAGGTTGGTTAACTCATCTCTCGTCGGGACCTTTCGCGGCAAAGGGCGTGCACGCGACGGCGATCGGACAAAGCAGGGCCGGCGAAGCCGTACACTTCAGCCTTGCTTTTTCCGGACGACGTTGCGAAACCCGGCCCTTCGCGAGAGAGCCGGTGAGAGATGACCAACAGTACAGAAAGGGAATGCACATGCCCGGCGCGCCGTTAAGGCGTGACGACATGAAAGCGGCGGCGGAAGTATGCCGGCGCGGTGAAGGCGCGGGCGCAGGCCCGCTGCAGCAGTTGTCTGTTAAAGCCATCAGACCCTAGCCTGCAGGCCCGGAACGCAACGCGGTCCGGCGGAGCTTACCGGCTCTGCCGGTTAGCGCAGTGGGGGTGACGACCCGGCAGCGCCGGGGAGCCGAAGGGGGCCATCAGGCTGTTCATGCTGTTAACCTTCATCAACCAAAAGCCGGAAAATATTCTGCAGTACAGCAGCTGGAAGCATAAAGAGAAGGCCGGGAGACAGCGTCCCGGAGAGAGAAAGCACAGGCGACGGAAGATAACCGGGGCGTCAGCACCGGTTTTACCTGGTCCACAGAGCCACCCGTTTCTGGCGAGAGGCGTCTGTTCAGAAATTAGCGGCAGAAAGTGTGCTGAGGTTCATATTAAGTTTCACTGTGATTGTCAGGTAAGCCTTACTGGCTGCTTTTGTCTGACTATGAAAAAATGGCGAACTGAATTTCAGGACAACAGAGGGACGTGTATGTCGGCTTTTCATAACTGGTTACTTCAGATTGCAGGCGGAAATTACTTTCTTTATATCAAACGTCTTTCCGCTAATGACACCGGCGCCACCCGGAGCCATCAGGTCGGGCTTTATATCCCTTCCGGTATTGTTGAAAAGCTCTTTCCGTCTATAAACCACACCCGCGACCTTAACCCTTCGGTCTTTCTCACCACACATGTGTCATCTCATGACTGTCCGGACAGCGAGGCCCGGGCGATTTATTACAACAGCCGTCACTTTGGCAAAACCCGGAATGAGAAACGTATCACACGCTGGGGAAGAGGCAGCCCGCTTCAGGACCCTGAAAACACCGGGGCCCTGACGATTCTGGCCTTCAGGCTTGATGAGCGCGGCGGGGACAGTACGGCTGCAGACATCTGGGTCTGCGTCAGCCCGGACGAAGAGGACGTTATCGAGACCGCTATCGGTGAAGTGTTCCCCGGCACGCTAATATCCGGGCCTGCCGATCGCATTCTGGGCGGCCTGTCTCTGCAGCAGGCGACCGTTAATCATAAATACGTTATCCCGGCGGACTGGCAGCAACGCTTCCCGTCAGGAAGTGAAATCATTGAGTATGCCGCCGGGCATTACGTGAAAAATTCACACGATCCGGATGAGCAGCTTGTTGACCGCCGGCGCGTCGAGTACGACATCTTTCTGCTGGTTGAGGAACTCCACGTTCTGGACATCATCCGCAAAGGATTTGGCTCCGTGGATGAATTCATTGCACTGGCCAACTCCGTCAGTAATCGCCGTAAGTCCCGGGCCGGTAAGTCACTGGAGCTGCATCTGGAGCATCTTTTCATAGAGCACGGGCTACGGCATTTCGCTACGCAGGCAGTCACAGAGGGGAACAAAAAGCCCGACTTTTTGTTCCCCTCCGCCGAGGCTTATCACGACGCTGAGTTCCCTGCAGACAATCTGCGCATGCTGGCCGTCAAAACCACCTGTAAAGACCGCTGGCGCCAGATACTGAATGAAGCCCACAGAATTTCTCCGGTTCACCTGTTTACGCTGCAGGAAGGGGTGTCACAGGCGCAGTACAGGGAAATGCAGGCGGAAGGGGTCAGGCTGGTCGTGCCGTCGTCCTTACATAAAAAATACCCGGAAGCGGTAAGGGCAGAATTAATGACGCTGGGCGCCTTTATTGCCGAGTTGACAGGGCTTTACGCCGATCTTCCCTGAATAATCTCCCGGCATACCCTGCCGGGAGACGCACTCAGATGTTTTCTGCCTTCTCAGCATCGGCAGAAACGGCTTTCAGGATGTAAGGTTCCAGCAGTCTCGCAACCGCTTCAAACACAGGAACCACTACGGAGTTCCCGAACTGACGGTAAGACTGCGTGTCCGATACCGGAATACGGAAAGGTTTTCCGTCGGGCTTCTCGAAGCCCATGAGGCGCGCGCACTCACGCGGCGTCAGCCTGCGTGGACGATGCGCCTGATTTTCTTCATTCGCGAAATCTGTTTCACCCGTAGCCATATCCCAGCCGCGATCAATCAGAATTTCAGAACCGTCTTTGTGATAGCGGGCCGAAAGCGTACGGGCAACGCTTTCCCTGTTTTCAGGGTTGACCAGACCAAAACCGAAGCCGTTCCCCTTAGCAGCGTGCTTTTTGGCGTAATTGTAGAGATACTCCCAGAGCTTCGGCGTCAGGATATATTTGCTGTCAACCACGGGCTCCAGCAGCTCGCCAAATGACGGTCGCTGTTCCGGATAAAAACGACTGACGTCCCGCAGGGTAAAACCCTGATGAATATTCAAATCGCGACGGAAACCGACCAGCACGATGCGTTCACGGTGCTGAGGCAGGAAATGCTTTCCGTCGATGACTTTCGGATCGCTTTTGCCCATGTCAGCCGCATCCGCCACTTCATAACCCAGCTCGTCCAGGGTCTCCATAATGACTTTAAAGGTTTTACCCTTGTCATGGCTCTTCAGGTTTTTGACGTTTTCCAGCACAAAGACAGCCGGCTTTTTGGCGCGGATAATGCGCGCGACATCAAAGAAAAGCGTTCCCTGCGCTTCACATTCGAAACCGTGCGCCCGGCCGAGTGAATTTTTCTTGCTTACGCCAGCCAGGCTAAACGGCTGACACGGGAAACCGGCCAGAAGTACATCATGATCCGGCACGTGCTCGTCAATGTAGGCATAAGCATCGGTTTCGGGTACGTCAGGTTTGTCACTGAGCGTCACCTCCCGAATGTCGAGATTAAACGTGTGCGCCTGCTCATCGTTAAACCAGTTGGCTTTATACGTGCGCACAGCCTCTTTATTCCATTCGCTGGTAAACACGCACTGACCGCCGATGGCCTCAAACCCTTTTCGTATACCGCCAATGCCGGCAAACAGGTCAATAAACCGGAAGGCATAGTCCGGGTGATGCGCAGGCGCTTCCGGCAGCATTTTTCGCAGAAGCGCTTCTTCTGCTGACGTCAGCGACTTTGGCGGGCACTTACCATTTATCCAGCGATTAAGCGTCTCGCGACTCCACTCATTTTTACCGACTTTTCTGAGCAGCTCTGCTACGTATTTCTGGTCATAGATTTCCAGTACCTGCCCGATGAGCTTTTTGTCGTTTTCCTGACGTAGTTGTTCTTCCACGGCTGCTTTTTCAAGCAGATCCTGTGCCAGTAATTCAAATTCAGACATATTGCCTCCAATGGGTCTTATGGGTGAAACTCTATCACTCATATGACCCAGAGGGAAAGAATTAATCTGGATATTTAAACAGTGTCATGTCAGAACGCCTGATGAACACTCAATGGTCTGGTCTCAGATAACACTTTGCAGAGGGCAGCCAGACACAGTGAAAATTAAGCCGTGACCATGCCTTTTCCAGCTATGCGAGTTATTCCTAATTATCCCTCAGTAGCGGGTTTATTCACGACGCAACACATTAACTTCGCTAAGATGTTTCTGACCCTCACAGGGAGAAATAATCCTTATCTCCCTCGCCCCATCCCCCCGGGGCTGTAATCCGTTTAAAACCCGCTCAGGCGGGTTCTTTTTGAAATGCAAAAAAAAGACGATGCCGTGAAGCATCGTCAAAACGGATTTGCCATCAATGTGTATCCCTGGTGAAGGATTTGAACACTATCGGCGCCACAGCCTAAAACATTAACAGGTCTGACCGGTCGAGATATTCTGTCTTCATGCAGGCGCACAGTTGACTGACAGAATGCTCTCTATTCTCAATCAGTCCGGGCACTCTGGCGCCACACCCACGTCATATCCAGCAGATCGTTCACCCGTACACCACGACGCCGCCAGTGCGAGTACCATTGCCGGTATGTGCGAACTGACTGGCTGGCCAGCGCCGTTTCGGCCTCACAGATAAGTCTTTCCAGCGCTTCAGCCTGGTGCATCATTGCCAGTGAAATTCGTCGTTCTGACGCTACAGAAGCGGGCCGCCCGGTATTCTCAGGCAGGCTCAGCAACGTGAGTACAGGGGGGCATGCGTTATCCTTTCTTGCTGCCATCCTCGCCTGGGCTACAGACTGCGCAGGGCGTGAAAATACATTGTGCAGCCTGCAGACCCTGTGCCGCTGCGGATAAAGGGGAGGCGCTGCAGGTACTATCATGACGGTATTCATACGCGCGCTCCTTTTCTGCCCAGTACCGCCACGATTTCCGCTGGCGTAATGCCCGCTGAGACCATCTCTTCAATGCGCGTCAGCAGCCGGCCGATGCTTTCCGGCTCAAACTGTTCGGTGTTCAGAACGTACAGCCCTGTGTGATCGGGATTTATCCAGATAAGCCCGTGCCAGAACGGCGACTCGCTGCCCGGGCTCAGGATGTCGAGCGTGACGAGCGGATTTTTTCGGTGCGTCAGGCGGAGATGAACCGGGAACACCCCGCCCCACTCTCCCCGGCATTCGCAGTCAGTAAGCCAGGCATTACTGAGCTGCAGGGCATTCAGTACGGTCCCGCACAGCCGCCGGCGAAACGCCTCACCGCGCGCGCTGTAGGCCTCAAAGTCGCCCGGCGTGAATGCCTTAAGACGTTGCAGTGTCACGCTTTCATCGCGTGTCAGTTCGCTACCGCAGCAGCTGCGGTAGCCGCCGCGCTGGCGGCCGTAATACGCGGAGGTCTTGCCGTTACGAATTTTTTCTTTAGACTGAGTCGCTGACATATCGAGTTCCTCATAATTTGATTGTCATGCCCTGCGCGGAGTGACAGCTCCGCCAGGGCAACCATCCCGGCCGTTCCGGCCGCATTTCTGCTTCGTTTACCTGCTGTTTTCACCTGATTCGCTGCCTCGCGTGAGCAAAGCCGCGTCATTCAGAACGGGATGTCGTCGTCAAAATCTGCCGGCGGATAATTACCCTGCGGCGGTGCCTGAGGTTCCGGCTGCGGCTGATCCGCGCTGCGACCGCCCTTACCGCCTTTGCCGCCGTTACCTTTTGCTGCAGGCGGCTGCTGAGGCTGAGCGTTTTGCTGCCCGCTGAACTGCTGTCCGGTCTGTCCGCCGGCGCCACTGCCACGCCCGCCCAGCATCTGCATGGTGCCGCCAACGTTCACCACGACTTCCGTGGTGTATTTGTCCTGTCCATCCGAGCCCTGCCATTTACGCGTGCGCAGCTGGCCCTCGATGTAGACCTGCGAACCTTTCCGCAGGTACTTCCCGGCCACCTCCGCGAGCTTTCCGAACAGCACCACGCGATGCCACTCCGTGACCTCTTTGCTCTCGCCGGTCTGCTTGTCGCGCCAGCTTTCCGACGTCGCCAGCGTGATGTTTGCGACGGCGCCGCCGTTTGGCATGTAGCGCATCTCGGGTCCCTGCCCCAGATTGCCGACCAGAATGACCTTGTTGACGCCCCGTGAAGCCATGTTCGTTCTCCTCATGCAGTTGGGTTTTAAACCACGTCACCCGTTGAGTTTCGGGAGCCGCGGTGTTGACGTTTTGTGGAAATCGGCTGGTTTTTTCCTCCGGTATTCACTTCACCCGTTTGAGATCCTTCGCCGCGAGGGCGTAAACCAGCGCGGGTGACGGCAGGCGTCCAGGGCGACGGGGACATTTATTTCCGGTCTGGCGCAGTGGCCGGAAATAAATTTTCCCGGCGTTCACTTCACCCTGGAGGACCACGGCGCCTGTGCTTGTCTCAGCCCCGGCGAAAGGACTTAAACCGGTGAAGTCCGGCGGAAAAGCACAGCACGATGCAGCGGCAACGGCGGCTGAGCGGCAGCGAAACGGCGTTGCGCCTCAGAGCGACGGCGGATTCAGGCCGTCGCGGTTCGCGCCAGCCTGTGGGCTGGCTGCAGCCCCTGCCCTGCCGTGTATGTGTCTGGTCCGGGTTTTATGCGGTACTGCCGGCAGCAGTTCAGCCGGCAGCCTCCCGGCGCACGCGCGCCGGGCAAATACAGATGAGAATGAGAAAGGCGGGTTGAAAGGGTTTCAAGACATACTCCTTATGCGACAGCTCCCTGAAAATGAACATTAATCATACACAACAGGCTTCGCTTAAAAACCCTGCAATGGTCTTTTCAGACGACCGCCAGCACGCTTTGCCTTCAGCCCTTAGACCCCAGCCGGCAGGCCCGGAACGCGTCGCGCGGTCCGGTGAAGCTTACCGGCTCTGCCGGTTAGCTGAATGGGGCTGACGACCCGTTCAGGGGAGCCGAAGGGGGCCCTTATCCACATCTTCCCTGCACATCCCGCGCGTAAAGCTGTGGATAAACATCTGCAGCCCTTTCCCGATGGTGCATGCAAACAAACGGTTAATTTATGAGCTGTCGTTTCGCTGTAAATCTTTATAAATCAATGGCTGTATTTTCTTCCCGACGATGAGGATCAAGCGACTTCTTGCGCGTATCAGGAAGCCAGCCAATAATACTGTAAATACATACAGCGCTTTAATAGGGATTTTAGCTATGTTTAACGCCTTTGAGTTGATGCACCCGGCGGACAATCCGCCGCCCAGCTTCAGGCCTCTTTTCCTGGAACGTGTGCCCTGCGGGTTTCCCTCACCCTGTCAGGACTACGCGGAACAGGAGCTTGATTTAAACGAATATCTTATAGCCCACCGGGCAAGCACCTTTTTCCTGCGCGCGCAGGGCAACAGCATGCAGGACATTGGCCTGTACGACGGCGACCTGCTTATTGTCGATCGCTCCCTGACGCCGGAGCACAACGACGTGGTTATCGCCGAGCTTTACGACGAATTCACGGTAAAGCGCCTTTTGCTTACACCGAAGGGGCCCGTTCTGCAGCCCATGAATCCCGCCTATCCCGTTATCATTCCAGACCCGGACACGCTTGAGATCTTCGGCGTAGTGGCGCACTTCGTGCATACCCCCCGCAAGAGGAACTGACATGTTTGGCCTGATTGACGTAAACAGCTTTTACGCCAGCGCGGAGAAGGTATTCCGGCCCGACCTGAAAAATGCGCCGGTGGCCATCCTGTCTAACAACGACGGCTGCGTTATCGCGCGCAGTAAGGAAGCCAAAAAGTACGTGAAAATGGGCGATCCGTGGTTCAAGATAAAGAATCAGCATTTCCCTGAGAAAATCCATATCTTTTCAAGCAATTACGCCCTATACCACTCAATGAGCACCAGGGTGATGTCCTGCATCGAGGAAGTTGTGCCGCGTCTGGAGGTATATTCAGTGGATGAGGGGTTCTGCGACTGTCGCGGCATGGAAATGGCCATGCCCTATGAGGATTTTGGCCGCATGATCCGCAACCATGTTAAAACCTGCACCGGGCTGACCGTCGGCGTCGGCCTGGGGCCGACGAAGACGCTGGCGAAGTCAGCGCAGTGGGCCGGAAAGGAGTGGCCGCAGTTTCGCGGGGTGCTGGCGCTCACGCCGGGCAACCCCAGGCGGACAGAGACGCTACTTTCACGCCAGCCCGTGGGTGCACTCTGGGGCGTAGGTTCCCGGCTTGAAAAACGCCTGCAGCTGCTCGGCGTGACAACGGCGCTTGACCTGGCACGCACCTCCCCTTCTTTCATCCGCAAGAATTTCGGTGTGGTACTGGAGCGAACGGTACGCGAGCTCAACGGTGAATCCTGCATCCCGATGGAGGATGCGCCCCCGCCCAAACAACAGATTGTCGTGAGCCGCAGCTTCGGCGAGCGCATCACGGAATATGACGCGATGCGTCAGTCCGTCTGCGCGTACGCTGAACGCGTGGCGGAGAAGCTGCGTGAAGATCGCCAGTTCTGTCACCACGTTTCCGTTTTCATCCGCACGTCGCCTTTTGATACCGGGCAGCCCGGCTACGGTAACACAGCGTTTGTGAAACTGAGGGTGTGCACGCAGGACACGCGCAACATCATCGAGGCAGCGGTAAACTCTCTGGACGCTATCTGGCGCCCGGGCTTTCGGTATGCGAAGGCGGGGATCATGCTCAGCGAGCTGCGGCCGAACGGTGTGGCGCAGCTGAACCTGTTTGACGATGAGGCGCCGCGCGCAGGCAGTGAAGCGCTGATGAGCCTGATGGATTCCATGAACCGTTCCGGCCGCTACAGCATAGGCTTTGCGGGTAAAGGAATTGACCCTGACTGGAAGATGAAGCGGGAGTTACTTTCCCCTGCCTGGACTACGAGCTGGGGTGATATCCCGACAGCCAGAGTTTGCTGAGTATCGATAAGAGTTAGCAAGAAGATAAAATAATAAATTATTAAGAAATTATCTTAACAAGATAACAATATCGTCAAGTCAGCCTCGCACATCTTATTAGGATAACAAGATATTATCTTATTTTTTTAGTGGTGCATTGGGACTGATGGTTTTCATTAACAGAACTGGCTGTCCTCTTGAACAGGTCAGGTTGCTACGGTAATGCCTTCATCACAGGGAAGCTTATTCTTTGAGAAGAAGAAGCAGAAGTTGCTTCAGTACTATGAGCTGCGTACGAAAATACAGCATTGCGTCCGCATTTACATAACCACAAAGGAAATTAACAACATAACAAATTAGTATGTTGTTAAACACTTATAAAACAACAAGTTATTAGCATAAAATTATCTTGTTAAGATAACATATTGATATTATCATAAGGAGATAACTTATTAACTAGTGAGGTTGTTATGATCATCGTTCTGGGCAGCCAGAAAGGCGGTGTCGGTAAAAGCACTCTGGCGGTTTCGATTGCTGCCTGTCTGAAATCAACCGGTAAATCGGTCATTATTGTCGATGCCGACGACCAAAAATCGGTACTTACCTGGTATAACAACCGACCTGAATCTCTACCTCACATTCCAGTGACAGGCGCGACAGGTAACATCAAGGCAATGCTCAAGGAGCATGCAAAATCCTATGATTATGTCATTGCCGATTGTGCAGGACGAGACAGTGCAGAAATGCGCAGCGGTTTAATGTCAGCAGATGTCTTTATCTCTCCACTGCGACCCTCACAGATGGATTTGGATGTTGTGCCTCATACCTGTGAAGTTTTTACCGCAGCCAAAGATTTCAATGAAAATGTCAAAGGTTATCTGGTTCTGAATATGGCTCCGACCAACATGTTTGTGAACGAAGCTCATCAGGCTGCAGAAGTGCTTGCTGATTATCCACAGATGCAACTGGCCCAGTCGCGTATCTGCGATCGTAAAGCTCACAGGGACGCCTGGGCAGAGTCTTTGACAATATTTGAAACCCAGAATGACAAAGCTCGCGAAGAAGTTGCAGCCCTGGTTAAAGAGGTGATCCTGTGAAAAACCGAGCGAACACTCCACCAAAAGATGAAAATGCTTTTATTAACGGCGGCACGGCTGGCCTGAATGTCGTGCCGGAGAAAGTCAGCACAGTTAAAACTAAGGCCAAGCCGGTAAGCATCTCTTTCGCAGACACAAACCTGAAATCGATTGATAACTGCATCCGTGATGAAATGAACAATACAGGTCATCGTGTTAATCGTTCAGATGTGGTTCGGGCAGCAGTTATGGCCTTCGAAAAGCTCCACCAGAATGAGCGATCTGAACTTATCCAGAAGGCAAAACTGCAGTAACTATCATAAAAAACATTATCTTACTATCTTAGTAAGATAGTAAGATAATTCAATCATCATTGTTGTCTAGTTCTGACCAGTCAATATGTATGTAGAGGCCTAAGTATTAAACCATTACAAGGCATTGAAATATAAAAAATATCCAAAGCAGCAACTTAACTAATTGTCAAATTAACAACTTATTAAGTTGATATGTTATCTGATGGGCGCGGGTTCGTTCAGACATGGAGAAAGGAGAGCAAAGTGCGCTGAAGGTGATCCCATTATGGCCAGGTTTAACCATAAATGGTTCTCATCTGCCGGACAGTCTAAAACAACAAACGTTATTTCACAGTCATTATTTCAGCAAGACAGGTTGTGTAGCGCGGAGACAGCATTTCACGTTTCATCTGCCAAGTATTATCTGTGCCCTGACCTGCGAACCAGACTTTACTCAGTCCGGACCTGTTTATCTGATCCACAGCAGACATCAGCGCATCGGCATTAGCGCGCGGCAGCTGCTGGCTGAACATATCAAGTTGGGCCACGCCCGATTGATAAAAATCTCCCAAGGTGACGCCAGCTTTTGCATACCTGTATCCGTCTCGCCATATACGTTCGAGGGCTTGCAGAGCAAAGCCGATAATATCCCGGGTATCACTGGTAGGATATTCGCAAGTCATCGCTGCTGCATTGGCATACTGAGGCTCGTTTCCGTATCGGCCGGTTGCGACCGAGACAGTGATGTGTCGGCATTTGGAGCTTTGCTCACGTAATTTCTCTGCCGCGCGAGTGGCATACGTGACAACAGCCTGCTGCAGCTCGTCAATGGTTGTCACGCGCTGCCCGAAACTTCGGCTTACCACTATCTGCTGTTTTGCTGGCGGCGCGTCTTCTAGCGCCAGACAGGATTCGCCGTTAAGCTCGCGCACTGTCCGCTCGACTATTACGTCAAAACTTTTACGAATGACGCTGGTATTACTGTCAGCCAGTTGCAGTGCCGTACTGATATTCATTGCATGCAGCCGTTTGCTAAGTCTGCTACCTATGCCCCATACATCATCCACGCTGACCAGCGCCAGTAGCTTGCGCTGCCGGTCAGGGCTGGAGAGATCAACGATGCCATTCGTTCGGATCCATTTTTTAGCAGCAAAATTTGCCAGCTTAGCCAGCGTTTTGGATGGACCAAATCCTACGCCAATCGTTAGTCCGATCTCTTTCTTTACCCGATCACGCATCTGCCGTCCAAATTCTTCAAGCGGCATATATGCGGCTATGCCGCTGACATCCAGAAAGCTTTCATCTATCGAGTAAATTTCCTGGCCTGGTGCCATTTCACCTAGGATAGCCATCATTCTGGCGGACATGTCGCCATACAGAGCGTAGTTAGAGCTAAAGATATGGACGCCATTCTCCCGAAAGTAGCGTTCATTTTTGAAAAGTGGGGCACCCATTTTAATACCCATGCGCTTGGCTTCAGCAGAACGGGCAATCACGCAGCCATCATTATTTGACACTACGCATATGGGTTTACCTCGCAAATCGGGTCGAAACACCGTTTCGCAGGACGCGTAGAAATTATTGGCATCGGCCAGTGCAAACATTTTTTAAACCCCGGCTGTTCTCGCTCATTACAGCATATACACCCCATAGCTTATCTGGGTCATTCATCTGGCGGATGATTGAATCCCAGTCCCGCGACATCGGTAAGCGCATAGGCTACAACGCCCCAGACAGGCAGTTCCTGGCTTTCATCGAGCAGAGTAATTGTCTCATCTCCTCTGAGCTCTTGCAGCGCCGGTACGGGGTTTATAAGAAGCCTGCGAAGCACGAGTTCTCCTTCAATCTCAGCGATAATGATGTGTCGATGTTGAGGGGTGATCGCGCGATCGATGGCCAGAACTGAGCCCTGCATAATTCCTGCTTCAGGATAACTGCTGTCGCTACGAACAAGGAACGTAGAATGAGGAGATAGTGTGACCAGATCGCCCAGATTGAGCCGCTGTTCTGCAAAGTTTTGTGCGGGGTTCTGAAAAGCCATCTCAGCTCCAATATCCTTAAAATTAAGAGAGTTAGAAAATTTTTTATCCACATATTCAGTAGATAGATCAATTCTTTTAGATCATATAGAGATCAAGTAAAGATCAATAAAGATCACCGCCTCCGTAACCTGATGATAGGTAAATAGAAAAGAGCACTTTGGGCGGTCACTTTCATAAGTATAGCGGTTACTTTCATAATAAAAGCGTTTACTTTCATAAATTAGGCGGTTACTTTCATAACCCAAAGGCGGTTACTTTCATAAATCTGGATATTATTTGCTCATTCGGTGTGGATAAATGGAAAAAGCACAGGAAAACAGTGAGATAGAAAGCCCTTTTTGCATCATTAAAAAAGAGTCAAACACAAGTTATGAACTAACACCAAACAGCAACAAGTCTGTTCAACCTGTGGCTCTACTTCGCCTCAGCGTTTTCACACCTGTCGCACCCAAAGAAAAGGGTAAACGCGACTTCCTAATTGATGCGTCAGAAGAACTATCAAGTCTGGAAGTGGCAAGACAGGAAGGTTACACCAACATTAAAATTCAGGGGGCAAAGCTAAGCATGTCCACTGATTTTAAAACATGGATCGGAGTGATTTCTGCCTTTTCAAAGTACGGCTATAGCAGTGAGAAAATCACGCTGCCGTTCTCTGAGTTTGCACGGATGTGTGGCCTTAAGCCTACTGATATTAACGGAAGGGCCCGCGCACGATTGCACGATTCACTTTTTAATCTTTCAAGTGTAACCCTATCTTTTCGTGGAAAAAATACCAAAAAATCGTTGGTAACTCACCTTGTACAGCGAGCAGTGCTTAATCATGAAACCGACCAGGTTGAAATCGTTGGCGACAGTAGTTTGTGGGAGCTTTACCGCTACGATCATAAAGTTTTGCTCGGGCTGAAAGCTCTTTCTGAGCTGTCCCGCAAAGAAGCTGCACAGTCACTGTATGTGTATCTGGAGAGTATGCCGGCCGGCTCCCTGTATATCTCGATGAAGCGTTTTCGTGAACGTCTGGCGCTTGAATCGCAGATCAAAGACCAGAACGCCATTATTCGACGAGCACTGGCTGACCTGGTAAGAATCGGCTATCTCGACTTTACCGAGTACAAAAAAAGCAGGGAAATCATGTTTGTTATCAATAGCCGTTCGCCAAAACTTCAGGCTATTGGAAGAGCGACCAAAAAATAGCGGTTACTTTCATAATAACGGTAGGGCGGTCACTTTCATAACGACTGCTGCGCCGGGTAGGGTACATTCATAAGACCTCCTCGCAGAGTAGGGTACTTTCATAAATCAGTGCCGGTAAGGTAGGGTGCTTTCATAAAACAGGCTCTACGGGGCACGGTGTGTTCCACAAAAACCGCTCAAATGGCGTTTTGGAGAGCGAAAATTTATGAAAGTGACCACCTTTAAGGCGTGGTTTATGAAAGTAACCGCCGTACCTGAATGAAGGTGGTGTCCCTTATGAAAGTGACCGCCTTTATGAAACTGACCGCTTAGTGACGATGTTTATGACCCTCACCAGCTCAGGGTATGAATCAACATAACTTGTATGGAGTGCTTAGCCGGAATGGAAATAGCTCAGGTATACGTAACAGGTAGTGGTGACCCGCATACTCGACTTGGCTTCGCGCGCGTATTGATCGAACAGGGCTCTGATCTTACCCACGAATAGTGGACACACGACTAAGTGAGTAAACTCTTAACCAGAGGTGACTCATGACAAAACCAGCATCAACCAGTAAGAAGCCCCGCAAACAGTACACGCCTGAATTCCGCAACGAAGCCCTGAAGCTTGCGGAACGTATCGGTGTTGCTGCCGCTGCCCGGGAACTCAGCCTGTACGAATCCCAGCTCTACGCATGGCGCAGTAAGATTAACAATGCCCGCAGCTCTTCCGAACGTGAGCAGGAAATGTCCGTTGAAATTGCCCGTCTTAAGCGCCAACTGGCGGAACAGGCAGAGGAGCTGGCCATTCTCCAAAAGGCCGCGACATACTTCGCGAAGCGCCTGAAATGAAGTATGTCTTTATTGAAAAACATCGGGCTGAGTTCAGCGTCAAAGCCATATGCCGGGTACTGCGGGTCGCCCGTAGCGGCTGGTATGCGTGGCGTCTGCGTCGTCAGCAGATAACACCACGTCAGCAGTTCCGGCTCGTCTGTGATACTGCTGTCCGTCAGGCATTCACTGAGGCAAAACAGCGTTATGGTGCGCCTCGTCTCGCTGACGAACTGCCTGAGTACAACGTCAAAACCATTGCCGCCAGCCTGCGGCGTCAGGGGCTTCGCGCAAAAGCGGCCCGGAAGTTCAGCCCGGTCCGATACCGCGAACATGGCCTGCCGGTGTCTGAAAATCTGCTGAAACAGGATTTTTACGCGAGTGGCCCGAATCAGAAGTGGGCGGGTGACATCACGTACTTGCGCACGGACGAAGGCTGGTTGTACCTGGCGGTGGTCATTGACCTGTGGTCCCGTGCTGTCATCGGCTGGTCGATGTCGTCGCGGATGACAGCGCAGCTGGCCTGCGATGCGCTACAGATGGCACTCTGGCGACGTAAGCGCCCGGAAAATGTCATCGTGCATACGGACAGAGGCGGGCAGTACTGTTCGGCAGACTATCAGGCGTTACTGAAGCGGCATAATCTGCACGGTAGCATGAGTGCCAAAGGATGTTGTTACGACAATGCCTGCGCGGAAAGCTTCTTCCACTCGCTGAAGGTGGAATGTATCCACGGGGAACGCCTTATCAGCCGGGAAATCATGCGGATGACGGTGTTTAATTATATCGAGTGTGATTACAATCGGTGGCGCCGACACAGTGCCTGTGGCGGACTCAGTCCCGAACAATTTGAAAACCAGAACCTCGCTTAGGGCCGTGTCCACATTACGTGGGTAGGATCACTCCCGGAAAACGCCGTTTATCTTTAACTATGAAGACACGACCTATAAGCGCAGCCAGATTCAAGGCATGATTGATGCTGTACTGCAGCTTGATTGTCCGCACCATGTAGTATTCATTAGCGCCTCACCGCTGGCGCTGGAAAAGGCTGAAATTGGCGAGGGACCTAACCGGGATCTTATCTACGAGCTCTATCGCGTTCTGTCTGCAAAGGGCTGTACGCACGTATTTGATTTCCGAGTAGGGCAGGCAAAAGAGATAAACAAATTTTTATCTGCACACAAAGCCTGAACTTAATGCTTTATGTTTGAAGTAGAATGAGCGTTGAGCTTTTGTTTCGGATTTTATTGAAATTTCAAAGCGTTGGAGCTGTACACAACCGGCCAGAAGCTTTTGACGACACATGAACATGCTGTCTTAATCTGGCTTAGATGTTTTCTTAGCCCTAAATAACAATTAACGACTTACACGGCTACTTGAAGGATATTGAATGTACGAAAACTATACAAAAGCACTCGCAGTGCTAGAAGTTCTGGAGTGGGCAGAAAGGCGTATTGCCACTAATAAACCTTTAAGGCTGGTTGCGAAATTGCGCCGTGAAGGGCTCTATCTTGAAAAGTCAGTCGCTTATTTAATGGACTCACTACGTCCTAATGAAGCACTTCGCTTTCGGAATGCTATGGCTATCACTATCACTGAAAGCCATTTTGCGCGGCTAAACAAAGAAGATCGAGAATTTATTAGAATAGAAGGTCCGGCAACTACTGGTTTTTATCTGGCTTATATCAATGGCGATCATGAGAAAATCATAGAGTTAGCGCGTCAAATGCTTTTAGGTATACGCAAATTTCGTGGTTACAGTCCTGATTTGATTGAAACGGCTTCAGTGCTGGTCACAGGGCCTACATGGGTAGTTAATGTACTGTTGCCCGAAATTGACCCCCGTTATCGCGCAATGATTGAGCCCCGCGTAAATATGCTCCTAGATTCGGCGCTCGAAATCGCCAAAGATCGCCCTATACCGGAAGCTTGTAGAGAACAACTAAAAAAGCTGAAAAATTCAGTAAGTTATTATCATAATTGAAAATTATTATGAAGTTTGACCTAGCTTAGCTTTAATCAAACAAAAGGAAATTGATATGGCTCCGAAAAAATCTAGAGCATCAAAAAGAGCAGCGACGGTTTCTCATACAGTGAAGGTGCAGGATTTTCTAGCTAACTTTCCAAAATTTATACCATTAAATCTGTCCATGCATGAATCCAAAAATTCTCCTGCATTACCTGGAGGACACACACTGTTTAAGCACGTCGGAGCCACAGTTGCTGCACTACAAAATGTATGGAACATAAAGCCATCATCTAAAAAGGCCAGCAGCTTTTACGATAGCGATACAGCTCATGCTGCAATTACTCAGGCCATAGCGAGCCGTTTCGATACAGTGTTGGATTGGGCTTTAGATCCTGAGCAAGAAATGTGTACAATAAAGCATCAGCTATCATATAACTGTGGCATCATCATACTTCGCGATGATGTCAATAAAGTGATTGATACCTGTCAGTTATCGGTAACTTTTTTAAGATGCAAATCGGGCGTTTTTCCTCTACACCACGGCATTTTAAGCGCTTATCCAATTCTGGAGGACTTATAATGAGTTCATATCAAGCAC
The DNA here is from genome assembly GCF_045780835.1 of Pantoea sp. GABEPS69. Classification (NCBI taxonomy): domain Bacteria; kingdom Pseudomonadati; phylum Pseudomonadota; class Gammaproteobacteria; order Enterobacterales; family Erwiniaceae; genus Pantoea; species Pantoea sp. GABEPS69. The sequence continues at coordinate 14,432 of NZ_CP118621.1, read as the reverse complement.
TTGATACCCTAATGTCAGGGTACTTAGGCCCAGCAGGCTCCTATGTTACTGGAACTGAAGACGTTTCAGAAGCACTGACCTATTATTTTGAACATCAGCCAGCACACATCAAGCAAGAGCTTTTAGAGAATATTGAAGCTTTTTACGCAGATCAGGACAACATAAACGAAGCGTTTGAACGCCGCTATCGCCATTCCGACTATGATGGTAGCCCGCAAGAATTTCTATCCACTGTCGAAGCCAGAACGCGTCATGATTTAGGATTACAACCCGCGATCGCGGCAGTTACCACGGCAAATCAAATCGTACCCGGCAAGACATATCAAATTCGAGTAAGCGACAATGGTATGTTAGGGGGGATCAAGCGTTGGCTAGGATATGCTGAAATTGGGCGTGCCGTTATGACGCAAGCCGCAGTAAGTATTGGTGATGTGGTCGAGGTTGCTGTCGCTAAAGGTGGAAATGAGATTACGTTGAATGGCAGAAAAAGGCGAGTTCTAAACCGAGCTATTAGGCGCAAGCTTAACGAAGCTGATAGAGAGCCTAAGCCGGAAAAAAATCGCGGCTAGTATGCTATGGAAGCAGGTATAGAGGCGGTTAATCTTTGCCGCCCTAATCGCTGCTGCAATGGGTTACAAGGCGCCTCTTCCTATACAGAAAATGTCCTCTTTTATCTCTACGCCTTATCGTAGATGCAGCCTGCGGAAAAGCTCGATAAATCCGGCCGACGGATGAAGGCCATCGATCAGCACCACAGAATTTAATCATAAAGTTAAAGGTGTAGAATATTCGGTTTTGGCACAGGGTGGACATAAAGCGCGCACTTTTCTGGGCGGCGAGTAGTACCTAATCAGCCCCTTCTGTATGCCGCGCAGCCGCATGTAGGCGCCAGCCGGTGCTACATATCACTCTGAAGCAGAACTGCGTCGGTAGCGCGGCGCAGCCGATTCCTGACACCTATATCGCGTACCCGTCCCCACGGCTTGGCAGACGTCGTTGAAGCAGCGGTCATTCAGGCGCACTGAAGCCAGGCGGGCGCAGATGAAAGAAAGCCCCCGCGGCACTACCCCCCATACATGCCATTCTTGCAGCGCAAGACCTGTGAACGACTTAATGTCACATAAGATTCAGATTCCGCAAAAAAGGGTTTCCATGGCGTCATGCCGACAGGAAGGCAGGAAACAGAAAAATTGGGCTGTTACAGGGAAAGACACAAAGTGAGTGAGAAGCAGGCATCTGCCGAAGAGGAACGTTCAGAATGCAGAAGGGAGAGCAAAAGCTCTCCCTTCATTACGACAGGGTACACGTATGTATCACTGAAGGATTAGCCGCTGCCTAATCTGCAGATACTTGTTCTTTACGAACCGACCTCTGCGGGTGCCTACGCGGGACCCATCTGGATTTAAAGAGCGAGGGGCCTCAAACACACTCTTTGTATAAATATACGCCCTTGCTCTTTTTTGAGCAACCCTTTATTCAGCGCCCGGCAGAGCTAAACAGACAGGCTCCACAGACACTTGCGTGGGGATTAGCCTGACGGATCAAATCAGCAGCCGTGATCATGGTTGTGCCTGTCGCCAGGAGGTCATCAACAAGCAGTACGCGCGATGCATTTATGGTTAACGCACCCGTACTGATTTTAAGCGGAGTAAAAATGTGCCGGAACCCGACGGGTATATCTTTCATGGAAAATGCACCGTTAAAACCTGCGGACTGCAACTGCTTACCAACCCTGAAAGCGAGACGTTTATGATCCGCCACATCAATGTCAGCTCTGTCCAGCATAGTGAGTGCTTCCTCCACCGTAATTTTACAGAAGACGTTTCTCAGATGTGGAGCTGAAAACTTACGCGCAAATCGCGTTGCCACCATTGCACTGAGGGGATGTGAAGAAGGCATAGAGATCACCGCGTCGTAACCCTCTGTGTCCCGACTCACAATGTCGTCAAGAATAACGTCAAAGCTCCTGCTGAGGCGCAGAATGCTGGCAAGATCGGTCGTTAATCCCTGCTTACCTTTGAGAGCATAAATAATAGGGCAGTTATCACCCAGCATTTTCAGCCGGCGATCGCGCTGGAGCTTCGCAGAAGCCAGTCGTCTTCTGAATACGGACCAGATCCTCAGTTCCCCCACCCATTCTTCGGTAGGATTACCTGTCGGTTCCGTCACAAGCCAGTCTTTGCAGGCATGATCAACAACTACGTGTGTTCCATGAATGACTAATCCCACTGTCCCGTTCCCGTCCTGATGATGCCCACAATGATTATATAAATAGCGCCCGTTTTAACTGAATTTCATGTGTCTGTGCAACCCACTGCCGCTTTTGCGACCATCAGCGTGTGAGTGCATCATTACAGAGAAGCGTCCCCGTCCCTGATTTCCACTACAGCCGCCCGGGAAAGATAACTTACCGCAGACAATCGCGCTGGGATCGGAATATAACATCCGTCGCGCCGTGAGTGCTTTTTCGCAAAACCTGTCAGCGCGGGATCACCTGTTCAGCTGTTAGAATTCTGGTTCCCCAGCGTTATCCGCCTCAGGTCTAGGCTCCATCAAATCCTTAAAGGAAATGGTATGACTTCTGGGTTTCTGCTCTGGCGGAAGTTCGGCTATCCGAAGTTTCAACGGCATAGGGCTGACGATGCCACTGAATATACAGGTTCCTGTAGAAAGCGTAGGGATGGACTCTTCAGTTAGTCTGTCTATGTAAGAGACGGACTTTTCGATGGCATAAAGGTCGTTCTGGTTGATCAGGCGGTGAATAAAGTAGTTATGCGCCTGTGAAATGATGGTTGAAGATATATCATTTGGGCGCTGGCTGGAAATCGTGATAAAAACGCCAAACTTACGACCCTCTTTTATGATTTCTTCAAAGGTTTCAAGCCGATAATCCTTCCAGCTTTCTGTTTCCCGAAAAGAAATATTAGAAAGAATATTGTGTGCTTCATCGATAATCAGATGCAGCGTCGATGGAACATCAGACAGCTTCTTCATATTATAAGCCCACTTCGCTATCAGAAGTGGAAGCGTCTTTTTCATGGTGATATTCACCATGTTGAGGTTAACCACCGTAAAATTCTTTCCATTCCAGAAATCATTCTGCCCGGACGTATCAAAAATTTTTTCTATATCTTTCCGGTTAGTGTTCATTCTGTTGATGACCGGAGACAGGTGTTCGGGATTAGACTTATTTGAGAAAAATTCATAGATGAGCCTGAGCCACATGAAGTCAAGCAGACATTCTATCATATCCGCTTTAAATTCAAATTCGCAGGCCAACCTGTAAATATATGCTCGTTCAACATCTACTTCAGAACTAAAGTAATGCTTTTCATTTCTGATCTTCCATTTGAGCCCTAACGAATGAAACTCAAGATCTGAATATAATTCGGGGTCGTCACGGAAAATGGGACTAAACATCGCGTTTATCGATTCACTTTTAATTTTGTCGCCGCTGAACAGGTTATGCTTTATTTTTTTCTTTAGCATGTTTCGCATGAATTGTCGCGGATCTGCACTGCCCATGACTTCTGCCTGAAATTCCAGTACGCGCTTAAGGAACGGCTTCTGCGTTTTATCCGTGGCATCGGTCAGAACGGAGAGCATGTCATGCTCAAGCAAAACTTCCCGGGGGAGTGGAAGTTTATCGCCGTGTACATGATGCGTGTTCAGGTTATAAACTGTTTTCTCGTCAGTAATACAGTCCGGGGCGGTATATTCCCCGTTAAAGTCAAACAGGATAAACCTAGACCTTTCCTTATAGCGGTCGCCGAGCATGAGTTTTATCTGGGTAGTTCCGGCCTTATAAAGCGCGGCCAGCGTATTGGATTTCCCGCTGCCGGTGTTGCCGAAAATCGCAATATGCGAGTTGATCAGCCCATTAACCGGCAGCGCAATCTCAATGTTTTCAAGGTCCGTACGGGTGAACGTCATAACCGCTTCGTCTGCGCGAGCTATCTGATGAACGGTTTGTATCATGTCTTCAGTTACTACAAAGGCCTCGTTGCCGATAAGGGGAAGCTCACGGGCCCCACCTGTGAACGTTCCTCCCCGATCGATATACCCGGTCAGAGTTGCCGTGAGATAACGCCGGTAACGCCAGGCATCGCTGCCGCTTCCAGAAGGATGCTTTTCTTCAATCACCCGCTCGGCTTCTACTTTACCAATCAGGCTCATGAATCCTTTTTTTATTTCAATGAAGCTGCCCACCGAGACGTTTCTCAGGACTTTCCCCTGATAAAACAGGTCGCTGAGGTTCTTGTTTTTATCGACAAGAACAGTAACCGCGCGTCCGGATACCTCGCAGACTTCACCGACCCGCAGTACCGCTTCCTCATCAGTAAAATGCCCGCTCATCTCGCGCCTCCCAGATAGCACGTGATAATGTTATTCATGACTGGAAAGTCAACGTTTCCCCCCGGACGATAAACAACCTCAACGTTGGAATAATCACGAAATTTTTCCATGAAACCTTCAGCACTGACTTCGTTGTATGCAAATATCATCAACTTCAAAGTAGCATTACGCAGGGCCTTTTTGGTCAGTGTTTCAAGGTGTTCATCCGCAAAGGAAAAACCAAAAACAACCAGCAGGGTAGCTTCTTTATCAAGCTCATTAGAATAGGTCCTCAGCAAATCGTAATAAACGTTCTGCAGCAGCGTTTCTTTAAACTTCTCTTTCCGGGGGAGAATTAACTTGTGAGAAAGCACCCATGCTCTTTTTACTTCGGAATTTTTGAATTCTTTGGGTTCAAAAGACGGGAATTCATATATTATTTTGTTTTTTTCATTTAGCCACGATAAAGAGCCATGCATTTTAATAAGATTAATTGTAGGGAGTTCTACCTTGTAATTATATAAATTTCCCGTTGCACTTATCGTATGATAAAAGCTACCTGGATCAAATGAGGAATACCCCCATAAGTCTGCCCGCTTGCTGAAACCATCGTTCAGAACAATATTGCTGTTCCTTATGGAGGCGTCTTCGATGAACAGATCATAGTTAGTAGTGAATATATTAATACGCTTTGGCAAAAGCCCTGTGCGCCTGCGGGTTAAAATTCTCTCCAGCGAAGAAATAAAACTGTCATAATTTCCCTGAGTCTTAATGACATTTTCTTCAAATTCTGGAGTGAGTAGCACTTTTCCCTTTTTTCCAAGCAGGTATTCATGTGGACGCCATACGGTACCTAAAAATTCCGCAGCTTTATTAAAATAGCTTTCTTCATCATCCTTATTAATGAGATCCTGCAACTCATTTTCAATATTTCCTAGCACTGAAATAGCCGGGAGTGATGCCCCTGAGCCGATAAGAAAGTTGATGTTGGCTGACTGGAAGACCCTCTCGAAGTAGTCCCGGTCGTTATCATTGCCGTAATAGGCGCGCTTGACTGCCATCTGACCCGTCCCTGATGAATTAGGATTAATCTGTATCGCTTCATCTTAACGCTGCGCTGAACACTTTGACATCACTTCTTCAGCTGCCTGGCATTACCCCAATTATACCAAACATGCAGATCCGGGCCGCAGGCCTTGCGCCACAAGGCCTGACGGGATTTTTAGGGAAAAAAGGATCCTTCACGGGGTTTGGATAAGCCTCTATATTGCGGGTAAAACCAAATTTCGGATCCTTTCTGCGCGATTTATTGATCTGGCTCCCGCCGCCCCGCTGCGGGAAAATAGCCGCATAAATGCCCAGACAACGCTACGTGAAAAATTCCCCATGAACAGCACGCTTTCCCTGCAGAATTCACCAGAACGTGTCACCGCGCTCGCCTTCGCCCCGGGCGCGGATTTTGCAACCGCGGTGGCGCTGCGGCGCATGGCCACGGCGAACGGGGCCACGCCGTTCTATTTACTGGCCCCCGAGGTCAACGCGCTGCTGCACTATATGCCCGACAGAAAGCACCACTTTCTGTTCAGCACCCTCTGGAACACCGGGGCGCGCATCGGGGAGGCCTGCAGCCTGACCCCCGAGTCGTTTGTGCTGGACGGCCCCAGGCCGTTCGTGCGGATCCTGTCGGAAAAGGTGCGCAGCCGGCGCGGGCGCCCGCCCAAGGACGCGGTGCGCCTGGTGCCCCTCACGGATCCGGGCTACGTGCGCCAGGTGGAGAGCTGGCTTGCCACCGAGCGGCCGAAGCGGCGCGAACCGCTCTGGAGCGCGACCGACGAGACCATGCGCAACTGGCTGAAGGCCGCGGTCAGGCGGGCCAACGAGGACGGGGTGTTTTTCTCGATCCCGGTGACCCCGCACACCTTCCGGCACTCCTGGGTGATGCACCTGCTTTACCACCGCCAGCCGCTCAAGGTCATCCAGGCGCTGGCGGGGCACAAGGACGCGCGCTCGATCGAGGTGTATACAAGAGTGTTTGCGCTCGACGTGGCGGCGACGCTTGCCGTGTCGTTCAGCGGGGAGGGCGCCGAGGCGGCCGCGGTGCTGAGAAGCCTGCCGCCCGGCTGACAAGGACATTTGATAAAAAGGAGGAAACAGGATGGATGCTATCCTGACGCAGGCGTTTGAATGGTTCACAAAAAACGGTACGCCCGGCTGGCTCATCATGCCGGCGATACTGTTTGGAATGTGTGTGCTGGTCGTGCACAGCTGGCTCGTCCGGGCCGATCCTGCGGGCATTGCTCGCAGCGTGATAAACAGTGAAAAACGCCGGCTTGAGCACATGCTGACGCAGGAGTATCTCAACAGGGAAACCCGTGCGCTGATTGAGCGTGAACTTCGCCAGCGCAGCCTCTGGAAGCTCACCCGGCTTTTTAACCATCGCCTGCAGGATCTGGCCGTGCTGTTTGCCGAACGCTACAACGTGCGGGCCAGCTACCTGTCGCTCTGGCGCACCTGGCTCAGTGAACGGGAAGGTAAAATTCACTTCAACCGTACCTGGTATATGATTTGCCTCTGCTTGTCTGGTCTGAACGTATTCATCAGCACCACGCTGCTGATTGCGGCGGGGATCATTATCTTTCACGGGCTGAGCACGGGGCGGGCGATGCTGCTCATGCTTCTGATGACCGGCTTTATATGGCTGCCGTGGCTGATGCTGACGCTGGTTCCCCTGCCGGGCATGACGCGTCGGATGGAAGCGCAGCTGGCGGTCTTCAACAGTCAGCTGCCGACAGCAAATGATGAGGAGCAGGCGGCGGCCTGACGCCGCGCGGTGCGCAGGGCACTACAGGTATCCTGCGTCATATCCGCTTTATGGCAGGAGGTGACGCCGTCACGCTTAATTTCTGCCTTTCTACTTATGCGTTATGCGCTACGGCTGCTGCATCAGGTATTTTGACAACTGAGGCCGGCATATTCAGTAAGACGCAGCACGCCTCAGCGAAAGCGATCTGGCAGTAAATATTGCCGCCAGCGGCGCAGCCTTTCCGCCGCACTTACCGGGACAGGCTGCGTCAGGGAGATGAACTCCTCTGACAGGCTGGCCGTCAGCTCTTTCTGAAACTGCTTTACTTCAAGCAGCTGCTCATAAAGGGTTTGCCGGAAAGCAAGTTCATACTCTGCGCTGCGCATAACGTTTTTCATATCGCGCACAGGCTCACCAGGCATCGTGATCATCAGAAAGTCGTTGAAGGTATCCAGCAGGGGAGAAACGGTCTCATCCCAGCGTGTGCCTTCAGTGGGACGATGAAAGGCCAGCAGATGCCGACAGTGGCGAATTTTCGCGGTGTCGAGCGCCCGGTTACTCCCTTCCGTTACCGACACATGGTTGCCCAGCTCTTCTACGGAAATACGCAGCTCAGCGAGCGTTGTACCCGGACCGATCTGCTCGCCCTTCATCCTGAACGCCATCTCAATGATATGCATAGCAGAGCCTGCATAATTGCGAAGCCCGGTCAGCGCATCGCTGCAGTCGGCGGCAATGCTCTCAAGCCTGGCGGTGCGAATTTCCAGCGCTTTTTTCTGCACCTCGTTGCGCAGGGTAAACCGTGCAGCCAGCCAGACGCCGGCAAGCGTGACCAGCGGCGTTAATACGTCTTTAAACTCCATTTGCTGTCCTTTCAGGCTTTTACTGTTGCTGTCGCGCGATGCGCCGCTCAATGATACGCAGCTTCACGCTGTAACCGTCGTGATATTTCACCTGTGACTCAAGAAAGGTTTCCCGCTCCCGATGTGTCATGGTGGGCGGTGTCAGGTGGTATGCATTGCGAAGCATGCGGCTGAGAGCTGATGCCTGAAACCCCAGTCGGGCAAATATGCGCTGACGCTCTGCAAAATACTGATTGCCCGAACCGTCATCGGTTTCCCGTGCGTCTCTCAGTAACCCGGGGATATCATTCTGCTGATTTTCGATGGCGCGTGCCCCGTCAGTAACGACAAGAGGCAACAGCTCCCAGTCCCGGATTTCCGGTAACGCGAGCGTGGGATCCGGGCACTGATGGCTTCGCTCCCGGTAATCATATCTGGCAGGATCCATATAGTCGGGATAGCCGTTATCTGCTGCCGCGGCATAGCAATCTGTCACGTACCTGTTCAGAAGGCTGGCCAGCCGTGAGGCCGCCTCAGCCTGGTGCCGTCGCAGCTGTTTGCGAGTAAGCAGGCTGCCGACTAGTTTGCCGGCAGCAGAGTAAAGCGTGGTGAAAAGTTTCAGATATTCCACAGGAGTTAATACCTCGGATGCTGCTTTCGTGCCGTAAATTATGCCGGACACGGCCGGCCTCTTCCCTTAAAAACGGTTTTAAAGCAATTCGCGCCGCGGCATTGCTCTTCGTACGTACTGACAGGAGTCGTTTATCTGCTGCATGAATTACCTGTAACCTGGCGTTATTTCACTGTCAGGATCTCAGAGAGGCAGGTTGTATATCGCGGTGACAGCATTCCACGTTTCATCTGCCAGGCATTTTCCGTGCCCTGTCCGGCGAACCAGACCTTACCCAGCCCGGACCGGTTAATGCGGTCCACGGCTGACATCAGCGCATCAGCGTTCGCGCGCGGCAGCTGCTGGCTGAACATATCAAGCTGCGCCACCCCTGACTGATAAAAGTCTCCCAGAGTGACGCCCGCCTTGGCATACCGGTAACCGTCGCGCCACAGGCTTTCAAGAGCCCGCAGGGCAAAGCCGATGATATCCCGCGTGTCACTGGTAGGATATTCACAGGTCATTGATGCCGCATTAGCATACTGAGGCTCATTTCCGTATCGGCCGGTTGCGACCGACACACTGATGTGCCGGCATTTGGATCCCTGCTCATGCAGTTTCTCCGTTGCGCGAGTGGCGTACGTGACAATGGCCTGCTGCAAATCTTCAATGCAGGTTACCCGCTCACCAAAGCTGCGGCTCACCACAATCTGCTGTTTTGACGCCGGCGCGTCTTCTAGGGCCAGACAGGATTCGCCGTTGAGTTCGCGAACGGTACGCTCCACGATTACGTCAAAACTTTTCCGGATCGTGCTGATATTACTGTCAGCCAGCTGTAGCGCCGTACTGATACCCATTGCATGGAGCCGCCTGCTGAGCCTGCCGCCGATCCCCCAGATATCATCCACCCTTACCAGGGCCAGCAGCCGGCGCTGCCGGTCAGGGCTGGAGAGGTCGACAATGCCGTTTGTCCGGGTCCACTTTTTAGCGGCAAAGTTAGCCAGCTTGGCCAGCGTTTTGGAAGGGCCGAACCGAACCCTACACCGATGATCAGTCCGAGCTCCTTCCTGACCCGGTCACGCATCTGGCGGCCAAATTCTTCAAGGGGTAAACAGGCTGCTACTCCGCTTACATCCAGAAAAGATTCATCGATCGAATAAATTTCCTGTCCGGGTGCCATTTCGCTCAGGATCGCCATCATTCTTGCAGACATATCGCCATACAGCGCGTAATTAGAGCTGAAGGTGTAAACGCCATTGTCCCGAAAGTAGCGCTCGTTTTTAAAAAGCGGGGCGCCCATTTTGATGCCCATCCGTTTGGCTTCAGCCGAGCGGGCAATCACGCAGCCGTCATTGTTTGATACAACGCAAATGGGTTTTCCACGTAGATCTGGCCTGAATACCGTTTCGCAGGACGCATAAAAGTTGTTGGCGTCAGCGAGTGCAAACATGTCTCGTCTCCAGCTAAGGGTTGCTCATTACAGCTTATGTACGGCGAAGTTTTAGTTAGTCACTGACTGGATGAGTGAAGCCCTGCCCGGCAATATCGGTCAGCGTGTAGGCCACAACGCCCCAGACAGGCAGTTCCTGACCTTCGTCGAGCAGGGTAATGGTTTCATCGCCTCTCAGCTCCTGGAGAGCTGGAACCGGATTTATAAGCAGCCTGCGAAGCACCAGCTCTCCGTTGAGCTCTGCAACAATGATGTGCCTGTGCTGAGGTGTGAGTGAACGATCAACGGCAAGGACTGACCCCTGTAAAATGCCAGCTTCAGGGTAATTACTGTCGCTACGCATAAGAAAGGTTGAGTGAGGCGACAGTGTGACCAGATCACCCAGACTGAGCCGTCGCTCTGCAAAGTTTTGTGCAGGATTTTGAAATGCCATGTGCAGCTCCCGTACAGACGATATATGAGTCAGGTTTTTTACAGTAACTGCAAGGGGATCCACAAATCCTTTGTGGATCCCCTTGCAGTTGAACAAGCCGCAGGCGCGTTAGCGGTTTTTTAACGCATATCTGAAACGGCTCAATGACTTATCCACATTTCCACAGGACAGATCCAATTATTTATCCATTCAGATCCTTACAGAACCTAAAAGATCCAGGATCCATTGATCCCTTGCCAGATAAGGCCTGCTGAGGCGATCTGATGTTTATAAACGGGGAAAACATGTTTGTAAACCGGATAAAAATGTTTACTTACGGGGAAAGTGTGTTTATAAACGGGAAGATAAATGTTTGTAAACGGGATATCCGCTTCAGCCACTTTTTCAGGCTTATCACCTGTGGGTAAATTCTTATATGCATAGTAAAAACAAGGTATTACACCTTACGGATGTCTTAAGTGTAAGTACCAGTGGCAAAAAGTTAACCCCAACCAGTAGCAGTACGGTTCAGCCCGTTGCACTTATGCGCCTCGGACTTTTTGTGCCCACTCTCAAGCGTAAGGGTGCCAATGTCGAAAGTATTACCATAGATGCGTCCAAAGAGCTTGCTGAGCTGGAATTAGCACAGGCTGAGGGTTATTCCGATATTCGAATTTCCGGCCCGCGCTTATCGATGGAGACGGATTTCAAAGTGTGGGTTGCTATCATCGTCTCCTTCAGTCGGTATGGAGAAACCACGAACTCTATCGAGTTGCCCTTCACGCAGTTCGCTTCCTTTGCCGGTTATCCCGATAAAGAAAAAACAACGGTTCTGCGTACCCGAATCTCAGAATCCCTGACCCGCTTACGTGGAACTACGATCAGCCTTTCCTCCAAGAACAAGAGTAAACATACCGTCACAGGCCTTCTTCAGCGTGGGCAATACGATATTGAGGCCGACACGATAAAGTTGCAGGCTGATGAATCGCTCTGGGAACTTTATCGCATCGATAACCAGGTCTTACTGCAAATGATCGTGCTAAGACGTCTTGCAAACAAAGGATCTGCTCAGGCGCTCTACACTTTCATTGAAAGTCTGCCGCAAAAACCACTTCCGCTTTCGTTTACCCGCATCAAGAAGCGTTTGTTGCTTACCTCAGCGGATGCGCAGCAAAATCGAACCATTAAGAAGGCTATTGAAGATTTGCAGTTAACGGGCTATCTCGACGGATCCGTCATCAAAAAAGGCAAGGAATGGTATCTGAACATTCACAGTCGTAACTCACGCTGTAAGGGAATCGAAGATATTGATTTTTTATCTGATTTCACTCAATAACGCACCTCCAGAAAATGTGTTTATAAACGGGAAAACTCTGGTTGATGATGGCTTGGGCTAAGCAGGCAGGTATGTTTATAAACTGGGTAAACTGTCCGGCAATCAACCCGGCGCGAGTTTTTGTGGTTGTATACTGGTGAAGAGGGCCTGAGCCTTACTGTCTGTCTGCTTACTCGGGTACTTTTATGTTTATAAACGGGATGAATAGAGCCTGTTTCGGCTTAACCAGGCAAATATGTTTATAAACCGGACAGAAACATGCTCGGTGAGTCGCTCTGTCTGTCTGGGATAAATGCTTTGCCAGTTTATAAACATTTCAGGGATGATAGCTGTGTCACACCTGCAGTAAGTGACGCTGATATGAGCTTGTCCGGTTTACAAACACCCGTTTGGTGCTCGTTCCCGTTTACAAACATTTTTAGATTTTGGCGTTTTCCTGTTTATAAACATCTGATGCTGCTGAGCTGTGAAGTTTGCCCTACTGAAAACCCTGAGACAGGGCCTGTGACGAAACTTAATGAAAACAGTACATATCTATGCAACGTGCAGTTGCAACGAACAGAAGCGCGTGGGTCTGGCTCACGTGCTGATAGAGCGGGATAATGTGAAAACGCCGATGACGTTTCACTATCAGGATACCACCTCAAAACGCAGCTTAGTGCAGGGGTTGATCGACGGCGTCTTGCAACTGAATGAACCCTGTCATGTTGTTCTGGTTACTTCATAACGTCTGGCCCTTGAGAAGGCCGCTGCTGGCAAAGGCCCGAACCGCGAACTTATTTATGAACTGTACCGTGTTTTGTCAATGAGGGGTTGTACATATGCGTTTGACTTTCGCGAAGGTCAGGGGATCCAGCTGAATAAATTTATTCAGCTGGTCAAAGATTTGAATGCTGGACCTCTTAGAATGCTTTTTTCCGGATCCTGCTGAGAGTAGCGGCAGGGTGTTATTAGTTACTTAACAAGAAATATTAACAACGTCATAAAAGGGGTATCCCCGATTTTGCCTCTACGATGCTTTTAACGCAGCTGACCAGCCCCCAGGATTAGATACAACCTTCAGTTAGTAATGTCAGTTGGTTTTTCTTCATATTTCCCGTTTCGCCAGCACGCTGCAAATTCAGCCGGCGTTAGGTAATTCAGCGATGAATGTGGTCGACATTCGTTATAATCCTGCCGCCAGTCATTAATTATTTCCCGGGCATGTAGAATATCGCTGAACCAGTGCTCATTCAGGCATTCATCCCGAAATCGACCATTGAAACTCTCAATAAATCCGTTCTGCGTTGGCTTGCCCGGCTGGATTAAGCGCAACTCAACACCATGTTCAAAGGCCCATTGATCGAGCGCACGGCAGGTAAATTCCGGGCCTTGATCGGTTCTTATCGTTGCAGGATAGCCACGAAACAGCGCAATGCCGTCCAGAATGCGTGTCAACTGAACGCCTGTAATTCCGAATGCCGTGGTGATCGTCAGACACTCCTTCGTGAAATCATCCACGCAGGTCAGGCACTTAATCCTGTGGCCGCTGGCAAGTGCATCCATGACAAAATCCATCGACCATGTCAGGTTCGGCGCATTCGGGCGAAGAAGCGGAAGCCGCTCAGTCGCCAGCCCCTTGCGGCGTCGCCTGCGCTTTACACTCAGGCCGTTGAGATGATAGATGCGGTATACCCGCTTGTGGTTGACGTGAAGGCCCTCCCGCCGCAGTAGCTGCCAGATGCGCCGGTAACCAAAGCGGCGGCGCTCAAGTGCCAGCTCTGTGATACGTAGAAACAGCTGCGCGTCAGCAGCCGGACGCTGAGCCGAATGGCGGCAGGTCGACAGGGACAGACCTGCCAGCCTGCAGGCACGACGTTGCGACAGACCTGCGGCTTCACACATGACTTCCACGGCTTCCCGCTTCTGGTCTTTCGTCAGAACTTTCGGCCAAGAGCCACCTGAAGCGCCTCCTTATCCAGCATGGCTTCAGCGAGCAGCTTCTTGAGGCGGGCGTTCTCCTCTTCAAGTGACTTGAGCCGCTTCACTTCGGGAACTTCCATGCCGCCGAACTTCTTGCGCCAGGTGTAAAAGGTAGCGTCAGAAATAGCATGCTTGCGGCAGAGTTCCCGGGCTGAAACCCCGGCTTCGGCCTCGCGGAGAATACTGATGATCTGTTCGTCGGAAAATCGCTTCTTCATGGGGATGTCCTCATGTGACTGATGAAGACATTACTAACATCGCGGTGTATTAATCAACGGGGAGCAGGTCACATGACTTATTCAAGGCGTGCTCTTGAGGTAATTTACCGCGGTCATTTTTAACAGTTTCGGGCTGGGCAACTGTCTATGACAATGGTCAGCTCGGGACATTTACTAGGCATATTATCTGGAAATTAAAACTTAGCTTAACGTAGTTTATGTTAAATTAAGTGCTGATGAGTGATTTTACTGTATTATTTACTATCAGAAATGATGTTTCACTCCACCCTGCGCAAAATGAGGCTTTTCGCCACAAATCTGTACATGGCAATGCTGACTTGACGCTCAGATTATCTCTTCTGCATCAACCGCTGCTCTTCTAATATTATAAACATATCAATAAGTTTCGATAAAACTAATTTACATATCAGCCAAAGAGTTTAGTGTTGGCCTGTTTTATCTGT
>NZ_CP118620.1:0-168882 GCF_045780835.1 Pantoea sp. GABEPS69 | reverse complement strand
GTGCTCCAGTGGCTTCTGTTTCTATCAGCTGTCCCTCCTGTTCAGCTACAGACGGGGTGGTGCGTAACGGTAAAAGTACTGCCGGACATCAGCGCTATCTCTGCTCTCACTGCCGTAAAACATGGCAGTTACAGTTCACATACACAGCCTCTCAACCCGGTACGCACCAGAAAATCATTGATATGGCCATGAATGGCGCTGGATGCCGGGCAACCGCCCGCATTATGGGCGTTGGCCTCAACACGATTTTACGTCACTTAAAAAACTCAGGCCGCAGTCGGTAACCTCGCGCATACAGCCGGGCAGTGACGTCATCGTCTGCGCGGAAATGGACGAACAGTGGGGCTATGTCGGGGCTAAATCGCGCCAGCGCTGGCTGTTTTACGCGTATGACAGGCTCCGGAAGACGGTTGTTGCGCACGTATTCGGTGAACGCACTATGGCGACGCTGGGTCGTCTTATGAGCCTGCTGTCACCCTTTGACGTGGTGATATGGATGACGGATGGCTGGCCGCTGTATGAATCCCGCCTGAAGGGAAAGCTGCACGTAATCAGCAAGCGATATACGCAGCGAATTGAGCGGCATAACCTGAATCTGAGGCAGCATCTGGCAAGGCTGGGAAGGAAGTCGCTGTCGTTCTCAAAATCGGTGGAGCTGCATGATAAAGTCATCGGGCATTATCTGAACATAAAACACTATCAATAAGTTGGGACCATTACCAGAAAATGTGCTTAATTTTCAGGCCTGAACAGGGCCTGAATCCTGCAGACCTGAGATGTGCTGTAACCGGTGGCTTCAGCAGTTTCTCTTATGCTCAGTTTCTTGACATGGCGGTAGTACAGAATTTTCTGGTGTCGTTCAAGATCGGCCTGTTTGCCCCGGCATTTTCCCAGCGTATGTGCCCGTTCAATCCCCTGCTTTTGCCGCTGGCTGCGGCTCAGCCAGTCCTTATGCGACATCGCGGCCATCAGATCGATAAGCATGTTATTGATGGCGGTTATCACTACGCGGGTGATTGGATCAGCCTGCGAAGGGTCTTTATCTGACAGTGCCTGCCATGAGGTAGGCACATCGAGGCTGACAATCCGCAGCTCGTGTTGCTCGATTTGCTTTTTCAGCGTCATCCAGTCGCTGTTGCTCAGACGGGTCAGACGGTCTATCTGCTCGACCAGTAAAATATCATTGCGGTGACTGTCCATCAGTAAGCGCCCCAGCTCCGGGCGGTCAAGTTTTGTACCGCTGATGGGCTTTGTTGAATAAATCAGATTTCGGGTAAGTCTCCCCGTAGCGGATTGTGTTTTCAGGCAATACGCACGCTTTCAGCCATACCTGCTTTCGTCATTTTGTTCAGCGCTCGTACCAGGGCCATAGCCTCTTCAACCTGACCATCGTAGTCACGCAGCGTCAGTGAACCTCCGGACAGCTGTTTTACCCGGTACATCGCCGTTTCCGCTATTGAGCGACGCTTATAATCTGTTGTCCATTTCCACCGCGCATTACTCCCGTTCAGTCGCTGACTGGCCACTGCACGGTTACGGTCTGCATATTCACCGGACCAGTAACCCGCGCCTTTTCGGGGAGGGATAAGCGCGCTGATTTTCTTACGCCGCAGTTCGTCGTGACAAAGCCGGGTGTCGTAAGCGCCGTCTGCCGCTGCTACCCTGATTTTTCTCTAAGTCTGCCGGATAAGACCCGGGAAGGCTTCTGAGTCCGTCACGTTGTTCAGCGACAGGTCTGCACAGATGATTTCATGTGTTTTGCTGTCAACTGCCAGACGCAACTTTCGCCAGATACGACGGCGTTCTTTGCCGTGTTTTCTGACTTTCCGTTCGCCTTCACCAAAGACCTTCAGCCCGGTGGAGTCAATCACCAGATGCGCGATTTCACCCCGGGTGAACGTTGAAACTGACATTAACCGACTTTGCCCGCTTACTGACACGGGTGTAATCCGGGCAGCGCAACGGAACATTCATCAGTGTAAAAATGGAATCAATAAAACCCTGTGCTGCCCGCAGGGTCAGCCCGAATACGCGTCTAATGACCGGAACGGTGGTGATGGCGAGATCAGAATAGCGCTGAGGTCTTGCTCGTGATGAAAGCGTTGCAGACTCATACCAGGCCTGAATCGCTTCATCGTCCAGCCAGAAAGTTATGGAGCCACGGTTGATAAGGGCTTTGTTGTAGGTGGGCCAGCCGGTGATTTTGAACTTTTGCTTTGCCACGGAACGGTCTGCGTTGTCGGGAAGATGCGTGATCTGCTCCTTCAGCTCAGCAAAAGTTCGATTTATTCAACAAAGCCGGGTTGATATTCAAGCGAAGCAGCGTTGAGGAGCGCAGCCTATTAAAAAGACTAAACGTGGGTGAGCCAACCGGTTAAGCCCTGAGCAATCGGCACAAGGCTTTCTGTAAGAGCTGTCCACGCCTTCAGGGTTTGAGGACCACTTTCGTCCAGCCGGGGGTACGGCTGTCGAAATTTTTATAGCCTTCAGGCGCTTCGTCCAGGCTCAGACGATGCGAAATAATCTGGCCAGGGCTGGCTTTGCCATGGTGAATCAGTCGTGCAAGCTGTCGGTTGTAGGCCTTCACGTTTGCCTGTCCGGTGCGGATTGACTGGCCCTTGAACCAGAAACTGCCAAAATCGAAAGGCATCTTGCCTTCTTTAGCCAGATCGGTTGCAGCAGAGGGATCCTGCGGGACAAATACGCCAACCACGCCGATTCCGCCCGTGGCTTTAGTTGACGCGACAAGGCTGTTCATGGTTGCACTGTTATCTTCATGACCATGCTTATTACAGCACTGGTATCCCACGCATTCACACCCGCAGTCGGTGCCCCTGCCGTCGGTCAGATCCAGTATTTTCTGTACGGCCTCATCTCCGGCAGCATGAACGGGTGTTGCACCAAGTTGCTCGGCGAGGGCAAGACGGTCACTGTGGGTATCCACAACAAACACCTGCGATGCGCCTTTTATCAGCGCTGAGTGAGCCGCCATCAACCCAACCGGACCCGCCCCATAAATAGCGACGCTTTCGCCCGCTCGCAATCCCGCCAGTTCGGTCGCGTGCCAGCCTGTCGGAAAGATGTCAGAGAGCATCACATAATCATCCTCTTTTTCTGAGGCATCCTCCGGCAGCACCAGACAATTGAAATCGGCAAAGGGGACCCGCAGCAGTTCTGCCTGCCCGCCGTCCCATGGGCCCATTTCAGCAAAACCATAGGCGGCGCCAGCGCTTCCCGGATTAGCCGTCAGGCAAAAACCGGTCAGGCCTTTTTCGCAATTTTCACAGAAGCCGCAGCCGATGTTAAACGGCATACAGACGCGGTCTCCCACCTTGACACGCTCAACGCCTTTGCCGACTTCAACGACCTCTCCCATGTTTTCATGGCCGAAAATGCGCCCTTCTTCAAAACTGGTGCGGCCTTCGTACATGTGCAGATCCGAACCACAGATATTCGTGGTAGTAATGCGGATAAGCGCGTCACCGGGGCGCTCAATTTTTGCGTCAGGAACATTTTTTACCGTTACGTTGAACGGGCCGTTATAAATGATTGCTCTCATAATTACCCCTCTGGATTGAAACGATTAAAAATAATCATGCTGGTTTTAAATCTCGTTGCGCTTATTTTTTCCACGCAAGATAAGAGCATTTTAAATGTAGCATAAATTTTTAACATGGCTCACTTTATACCGATGCGCTTGCGTGTAATTTATTATGACCTACAATTAAGTGGGGCTGATCGAGCCGATTGAACCTGCACTCCATGCGGGCAACCTGGTTATGAATCGCCGCGTACTGGCGGCCTCTCTGATCGGTGGCATTGCGGAAACCCAGGAAGTTCTGGAATTTTGCGCCGAGCACAGCATCAGCTGCGATATTGAAATGCTTGATATCAAAAATATCAACGAGGCGGTAATGGTCCCAACTTATTGATAGTGTTTTATGTTCAGATAATGCCCGATGACTTTGTCATGCAGCTCCACCGATTTTGAGAACGACAGCGACTTCCGTCCCAGCCGTGCCAGGTGCTGCCTCAGATTCAGGTTATGCCGCTCAATTCGCTGCGTATATCGCTTGCTGATTACGTGCAGCTTTCCCTTCAGGCGGGATTCATACAGCGGCCAGCCATCCGTCATCCATATCACCACGTCAAAGGGTGACAGCAGGCTCATAAGACGACCCAGCGTCGCCATAGTGCGTTCACCGAATACGTGCGCAACAACCGTCTTCCGGAGCCTGTCATACGCGTAAAACAGCCAGCGCTGGCGCGATTTAGCCCCGACATAGCCCCACTGTTCGTCCATTTCCGCGCAGACGATGACGTCACTGCCCGGCTGTATGCGCGAGGTTACCGACTGCGGCCTGAGTTTTTTAAGTGACGTAAAATCGTGTTGAGGCCAACGCCCATAATGCGGGCGGTTGCCCGGCATCCAGCGCCATTCATGGCCATATCAATGATTTTCTGGTGCGTACCGGGTTGAGAAGCGGTGTAAGTGAACTGCAGTTGCCATGTTTTACGGCAGTGAGAGCAGAGATAGCGCTGATGTCCGGCAGTGCTTTTGCCGTTACGCACCACCCCGTCAGTAGCTGAACAGGAGGGACAGCTGATAGAAACAGAAGCCACTGGAGCACCTCAAAAACACCATCATACACTAAATCAGTAAGTTGGCAGCATCACCCTCTTAGGCTCATTAATGGGCCTTTGTATTATTAATTTATATTTCATTTTTGCTAAAAGTATTGTTGCAGCTTTTTATTTAACGTTTAATTATATATAAGTGATAACATTTTTCTAATTTGTTATTATATATATGGGTATATAAATCTTATAAGTTTTTATTAAAATTTGCATCCCAATCTCAGTAAGTGAATTTCGAGAGCTCTCTTAATTTCTTTTATTCTATAATCAAGATTTTTTTTGACTTTTAGTTCATTATTTATCCTATACTTGAGGAATCATAAAAGCTGCTCGTTTCCTATAATTGGAATCATTTGCCTAACCGCCGCATAGCTGAGCCTTATTACTACCGGTTCACTGAAGTAAACGTTAGCCTTATGTAATTTTGAGTATAATAGCCCAGCCCTTGCAGTCCTGTGCCTTGCCGCTACTAGCGCCTTGGTTAAGTCGTTAAGTTCAAATAATCAGGGGCTTATCAGCCAGAAAAACCGCCTATCTGTACTCTGCCAGTATCAGGCTACTGAGCAATATCCTGACTTCATATAATTTGCGTTATACAAAGTCAGGATCCACAAAAGATCCTTGCAGGCAATTGACCTGCTCATCCTGCGTAAGGGTGTACATAAAACGGGCAGCGCTACGTGAATTTTGAGAAAAAAGCAGAGGGTTACCCCACCAGAATTCACGTAGCATCGTCTGTGCGTTTTGGGCTGAGACTTGCCCGGTTTTAGCGGATAAGTAGAGGCGACCGCTTCGAAAATTCTGGAAAGAAGCGATAGCGTTAAGCTTTGACAGTTTTTTATGACTACAGACGTTCTGTGACAATCTGTTACCAGCGACCAGATAAGTTGCGGAGCGGTGGCCGTGGCCGGGAGATTACAAACGGTATTTATGACTGGCAGCACCGACCTGCCTGCATGCCGAACAGCTATGCCTACAGGAGTCGTAGCGCGTCTGACCATCATATGCACACCGACCCTGGCCAGGAAGTTACGCCGTAACGTAAAACGGATACTTTAGGCTATGCCCTGGTATCTTATCTCTTCTCTGAATACTATCCACTGTAATCAGTAAATGCCGTTTTGCTGAGCGAATTTATACATTATCCAGCACGTCCTTTTCTGTGCATGGATTGATTTATCCATTATTTTCAGCGGTTAGCGTAAAAAGGTTTTTGAAATCATCATTGCGCTCTGCAACAAGCTTCCATCCACAGCGGTCAAAGAGCTGCTCCAGGCCAGCCACGCTCCCTGTAAGGCGCGCCATCAGTGGTTTTACCTGACGGCCTTCAGCGTCAAACGCCGCGGCCAGGCTGGTTTGCGAGACACAGACGCCGTTCAGACCGGGATTCAGCCTTGTTGCATGTTGTCCTGACCACTCCCTGTCAGTGAGCAACCGGTAAACCCAGCCCATATCTTTTGCGGCTTCCATTGCAAAGGTGAGGCGACCGAGAGCATTCTGTTCAGTAAGCGTGCCGGAACAGGACTGCCACAGTTAGTCCAGCTTGCCGGCCAGCTGCGCTTTAACGCGGTACTGTCGACCCTGCTTCAGTAACCAGTCAATGTCTGGAGCGACATCACGAGAGAAGCGACGCTGCTTCTGAGCAGAAGCCAGCCAGCGCGTGAGAAAGAGATTTTCCTGAGCGGCAGAACATACGGTTCCGTCCTTTCGGGCCAGAGCCAGTGCGATAAGTGCGCACCAGGCCAGATGGCCAGACTTTTCTGTCAATGACACTGCAGATTTTCCCCGTAAAAGCACAGAGCGGTTATTTTAACGCAAACAGTTTCGAACATCTGATAAAAGTGGTTCCTCGCACAGCGCTTCTGCTGTCATGGTATTATATTCGTGTCATTTAATGAGTCAGCACGGATGAAGAAGAAAAACAGCACGCCCACGCCTCACGACGCGACTTTCAGGCAGTTTCTCACGCAGCCGGAGATTGCCCGGGACTTTATGGAGCTTCATCTCCCGGCAGAGCTGCGCGCGCTCTGCGACCTCAGCACCCTGAAGCTGGAATCTGGCTCTTTCGTAGAGGATGACCTGCGGCAGTACTTCAGCGACGTCCTTTACAGCCTGAAGACCACCGCCGGAGACGGCTACGTTCACGTGCTCATTGAGCACCAGTCTTCCCCGGACCGGCATATGGCTTTTCGCCTGCTGCGCTACGCCGTGGCCGCCATGCAGCGCCACCTCGAGGCCGGGCACAAGAAGCTGCCGCTGGTGATACCCGTGCTGTTCTATACCGGAAAACGCAGCCCGTATCCGTATTCCACCCGCTGGCTGGATGAGTTCGACGATCCGGCAGTCGCGGAGAAACTATACGGCGGCTCCTTTCCTCTGACAGACATCACCGTTATCCCGGATGATGACATCATGAATCATCGCAGCATGGCAGCGCTGACCTTACTGCAGAAGCACATACACCAGCGCGATGTGGCCACGCTGACCGACCGGCTGGCCACGCTGCTGATGGCGGACTATCTTTCTTCATCTCAGGTGGCGGTGCTGATACACTATTTATTGCAGGCGGGAGAGTCGGCCGACTCTGAAGCCTTCGTTCGCGAACTGGCACAGCGTGTGCCGCAACACGGAGACGCACTCATGACCATCGCACAGCAGCTCGAGCAGAAGGGCATTGAGAAAGGACGCATGGAAGGACGCCAGGAGGGGATCCAGCTTGGCGAGCAGCGAGGTATTGAAAAGGGCGAGCGCGAAGCAACTTTGAAAATTGCGCGAACCATGCTGCAGAATGGCCTTGACCAGAATATCGTCATGCAGATGACCGGCCTGACGGAAGAAGAGCTGGCGCAGATTCACCACTGAGCAGTCATGCCATTTCTGAGCGATCTTTTAGGTATCAAGATACGCCTTCTGATGCTCCCGGTTCGTTTCTGGAAGAGATATCTTAGAAATCACCCTCGCTGTCTTTTTCTTTCCAGCCTGGCAGGAATGTGATCAACGGTGATAACGAATCCGGCAACAGCAGTATGTTGCTGGACCCGGTACTGAGCGACAGCCGACATCGGATTGAATCGCTGGGCATAAAGGCATTGCTCTCTCAGCAAGCATATCCAGGCCAAACCTCTGCATTCAGCTATCATATGTGAAGCTCGCTTAACGTAGTTTATGTTAAATAAAGTATCGATTAAGAACCCACTGCACTGTCACCTGTTAATCATTACGTTGCTTATCGCTGGCCTGAGATCATGCTGGCCAGCGAACCTTTGGATATAATAAGACGCGAATATTAAATAAACTAAGTAGCGGCGTAAAGACAGTATTGTCGGTGGCAGCAATTTTTTCAAGCTTGAACAAAATTGAATCAATTTCATCCAGCAAAGCCTGATGAGGACAGGTTTGTAACAATTTCATTTTACGCTTTAGAAAAATCGTCAGCTCGTGAAACATTTGTCCACAATCAATTTCGTTATGCCGAAGTTCGATATGATGACGCTCATATAAGTCAAAGCAGTTTGCGCCTATCCAGGTTTCAGAAATGAGGTCTCCCCCAGCGACTAATTTTATTTCAGGATCCTGTTGTTTACGAGGCAATATAAAATTTACTCT
The DNA here is from genome assembly GCF_045780835.1 of Pantoea sp. GABEPS69. Classification (NCBI taxonomy): domain Bacteria; kingdom Pseudomonadati; phylum Pseudomonadota; class Gammaproteobacteria; order Enterobacterales; family Erwiniaceae; genus Pantoea; species Pantoea sp. GABEPS69. The sequence continues at coordinate 160,638 of NZ_CP118620.1, read as the reverse complement.
GTCTATCATGCGCGCAATAAACTGCTGGCGTGTCAGTAAAGATGAAGAGTTTCGTTCTACTGCTTTTACAAAAATCAGGAGATCTTTGATTCCTGCGACTACCGCACGCCGTGCAGTCCAGGAAGGACGTTTGTTGCGGATAAGTGCAGAAAGAACGACAGCTATCATGATACCTATCAGAGAAGCTATTGCTGCATTAATAGTTGAAATCATATCAGGCTGATAATAATGGCTCAGGCCAATAAATCCAGGCAGTTGTATGACGATACTAAGGCCAATTAGATTGGTTGATTGTCTTGCCAGCAAAAGCCCCAGTAAGAAAAGGCCAGGCCATAAACAGATAATTAGTGCTTCCAGTGTAACGGCATGAGGAATAAAGAGGGCAATGTAAAAAAGGCTGACTAATAAGGCCAGGATGATGCCTTTAATGAAAAGCTTCATCGGTGTCACAGGTGAATCAGTATTTGCAAAAAAAGAGCTGATAATAGCAGCCATCAATGGTGCATTAGCACCATCGTGCCAGCCACTCCCTATCCAGAATAAACAGGAAGTAAATGTAGCCACAAAAGCAGTCACTGCTGACAGCACCTGTAAGCCTCTGTCTCTGTGTCGTGTATGCCGAGAGCTTTTGTAAGCTGTCATCTCACCATGAATGCTTAAGTCCGCCACGCGGTCACTGACATTAAGATAGGCTTCGCCAATGCGTATAAAATTGGCAAGCCTCTCTAAAACACCGGTAAAAAGTAGTGTCTCTTCCGTGCCTGCTTTTCCTTCTCGCCAGTTTTGCTGTAACTTCGTCTGCGCTTCCTCAATATTTAGTTTTGCATTAATACCGTCGCGAGCCATATCAAAATTAAGCCATAGAAGAAAGCTTTCAATCGCATGCTTAACGCTGTCTGGAAATGGAACCTGTAGTTCTGAAAGAAGACTGAGGCGGGCCTCAAGAGCCGTTAAGGTAGGAAGTAAATATGTCAGGTGTTTATACTGGATGCTGACAAGCCTGATAACATTTCTGGCGGCTTCTCCATCATAGATACAGTGTGTAAGCATCCCTTCCACACTCAATGGATAATTTGCCATTCTGACCTTTATCTCATTTCGCTCAGGCATTTGCTTTGCATGTACATTCCTTAAAAGATCGCTACAGAGATTTTGGGAGGTTTTATACCAGGCAATAATGCTCTTGTTCATTAAATCATGCATAGGAACAGGCATAATTAGCCGATGCACAAGTGTGCTGCATATTATACCAAGGGTAATTTCTTCTATACGTGAAATAACGGTGCTGGTAATGGCGTATGGAGTGCTGACCTCTGGGAACCCTATAACCGCAGCGCTGTATCCTGCCAGCATGAAAATGTAACTTCTGGGGGTTCTGTCGCTGAGAGAAAGATACAAACAGACAGCAACCCATAAGGATACACACAGACTAAACAGGACGGGTGACTGGACGGTTTCAGGGTAAAGCAGCCAGATAAATATGCCGCCAAGTAGCGTTCCTGCCAGGCGAAAGACTGACTTTGAGACAGTGGATGCTGCGTATAGCTGTGAGCAGACGAAAACGGTCGTCAGTGCCCATGCAGGCCTCTCAAAGTTAAGCAATAAAGCAATAGTTAATGCTGTAAAAGCAGCAAGAGATGTCTTGACTGAGAATAAAACCGCGCCTCTGGTAAAAAGCTTCATTTGTTGGACAAGCATTCCAGTATGACAAAGGGATTGGATAACACAGACGTACGACAAAGCTGCGCCTGTCTGTGAGCATATTTTTCAGGACTGATTACAGTTTCTCAGGGTTTGCGATGCAGAGAGCGCCAGCGTGCGGGAGGGATGCCGTAGCAGGCAGAAAAGACACGAGTAAAAGACTGCTGGTTTTCAAATCCAAAGTTCAGGGCAACACTGAGAATGGACTCATCACCAGTGCGCAGAATATTTGCAGCTCGCTGTATTTTCCGTTTTCTGACAAATTCAGCGATTGACATGCCAGTTTCCTCTCTGAAAATACGCTGCAGGTGCCATTTTGAGTAACCAGAAATTTTGGCTATGTCATCAACACTAATGTGACGGGTGACATGGCCTTCGATCCACACGATAAGCTCTTTTACTACTTGTTGATGCAATATATTCATATCAAATCTCAGGATGATGTGCATACGAATCCATCATGAGGAAATGCGAGCGATCGGGTGTCGGAACTATTTGTTACCGGTAACATCTGAGGGCGCAGTGTTCCTGCAATATGGTTAAGTTTATGAGATAGTAACTATCCACTACGTTATATGACTAAAAGAACTTTACTCCTCTGTAACATTTCAGAATGTATCAGATCTCTACAAAATGTCATCCGACCCACCCCTGAATTTGCTCAACTCTACTGCTTCAAACCACTTCTTCTGACTTTATTGTATTCAGGAGAAGTGAACAGTCCATGACCTGCTCCCCGTTGATTAATACACCACGATGTTAGTAATGTCTTCATAAGCCACATGAGGACATCCCCATGAAGAAGCGTTTTTCCGACGAACAGATCATCAGTATTCTTCGCGAGGCTGAAGCCGGGGTTTCTGCCCGTGAACTCTGCCGTAAGCACGCCATTTCTGACGCCACTTTTTATACCTGGCGCAAGAAGTATGGCGGTATGGAGGTGCCCGAGGTTAAGCGCCTGAAGTCGCTTGAGGAAGAGAACGCCCGCCTTAAGAAGCTGCTTGCAGAAGCCATGCTGGATAAGGAGGCGCTTCAGGTGGCTCTTGGCCGAAAGTTCTGACGACAGACCAGAAGCGGGAAGCCGTGGAAGTCATGTGTGATGTGAGGCCGCAGGTCTGTCGCAACGTCGGGCCTGCAGGCTGGCAGGTTTGCCCCTGTCGACCTGCCGTTACTCGGCTCAGCGTCCGGCTGCTGACGCGCAGCTATCTCTGCGCATCACAGAGCTGGCACTTGAACGTCGCCGGTTTGGTTACCGGCGCATCTGGCAGTTGTTGCGTCGGGAGGGCCTTCACATCAACCACAAGCGGGTTTACCGCATCTATCACCTTAACGATCTGGGTGTAAAACGCAGGCGACGCCGTAAGGGTCTGGCGACTGAGCGGCTTCCGCTTCTCCGCCCGGATGCGCCGAACCTGACATGGTCGATGGATTTTGTCATGGATGCACTTGCCAGCGGCCGCCGGATTAAGTGTCTGACCTGCGTGGATGATTTTACGAAGGAGTGCCTGACGATCACCGCCGCTTTCGGTATTTCAGGCGTTCAGGTCGTGCGTATTCTGGACGGCATAGCGCTGTTTCGTGGCTATCCGGCAACGATAAGAACCGATCAGGGCCCGGAGTTTACCTGCCGTGCGCTCGATCAATGGGCCTTTGAACATGGTGTTGAGTTGCGCTTAATCCAGCCGGGCAAGCCAACGCAGAACGGATTTATTGAGAGTTTTCAATGGCCGCTTCCGGGATGAATGCCTGAATGAGCACTGGTTCAGCGATATTCTACATGCCCGGAAAATCATTAATGACTGGCGGCAGGACTATAACGAGTCCAGACCGCATTCATCGCTGAATTACCAGACGCCGTCTGAATTTGCAGCATGCTGGCGAAACGGGAAACAAGAAGAAAAACCAACCGACATTACTAACTGAAGGTTGTATCTAATACTGGGGGCAGGTCAACGCTTGACGAACTGAATCGCCACGGGTTTAACAGACACCTCAGAGTCATTTAAGATGACTTAAAGAGAGGTGCCCATGAGCGGTAAGCGTTATCCCGAAGAGTTTAAAATTGAAGCGGTAAAACAGGTTGTTGATCGCGGCCATTCTGTTTCCAGCGTGGCAACACGTCTTCGTATCACCACCCACAGTCTTTATGCCTGGATAAAGGCATATGGCCCGGATTCCTCAACCAATAAAGTCCAGTCAGACGCTCAGGCTGAGATCCGACGCCTCCAGAAAGAGCTGAAGCGGGTTACCGACGAACGGGACATATTAAAAAAAGCCGCGGCGTACTTCGCAAAGCTGTCCGACTGAGGTACGCCTTTATCCGTGACAACACCCATTGCTGGCCTGTCCGACTGCTTTGTCGGGTGCTGGATGTGCATCCGAGTGGTTTTTACGCCTGGCTTCAGCAGCCGGATTCACGGCGGCATCATGCTGACCTGAGGCTGACGGGGCTGATAAAGCAGTTCTGGCTGGAGTCGGGTTGCGTTTATGGTTATCGCAAGATCCACCTCGTCCTGCGGGATACCGGACAACAGTGCGGAGTTAACCGTGTCTGGCGACTGATGAAGCGTGCCGGGATAAGGGCTCAGGTCGGGTACCGTAGCCCACGGGCACGTAAGGGTGAAACCAGCATCGTGACGCCCAACAGGCTCCAGCAACAGTTCAACCCGGAAGCACCGGATGAGCGTTGGGTAACGGACATCACCTACATCCGGACTCACGAAGGCTGGCTGTATCTGGCCGTGGTTGTTGACCTGTTCTCGCGCAAAGTTATTGGCTGGTCAATGCAGCCCCAGATGACAAAGGATATTGTCCTGAATGCACTTCTGATGGCCGTGTGGCGACGTAATCCTCAAAAGCAGGTGCTGGTTCATTCTGATCAGGGCAGTCAGTACACAAGCTATGAGTGGCAGTCGTTCCTGAAATCACACGTGCTGGAGGGCAGTATGAGCCGTCGCGGTAACTGTCATGACAACGCAGTCGCAGAAAGTTTTTTCCAGCTACTGAAACGTGAACGGATAAAGAAAAAGATCTACGGAACGCGGGAAGAAGCCCGCGGTGATATTTTTGATTACATAGAAATGTTTTATAACAGTAAGCGTCGGCATGGTTCGAGTGATCATATGCTACCAACTGAATACGAAAACCAATATTATCAGCGGCTCGGAAGTGTCTAGATTATCTGTGGCGATTCAATTTTTGGTTTCCTGCATGGTTTCTGCAGGTTAAAATTTACTTCATAACAGAGGTTATTATGAGTGTTTACATCATCGCGTCATTAACTGCTGACCCTAAAGCTATCAAAAGTATTGAACCAGTTTTGAAAGAACTGATAAATAAAAGTCGATTAGAAAATGGGTGTGTTCGTTATGATGCTTTTCTCGGTGAGAAAAGCGTAACTTTTGTTGAAGAGTGGACATCGGTTGATGCTCTGAACCAGCATGAGAAAACCATTCATTTCCAGGCGCTTGTCCTTGAAATTGAAAAAAATAACATGGGCATCGAGGTAAATTTCGTTCAGTCGTTGATGTAATTTACTGAAATGAAATGGCGTAAGCCAGTTCGTACTTAGTGAAGTCCATTTCAGATCGCTGATCTGTAATGAACTTCATCATCTACTCTGAATGGCTTTGTTGAATAAATCGAACTTTTGCTGAGCTGAAGGAGCAGATCACGCATCTTCCCGACAACGCAGACCGTTCCGTGGCAAAGCAAAAGTTCAAAATCACCGGCTGGCCCACCTACAACAAAGCCCTTATCAACCGTGGCTCCATAACTTTCTGGCTGGACGATGAAGCGATTCAGGCCTGGTATGAGTCTGCAACGCTTTCATCACGAGCAAGACCTCAGCGCTATTCTGATCTCGCCATCACCACCGTTCCGGTCATTAGACGCGTATTCGGGCTGACCCTGCGGGCAGCACAGGGTTTTATTGATTCCATTTTTACACTGATGAATGTTCCGTTGCGCTGCCCGGATTACACCCGTGTCAGTAAGCGGGCAAAGTCGGTTAATGTCAGTTTCAACGTTCACCCGGGGTGAAATCGCGCATCTGGTGATTGACTCCACCGGGCTGAAGGTCTTTGGTGAAGGCGAACGGAAAGTCAGAAAACACGGCAAAGAACGCCGTCGTATCTGGCGAAAGTTGCGTCTGGCAGTTGACAGCAAAACACATGAAATCATCTGTGCAGACCTGTCGCTGAACAACGTGACGGACTCAGAAGCCTTCCCGGGTCTTATCCGGCAGACTTAGAGAAAAATCAGGGTAGCAGCGGCAGACGGCGCTTACGACACCCGGCTTTGTCACGACGAACTGCGGCGTAAGAAAATCAGCGCGCTTATCCCTCCCCGAAAAGGCGCGGGTTACTGGTCCGGTGAATATGCAGACCGTAACCGTGCAGTGGCCAGTCAGCGACTGAACGGGAGTAATGCGCGGTGGAAATGGACAACAGATTATAAGCGTCGCTCAATAGCGGAAACGGCGATGTACCGGGTAAAACAGCTGTCCGGAGGTTCACTGACGCTGCGTGACTACGATGGTCAGGTTGAAGAGGCTATGGCCCTGGTACGAGCGCTGAACAAAATGACGAAAGCAGGTATGGCTGAAAGCGTGCGTATTGCCTGAAAACACAATCCGCTACGGGGAGACTTACCCGAAATCTGATTTATTCAACAAAGCCAATTTTCATCAAAAATGTCCGCGAAGAGCGGACATGTAAAATTTACAGCCTTCTGTGTGCACTATGAGATGAGAGCTGAACTCATAACGTACCGAATTAAATACCTTTTGCCGCAATCAAAACCGCAGGATGAATGTGTGGTTCTTCTGCCAGAAGAGCGGGTACGGTAGCGAATATTTGTTTAGCTGCCTCACCGGACATATGGAGTTCTCTTGAGTCTGTACTACTGAACAGATCCACAAGGAAAACCGTTTCAGGACTCGTTTCTGAACGGATCACCAGCCAGTGAGTGGTGCCCTCTTCTGCATTAACATGAGGCAAAGCAGCGGCTATGCGCTCTGCTACTTCAGCGCCTTTTCCTTCTCTCGCTTTAAATGAAATCAGTCCTGCTGTTGTACTCATTGTTTCTTTCTCCTGTTGTAATAATCATGGCTTTCTTACGAGAATTATTGTATCAGGGTTAGGCAACATGGCACTGTGGCGAATCTGCCATTAAACCGGCTTTTTCGGCCAGCTACAGGACTGACATGAAAAAGATAGTCATTATTGCTTCCCCGGGATGCCTTGCTTCAGGCTATACCGGGCTGGCTGATATGTTCTCTCTTGCCGGAAGAGCCATATCAGCTGCTCGCAAGGAGCCGTCACCCTTTAATATCATGACAGCAAGTCCGGACGGGCAGCCTGTGACCGACGGAAGCGGGCGGTTACTGACCGCCGATGCGGCACTGGCAGATATCAAATCATGCGATGCGGTTCTGATCCCCGGGTTTGTACCCGATGCATCAAACACGCCGCCACAGCTCGGTAAACTGGGCAGCATAGCGTCATGGATACGGCAACAGTACGTGCATGGCGCGCTGACTTGTGGCTCGTGCAGCGGAGTGTTTATGCTGGGCGAGGCGGGGCTGCTCAACGGCAGAAAATGTACGACAACCTGGTGGCTGTACGATGAGCTCAAGCGCCGTTACCCCCGGGCAAACGCCATCTGGGGCAATGCTCTGACTGAGGATAACCGTATAGTTACGGCTGGCGGGCCGCTTTCATGGATTGATGTGGCCTTACACGTTGTGCGTCAGCTTGAGGGGGCGGAGGCTGCGCGCATTGCAGCAGAATTTACTGTAGTGGATACAACGCCTCCCGCAAGGGCTGTTTATATGCCCACCGCGCACCTCAGCCGGCCGGACAGTATTCTGCCCGGTGCAGAATTTTTTATAAGGCAGGAAGCATCAACGCTGCTTACCACAAGAGAGCTGTGCCGGCGCCTTGCCATTTCGGAGCGAACCTTTCACAGGCGTATAAAGGCGGAAACAGGCGAGTCACCGAAACAGTTTATCGACAGGATCAGGTGTGAAATGGCAAGGCTGGCACTTGAAACATCCGCTAAAACCATAAAGCAGATCGCAGCTGATGCAGGTTACGCGGATGAGGGCAGTTTCAGGAGGGTCTTCAGCCGGATGACCGGTATGAATCCGGCATTATACCGCCGTTGGGTGAAAGACCGTACCCGGGAATAATGCACAGTAGGGCCGGGAGGTATCCGCGCGGAATTATGAGACGTCCTGACAGAACAGTGCTGCCAGGACTGTGCTGTGTTAACTACCGAGGTCTTTTCCGTTCGTGGCGATGACTTTTTTATACCAGTGGAAGCTTTTCTTACGGGAGCGTTTTAGTGTTCCGTTCCCCATATCATCCTGGTCAACATATATAAATCCTGAAGTGGTTTACTGAATTTGGCCACCTGAACAGAGGTGATATGCTCACCTCAGAACATTACAGGTGCCTCAATGAAAAAAAGAAATTTCAGCGCAGAGTTTAAACGCGAATCCGCTCAGTTGGTCCTTGATCAGAACTACACCGTTGCAGCTGCGGCCAGTGCTATGGATGTGGGTCCTTCTACCATGACGCGATGGGTAAAGCAGTTGCGGGATGAACGACAGGGCAAAATACCTTAAGCCTCCCCTATAACCCCAGAACAGATTGAAATACGTGAGCTGAAGAAAAAGCTACAACGCATTGAAATGGAAAACGATATATTAAAAAAGGCTACCGCGCTCTTGATGTCGGACTCCCTGAACAGTTCTCAATAATCGGGAAACTCAGGGCGCGTTATCCTGTGACCACTCTCTGCCACGTGTTCGGGGTTCACCGCAGTAGCTACAGATACTGGAAAAACCGTCCTGAAAAACCAGACGGCAGACGGGCTGTATTACGCAGTCAGGTACTTGAGCTACATGGCATCAGCCACGGTTCGGCCGGAGCAAGAAGCATCGCCACAATGGCAACCCAGAGAGGCTACCAGATGGGGCGCTGGCTTGCTGGCAGGCTCATGAAAGAGCTGGGGCTGGTCAGTTGCCAGCAGCCGACTCACCGGTATAAGCGTGGCGGTCATGAGCACGTAGCTATCCCGAATCATCTTGAGCGACAGTTCGCTGTAACAGAGCCAAACCAGGTGCGGTGATGTGACCTATATCTGGACAGGTAAGCGCTGGGCGTACCTCGCCGTTGTTCTTGACCTGTTCGCAAGAAAACCAGTGGGCTGGGCAATGTCGTTCTCACCGAACAGCAGGCTCACCATTAAAGCGCTGGAAATGGCATGGGAAACGCGCGGCAAGCCCGCCGGAGTAATGTTCCACAGCGATCAGGGCAGTCATTATACAAGCAGGCAGTTCCGGCAGTTACTGTGGCGTTGCCAAATCAGGCAGAGTATGAGCCGACGTGGAAACTGTTGGGACAACAGCCCGATGGAACGCTTCTTCCGGAGTCTGAAAAACGAGTGGGTGCCAGTGACAGGTTATATAAACTTTAGCGAAGCTGCTCATGCGATCACGGACTATATCGTCGGGTATTACAGCTCGCTAAGGCCGCATGGCTATAACGGTGGGTTACCCCCAAACGAATCGGAAAACCGATACTGGAAAAACTCTAACTCGGTGGCCAGTTTTTGTTGACCACTTCAGCCGACCACTTCTCAGGGGCAGGTAACAACAGACGTATCGGGAACGCTCAGCAGCAACTGGTGCTGGAAGCCTTACGTGACTACTTAAATCCGGAAGCGTTTAACCGGGAGCTGGACGCGCATACGGCTAAAAGAAAGGCATAGCGCGAGACAGCAAGAGAAATAAGAGGCTTTGTTATAGGCAAAGCCTCTTATTGCTCTTGCATGAGGTGCGAATGTCTGGATGAGTTTTACGATGATAGAGAACAACCTGATGAAAGACGGGGACTTTTATAGCTTTATCCGATCCGTTTCATTGGCTTTACGCTGCCGCTTCTTGTCCGCATCTTATTCTGCGAGGGGGCATTTCTTCTGCAGTGCTCCTTTCTTTCTGCACCAATAAATATCGCGGCTGCATTATTTCTGTGCATTTGCAGCCAGCAAGCCTCGCAATCCTATCTGTAAAACGCCGACATCTGCTAAATAAGATTATTGCTTTTTAAATTTAAAATCATGTGTTTAAAAAAATTGCATCACTTTTTGGTGCTGGTGGTTTTCGACTGGCATGCTTCATGCTTATTTCACCCTGTTCAAGTAACTTGAATAAATTTCAAAATACTTTCACCGGGGTGGCTAACATGAAACGACGTAAAAAGGCGCTTTCTCTCAACTGGGCGATGCTATGTGTAATCGGCGGATTTTCCGCGACGGCTCACAGTGCAGATGTGCTGGATCGCATCAAAGAAGAAAAAACTATCACCATTGCGACTGAGGCGCGTTACGCCCCCTTTGAGTCGGTAGAAAACGGCAAGATCGTGGGTTATGACGTCGATCTGATGAACCATATTCTGGAGAAAAAGCTGCCTGGCGTGGCGGTTAAACAGCTTGACCTGCCGTTTCAGGGCATCCTGCCCGGGCTGGATGCCAGGAAATTCGATTTTGTGGTCACGGCAGTCACCGTAAACAAACAGCGCGTTGCGCACTTCGCGTTTACCGTACCGATTGCAGAATCTACTGTTGCGCTGCTTAAACGTGAAAATGACGGCACCATTACCACATTAGAGGATCTGAGCGGCAAAATAGTCGGATCCCAAGCGGGCTCAGGTCAGTTGCAGGTGTTGCAGGAGTTCAACGCAAAACTGAAGGCCAGCGGCAAGCCGGGCATCAAAGAGATCAAGCAGTACGTTTCTTTTGATGAGGCCTACGCCGATCTGGCAAACAAACGTCTGGATGGCGTCGCGCAATCTCTTGCCAACCTTGGTCCCCTGATCAAGTCACGCCCGGGCCTTTTCACCACCCTGAAGCCCATGCTCGGACCCACTACCTATTTCGGTTGGGTCGGGCGTCAGGATACTGACAGCGCATCTTTAGTGAAGCTTCTCAGCGATGGCATCAGCGAAGCCAACAAAGATGGCACGATGAAAGCCCTTCAGCAGAAATGGTTTGGTTTCGTGATGGACGTGCCGGCGGACAAAATGCCCGCACCCGCACTGTAAGTGGTGAGAACATGGGTGAATTCTTCTCGCTGCTGACCCGTTGGCTGCCGATGTTAATGAATGGCGCGGTGACTACCGCCTCATTGTGCATCATTGCCATCGTTGCTGGTTTTTTTGTCGGTGTGGTGATTTATCTGATGGAGAACGGCCGGTCATCAATCGTGTGCAGAGTCGCCCGTGTGTATATCAGCCTGTTTCGTGGCACGCCGGTTATTGCACAGGTCTTGCTCTGTTATTACCTGCCGGGTGAGCTGGGCCTGTCATTGCCTGGCTACCTGGCCGCTGTTATCGCACTCACGTTGAATACCGCAGCTTACCAGTCACAGATTTTGCGCAGCGGTTTTCAGGCCATTGCGCCAGGACAACTGGAGGCTGCGTCAATCTGTGGGCTGACGCCACGCCAGGCGCTGTGGCATATCCAGATCCCGCAGGTGCTGCGTTTGACGTTACCGTCGTTAATTTCCGAGTTGATCGACGTGATCAAGGCTTCTGCAGTAGTGTCAGTGATTGCCATTACGGATCTGATGCGAGTCGGGCAACAACTTGCCTCCTCAACCTACCGGCCGCTGGAAGTCTATATTGCTATCGCGCTGTCGTACCTGGTGCTCACCAGCCTGCTTTCGCTGCTGGGCAGCTATGCTGAACGCCGCTGGCAGAAGGAGGGCCAATGAACGACTTCCTGCTCTATATTCCCGATTTTGGTCACGCTCTCGTCGTTACGCTCGGTATCAGTTTATGTGCTGCGTTGTCAGGCGCTCTCATCGGTTTCGCTGCGCAGGCCATAAGCCGTATGAATACGTTATTGTACGGATTGTGGCGCACTTATGTCTGGCTGGTACGCGGCACACCCTATTTAGCGCAGCTGGCGGTGTTCTACTTTGGCCTGCCGGCAATCGGCATCACGCTTAGCGCCGTCGAAGCCACAGTGATTTCACTGGCACTATACAGTACCGCTTACTTCAGCGAAATTTTCCGCGCTGCATGGAAGAGCATCAGTGTCGGACAACTGGAAGCTGCGCAGGTACACGATATTTCTGCCTGGAAAAGCTTCTGGCATATCCAGACGCCGCAGGCGCTTCGTTTCAGCCTTCCATTACTGGGTAATCAGTTTATTTCCACGATTAAAGAAAGCGCGGTGGCTTCGGTGATTACCGTGCCTGAACTGACTATGACGACCGGGCAAATTGTCGCCAACACCTACACCTATATCGTGCCGTACACCCTGTTGATCCTCAGCTACTGGCTGCTGGCTCAGGGTGTCAGTATCGGCGTGCGTCTGTTGAGCCGCACTTCTGTAGAAGGATAAGAGCATGCATCCCCAACCTATTCTTGAACTACGCCGTGTTGGCAAGTCATTTGCCGACAATCGGGTGCTTGCGGATATCAATCTCACCGTCAGTACCGGTGAGATCGTGACGCTTATCGGCCCTTCAGGCTCGGGTAAAACCACCGCGCTGCGCTGCATGAATTTTCTCGAAGCCTATGACGAAGGAGACGTGCTGATCAAAGGGCAGCTTCTGGGGTACAGCAGCAACAGCCGTAGCCTGAAAGATCGTGACAGCGCAGCGTTGATTGCCGAGGTGCGTCGTCCACTGGCTATGGTGTTTCAGCAATTTAATCTGTGGCCACATATGACGGTATTAGAAAATGTCTGCGCACCGCTAATCCTTGGCAAGAAAACGCCACGCGATGTGGCGCGAAAGAAAGCGGTGCAAGCACTGGCGCAGGTGGGAATGGCGGAAAAAGCCAGTGCGCGGCCAGCTCGCCTTTCTGGAGGACAACAACAGCGCGTTGGTATTGCCCGAGCACTGGCGCTGGAGCCGGAGCTTATGTTGCTGGACGAGCCTACTTCGGCACTGGACCCGGAGCGTGTGGAAGAGGTACAGGACGTGGTGAAAGCCCTGGCCAATGACGGGATGACCATGGTGATGGTGACCCATGAAATGTCATTCGCTGCAAAAATTTCCTCACGCATGGTATTCATGGCGGGCGGTTCGATTATTGAAAGCGGTGCGCCAGATAAGCTGTTTCGTCAGCCCCAGACCGATCGACTGAAGAATTTCCTCGCGCCCTGGTTTAAGCGCCCGTTGCAACTGGACGAAGGGGAGATAAACGATGCCTGATATCACCCCGATGCAGGTCGTGGCGCAAGTCAGCCAGCAGCGTCTGTTGGACAGACTGGCGCAACTCGCCCGCTTTGGCGCGCAGGAAAATGGTGGCGTTGATCGCCAGGCACTGTCGACTGTGGAACTGGATGCACGCGCCTGGTTAATCGATTGGGCCGGCTCACTGGGCTGTGAAGTGATAACCGATGACAGTGCCAATCTTTTCATTCGTCGTGCCGGACAAGAGGCTTTGCCGCCTGTGGTTACCGGCAGCCATATTGATACCCAACCGTCTGGGGGAAATCTTGACGGTTGCTATGGCGTTATCGCGGGAATGGAGTGCCTGAGCGCATTGCATGATGCGGGGATTACGACGCGTCGCCCAATCGAGGTCGCAGTCTGGATGAATGAAGAGGGCAGTCGTTTCGCGCCGGGCGCAATGGGATCCAGCGCTTATGTCGAACCCTCGCGCTTGAACAATTATTTGGCTCATCAGGATGCAAGTGGAACCACAGTGGCGCAAGCGCTGCAACGGTGCCATGACCGTTTTCCCCATTTACCCCGCCGTGCCCGCGTTCCCTTTGCTGCCTTTATTGAGCTACATATTGAGCAGGGACCCGTGCTGGAGCAGGCCGCGCTGCCGCTGGCTGTGGTCAGTGGTATTCAGGGCGTGCGTTGGTATCAGGTTACCTGTTACGGCGAATCTGCACACGCCGGCACGACGCCCATGGCTGTGCGTCAGGATGCGATGACGCTCGCCCGTCACACGGCTCATCAGGTCGAACTGGCGATGGCGCATCTGCCAGCGGAAGAATTACGTTTGACTTTTGGGCGCTGGGACATAGCGCCAAACGCCATTAACACTACCGCCTCGCGGGTGAGTTTTACCATAGATTTTCGCCATGCTGACACTTCAGTTCTCGCGGAGTTTGACGCCGTCATGCAGCAATTTGCCGCTGTGAATGTTCAGGTCAAAAGCCTGTTTCATCATCAGCCAGTGGCCTTTGACGTCGGATTGATATCACAGCAGCATGCCAGCGCTGAGGCGCTGGGAATCGCGGCGATGAAGCTGATGTCCGGCGCCTTCCACGATGCGATGCATCTTGCCGGACACTGCCCAACCAGCATGTTTTTCGTCCCCAGCCATTGTGGTATTAGCCATAATCCGGCTGAGCACACTGACCCTCAATATCTTTATCTTGGCGCCAAAGCGTTAGCGCACTGCCTGACAGAACTGGCCAATAAACCTGAAGGAGTTAATCCATGAGCACATCAACCTATCCTGCATGCTGTGACAAAGACAACGGCAGCGCGCTGGGCAGCAACGCCACGTTATCTTCCGCGATTTCTGCAGACGGTACGCCGATTCCTGGAGAGCTGTACACTGTGCCGGCACGCTGCGGCTGCGCCGTGCGTTTGAGAAAGGGGCAAATTATTCGTATTATCAACACGCCCGGCAGTCAGGTTTGCGATACCTGGCTGTTCAACAGCGATGATCTCAGCGAGTTCTCCTCGATGGAACATACCCGAGCCTATATTGATAAGATCATCCCGAAGGAAGGCGATGCATTAGTCACCAACCAACGTCGTCCGATTGGTACGCTGCTGACTGACACTTCGCCAGGCATTCACGATACGCTGATAGCCGCTTGTGACCTGCATCGTTACACAAATTTAGGCGTGACTGATTATCACGACAGCTGTGCCGACAATATGCGCCTGGCACTAAACGCTATCGGTTTGCGCGCCCGTGAAGTGCCGCAGCCACTGAACCTGTGGATGAATATCCCGGTCAATGCCGACAATTCCATCTCCTGGCTGCCAACGGTGAGCCAGGCAGGCGACTACGTAGAGATTCGTGCCGAGCTGGATTGTATTGTGGTGATGTCGGCATGCCCGCAGGATATCGTGCCAATTAACAGCTGTGATCCACAGCCGGTGCATTTCTACGTAGCGGCTTGATAAGCCAGCCTGCTCGTTCAGGCATTAACGTGCCCGGCCAATGTCGGGCGTTTTAATAGAAAGTGACAGAAGCAAAGTATGAAAAAAAACGGCGAAGCCAGTGGAATAGGGTTATCAGATTTAGGCATGCGACTACGCCATGCGCGCTTAGCGCAGGAGATCACCCTGAAGCAACTGGCGCAAAAAGTCGGCTGTTCAGAGAGTTTGCTGTCGAAGCTGGAGAATGAGGTCGCTGCACCGTCTCTGGCAATGCTACACCGTTTGGCCACCGCACTTGAAACCAACATCTCTGACCTGATGGCTGAAAGTTGGGTGGCCGATTCACCCGTGATGAAGGCGGACAGCCGCCAACGCAAACGCTTTGTGCACCGTAACAGGAAAGGTGGCATTGAGTTGGAAAACCTAACACATCACCATAAAGGCGGCCTGTTGCAGGGCAATATTCATGTTATTGAACCCGGTGTCGCCAGTGACGGACAGATTGAACATCACGGAGAAGAGATGGGCTATGTGCTTGAGGGAGAGGTTGCGCTTTACCTTGGCGATCAGGTTTACGCACTGAGTGTCGGGGACTCGTTCTATTTTCCCAGCAATGTGCCGCACGGTTACCGCAATACCGGCACAACGGTTGCCAAAGTGTTGTGGGTGAATACTCCTGTCACCTTTTGATGATGTATTAAGTACAGGCTGGTAGCCCAGTACTCTGGTCAGGCAGTACCTGAGCGAAGTTTAACATGATGACTAAGTTGTTAGACAGCGAGACGGCTAAACCGGTAAATTGATCATTAAAGCAGTAAAGACTGCCGATACGATCAGAAAAGAATCTACTCAAAATCATTTGGCACCAGACAGGATTTCGATAGGCTACGCCATAATCCTGCGGTGGGATATTTCCAGTTAGCTAAAAGCCAGTCATGTTGCAAGCTGCCATCTTTTTCAAAGATCGATTTGCCTTTTGCGAGCGGAAAACTGTAATGGTGTGGTTCATCGTCAGGTCCGACGTATACAGTTGCTTCGATTGCCGCATTGGGACCATAAAGTTTAGAGAACTGACTGTTCAATGGCGTAATCAGATTGTGTTCTGCTACGGTATAAGGTTCTTCGGGTGTTGCCACAAACACCTCGCTGAAAGGAGGTTGGTCTAGCAGATCGGCCATCCCAGGCAAATCAATGGCATTGTTTACCATTACCCACTTTGTTTCACCCGGTGCAATACTGAGTGGGTTGTTGGCGTTTTTGTCGGAAGACAGCGAACAGCGCCAATACCAGCCTGCTTTTCCTTCACGCGCAACGTGACTGCCAGTGACTTTAATACTAGCGGCGGTCAGCATAGCTGTAGTGCTGCCATAATTACGGAGTTCCATTACAAGGAATGCTTCGTCGCGGGCCTCACGGATGTCCGGTCTGAACCGGTAAGGTTTCAGCCGCGCTTTTATGACAACGAGAGTTTCTTTTTTATTGTTTAGCCATTGTTCGACGCTGCTAAACGTCGCGCCGATATCATTGATATAGCCGCACATGACTGCAATTAAAACCAGCACACCGGAGACTTTAGCCTTATGCGCCAAGATGCTACGCCAAAGAATTGATAGAAAATTTACAGTATTGCGAAACATAACGACTTTTCAGAGGAATGAGAGTTAATACACTAATTTATAATATGCCCTTCAATCAGCAATACAACTTATTACCTCAATATCCATATCGGTATGCCGATTGTGAGTTGCTCTTATACAAGTATACAGAAGATGTAATTTGAGTGGCTTAAAGAGCCAAATGGACCGCGAAGACCTTATAGGCCCTACTTTAGTCGCCCTGCCCGACCGCCGTTTTAAGCAGCGGCCTGTCAGGTGCACTGAAGCCAGACGGTCGAAGACAAAAGAACGTTTCAGCCGCACAACCCACAGCGACACCCACCCTATTAGTTACAGCACGCATCTATAAGCCACAAAGATACCGGCCCTGCGGGCCGGGCGGCGGCGGCTGGTCAGGGGGGGCAACCGGGCTTCAGGTCTGGCTCCGGATTTTTGCCGGAGAGGGGCATGGAGTTTCAGGTCCGGCTCGGGTGGGGGTATATGGAAGTGTTTATGAATGATGTAACTAATATGCTGCCAACAACAGCCATTTTAGATTCAGAGCTATCTTCCACCTATCTACCCTTTCTACGAATAACACTGTCTTTTATGCCCAGTGATATCATCTGTTATGCCGGGTAGCGCGTTACATCTTCTTTCTATAGTGCTGTTCTGCACCCACCCCGCCCGACCATTCGGGAAAATTTTATTATGACCTGCATAGCCAAATGTGATTTAAGGTCAGCGTATTTATTTTATTACCTTCAAACTCGCTTTTATTTGCTAGCAGCATGGCCAGTTAATCGATGCGCTCGTCTCAAAAAGCTACTCATGCATATAATGTAAAAGGATAATTTATGGAAAATTCAGCTTTCAAAAGAGGAGTTCGTGCAGCTGGATTTTGGCCCAAAATATCCAAAAGCGCGAAGGTAGCTAATAGTACTTGTGTAGCCTGGGCCATAAGGCATGGATTACCCGCGTTCGTAGGGCGATTGCCGGTTCCAGTCACTAGTTTTGCAATTCTAGCTGTCGCATTACTGTGTGGATTTTTCATTGGAACCTTTTTGCTTCTTGGAGCAATTTTCCTTTATATGCTCAGTAACCTGGCAGTCACCAGTGTTTTGGATCGTGATGTAACAGAAGAACAAAGTGGTCATCACTATCGAGATGGTAATGATGGTTGTGGTATGTATAGCGTGCCACAAAACATTACTGTCACCTCGGCAAGAGTTGATCGCGATGAGGAGGATGTTTAGTAGGGGAATATTCCCCTACTAACATACAGAATCACAGCCTCGCTGCTTTCTTCGCGGTTTCTACAGCACTACTTCCTGCTTGTTGGACTTGGGACGTTCCGCTTTTAAATGCCCCATCTAGAGTCCCGCCTATACGTACTCCAGCCCAAGGGAGTGCCCCCATCCATACTGCCGGAAGCACAAGGAACATTGTCGCCATGACAAAATTCATGATCAGATCATCCGAACTGTTCTGGAAGCCAGCCATGTTAAAGCTGCTGTGCGTATAAGAGCTGTAAAGCGCGGTCAACAGCCAGCTGTCCAGCCAGCGCGCCAGTTCCCACCAGAACGTCAGGAAGTTCAGCGCGAACAAGACAAACGTGAGCTTAATAACCGTTTTAATTTCGTAGGCGGAAAACGCCAGGATAAGCGGCAAAATTACCACTATAGCCATCAGCAGAACGGCCTTAACCATAGGTAACGCCTGACGCATGGCATCAAATGCCGGAAACGCTGCCAGGCTGCCTAATGCGGCGCCGCCAATTGCGGCAACCCGGGCGACCGAGTTATCAAGCGTGAAATCTGCATTTCCTCCGTAGCCGGCGTACACATGACCTCCTTGCGATACAGTCAGACTCTCCGGACTGACCAGCCGGCGGATAATAGCCTCCTTATAGTCAGCATTATTACCGCCGATAATGGACACTGCAGCAGATAAACTTGTCCATAATCCCGGGTCGACCTGATCGACGACTCGTGCCTGTAACCCCGTATCTGCTTTACTCCACCACTCACTGCAGGTCGGATATCGCCGTTCATCATCGCCTGATATGCCTTTACTGCTGTCATAAGGCAAAGGTGCGAGTCTTGGCGCTGCCGCGGCCACCGTGTGAACAGCGGTAGCGTTTGTTGATAGCGGTGAATAGTTGAGCGAGCTTTGCGGGAATCGGCAGTTGAACTGATTCACTCATGCTTTTGGCTCAACCGGGAGAAGCTGAATAGTTGTCGGCTTGGTTGCCATGCTGCCATCAGATGATTTGTGGTCGATTTCCTGGCTGACTTTGTCGCCGTACTTTTTCGGTTTCATCCGAGCCAGCGCCCATTTGCGATTGTCGATGCGCAGGCGGGCCTTACCTACCGCGGTGGCCTCTTCTGCAACGCTGTCGGCTATGTCGAAAATCTCCTCGAAAATGGCGTCGGCGCGGGTCTCGGTAGCTTTCGCATATTGGTCTCGAAATTCTTCGTGTTGAGCCAGCCAGCGGAAGACGGTCGCCTTGCCGGGCATGCCGGGGAGCTCACAAACTTTGCGCAGGCTTTCACCATCGGCAAGCAGTGAACAGATGTCAGCAGCCACCTCTGGTAGGTAATCAGAAGGGCGGCCAGATTTTGATTTGGTCGCCATAAAATTAACCTTAAAATTAGACTTTCATGCGTGAGGCAAACATATGACCCCGACAACAATCAACGCAATTGCAATCATCTTTGGTCTGGCCGGTTCGTTACTGATGTTTTTGAACGGGCATGTGCTCAAGCCTTACCCCGGAGGCATGTTTGCTCCGGATAACTATGAAGAAATTGTCGCGCAGATAGCCAAAGATAATAAACACATCGTCAGAATGCAGCGATTAGGCATGATGTGCCTGTCCATCAGTTTTGTACTTCAGGGTTTAGCGCTATACGCCTCTTCATAAATTGCTCGGCTCTGGCACATACTCTATCTTCAGCACGTCGTCAGGTGCCAGATATACCCACGCGCCATCTTCCTGAGCTATACCGATGAAGCCGTTTACGACTTCAGGCTGTGACCGGTTGATCAGGCCAACATGCGTTTCGCCAGATTTGGTGATCACGGTGATGCGATAGGTGTCTGACATACTGGGTCCAATAAATAACCGCCCGGAGGCGGTTATCAGATGTCTTTGGCAGGATTAGGGAAGTCTTTATCATCATTGAATGGGTTTTTAATATTGCCCTCATACTCATCATCTTCCTCTTCATCATCCTGATAAGCTGGGCTTTCAGCATCATCAGGTAATGGCTCTACATAATCTGGATCAGGACGTTCTGACATATCTGCCTCCACCTTTTCCACGGGACAACTTAATTGTAGATAGAGAAAAATTAAGGCGACCATCCTTTACCAGTTATGTGAGTTAAGCGTAAAAAATCATCCCTTTTGATACTGACGATGTTCATAATAAGAGATAGCCTTGCCGTTTTCATTCATCACGTAAGCACCCTCGCCTTCTTTCAGGAAGAGGTTACTATCCATGCCAGATACAGCGATACTTTGCTGTAGTGGGTTGAACCCTACACTACTTCAATCTCTCCGTTGCGGTTTTCCGTTTATGGCATGGCCAGCACAGCGCCTGGAGATTATTGTCTTCATCCGTACCGCTATGTGCTTTCGGGGTGATGTGGTCAACCATTGATGCCGGGATCGGCTTCCCGTTCCTCTGGCACTCCTGGCAGATGTGGCGATCACGCTTTAAAATGCGCGCGTATTACATCCTACTTGCTTCCGTAGCCGCGCTGATGCCTGTTCTGGCCTCGCTGATGTGCCATCCTTCGTTGCGATGGTCATCGCAATAGGCTGAACGGTCAGTCGTCGTCTCACCGTATCCGAGCTTTCGGCATGCGCGAGGAATTGCTGATGGCATACCGGCTCCAATAAAAAACCGCCCGGAGGCGGTTAGATTACTCTTTTATACTTTTTGGGGTTATCAAAGCACTGAGGACATGGGTTAGCACCAGGTTGCCACATTCGGGATACTTTTACTGCGTCCCGCTCATGATAAAACGTCCCTAAGAATTGTCGGCGTCCTCTCAAGGGAAGCGAAACGCACTCTTCGGAATGAACATGAATATTTGTTTTATGCTCGTTTAGTTGCTCAATGTAATAAAACTTTGGCATAATTTGTCTCGTTTTAATTTTTGTTCGGATCAAATCTAGAACTAAATAAAAAAACGGTGCTAATATTTCACCAATTGCTTTAATGCCTTCTGCCTATCAATAATGTTTTCTTAGCTAACAGCCATCTTACTTAAGACGATTTAGAAATTAATCGCTGACGCTTGAGAGTTTCTGCCGTTGGCTACATTTTTTTGCGCTCATAACAAAACGAACTCCTCCCACGACATTGGTCCATGGATGGCCCGTCTTTTTCATCCTCGGGCGCACTCGTAAATGCCCCCTGTGATGGTCGCTACGCATCTTGATCGGTTAATTCCGGCACATACACCATCTTAAGCATGTCATCTGGCGCATGGTAAACCTATGCGCCATCTTCCTGAACAATGTCAATGGTGGCATTCACCACCCTTGGTTGTGGACGGTTCATCAACACTTCATGGGTCTCGCCAGATTTAGTAGTTATAGAGATGGGTCAGATCCATGGCGTAACCCGCCAGCTTGCTAAAAAGACCAACAAGGGAAACTACTTCCTATCTTATAGACATTTGTACTTCCGGGTAATGGTATGCAATGCCAGAATAATGAGCATAAGACCAATCAGAATTATAAATGAATAACTTAAAAGATGATAAAGCCATATACCAGCTACTCCGCCTAACAGGAAAGACAGGAGCGTTAAGGAATGAAGTTTCAGACGCTCAATATAGACAGGCGCATCTTTGGGAGATCCTTTCCGCCTCAGTACATCAAATAGCATTGCCAGTTCAATACCGATATCGGTAGATGTACCTGAAACATGGGTCGTTCTTACTCGTGCATTTGAAATTCTTGTCACAACAGCATTTTGCATACCCATTAAAAAACTCAAACATAGTATTGATGTTGCGCCGGGCGACAACGATGTCAACCATGTTTCTACAATACCCAAGAATAAAAGACCTACCCCTTCAACCAATATATTAAATGCGTAGATCACACATATATTTCTCCTGCGCCCTGCATTTATAATGACTGTTGAGAATGAGGAGCCAGCAATGAAAATGAATACAATAGACACAAAAAAACTGCAGGATGAAGGTTTGCCTTAGCCAGATAATCCGAAAGTGACGAAATATTTCCTGTCATATTGGCAGAAAAGAAACCTACAATTTCAAACGCCGCCGTATTAAGTGCACCAGCTACCGCAGCAAGAGTACATGCGAGTTGGGTATCCGCTGTAGTGCTGCGAGAATTTTCAGTGCTTATCAGCATAGATCCTACTGTTTTTGTCTGAACGTCAATACATGATCTACTTTTCAGTTACGAGAAACAAGCTATTAAATCGCCTATAGGCATGATTTTTACCATAAGGCGCACTATGAATTCTTTGCAATGCTTGGTTAAGCCATTGCTATGCGCTTGTTCAAAAGGAATTTCAAAAAGTTGTATTCATGGAACTTTCAAGGCAGCAGGCATGCCATACTATCTTTTTTATTTAAATAAAAAAACAAATATTTATTCAACATTTCAATAACACACCTCTCATCTAATAAGTTTCAAACCGTAAAGCCTTTTCAAGCCTAAATACCATTCAAACCTTATAGTTTAATAATGTTTTAGTTGGTCATATTTAAACTTAGCTTTTGCTGCACCTTTTTTACGCCTCACTTGCCGCTTGGCATAGGCAATAACCATCATCCAGGCAGGGTCAGAAAACTTATTTATATAGGCATTGAGGTTTTCAAAGAGTTGTGACCAAATTTCTAAGTGAAAACGATTGACATAATCGCGTTTAAGTTTTTCTTCCATAGATATAATAACGCTGTCTACCAGTTTTTCTATGTCTTTGAGGCCTTCCCCACATTGATACCTGGCAGCCAGCTGCCGTATCTGAAAAGCATAAAATTCAGTATTAAAATCGACTCTAAGCAAAACGACCTCTACTATCGGCTAATCCATACCTGAACCCTAAACTATGCAATCTCATCAGACCAGTTTTTAACGCAAATTTTGGTGATGCTGCCAACTTACTGATTTAGTGTATGATGATGTTTTTGAGGTGCTCCAGTGGCTTCTGTTTCTATCAGCTGTCCCTCCTGTTCAGCTACAGACGGGGTGGTGCGTAACGGTAAAAGTACTGCCGGACATCAGCGCTATCTCTGCTCTCACTGCCGTAAAACATGGCAGTTACAGTTCACATACACAGCCTCTCAACCCGGTACGCACCAGAAAATCATTGATATGGCCATGAATGGCGCTGGATGCCGGGCAACCGCCCGCATTATGGGCGTTGGCCTCAACACGATTTTACGTCACTTAAAAAACTCAGGCCGCAGTCGGTAACCTCGCGCATACAGCCGGGCAGTGACGTCATCGTCTGCGCGGAAATGGACGGCAGTGGGGCTACGTCGGGGCTAAATCGCGCCAGCGCTGGCTGTTTTACGCGTATGACAGGCTCCGGAAGACGGTTGTTGCGCACGTATTCGGTGAACGCACTATGGCGACGCTGGGTCGTCTTATGAGCCTGCTGTCACCCTTTGACGTGGTGATATGGATGACGGATGGCTGGCCGCTGTATGAATCCCGCCTGAAGGGAAAGCTGCACGTAATCAGCAAGCGATATACGCAGCGAATTGAGCGGCATAACCTGAATCTGAGGCAGCACCTGGCACGGCTGGGACGGAAGTCGCTGTCGTTCTCAAAATCGGTGGAGCTGCATGATAAAGTCATCGGGCATTATCTGAACATAAAACACTATCAATAAGTTGGGACCATTACCCGTTGCTTCATTCTGCCCGCCGCCACTCCGTTAACAAGAATAGACAAAATGAGAAATTGTGCAAATTTTTAAAGCGAAACGCTAAATACAGACGGATCGGCAAATATATTGTCGTCTCGCTTATTAACCTGCTTTCTTTATGGAAAAGCGGCAACAGAATGGCCAGAGCAATGGCATATTCGGCTAAAAAAGAAGAATAAATTCAGGTGAGAATGTGTTTATTGGCTGTCTGTGATTATGCTTAAGGGTGGAAAGGCCTGACTCGGCCATACTAAACTCTGGGTTCAGTTTATTCGTTACGGCAGCATGAAGGCATTGTGAGGTTAATATGTTAAGTGAAAAACAAAAAGAACAGGTTAAAGCTACAGTCCCCGTTCTGAAAGAAAACGGAGTGGCGCTGACCGATTATTTTTACAAGAGAATGTTAAAAAACAACCCTGACCTGAAAGAAACGTTTAATATGGGGCATCAGCGAAGCGGTGCTCAGGCCAAAGCGCTGGCTGGCGCAGTGCTGGCGTATGCTGAAAATATTGATAATCCCGGTGTGCTGGCACCGGTTATTGAGCTTATCTGCCATAAGCACGTCAGTTTGAATATACAGACTCCTGATTATGATACTGTTGGCGAAAATCTGCTCCATTCCATCAGTGAAGTGCTTAATATCTCCATGGATGATGAATTAATCAGGGCCTGGGCGGAAGCGTATCAGCAGCTGGCTGATATTTTTATCGCGACGGAGAAACAACTGTATGAGGAGCATAAAAATACCAGCGGCAGCTGGGTTGGCTGGCGTGATTTTATTGTGGACAGAAAAGTCATGGAAAGTGCCGAAATTACATCATTTTATCTTGTCCCCAAGGACAGACAGGCGCTGCCTCCTTATAAACCGGGCCAGTATATCACGCTCCGGGTTATGGTACCTGCCTTGGGGATTAGACAACCCCGCCAGTACAGTCTTTCGAGCAGTCCTGCTGATAATTATCTGCGTATATCCGTAAAACGCGAAGATCCCCGTATCGAAGGGCAGGATCCCGGTTACGTCTCTTCAACGCTGCATAATGCTGTTCAGGAAGGTGACATCGTTGAACTCAGCGCCCCGACCGGAAACTTTTACCTTCTGAACCCGGATAATACGAATGTTCTTATCAGCGCAGGCGTCGGACTGACCCCAATGATATCAATGGTAAACCACCTGCTTGCAGAACATGCGGACCCAAATTTATCTTCTGCTGCCGGTACAGGCGACTCTGCCATCACGGAAAAGCAGTCAGAGGGCAAAAAAGATATTTATTTTATCCATGCGGCCCGCAGTTCAGAGGCCCATGCCCTGCGTGAAGAGCTGGAGAATTTAGCGCGCCGGAACAGAAATCTTCATCTGTTTATCGCTTATGAAAATGTCAAAGAAGGTGAGGTTGCCGGCAAAAACTACCACATGCAAGGACGTCTTAAGCTGGATGAAATGCCTGCTGCCTGTTTACCGAAAGAGGCTGACTATTACCTTTGCGGGCCGGTACCTTTTATGCAGGAGCAATACCAGGCCCTGCTCCGTCTGGGGATCCCACCGGAGAGGATCTTCAGTGAAGCGTTTACCACAGGTGGCGTTCACCTGTAATCCGTAAATCATCCCAGGAAAAGGTGCCTGAGCGTTACCGAAAAGGTTATTGCCCTGTAACCGGGACAGGGCGCTGACTGCCGCCCAGCGCTTTGTTCTGCTGTCCCTTTTCCATCTGACAAGGTTTTCCTGTCGTTGCCAGGAGGTACAGGAACGGCTTTTCTGAAAACTTACGCAGGGCACATGAAACCGGGCAGCGTACCTTTCTTACCGTTTGCAGAGGCAGCCTGATTTCAGGCCATGCAAAAAATGAATGCACACAACAAAGCCTGTTAAAAACGTCACGTTTATGAATGACATGTTCACCATGTTCATAAGCGTCCGGAAATACGCGGTTTATGCTGCAGATGAAAAACGGAAACGCTTATGCTCGGAATAAACTGCATTCTCTTTTCTTTTGCAAAATGCCTGACCGGAGCGGGAAAGAAAGTGCATTCTGATCCGCTTAAGAATAAGAAATTTATTTCTGTCTGCCCTCTTCCAAAGCTCAAAGATGATTGCGTGGTGTTATCCCGATTAGATCGTAGTCAGCAGATTCATGTTTTATAGAGGGAAGTAAAGCATCTAGGACAAGGCCTCGCCTCAGCATCCCTGGATTTCGCTACCTTCATTGCGTCCCGGGTATGGTAAAAAGTGCCCAAAAAAACGCGATTTTCAACGCCAGGCAGTGATTTACACCCAGCTGTATGTACAAACAAAGCACCCGTGACTTCGAATTGCCTTGAAAGATAAAAATATTTTCCCATATTGCACTCTTATTTTTTTCATCAGGTTCAGGAATTGATCAAACCTCAAAACCTGTTAAGGGTTTTCCATGCTTTTAGCGGCAGGTTCGGCGCAGCTTCAGCGCCTTAGCGTGCCTGAAGTGTCCGGCCGGCCGACCTTTTTAATAAAGCCAGGCGGTAAACCTGTATCGGGTTATCAAATACAATGACCGAGCCGAGGTCTGTATTTACTTGAGCCTGGCCTTTGCGGCGCCCTTTTTGCGGCTCACCTGCCGTCTGGCATAGGCGATGACAGTCATCCAGTCAGGATCTGAACATTTATTCGTAAAGGTATTGAGGTTTTTGAAGAGTTCGGACCACATCTTCAGGTGTAAGCGATTCTGATAATGATAATGATACTTAAGATTTACCTACATAGACCTTATGACATCATCCACCAGGTTCTTGATCTGCCTCAAATCCTCTCCGGACTGATGCCTTGCAGCAAGCTGCCTTATCTGAAAAGCATAAACTACAGTATCCAGCTCCACTGTAAACAAAACGACCTCAATTATCAGCTGTTTTCCGCCTGAACCCTAGTCTACTTAAACTTACGAGACCAGTTTTAAATCAACTTTTGTACTGTGAAGAGTAACTGATTTGCCTCCATGTACCATGCCCACCACCGTTAAACATTGAGCCGAAGCATTCTGACGCGCTGTTCATCTTTCATGTCTGATGGGAAATCGGCATCGCTGACCTTTCCCGCCTGGCTGAGTTTACTGAAGAGATTAACCAAACGCTGTAATGTTATTAGCTACCTCGAAGGACTGCCGCCGCATGCTGACAGCATCAGCACTGGAAGTGCAGCGAATGCGACTCGGAGTTGCACCTGCTTTTACCACGTCGCGGGTAATGTTCCGCCAGGCATCTTTCTCCCTGACGCTTGCAGTCGCTGCCTTCTTTCTGTGAGAGCAAGGCAGGCTTCGGTCCCCTGAGCGGTTACCGCATCCAGCATTTTGCCGTTCATGTTGATGATATTAAAAAAGCTGCCAGCCTGTTTGAGTCCGCCGGCGGGAAAGCGTTTTACCTCATCACGACTGCTGATGTTTCCGACCTGAGCTGGAGTCAATAACTTTTCTACTATAGGCGCGACATGGAGCGGTGTTACTGAAGTAATATCACTGACATAAAAGCGGCTTATTGCATGTCAGTAAGGCTTTGAGCATGTGTAAGGTGGTTTAAGAAAATTATCTGACGAAAGGTGCAATAAGGCTACCTTCCATTTATTCAACAAGGCCTGCCAATCCGCTTTACATTTCCAGGAAGGCATAACCCCTGTTCTGTAAGGTTGTTATTGTGGTCAGAGCGGAAGGCGTATGTATAACCGAGCCAGCGATCCAGTTCTTTTTATAATGATGCCAGGCGATAGCCTGATCGCATATGCTCACTTTGACTCCCTGGCTCTGAAGGGCCGAAATGAGCTTAAGGTTTGGGTTGTCAGTGCCATATATTTTTTGATAATGCACGTTATCAAGCAACGCCGGCGTTGCGCCACCGTTCACCGCAACGACAAATCTGAGTTTGTTGGTGGGAACCCCGGCTGCAACATAGAGATTAACCACCTGCGCGACTTTTTCCAGGGCCGGATTCGGCAATGATGTGTTGTCTCCGGCCTGCCCCACCTTGAAAACGATTTTATTGCTCAGGTCTGGGGTGGGCTGGAAGGCAGCACTGCGTTCATAGTGGATTTCGCCATAACCCTTCACGGCCGGTGTAATCCAGAAGCCAGCGGACTGATCGTTTGAAACACTGGCAGGATGATCAGTCAGGCTTTTGAAAAAAGCATGATTATTACAAAGCGCAGCTCCCATAAGCCCGCTCGTGATTGCAATTAGTGCTCCAGTTATAACAGAACGCATGTTTCCCTCCGGGCGCCTTGAGCATGAGCGCCCTGTTTATATTAGTGAAGAAAGACATTAACAAAAACATTTTGGCATCAGCTAGCAAGCCGTACATTTACTTTATACTTTCTTACCAGGTTGTTAATTTTACAGATTATTCTTAAGCAGCGGGATCAAATCGTGAATCGCCACGGGTTTAACAGACACCTCAGAGTCATTTAAGATGGCTTAAAGAGAGGTGCCCATGAGCGGTAAGCGTTATCCCGAAGAGTTTAAAATTGAAGCAGTCAAACAGGTTGTTGATCGCGGTTATTCTGTTGCCAGCGTTGCAACACGTCTCGATATCACCACCCACAGCCTTTACGCCTGGATAAAGAAGTACGGTCCGGATTCTTCCGCTAATAAAGAACAGTCAGATGCTCAGGCCGAGATCCGCCGTCTCCAGAAAGAGCTGAAGCGGGTTACCGACGAACGGGACATATTAAAAAAAGCCGCGGCGTACTTCGCAAAGCTGTCCGACTGAGGTACGCCTTTATCCGTGACAACACCTGTTGCTGGCCTGTTCGCCTGCTCTGTCGGGTGCTGGATGTTCATCCCATTGGTTTTTACGCCTGGCTTCAGCAGCCGCATTCACAACGCCATCAGGCAGACCTGAGACTGACAGGACAGATTAAACAGTTCTGGCTGGAATCGGGATGCGTCTATGGTTATCGCAAAATCCATCTGGATCTGCGGGACAGCGGGCAACAGTGCGGAGTGAACAGAGTCTGGCGACTGATGAAACGTGTCGGGATAAAGGCTCAGGTCGGATACCGGAGCCCGCGGGCACGTAAAGGCGAGGCCAGTATCGTGTCGCCCAACAGGCTCCAGCGACAGTTCAACCCGGATGCTCCGGATAAGCGTTGGGTAACGGACATAACCTACATCAGGACCCACGAAGGCTGGCTGTATCTTGCCGTGGTTGTTGATCTGTTCTCACGCAAAATTATCGGCTGGTCCATGCAATCCCGGATGACAAAGGACATTGTCCTGAACGCACTGCTGATGGCTGTATGGCGCCGTAATCCCCAAAAACAGGTGCTGGTTCATTCGGATCAGGGCAGTCAGTACACAAGCCATGAGTGGCAGTCGTTCCTGAAATCACACGGCCTGGAGGGCAGCATGAGCCGTCGCGGTAACTGCCATGATAATGCGGTTGCAGAAAGCTTTTTCCAGTTGTTGAAACGCGAACGGATAAAGAAAAAGATCTACGGAACGCGGGAAGAAGCCCGCAGCGATATTTTTGATTACATCGAAATGTTTTATAACAGTAAGCGTCGGCATGGTTCCAGCGATCAGATGTCACCGACAGAATATGAAAACCAGTATTATCAACGGCTAGGAAGTGTCTAGATTATCCGTGGCGATTCATCGCGCTCCAGGATAGCCAGTTTGGGCTGCTCCCTATAATTGACTATAGCAAGATGTTAACAACGCCCGCTTCTGCACATAGCGGACTGTCGCAGTTGCAGAATCCGGTATGAGCGGGTAGCAGACGTTTCACTCATGATGACTGAAAATGTCCACTACGTTGAATATAGCATCCCGGCCACGCACCGGACGTGCGCAGTCGCATAGCTATCAGAGCTGAGCGCTCTGGTGGAGATCCCAGCGGTTGCCATAAATGTCATAAAACACAGCGCCCCCCATACTCCCCCTCACACGGCTTCTGACAGCGGTGAACGCCCTTTGTTTTCATAGCGGTGTAGCCACGCCGGAAGTCTCGGTCTGCAGGAACAGGAATACCCGCCCACCACACTGATTGCCAATAAAATCTTCCTGCCTCTCGTTTGAAGTGTGGGTCAGGAGAAGATTACAGTGGCTCTCCAAGTTAGGTGTAACGACAATCCGGCGTTTACCTGGCTGCGGTGTGTCCTCAACCAGGGAAAAACCCATCTTGTCGGCGTAATACTCAATCTCGCGGTCATAGTCATCGACCACATAGCCACATATCCCATGGATCGCTTTTGCGTTCTCATTTCTGCGCCGTCAGGTTTCAGGTACAACTGCCTGAACACTCTCTTTTAACATAACAGTGCGGTCAAGAACTGCCGCGAAGAAGGTAACCCAAAAGATGTTTCCGGTAAGTCCATGACAAAAACATGCAGAGAGCTTTTTACGCCTTAGTGCCGAATAGTTGTGGTGGATTCGCTTCATACCTTCAGGCTACGCATCCGTTTTCAGGACAAAAAAACCCGCTCAGGGCGGGGAAAATTAATTACAGAGGAATATCTCTGTAACTGATTCGACAGATGAAAAATATTTAAGTTCTATAATGGATTAAGCTTTTTAAATAAAATGGCTTGTATCTGCCTAACAGAAGGCATCAAAGAGAAAACCATAGTCGCAGACGCAGCATTGTGCAGATCAAGGCATTTTTCTGGCCAGCATCCGTATGGCCTTCTGGCAGTGTCGGCGGATAACAGGATCGTCAGTACGCATGCTCAAGCTATACAGCGAACAGATGATGTCCTGGATCTGCTTGTTGCCCCCGTTCTCAATCAGTTTCAGAATGACCTTCCTGAGTAACGCCCTGATCTCCTGTTTTTCTGCTTCACAGATTTTATTTTCCACCAACTTCAAGACGCCGGGGCGGAAGCA
This sequence comes from Pantoea sp. GABEPS69, assembly GCF_045780835.1. Taxonomy (NCBI): domain Bacteria; kingdom Pseudomonadati; phylum Pseudomonadota; class Gammaproteobacteria; order Enterobacterales; family Erwiniaceae; genus Pantoea; species Pantoea sp. GABEPS69. Next base: position 130,419 of record NZ_CP118620.1, on the reverse strand, counting down.
GGAAGGGTGCCCGCCACCGGATATGGCCGGCTCCGTGAGCTTTTTTCACCTTCCCGTACGGAAAAGCGCAGCTGCCAGATGAAAAAGCACCCGTAAAAAGGAAGCCGTAAAAAGCTATTAATTGTTTAATTTCCCGGGCATGGGCAGTGTGATTATCGGGCAGGATTATGAAGAATTTAGCGCTGGCGAATATGCGAAACACACAAAAAACCGCCATTTTGACCCTGAGAGAAGATTCAATATGGTTTGTCCGGGCTGAAACCAGCAGGAGTTGACTCTCTTAACTCTAGAGAAAAACAGCACTAATACAGGTGCATATTACAGTGAGCAGCGGCCTTTCCTGACGCGCATTTCACTGTCCGATTTACCGTCCCGGCGCTTCCGGTCAGGCTTCGGTTTTTTTTCAGCCAGCCGGGAAAACGTCAGGCTGGCTGCCCGCAACCACAAGCAAAAGACCCGCCATCTTTCTTTAGCGGGCTGAACAACAAATCATGTTCATAATTTACGGCCAATGTGCCGAAACCAGCATGGATCAGCACCCTGAAAGCCTGGAAAGAAAAGCGCCATCGTGCAAGTCTGCCGTCAGATGTAGCTTTTCCCCGGGTGCCTGGAAACTCTCTTTTAACATAACGATGTATGCATGACATTAGAAAGCCCGCCAGAGGCGGGCTTCGTCACCATGTTTCACCGAACCTGGCGGTTAGAAGGGCCTCTCCGGCTGATTTGGCTCCCTTTTCTTCCTGCTTCAACTGCTCGCTCAGGGCTGTTTCTGAAGTTTCCTCCGCTCATACGGCCGCCTTTCCGTCCGAGTTCTGCAGCCCACTCCGGATTTTCCGCAAAGTTTCCGGCTCCACCACGATATACTGCCATAGCACCCCCGCTTCATGTTAAGCACCGACCTTAAACCATAGGAGAGATTGTTTTACCGGTGGGTTTTTGGCAGTAACTTGTGACGCAGGCAAAAAAGGTGCCGTAGCGCCGCCAGAAATCAGTTTTTCATTGTGATAAAGCCCTGGTGTTGAGCTTTACATTACATTATCGGGGTGTGTAGAGAGAATTTAGTAATCAGTCTCTTCTTTATGGTGCCGGGCAAACCCTGCCAGCCACATAAGGGTTCATGCCCGCATCCTTGAGAGGCCCTCAGCGTGATCCCGGCGCGTCCGGGCAGTTTCCGGCACCTTTACCCCTCCCCTTCGCGTAAAAAAGCTCCATTTTATCCCTGTGCGGTTGCATGGACATGCACGCGAGTGAATGACAATCAGTTAAAAAACATATCCATAGCCAATAAGTCATTTAAGCAGTTAGCTAATGTGTGATTTGCTAATTCAGTTTCTGGCACTTGGCGACATAACACGGACACATAGTCCGCTTTGAGCGAGAAGCGGACGTTAAGTCATTAAAGTAATTTTTCCCACATCTTGTCATTAAGGCTGGTACTCTCAGATAAATCCTTTTCCCCCTGTCCCCCTAAACTTATCCATCTCCTCTTCTGCGGCTTATTGGAGGGAATAGAAAACCCGCCAAAGCGGGTGTGGTCACTTAAATTACTTTTCAGGCGGACATCTTTCTGCACTGTTCGGCGCAGTGATGACAAGCTCTGGAGCAATCCTGGCAATGGTCATGTTCATGCTTTCCACACTCATCGCCGCACTTCTGACAAACATCAGCGCAAAGCCGACAAAGATCCTGAGCAGATTCGCTATTAAGTGTCATGAATTGAGCTGCAAGCCGGCAAAGATTCGCACACTGCATATCCAGTTTTATGCACTCGCGCATCATCTCAAGGTTCTTTTCTTCAAGACATGAAGCTGCACAGTTGTCACATGCAGCTGCGCACAAATAGCAGGCTTCGATACATTTTTTGTATTCGTCTAACATGATTTCTCCTTTGCTTAGTTTACGTATTAAGCATGGAAGAAATTACTTGTTATGCAATTCTGGTATGCGTTAATACTTTTTCAGCATTTCATATGACTGGCTTGCAGAGCATCTTTGTGGCTATCGATAACACCACGGTCCGCCTCTGGCACATAGCGGACGCTGTTATCAACAGCTGATGGCCTCCTTCGATTCCCCGGCATTACCGGGTTGTCAAGCTCCGCTCAGCTAACCGGCAGAGCCGGTAATAGCGCATCCGCTGTTACAGTACATTTTCGGGTGCCCGTCAGCCCAGATAAGCACAGGAGCTGATTTTTTAGCGCAGGGGATAGCTCTTTCCGGTGACGTTTGCCTGCCCGTACCGTTTACGACCAAAAGCGCTGTTACCACACAGGCTCTTTGTGCCCGGCCGTAAAGCGAAAAAATCAGGTCGGCACAGGCCGACCCGGAATAAAAACTTACCTGCCCCCGTGGAATGGCGCGCATTTTCTGCGATGAGAACATTTATCAAAATATTCATATACTTAATCGGTGAAGGCCTCAAAAAACACCTGACGTTATGTTTTCAGTCAGAGCAGACAAATGCCCTGCGTACCCGAAATGCAGTTACGCCCCGCCTGTTTGGCGGCGTAAAGTGCGCCGTCAGCGGCAAGTTTCAGGGACTCCGGGGTGTCAACCGCTACAGAGGCGCTGATGCCGGCGCTCAGGGTGACAATCCGCTCCGGCAGTTCGGTGGCTTCATGCGGCAGGGCTGCCCGGCGAATGGCTTCCAGTGCCCGGTGGGCCACTTTCTCGGCGTCCCGGGCACTGGTGCCCGGCAGGATAATGGCAAACTCTTCCCCACCATACCGCGCCACCCGATCAGTGCTGCGCAGCGGAAGATGTTTCAGCACAGCAGCCACTTTCTTGAGACAGCTGTCGCCGGCGATATGACCATACGTATCGTTGTAGCGTTTGAAGTAATCCACATCAAACATAACCAGGGATACCGGACCCCGGGCAGCGCTCAGGCTTTTCTCCAGGTAAAAATCAAACTGCCGCCGGTTACCGAGGTTCGTCAGGCCGTCGAGCATGGCCAGGTCGCTGAGCGTACTGTTGAGCCGCGTCAGCTCATCCCGGGCACGCAGCAGGTCCTGCTGGCTGCGCAGGGTGGCGTGCAACTGGCGAAGCACCAGAAAGCCGAACAGCAGAACCAGCAGCCACGTAAAAATATTCACACTGATACCGGTGATATTATTCCGCCACCAGGCATCGCGAAGCATCCGGGTTTCATAACCCACCGCCACAACCAGCGGATAGCGCTCCAGGCGGGCATAGCCGAACAGGCGCCTCTGCCCGTCCATGCGGCTGTCCCAGGTATCACTGCCGATACGGGATTCCCTGAGCAGGGTAGTGAAGAGGGGGCTGGATGAAAGGCTGCGGTTTATGTCGCTGTCCGGAAAGGGCCGGGAATACAGCAAAATACCTTCCATGTTCATCAGGGCCAGCATGTCCCCCGGGCTCTGTTCATACCAGCCGTAGAACTGCCGGAAATAGCCTACCTTAACGGTGCCGAGCACCACGCCCCGAAAATGACCCTCAGCATCATTCAGGCGCCGGGAGACCGGAATAATCAGCTCTCCCGAGCTGCGGCTGCGGATGACCTGTCCGATATGAACACCTTCATCGGCATATTCCCGGTGCCGGATAAAATAGTCCCGGTCTGCGTTGTTCATGTGTGGAGAACGCTGGTCCAGAGAGGTGGCCAGCCAGTTACCCTCGGCGTCATACACAAACAGGCCTTCCAGCTGAGGCAGGGAAACCGACTGTGCGGCCAGCAGCCCGCGTTTGCCACTGTAAGCTTCAGGCCGGGCATAGACATCATCGGCCTTGCGGGCGATTTCATCCAGAGCAATGCTGACCTGCAGAAATGTATCCTGCGCCTGGCGGGACAGGGACAGGGCCTGATTGCGGGCCTGAACGGCAGCGTCTGCCAGCCGGTCCTGCCAGGACTGCCATAGCGCCCAGCTGCACGCCGTTACGATAAAAACGCTGATGAAAAGCAGGAACAGGAGCACGGAACGTTCCGTTTTCCTGATACGGGTTAAGGGCAAGGTCTTACTCCGGAAAACAGGGGGTTATCTGGAAAAGGTAGCAGTAATCAGCGGTCCTGCCCCCCGGACAACAGAGACATATAAAAAATCCCCGGCGGACCGGGGGAGGCGAAAACATCTATCTGCTTTACTGAATCACACAGCTGGAGCTGCGTTTTTATTTTACCGGTAAGCCCGGGCGGACCTGAGCACAACAAAAGCGGTGCTGCGTTTATTTTAACTAAAACTTATTCTGAGTGCTGTCAGCAGGTTGGTTTTATCCGCCGCGGGCGCAAACGTATCCGGGACCGGGAAAGAATGATGCAAACAATATTATTAGCCTGGCTATAAAAACATAAGACTGAAAGAGAAACAACCCGGTCACATAATATAACCGAAGACATAATCAGATAACGCCTTTCTCTGATCCGTTCGTTGCAGTCTGATGCGCCTGGGATACGGATTCTTTCGGCACAGCTGTACACATATCATTGTAGTGCATTTCTTGCCGATATCCGCTTCTGGCACATAGCGAACACAAAAATCAACACTCTACTGGCCTCTCTGGCTCCCCGGCGTTTCCGTGTCGTCAGTCCTGGTGCGCTAACTGGCAGAGCCGGTAAGCTCCGCCGGACCACGTGGCGTTTCGGTCCTCCCGGCTGGGGTCTGATAGTAGCGGCAAGGTCAACCCCTGCAAGGGGTTTATCACTCGCACGTTCACTGCTCACAAAAGACCTGGTCGCTGAGGGCTGGCCCGGCAATACGCCGTGCCGTTTAACTGAAGCAACAGCCGTTTTATTTAGTCTTTAAAGAAAATATGTAAAACGGCTGTCGGCAGTTTTCATACCGCCTGGTGATTTTGTTTTTATGTTTCCCGTCTGATGCCGCGTTTTTTTCAACGCGAAGTATGACCCGGGCCTCACTGGCATTACAGACGTCAGTAAAAAACCGCCCGGAGGCGGTTTTAGATATCTTTCGCTGGATTCGAGAAATGGTCATCTTCATGGAAAAGATTTTTGTCATCTGTTTTGTCGTGTTCTTCTTCCTCATCGTCTTCATTACGGTAAGCCGGGCTTTCAGCATCATCAGGCACCGGTTCTATATAATCTGGATCGGGACGTTCAGATATAGTGACCTCAGGTTTTCTGCCGGGGCTTCAACTGTATATGCATGAACTAAAGAACTGGTGGCTGTTTAACGAATATGTGGGCTAAGCGTAAATAAATTTATTTTTAGCCGCTTGTGCTTGTGGCAATGAAGAGGAGCACCGGGATGTGAAGACAGTACAAAAACAAAAGAGACGCTGCCACCAAATTCCGGCCCTGAGAGGGCCGTTTTTTTCAGAGAAATGATAAAAAACCATCGCATTGACTCAAGACATAATTTTCTGATTAAGCAGTAAAAATCTCGTTGCCCTGCATGCATCCTTGCCTTCTATCCACTTTTTCTGTTCGCTGAGTTGCAGCTACCTTGCCGGGTTTCATCCCCTGAAGGTCAAAGGCATAAACAGCTGATGGCCCCCTCTGGCTCCCAGGCGTGGCCGGGTCGTCAGCCCTGGCGCGCAAACCGGCAGAGCCGGTAAGCTCCGCCGGACCGCACAGGGTTCCGGGCCTGGCGGCTGGGGTCTGATGGCAACGGCAAGGTCAACCCTGAATCTGGCCGCGTAATTCAGTCCTGTAGCCTCAAATGAAAGTGAAAGGCAAATTAGCAGGTTGCAAGGTTACAGGCTAAGACTGGAAAAGGTCCGCTATGAGCGAGGAGTGGAAGTCCGCGATTGTTCTTACAGTCGCTAATGAAGACATTACTAACATCATGGTATATTCCTAACGGGGAGCAGGTCGTTTATGCTGGTCGCCATTATTACTGATGACGAGAAACAGCTTATACACATTCTCAACTTTCAGCTGCTCACCACAGCCACAGCAGACAGCTCCGTGAGGAGTTTTTTTTTCATCATTTTTAAGAGTGAGCTGAAATCGGCGCTTTCCACAGGATGGGCACCGAATCTTAACTCGTCCCATCAGGAGACTCCGTTGTGAAATAGTTTGATGGAAGAGCCTGGCAGGTATTCAGGATAAAGACAAAAAAAGTTACCGGAACCGCAAAATCAGTGGCAGAGCGTCAGTTCATTACGGCTTTATATGACCCTTCCTTATGAACAGCGCACTAACACTGACCGCAGGCAGACCGTCGGGTTAAAACCGTCACAGGATTACCTTGAAAGAGGTTTCGATGACAAACAGCAGGGTGATATCAGTGAAGAGGTTACGCAGGTACTACCGCGCTCACCTCAGCAAAGAGTAAGCCTTCTGATTTGATGACAGTTGCAGTGACTGTGAGTAGTTCAGGAAACTCAGCGCTGGAGAGCGCGCACTGCTGATTGTATCTCCGTGGCTGGCCTGTCTGGCGCTCTGTTATTATCCCCGAAGGCTGCGACAAAATTTTATGCGTTTCTTTGTTGCGACAACATCACCTGATTAATTTGGTTCATCTTGTCTTTGCTTCAGTCAGTGACTGCTGACCGTCATCGGCAATAAAATCCGCAGATGTGGTGATGCTGCCAACTTACTGATTTAGTGTATGATGGTGTTTTTGAGGTGCTCCAGTGGCTTCTGTTTCTATCAGCTGTCCCTCCTGTTCAGCTACAGACGGGGTGGTGCGTAACGGTAAAAGTACTGCCGGACATCAGCGCTATCTCTGCTCTCACTGCCGTAAAACATGGCAGTTACAGTTCACATACACAGCCTCTCAACCCGGTACGCACAAGAAAATCATTGATATGGCCATGAATGGCGCTGGATGCCGGGCAACTGCCCGCATTATGGGCGTTGGCCTCAACACGATTTTACGTCACTTAAAAAACTCAGGCCGCAGTCGGTAACCTCGCGCATACAGCCGGGCAGTGACGTCATCGTCTGCGCGGAAATGGACGAACAGTGGGGCTACGTCGGGGCTAAATCGCGCCAGCGCTGGCTGTTTTACGCGTATGACAGGCTCCGGAAGACGGTTGTTGCGCACGTATTCGGTGAACGCACTATGGCGACGCTGGGTCGTCTTATGAGCCTGCTGTCACCCTTTGACGTGGTGATATGGATGACGGATGGCTGGCCGCTGTATGAATCCCGCCTGAAGGGAAAGCTGCACGTAATCAGCAAGCGATATACGCAGCGAATTGAGCGGCATAACCTGAATCTGAGGCAGCACCTGGCACGGCTGGGACGGAAGTCGCTGTCGTTCTCAAAATCGGTGGAGCTGCATGATAAAGTCATCGGGCATTATCTGAACATAAAACACTATCAATAAGTTGGGACCATTACCCGTTATGGTTAGTATTTTCGCTCATCTCACTAACAGACTGACTGGAAAAGAAAAATGATGGCTAATGCTGCCGATTTGGTTGTTCTGATTGCCGATCCGGCGGGCTTTTCATCCGAGGTTTTTAGGATAAAGCATGAGGTTGTCTTATCTGAGTTGCTTAACGAGGCCCTCCTTCATTACATGCGTAATCCGGGCTGGTTTGAGGTTAGCTTCAGAGAAACCCGCTTTTATGCCTGCCAGCTCGTAACCATTCCACTGCTCGCTTTTATTAAAAATCGCGTCCCGGCCAGGCAGCTGCAGGCGGCGGCCGAACGGTCACTCACACAGTTGAGACAATATTCAGACGTAGCCGACCCGGCTGCATGGATAATGGTTAATGCGGATTTCCTGGTCCCCCTCCCCCGTCCCGGCGTGAACCTGTGGCACGCCAGAAAAATAAAGAACAGTCTCGAAAAGGCAATATTTACTGAGCCCGGGGAAATAACTCACTCAAAAATCAAAACCGCCCCGGTCGGTACAAAATCCACAACATCCGCTAAAAAAGCAAATCCACCAAAAAAGGTGTTGGAAGAAAAAAACGGGCCCGATGCAGATAAAGTGATAGAGCGTGTAATGCTGGGCTGGCGCGTCAGGGATATATGTGAAGAACAGGGCTGCTCTGAATCTTACGTCTACAAGCTGATAAAAAAGCGCAAGGGAAGCTCTGCAATGGATTACCGCTGGAAGCAGTGGGAGCTGATTTCACGCATGTATCATGCCGAGCCAAAAATGACGATAGAAGAAATTGAGCAGGCCTGCGGAGTATCTCGCGCAGTCATCTATCACGCCGTTAAAAAAATAGCCGATCGTGACGGACAGAAAATCATCCCTCGGGAGCATGAGAGAAAACTGACACCAGAAGATGTTGAGGCGATAAAAGTAAAGTTAAGCCAGGGCATACTCAGAAAGCATATTCTGACTGAATACAGCATCACGAACGACACGCTTATTAAGTACGTTGGCACGCATGAAGATTACAGGGTTATATCTGAAGAATTAAAAGACTATGCGGTACGATTGCGCGTGCAGGGTAAAACGCTACAGCAAACCGCCGATATACTGGGTGTGACGGTTGCAACGGTTAAACGCGCATGGAGCAAAAAGAAAGACTCTCCTGAAATTAAGGAAAAGCGCGTCAAGTATGATAACCGTAACGTACTGTCTAAACGCGACCGCGATCAGGCAGTTAATGCTGTCTTACGAGACGGCCATACAAGAAAGCAGGTTTATACACAATACGGAATTAATGCACTGACGCTACGCCGTTATATTCGTGACGCGCTGAAAAGAGAGACCGATGCACTGAGGCAGGATGACAATGGAAAAGACGAGAAGGGTGACTCCTGAATAAGAAGCCTGATGTATTCGCAGATAGATCAGGCTGGCATTAATTATTTAAAGTACTCCAGTAATTTACCGGCAACTCTTTCCTTCATCTCTTTAGGCCAGTCTGGATCAAGAAGCATTTCGTTCCTGACGACTTTAGAAGTATCAACCGTTTCTTTCATGATGCCGAAAATTGCGTCGATAATGAACCCATTCATCAGCGCATTTTTAGCAATGAGTTCCAGCTTTTGATCGAGCGTTTTTTCAGATGCATCCTTGTTAAGTTTGTTTTCATGCACCCGTAAACCGAGTTTGAACATTTCCATTACGAACGCTGATCTGTTAGCTGTATCACGGGATTCGCCGTCTTCCAGTTTTTTTTCGACGTGTGCATCAATCTTTTCCAGCAGTGAAAAAGGGATGGTAAGGTTAACCCGGTTACGCTTAGCTGCATTTTCATCATTCATATTTTTTTCTCACACTCGTTTTAACTAATATATGTAAGCATCACATCGGACCAGACAATCTGGAAGGGTGCAGACTCATCTTTTATGGTAACCATCAGGTAACATCAGGCTTAAAACTGAGTAACCATATGGAAACCAATAGTTAGAAATCCATTATAAACTACTGATAAACCTATAACAAACCATATGGTAACCAAGAAAAAACTTTCAGGATTCCACTGGGTTACCTTCTGGTAAGTCAGCATAAGATTAAATTTTCTACGGTTTAAAGCTAAGTTGCTGATTTATAATATATTAACCAGCAAAAAGAAATTTGCGAGTGGTGTGTAAAAACCTAACTCTTATGATATTATTGAACCTGACACCTCCCCCGAACTTTTCAAATCAGGAGCCGCAATGTGTTTATTTACTCACGCTGCAGCCCTGCTGGCGACAGGCATTTTCTCCGCCAGCGTGAATGCGGACTTTTTTATTAAAGCTGGTGAATGGTATTCCATCGACCCCGACTATCTGCGCGCTATCGCCTGGCAGGAGTCACGCTACAATCCGGCAGCTGTAAATACCAACCGGACCAAAGATGGAAAACCCGGCAGCAGTGACTACGGGCTCATGCAGATTAATTCGGTCACAATGCGCCGCTTACAGAAAGAGTACCCAGGCCTCAGCAAAGAAAAGCTGCTCAGCGAGCCGTGCCTGAACATTTATATTGGTGCCATGCTGCTGCGCCGCAATTTCAATCAGTACGGCACAACGTGGCTGGCGGTGGGAATGTACAACGCGGGAATGAAAAACCTGCCGGTTACCGTAACGAACCGCTATAACTATGCGATGCTGATTGATAAACATTACAAGGCCATCAAGTCAGGTAAAATTCCGCGCAAGGCATTCAGCGGCTGAACGGCTTTTCATACTGACGAAGCGCGCAGCCCAGCTTTATCTCTCTGCGCTGTATTTGTTTAAAGACGGCAACGAAGCTTACGCGCAGAATTACCCGCCCCGGCTCCATGCCGGGAACGGGTAACAGAAGTAACTTCTCTTTTTTTTCGTAAGCACCGCATGTACAAACACTGCGGTGGATTACATTTATCCGTCACCGGTTCAATACCGGTCACGGATAAAATCCGGCCAAAAAAAGGAGCCCTGCGGCCCCCTGTCTTTTATTTTATTTCCGCAAGCTTTCGGTTTATCTCACCCTGCACGCCCTGATTGTGCCAGAAGTAATCGCACCCGACCCTGTATAGCTCGCCGGTGTTAAATCGCGCCAGCGTTATTTCTTCACCTTCCAGACTGCTGCCATATTTTTTAGCGATCATGTCCACCGCCTTTCCCTTCATCTCATCCGAATAATCCCGATCGGTAAAAACGTAGCCCACGCCCCCATAAATGCGATTAAAGGGAGAAGCACAGGAAACGGACATATCCTGCATACCGTCAAAATAACTGTCTTTGTACTTGTCGGTTACGGCTTTTACTTCTTCCTCTGTCGGCCCGTCAATCCAGTTAACACTTACGCTGTCATAACTGCGCATGCGAACGGAAAATTTAACCCCCGAAAATCTGGCCTTCAGCTCCTTACGAATATTAGACGTCACCTGCACGGCTCCGTTTTTATCCTGCGAAAGCGCGGCATATTCCGGTGCCGTTTTTAAACGCTCGCATTCAGCTGCATAAAGACGCTCTTCCTCCTCTTTCTCCTGCTGCCTGCGGCGTTCTTCCGACTCGGCATGTTTTACAATGCGCGCCGTTTCTTCACCGCTTTTTATTTCCGGAAATATGCTCCACTGTTTTCCGTGCAGGATACTTTCCGGCAGCCCGCGAGATATTCCGCCGCTCTCAAACGCAATATCAAACGTGGCATTACCGCCATAAGATACGCAGCCTGAAAGCGACCCGACTGATGCCGGTTTTTGCTCGCCGTGAACGGCGAACACGACACCCCGCCCGCGATTGTAAAGAACTGTGCTGACAACCTGACCGATAACCACTGCCTGCGCATTGTGCATTTTCATTTCAGTTTTCCTTAAATCAGTTGAGACGAAAAAGCGGCCCGCCCTTCCAGGCCGCGCAACGTTTTCAGAACGGGATCTCGTTCAGGGTGGTATCACCGGCACCGGCAGTTACCTGATTTTTTGGCACCGGATTGAGCGCGTTTTCCAGCGAGATAACGCCGCGTGCGACGTCACTGGCCAGGTAATAATCCAGCCCTGCGTCACGCGCTTCGTGCAAGCGGTCAAAAAATGCTTTTGCCTCTTCAGCCCTCACCGCAGAGGCACGACGCATATATTCCCGGCGAGCCTCCTGCCAGGAAGCTGAGCGGTAAAAAATCTGGCCACGGCTGACAATGATGAATCGCCCAGCTGCGTTTTCGCCCAGGTCGTACAGCGCCGTCATGCCTCCGCCTGAACTCGCCACACACGGCAGCGCGGTATGTCCGGCAGCCATCAGCGCGCTGACATCAGTTTCATCAAGCAGCAGCACGTCCGTGCCATAGCTGCCGTTTCGCGCCGGGAAGTGCTTCCCCTCTGACGGCGTGACCTTTTCGCCGTTTTTGCCTGTGACGTGCCAGCGCGTGCGCAGATCGTTTGCGCTGACGCAGATTTTCGGGCCGTTACCCCATGTTTTGGGAGATTCTGAAGCGGCGACGTTGACGTTTTGTGTGTGCATGCTGGTTCTCCTGTCAGGTGATTAATTCATGTTTCGGTTAGTTCCTCGCGGCAAAGGGCTGAGAAGCAACGGCAGGCAGCAGATACAAGGGCGCCGCAGGCGTGCATTTCACCCTTGTATCTGATGAATGGTGGTGCCTGGATTCGCCCGCCGCGTGGGACGTACCGCAACATGACCACCGCGCCGGAGATGAGCATCCACACACCCGACCACAACGCCGCTTCTGGCGGTTTGGCGGAGCTAACCGGCTCTGCCGGTTAGCTCAGTGGGACTCGACGACCCGGCAACGCCGGGGAGCCGATGGGGGCCATGAGTTGTCAACCGCCACGTGTGTATCGAGCCCGAGGTAAGAGATTAAGACCACCAGCGCTTTTACGACTGAATTGGGTTAAACAACGGGAGGAGAAAAAAGGGATGTTAAGTAATGCACTGCTCAGACAGTGCAGGCTGGATGGAATGTTGTGCAGAAAATTTTGTTCATAACGAACGAATGGCTGGCATGCAGTTAAGACTCAAAATATGAAAGCCTTAGCGAATGGGGTATATCTTTCATCGGCCCCGGCGCTGTCCTTTGAGATTCAACCTGGCCGTCATCGCAGCAACATCTCTGCTGAAGTGGTGCATGCCGTGATACAGTGTTCACTCGCTGTCTGCCTCCCACTGTGACGTGTTTTCACACGTACCGTTCAGCAAAAACACCTACTATCTGCCAATTCCATCCAACAATCTTCCCGGGTTTCTGAAAAGCCTGAATTGGCCTGTGCTCGATTAGGCACCTGCGGAGGTAATTTTAAAGTTTTCAATGTAAGTGCCGATATATGCATTGCTTAGGCAGGTGAGTTTCACAGGGTATAGATCCTCAGCAGAAGAAACCTTAATCACCGGCTCCCCCGCCGCCGTCAAAATCAGAATAAATACTCTAAAGGGAACTCATGCGACTCAAATACGCCGCTCTGTTACTTGCCGTTGCTCTTTCAGGTTGTGACAACAATAAAGAAGTGATTGGCTGCTCTTCTGACATTACCAAATCTGCTTTTCTGGATTTGATCAAAAAGGCGGCTTATGAAGGTCTGTCCGAACAGGTCGACAAATATCAGGACGTTACTAGTCAGACGAAAAGAAGTGCCCTCGACAAAATTAAACTAGCGCTTTCTGAGATATCTACGACTTCCAGTGACACAGGCAGCACTATGAAAACCTGTGAAGCCACGGTTTCCATGACGCTTCCCGCAGATGAATATGCGCAGCTCACTGAAGCGTATCGCACGAACTTCAACCGCAATCTGGACAAGCAGCTTGAAGGCCTGTCGCTAGAAAATAACGCGAACATTTTCTCTAAGCGTATCGGCTATACAGCGCAGGCAACTGACGATCAGAAAAACGTGTTCGTTAAGGCCCAGATGGATAACCCTGTCTCCGCGGGCGCAAGTCTGATAACAGCACTCTCCATCATCAACCCTATCGTTGAACAGCAGAAAGTTCAGCAGGCTAAAGACGCCCAGCAGCGTCAGATTGAGATCCAGCAGCAGGCTCAGCTGCAAGCCCAGAAACAGGCGCAGTATGAGGCTGAACAGCAAATTCAGAGACAGGCGCAGCTTCAGGCACAAGAGAAAGCGCAGCAACAGGTCCAGCAGCAGTCTCTACAATCTACCAATCAGCAGCCTCAGCAGCAGAACTCTGACAGCCTTGCGCAGTCCCGGATTGCATTTGCGAATGCTGACTCTGACCTCAATACTGCCTGGGGAGCGTTAACGCCTGTTAAGAAAAAGGAATTACTGCCTTCTCAGCGACAGTGGATCAAAACTAAAGACGCGATGTGTGGCAAGGTCTCAATGCAGGGTAGTGATTACGAGGTGAAAAAAATGGTCGACTGCCAGGCACAGATGACCGCATCGAGAACCGACTTCATCAGAAACCAGTAATCAGGTTTACTCAGACAGGCATTGCCCTGCAAGCTGGTGGCCTGTGCCGCGCTGGCACCATCCAGTTGCAGGGTTATTCTTAAGGTCGTCACGGTATCCTGACGCAAAACCTTAACCTTATCCAACTGAGATACTGTCCTAGCTGCTTACCGTTTCAGAAAACATCATCATATGGAAATAAAATGATTAAATTTCGCATAGCTAAAATTGCCATTGCTGCATCATTACTTACTTCTCTATTTGCAAACACGGCCTCGGCCGATCCCGACCGCGACTTTTCAAATGTTGACTGCAACGATGCGAAAATGAGAGGCCTGCTGCTCGAGACTTACAATGATATTAAGAGTAACTCAGATGCTCCAACGGTTATTGATGTATATGACCAAAAAAAAATCATAGGGGATATAAACAAGCTGGCCTGCCACGGAACCTATGAGTTTTCTGACGGAGATAAGCTGAATATGACCTTTAAACTGTATAAGAACAGCATCGGTCAGTTTATAAACAGCTTTGAACCTGACTCTGACAATTAACACAGTAATCGTCAAGTAATTAAGTTAGCGGCGCTTCGCCGCTAACCAGCAAGAACAGTCTTCAGAAATCACTTCCAAAACGCTGTAATAGCGTTATCTAAAAACCGTGCAACCTGACGGCGCTACTCACAACCTCTGCAATCTGAATAGAGTGATCAGCGTTAAATCATCAATCCCGTCAGAGCTTCTTCCCTTCAAGATGGCAATTATATGACGTACCGCCGTGTTCACGGATCAACCAGTCTACCGCCTGACCGGAGATGCGGTTAATTGAGACCCTGGACATGCTGATCCATTGTTTTTTATCTCTGGACGCCTCAATGGTGTATTCAATTTCTCTTTCATTCACAGTCGGCCTGGCAACTCTGAACCAGGTATCATCCCTACCCATCGATTCTCCATCGACGGTGACGATGACCGCCTCAGTAAACCATGTGGTTGTCAGTCCATTTTTTACGCACGTATTCCCTGTCTGAGCTTTCATATTGAAGCAGAGCTTATTTTGCGTCAGATAGGGAACAGGCCAGATACCAGTGGCTGCCCTGTCATTTTTTGAGGCAGGTTCACAGACTATCAGTTGAGTGGCTGCAGCTACGTCTGTAATGGGCAAAGCTAGCAGGGTTAATAAAATTGCACGTTTCATAAGTTTGAAATCCATATCGGTAAAAAATTTCTATGGCATCATCTTGCATGAGCACACATCAGGCTTTAACACGCACAGCGAAATGAGTATCGGCTGTTAGCTACGGATCATTAACGCAATAGTAGAGAGGCACAATGAAAACGCTAACGCAGGAAAAGCCCCTTATCTGGCAATCAGATCTCATCCCCACACCATTGCTCCCCCTCACGCTGAGGAGCATTTTCCGGAGCCTGACAATATGAATGGTGGTTGCCGATGGCATGAGCTTGAAAAGGCTGAGTTGACGGGCATATGGCCTCAGGTCGTCAACGGACCAGAGCGTCCCGGCTCAGTTGTTGTCAAACACGGTGGTAGCGAGTCTGGCTTTCCCCTGCATGTATTGCCGAGGCCCTGATATTAGTCAATCAAATGACATCTCATACGTGTGCTCATATCAGGTCTCATTTTGACGTATGAGTACATTGGTCGCCTTTAATTCCGTAGCCGCTGCACCCCCAGAACTCGCCAAACTTACCCTGTCTTAATTTCATTGGCCTGCCGCATTTTTCACAGATTTTCATTTTGTTATCACATGCAGGATTATTGCATTGGCTGTGACTTCGCATGTCGAATGAAGGAGCAGCGCATTTTTCACATACCCTCGCCTTCCCTACAGTGCAACCCAGTCCAGTACTGCAACTGTAAAAATCTCCAAACTTGCCCTTTACCAAACGAAGGTAGCCTGATTCGCAGTGAGGGCACTTAAACATTTTGCGATACCGCTCTTTAAAGGTATCAGAGGCGATTTGCAAATCGTATTTAGGTGTAAGAAGCTCGGTAACAAAATCAGATGGTGCAGTGGGATCGGCAATGATGTAGCACTTGTGCCTTGCACGCGTGATACCCACGTACAGGAGGCGTCGCTCTTCAGAGTGCGGGAAAGTGTCCAGAGAGGGTAACAGAGCTTCGATGACAGCATCATCTCTGTTTTCGTTAGGAAAACCTGTCTTGCCCTGAGAAAAGCCAATCAAAATACAATAGTCTGCTTCCAGTCCCTTCGACTTATGAAAACTCCAGAAAAATACGTTTTCCTTAAATTCAGCGCCCCACACAGATTGTTTGGCTTCTGCTAACAGGTAATTATAGCGAGCGATAATAGCTATCGATGCGGTGGGCTCGTGCTGCCTTATTTTCTTAACCACCTCCAGCGCTTTGTCGCACAAACTCCTCTGAACACCAATTTTATCATCAAGAAGATAAACCTGAGGCTCCTCAACCTTGTGATGAGTATCAATCTCCTTTTTATACTGCTCGGGATTTTGCATAATGAAAGTCCCGGCAGTTTTGGCAATGCTATTGTTATACCTGAAAGTTTTCTGAAGTTTAGTCACCGTGCAATGACCAACAAGATCCTCAAAGCGAGTAGTCAACTCCAGTTTACCGCCTGAAAACCGATAAATAGATTGCCAGTCATCACCGACAATCGTCAGGGAGGGTGCGGGCCCTTTTGCTAAAATGCCCTGAATGAACTCCATTCGGGCCGCAGAAATATCCTGAAACTCATCAAGCAGAACATATTTCCATTGCGGAACATATGCTCCAGTGTTAATGACATCTATGGCACGGATGATCATGTCATCAAAATCAATAGTATTCTGACGTTTGAGTTCATCAATGTAGCCACTGTGCAACTCATCCAGTAGATTGGAATATTTCTCTGCATTAAAAATTTTTGCCGCGGTAAAACGCGCAAATATCCCTTTTTTATCTAATCTTTCGACACGGATTGACTGGAGAGCTTTCGTCATCAGTTCAGCCCAGCTTCCTAACTCCTGCTGTTGATTCAATTTCTCAAAAATTTCTTGGGGACTCATAGGGTCGAAACTGACCCCTGCCGCGGCTAGTCTGGCCTTAAACGCCGACAGTAATTTTTTCTCCTGCCATTCATAATGAAATGTTTCGATTAACGTAGTTCCACACTCCGCATGAAGTGCACGCTTTTTCTCTATAATTTCACCGTAATTACTGGCATCAATATCCGGCCGGGTTTTTCCGTCCCGGTCAGTTCCGTAATGTTCAATATATATATCGGTATCTTTAATGTGAAAATCAGGGCGGTAATCAAACCCAATTTCCAGTCGTCGTTTCGTTACATAATATGATTCATACTCATATTCAATTCTATTAACGTGCATGAAGTTAGCAAGCAAAAGTTCCTGGTAACCTCTCACTTTTTCGCCACCTAAAGTTCTGAATTCGTTATCGCGTAGATGTTTCTCATACTCCGATTTTGTACTGAACTGCAGAGCATCTACGGGAGGCGTAGTCAGCTCAATCAAATCAAAAACGCGCGCAGGATCGGCGCTGATATACTCATAAATCCATTTTGTAACCCACTGCTTGAGCTTATAATTATCTTCTGCAAACACACTTATCTGTGTGGAAATACCTGCATCTCTGAGTATCTGCCTGCCCAATGCATGAAAAGTAGAAATATAGGGCTTAGTGGCTAAAGTTACGCTTCCATTAATTGCTTTGCTTTCCAGACGTTCTTTCAGCTCATTTGCTGCAGTCTTGTTATAAGCAAGAACAAGAATTTCAGAAGGTTCAGCGAGTTTTCTGTCGATCAGGTCAAGAGCCTTAGCAACCATGACGGAGGTTTTCCCCGTACCTGCAGCAGCTAAAACCATATTACGATCGTTAGACCTTAAGACGCCCAGTCGCTGCTCAACTGTGAGAGGATTAGCTTCCACAACATCAAAGAATGCTTCCCGGTTCCTGAGCTGGCAGCTTTCATGATGTTCACGCAGAGATGCCATATCCAGTGGAAAGAATTTTAACATCATCTCGATCCTCTCAATAACCGAGGCGGGTAAATACTTCTTCCAGGTATCAGCTTGCACCACGTAGTGCCTGTGCAGCTCTGATATCAGGCTTTCGATCTGCTCTGACCAAGAGTCTCGAGGGTAATGGTTGATAGCTAAAGCATTAAATTCAGAAAAGCATGCCTTCAGATAATCCTGAATATGCTCTGACACAGATTGATTAATAAACTCCAGAAAGATTGCTGTTACTTTTTTTTGCAAAAAACCGGTTTTAATCTCAGTACCATCAGAACTGAAGCGCAACTGACTTCCCAGCACCGATTCATCAACATGCGCAAACGCACGCATCGACCTGATAGAGTAATGGGCCACTTCTTTACCCTGAAGTGACAACCACAACGTATCTGAAGTCGCATTGACTGAAGGTTTTCTAAAAAGTTTCCCAAGGAAATTAACCTGGACAGAACTGACTTCATTCATCAAAGTATCACTTAACATCGCTATCTATTCATACCCCATTCTCTCTGACATTTTTTTTGTACGCAACACCCTCCTGTTTCGAAGAATATCGCCCTTGAAACGGTCACGTAAGGACCCCTTCCTTCTGCAAGATATGAGAGCTCAAGTTAAATATTTAAGATTAAATCATACAAACCAATGCCTTGATTAACAGACCTTATCTGCTTTCCGATAAGCTGCAAGCCTACATAACTACTATTTATGGCAGGTGGGTTTCATAAAGGGTTCTGCTATGTTGAGCAACTTCTCATAAAGGGGTTCTACATCATGGGATTAGGAAAATTTTTTGGGATAAAAAAAAGATAAGTTTGTAATTGGCGGGATTACAACAAAGTTACCTGAGACTGACGAACAGACAATTAATTTGGTTTCACAACTAGCCCGAAAGTTAGAAATGAAACTCCCGACTGAACAAGATATCTATTGGTTCGTTATTGAGTTTTTTGATCGCACAGCTGAGTTTAATATTTCTGCCAAATGGGTAATGACTCCAACTTATTGATAGTGTTTTATGTTCAGATAATGCCCGATGACTTTGTCATGCAGCTCCACCGATTTTGAGAACGACAGCGACTTCCGTCCCAGCCGTGCCAGGTGCTGCCTCAGATTCAGGTTATGCCGCTCAATTCGCTGCGTATATCGCTTGCTGATTACGTGCAGCTTTCCCTTCAGGCGGGATTCATACAGCGGCCAGCCATCCGTCATCCATATCACCACGTCAAAGGGTGACAGCAGGCTCATAAGACGACCCAGCGTCGCCATAGTGCGTTCACCGAATACGTGCGCAACAACCGTCTTCCGGAGCCTGTCATACGCGTAAAACAGCCAGCGCTGGCGCGATTTAGCCCCGACATAGCCCCACTGTTCGTCCATTTCCGCGCAGACGATGACGTCACTGCCCGGCTGTATGCGCGAGGTTACCGACTGCGGCCTGAGTTTTTTAAGTGACGTAAAATCGTGTTGAGGCCAACGCCCATAATGCGGGCGGTTGCCCGGCATCCAGCGCCATTCATGGCCATATCAATGATTTTCTGGTGCGTACCGGGTTGAGAGGCTGTGTAAGTGAACTGCAGTTGCCATGTTTTACGGCAGTGAGAGCAGAGATAGCGCTGATGTCCGGCAGTACTTTTACCGTTACGCACCACCCCGTCAGTAGCTGAACAGGAGGGACAGGTGATAGAAACAGAAGCCACTGGAGCACCTCAAAAACACCATCATACACTAAATCAGTAAGTTGGCAGCATCACCTGCATTGACTAACCGGTACAGACTTGTAAGCATGTGAAAAGACAAACAGCATTAGCGCGCAAAGTAAACATGAAACAGTGCATATCTATTCGACAGGCAGCTGCAACGGGCAGAAGCGCGAAGGGCTGGCGCGTGTGCTGATCGAGCGGGACAGCGGGAAAACAGGACTGACATTCCATTATTACGACACTACCTCAAAACGCTGCCTCATGCAGGGGTTAATTGACGGCGTCCTTCAGCTTGATGCCTCTTACCATGTTGTGCTGGTAACCTCCTCCAGGCTGGCGCTGGAAAAAGCCGAAGAGGGCGAAGGGCCAAACCGCGATCTTATTTATGAACTGTACCGCGTTCTGATGGCGAAAGGCTGTACGGTTGGAGGCCGTTTCTCCCTGAGCTAAACAGGACTCGCCGTTGATCTTGTGAACAGTACGGTCCAGTATCATGTAAAATATTTTGCGGGTCATCCTGTTATTACTTATAAAAACGTTTGCAACTTCTTTGGCAGGAGAGTAGCTAAATTTTATCTCTACTAGACTAGTTTCTTCCGGCGCTTTTCGGAATACATGACGCTATCGCTCTCTTTAATCATTTCCATAAGCGAGCTGTATTTACTGGGACTACTGTTAATTACGCCATAAGAGTAGTTGATATTATAGGGCTTGCCTGATTGCTGATTCCAAGCATTCAGGTTTTCGCGCAGCCGGTTCTGAAAGATTAAAGGCTCTTTACCGCTGGCAAGCAGGACGGCAAACTCGTCACCGCCAAGCCGTCCGATAACATCTTTTGAGCCCATTAGCTGACGCAGGTGCGCCGAAAAGACTTTCAGCACTTCATCACCCTCGGCATGGCCCCACATATCATTGATAGGTTTGAATTTATCCAGATCGAAATAGAGAATGCTGAAAGCGTTGCCGTTATGCTGATACTCCCTGAAGCGCTTCTCGCCGCTGTGGTAAAATCCGCGCCGGTTAGGAATGTCGGTGAGGCTGTCGGTCATCGCCATGTTAATGACCTGAAATTCATCTTCTACAATGAACGCGAGATCTTTTAGCGAGGCAACATCTTCGTCAGTAAATTCGCGCGGTTCGCTGTTGACCAGACATAACGTCCCCACTACCGCGCCGTGGCTTTGTTGAATAAATCAGATTTCGGGTAAGTCTCCCCCGTAGCGGGTTGTGTTTTCAGGCAATACGCACGCTTTCAGGTATACCTGCTTTCGTCATTTTGTTCAGCGCTCGTACCAGGGCCATAGCCTCCGCAACCTGACCATCGTAGTCACGCAGCGTCAGTGAACCCCCGAACAGCTGTTTTACCCGGTACATCGCCGTTTCCGCTATCGAGCGACGGTTGTAATCTGTTGTCCATTTCCACCGCGCATTACTCCCGGTCATTCGCTGATTAGCCACTGCACGGTTACGGTCTGCATATTCACCGGGCCAGTAACCCGCACCTTTTCGGGGAGGGATAAGCGCGCTGATTTTCTTACGCCGCAGTTCATCGTGACATAGCCGGGTATCGTAAGCGCCATCGGCGGCGGCTGACCTGATTTTCCGGTGGGTTTGCCGGATTAACCCGGGGAAGGCCTCTGAGTCCGTAACGTTGTTCAGCGACAGGTCAGCGCAGATGATTTCATGTGTTTTACTGTCAACGGCGAGATGCAGCTTACGCCAGATACGGCGGCGTTCCTGGCCATGCTTTTTGACTTTCCACTCGCCTTCACCGAAGACCTTCAGCCCGGTGGAATCAATTACCAGGTGTGCGATTTCACCCCGGGTGGGCGTTTTGAAACTGACATTAACCGACTTTGCCCGCCTGCTGACACAGCTGTAATCCGGGCAGCGTAGCGGAACGTTCATCAGAGAAAAAATGGAATCAATAAAGCCCTGCGCAGCCCGCAGGGTCAGCCTGAATACGCGTTTAATGACCAGCACAGTAGTGATGGCAAGGTCAGAATAGCGCTGAGGTCTGCCTCGTGAAGAAGGTGTTGCTGACTCATACCAGGCCTGAATAGCTTCATCATCCAGCCAGAAAGTTATGGAGCCACGGTTGATGAGGGCTTTATTGTAGGTGGGCCAGTTGGTGATTTTGAACTTTTGCTTTGCCACGGAACGGTCTGCGTTGTCGGGAAGATACGTGATCTGATCCTTCAACTCAGCAAAAGTTCGATTTATTCAACAAAGCCCCGCGCCGTCAGGCAGGCGCACCGGGTAACCGGCATAGAAACGGATAAAGGGCTCGCCTGTTACCAGCGGGTTGTCGTGAAAGCGTTCATCCAGTCGGGCATCGCTGATAATCAGCGGGTCTTCCTGCAGGATCGCATGGGCGCAAAAAGAGATATCCCGTTTCATTTCGCGACCGCTAAGGCCTTGACAGGCAAGCGTCCACTGGCGATCGCGGTCAAGAAGATTAATCACCGCTATGGGCACCTGGAACAGTCTCTGGCCAATTCGCGTCAGTCTTTCAAAGCGCTCATCATCCCTGGTATCGAGCAGATCAATCATATAAAGCGACTTCAGTCGCTCTTCTTCATTTTCCGGAATACCAGGAAATTTCATTTTTACCTCAACATCATCAGTAATACGCGCATCGTTCTGTTCTTTAGCGCTATTGTGGCAAACAATGTACGCCTTCAAACGCAGGATCAAAGAAAAAAAGCGCCCTTTTTCCTTCCTGTTAGCGGGTACGTATTCTTTATAAATCCCAGAGACGTTACGCGGTAGTTTTTATACGACCGACGCCAGCCAGCTGCGCTTGCCGAAACACCATTCATTTTCATTCTATCGGAGCAGGTTTAAGCAAGCGTCTGAGTAAATGTCTTAATTCATATCCTCTCATTTTTCGTTTAAGAACAAAATGTCATCCTAGGCAGATCCCTCAGCAAAGATTCACCCAGCTGCACGATGTGCCTGATTCACCAGGGAATAAAAGGGCATCAGGAAAGACCGCATATAAAAAACGATCTGGCAGACGCTAGATCGGTAGTACTCTAACCAGTTCGCCGGACTGCAACGCCTTCGCAGCCAGCAGCAGCTGTATACCCACAACGCTGATACCGGTCTACAGTGCCTGAAGCAGCCCTTCGCTGTTGCTTGCGTGAAAAATGGTATTGACCATCAGCTCAACCGTTTCATTATCTGCTACCAAAGGAAGCGGCGATGCCTGCGAGATGTCCCTGAAGCGCGTGTGAGGCAGCCTAGCCACTTCCGCCAGCGATTCAACCGGCGCTAAATCGGGCGCTGCAAATAATAGCGTTTCAATGCATGCCAGCATGCGCGCTGTAAGCGTATCCGGCTACTCGCTGCTGAGCCGCAGCGCTACATCTACGCCTTCACTTACCAGCTCTGACAGGCGTTCATCAAGTGCCAGCGTCAGGTTTAGATCCGGATTATCTTTTTGCAGCGTCAGCAGGTGCGGCAGAAAAAGCTGTCCCAGCCCGTTTGGCAGCTGTATATGTAATATACCCCGCAACTGCTGTTGTCTGAGTCGCAGCTGATTTTCGATTTCCTACATCGCTTCCAGGAGCGGCACTATTTGACGGCGGTAGTATTCGCCCTGCTCGGTATGCACCTTAACCCGCAGTGCGGTGCAGCAAAATCGTGACAAGTTCCTATTCGAGCGCGGCAATTTTCTGGCTGAAAGCAGATTGCGTTATGCCAGACTGACGCGCTGCTTCGGAGAACGATTCCGCTTGTGCTACCCCTAGAAAGGTTGCAATCGTACTGAGCTTATTCTTCATTTAAGCGTTTTTCTTATAAGTGTCATCTTGTTCAGAGGACATGTGCAGAAAATCACACATAGCACACTTTGTTTCTTTCTTACTCAGGAGAACAGAGATGACGCAGAAAGATACGCCTAAAGTCGCGCTGGTTGCAGGCGCCAGCGGCATTGTCGGCGCAGCCAGATGGTTAACGCCCTGCTGGTTAAAAAATGGCAGATTATCGGGCTATCACGCCGTGCTGAAGCGCATGCATATAACGTTATGACAGTAAATGTCGACCTGCTCAGCGCACTGTAAAGCGCCCAAGCGCTGCAACCGCTTTGTCGGTGACGCATATCTTCTATAACGCCTGGCTGAATGCAGCGAACTGGAGTGCGATGGTTGAACCGAACGTCACTATATTACGCAATCTGATGAGCAATGTGGAACTCGTCGCTTCACTGGAGAATGTCAGCCTGATGCAGGGCTATAAAGTTTACGGCGCTCACTTCGGCCCGTTTAAAACGCCGGCGCGCAAGAGCGATCCTGGCGTGCCGGGCGCAGAATTTAACGCCGCTCAGCTCAGCTGGTTGAGCGACTTCCAGCAGCATAAAAACTGGCGCAGGCAGGCGCTGCGCCCTGGCGTAGTAGGCAGCACGACACCAGGCAATGCGATGAACCTACGCTAAGCATCGCTCTTTATGCTTCGTTGTGTAAGACAGAAGGATTACCGCTTCGTTTTCCCGGTTCGCCTCAAAATTGACACAGCATTGTCGATCATACTGATGCGGGCCTGCTTGGGGGAGCGATGCTATGGGCGGCAACGGCGCCAGACGCCAGCAATCAGGCTTATAACGTTAATAATGGTGATATCTGGCGCTGGAGCGAACACTGGCCACGGATTGCGAACTGGTTTGAGCTGGAGTGCGCGTCGCCGGTCAAGCTTTCTTTTCAGCAGCTGTTCGCAGATTATCGCGTCACCTGGCGTGCTATAGCTGAACGATATAAGCTGCAGGAAGCAGATATTCTGCGACTTAGCGATGCACAGTTCGCAGAATTCGTTTTCGGCTGGGACGACGATATGTTCGGTGATGGCAGCAAACTGCGCCGGACTGGCTTTACGCAGTCATGCGCGAATGACGAGATGTTTTTTAGCTTATTCTCTCAGCTCAGAGCCGCCCGTATTATCTCCTGATGATTCGCTGCGGTTATCCTTGATATGCCAGCGCTGGTCTCTTCTCTTCGTCTTCAAACCTTTGTACTGCGCGGTTATCCATTTACACGCCGCATATATCGCAATGCATAATCCACTGTTCCGCACCTGTGCGCTTTACACTGGCGTTTTTTTATTTCGAGAGTCGCCGTGACCGCAGATCACTTAACGCCATGGGAATTTCAATGTGAAATAATTAATAAAAAAGAATATATTTCAGCAACTTATATTTGAAAAGAGCATGGGTAATCTGGCAACTTTTCAACCTTCCTCATTATCTTTCCGCACTGCTTTTCCGCCCAAAAAACAGCCAGATTGTCATTTGGCAAGGTGAATGAACAAAATATTATGCTCTGTACAATTTTTCACTGAAAACGCAAAAATCTTGCACATAGCAGGACACTCTGTACACTGTCCCGAAATATTGCCAACGGAGCGGAGTGATGAAGAGCAATTACGGTGGAGTAGACGAAACGGCGCGCAGGGCAAACGCTATGTTGCGTAGTATGAGTGACGATATTATCGATAAGCGTCACGAATTTGGCCTCGATCAGTATTACCAGACCTTCACCCGCAATTCGGTTGCTAACTTGCCCAAGCTCAGCCGCCGGGCCGTCGAGCAGGCAATTGACGAAATGGAATCCAAAGGTCACGTGTTTGGCAAAAAGGATGCCGGCAATACAAAGCACTACGCGCTCACGGTACAGGATGTCGTCGATATTTATGCGCATCGTAAAGTACCTAAGTATCGCGATATCCATAAAGGGGAAGGGCCGTTCGTCATCTTTGTGGTGAACCTCAAGGGTGGCGTCTCCAAAACAGTCAGCACCGTTACTCTGGCCCACGGCCTGCGCGTTCATCCGGACCTGCTGCAGTACGATCTGCGCAATCTGGTTATCGATCTCGATCCCCAAGCATCCAGCACGATGTTTCTGAACCATGCAAACAGCATCGGCTCAATTATGGAAACCGCCGCGCAGGCGATGCTTAACGATCTGGACGCCGAACAGCTTCACAAAGAGATTATTCAGCCAACGATTATTCCTGGCGTGGACATCATTCCGGCCTCGATTGATGATGGCTTCGTCGCCAGTCAATGGAACGATCTGGTTCGCGAACACCTGCCGGGCGTACTGCCTTCCGAAGTGTTACGTCGTAACATCATCGATCGCGTCGGCGATGACTATGACTTTATCTTTATCGATACCGGTCCGCATCTCGATGCCTTTATGCTCAACGCCATCGCCGCCAGCGATCTGCTGCTTACGCCGACGCCGCCTGCGCAGGTGGATTTTCATTCCACGCTCAAATATCTGACCCGTCTTCCGGAAATGCTGGAGCAGCTGGAAGATGAGGGCATTAATCCCCGCATTAAAGGCAATATCGGGTTTATGTCGAAAATGACCTCCAAGCGCGACCACGAGATGACGCATGGCTTAGCGCGTGACGTGTTCACCTCTTACATTCTTGACGCTGCTTTGCCGCGGCTGGATGGCTTCGAGCGCTGCGGAGAGACGTTTGACACTATCGTCAGCGCCGATCCCCAGTCTTACCCCGGCAGCACAGAGGCGCTTAAAAATGCTAAACGCGAGGCAGAACGTTTTACCCAGGCCGTGTTTAAACGGATTGAATTTGTCAGGAGTTCGCAGTCATGAAAGAAATGAAAAAAATGGGCCGCACGCTGGGTAATTCTAGCTTTTCGCGCATGCTGAGCGAAACGGAAAGCACGCGCGTTTTTATCCTAAAGTCTGGCGCCGAAGCACGTTTCGCCCTGACGAAAATCTTGCACGATGATATCGAAGCGCAGACCTATGTCGATGCCGCTGTAAACGGCCGCGACCAGGCTTTTCTTACGCCGGAGTCGGTCAGCGATATTTCCCGAACCATCAAGCTCCAGCAGTTCTTTCCCGCCATCGGCCGCGAAGTGGACGGCCGTATCGAAGTGCTTGACGGCTCGCGCCGTCGCGCCGCCTGCCTCTATAACGGCACACCTTTCGAAGTGCTTGTCACTAAAGATGACCTTTCGCTGTCTGACGCGCGCCAGCTTGCTATCGATATCCAGACCGCGAAAGAGCATACGCTGCGTGAGCTGGGCAAGCGACTTATGGTGATGTATCCCGAGAGCATGAATCAGTCAGAGATCGCCAGAGCAGAAGGGCTGTCGGCTGCAAAAATCAGCCGGGCTTTTCAGGCCGCTTCGGTGCCTGACGAACTGATTGGCCTGTTTCCCTCGGTGAGCGATCTCTCTATTAATGATTATCAGACGCTGCTTGATATTGCTGAGAAAGTGGAAGCAAGAAAGGGCAGTCTGGATGAGCTGGTAGAGACGGTGCGCGAGCGCATAGAAGGGGACACCACGCTGGATCCGCATGACCCTACATCGAAATCCAGAATCATTGGTTTCATTCGTTCGGTAAACAGCAGTGCGAAAAGTGCAAAAGCTGACAAGAAAGTCGTGACGGAAAAGATGGCGGTGTTCGCTGACAAAAAACAGTTCGCCCGTAAGAAGACGGATGCGGAAAAACGTCTGGTCACTTATGAGTTTTCACGTATTCCCGCGCACTATCAGGCTGAGCTTGATGCCGCGGTAAAAACGATTCTGGAAAAAATGCAGGCTGAAAGTAAAGCCTGATAACAAGAAGGCCCTGAGCGGTACTCTGTCAGGGCCTCACCTTTAGCACTACTAGCAGCGTATCGCTACTGAGTACCCGCGAAAAAAATACTCTAAGCAGCTGTTTTATAAAAAAACAGGCTAAATATTTCAAACTGAAATTCCCGCCGCTTTCAGTTTTGAAAGCCCTTTTATCACGCTTAAGGGATAACCACAGTATCCATACCAGTATGTGACGTTATGTCTTTTCGGATCTGATAATGCTTTGTTTATTAGTAAAGCCAGTTCGGCCCATGTAAATAACCTTGCCTTATTAAGTCTTAATGACAGCAGATTAAGTTTTGCCCCTGAAATAGGCTTATCAGTAAAATGGTTATTGCATCTTGCTGCTTCTGCTGGCTCTGCCGGTTCTGGTGCCATGTTGTTGAGCCGGGCATACAGGCGCGCAATACGACGTCACCTCATATCAGCTGTAATCAGTAAATTACCTTTTGCGCTGCTGCCACCTTATCTGTTGAACAGTTGTTTTATTGCACGCCTGAAAACCGGCATTTTCAAGACAGCATGCAGTAAGCATCTGCAAAACCTCAATATCTTACACATAATCCCGGGTTTGAAATATTCCTCTTTAAACATTAGGGCAGGGCAGAGATATAAGCTGTAATGAGTAAATTACTCGCTATAGTTTATATTACTCACTACAGCTTATGACATAAGCTGTAGTAAGTATTTGGCTCTTTTTGGAGTTTGTATAAGCTGTAGTGAGTAACCTGAATAAGTTAGTCTGTGCGACGTTACTGGTCGCTGTTGTAGACAGGGTTCAGATCCTGAATGCCTGGTATGTCGGAAGAGAGGGCAGGCTGCATTGGACGAGCAATGGCCCGGTTTCCCTGACAAGGAAAGCTGGCTGGCTGGGTGCTGTGTGATAAAGCATACAAAAAAAGTATATAAGCTGTAGTGAGTAAGTTACTCACTACAGCTTATATTTGTGATGTGCGTTCCAGACGACGTTTCGGATGGCGCCAGAACATATTGATGATTTAAAAGGTAATTTTACGTTTCTCGTATATAACAAGAGACTGCAGCTTTAGGCTCTTGTCAGTAGTGCGGTATCCATAGCGAGATTTACTCACCAGAGGCTATATAAGCTGTAGTGAGTAAACTGACGGGGAATGCATGCTTTTGAACGCCTATCCGCGCAATACTGGAAAGGCAATCACTTGTTTTTGAAAAGCTTTTCCAGGTCTTCCATCGTAATCCCCAGCTTTTCGAGCACCTCGAGCTTTTTCGTCAGTTCGGGATCGGGGCTGGCTGGTGCAGGCACTGCGGTCGGAATGGTTTCTTCGCTCTCGTTCCTGGGCGCTTTGAGCTTAGGGCGTCGATAGTGCACGTTAAAGAAGACCGCACGGCCTCTCTGCACTTCCGTATAGTCTAGGTAGCCAATCTCCTTCAGTTGCTCCATAGCGCGCCGTACGGTCTGGTTTTGAGAGAATACGGGGGATTTAAGGTTAAGCCTGGCGCGCAGGCGCGCAAGTGAGATAGGCGCCGGATTTTTTGGCAGGCTTTCGATAAAGGTATAGATAGCCTGCGCCGACTCGCGCCGCTTGAGGACGTTAATAGCTTTAAGCTGCAAAAGTACTTTACGATCAAACTGATAAAGCTCAAACAACCGGGGATCTGCCTGCAGGATAACGATATCTTTTGCAGTATCGTAGTACGCTGACTGCACAAGGTGCGTAACGTACTCTTTAGAGTGCTCTTTGGTGTTTGCTGTGAATGAGATGACCGTTCCCGCAATTCGCTTCAGAGAAGGGCTTATACGCTCTCTGAGCTTCTTAGAGGAGCGATTAGACGGTATGCCACAGAGCTTGGCGAACTCGACAAAGGGAAGCTGTACCTTATCGCCAATCACCTTATGCTTGGCGAATGAGTGGATAATCCCCACCCAGGTTTTGAAATCATTATCCATGTCCAGCCGCGGGCCGACGATCTCGACTTTATCGAAGCCTTCTGCCTTGGCCAGCGAAAGCCGGGAGAGTTCTTCAGTCGCGTCCGTAACGGACATTGTATTTTTTTTGCTATTTTTTAACGACTTAAGGGTCGGAACAAAAACACCGAGCCGCATAAGCGCAACCGGCTGCACCGTATTATTGGCGTTGGGCGTTAGGGTGACGAGCTCGCCAGTGGATTTGTCCATCTCCTGGAAAAGAGTATCAAGATCTATGCTTTCGTTATCCAAAACAGGCTCCGGATCCTAATCGTTAACGCTATAAACCGTTAATTTAGCTAGTAAAGAGAGTAAAGCACCCAGCAAGCGAGCAGTGGCGCAGGGCACTTTCAGATCCGCTGAGCTGTGGATCGAATATGTATGATCCAGACAGAACAAACAGGACAGCGAATAGCAACATGAAATTAAAGATAAAAATTATCCACAGTTAAGCAGAGAAAACCGTGATTTAACTCACTATAGCTTATCTTGTTTACCAGTTACAGCTTATAATCTACGCTTCATAGCTTATGATTTACTGACTGCAGCTTATATTTTACTTGCTACAGCTTATGGGATCACCCTTTTAGGCCAGAGCTGGCAAGGGCTACAGCGATCGGGGATCTCTTTAGGATCTTATTAGGATCATATAAGGATCGAATTGTTAGGATCTACCCAGTGGATAAATCATTCCATAGGAGACTTCATAGCCTGAAAAGTTTTAGGAGGGCATGCGAAAGACCCTGCGGAGACTTTTCATGATTAAACTGGTTTTTCCAAAACGTAGCAGCAACAGATTTAACAGAGAGCAAGCAAACAAAGCAATTAGCAGGATCGAGGACTTGTCATCATCAAATTACCTTCTGCTGAATTTTTTCAGGATACTTCGCCAGTCACGTTAACCATAGCAGTCGATTATCCTGTTGCTAAACAATCAGCCAACACAGGTATGTCTTCATTTATTGATGTAAACCCTTCTGAGAAAATCATTGTTAAAAAGCATCATAATAGACTCTGCTAATGAAATTAAGCACAATTAATCAGCTTAAAGGTTCATTCCAACTTACTGATCAGTAAGGAGTAAAATATTACTGTACCTGTCTTTTCTATTTTTATTGCCAAATCGAGCAAAGAAAGTCAGGTGGAATCGCTGTTACGTAGCGTTATTGAAACCACTTTAAAGAGGATGGTTGTGTCAGTTATCAACTCAACCGTGACACAGAAAACTTACGCCGTTTTGTCTGGACAGAAGAGTGACAGTCATAAGCGCAAATTGAACAGCATATTCGCGCAGCCCGTATCATCAATGCTGTTTGAAGAGTTGAAATTCTTAATTGACCTTTCTGAAGTGATTCTGCTGGATAAGCTGGCAGGCGGACAAGCCTGATCACTGATAAATGAGAGAACGCTACTCTACTTCGTAAGCACTGTAATCACTGAAGATAGTGTCACCCTAAGTCAGCCTTTATAATGCCGTAAAGGTCTCAAAGAGGTACTTCCGCCACAACATTAAAAATGACTGCCGCAGGTTACTATCAGTCTGAAATGAACATGATATAGCATTATGGTGAAAGCCTGCCGCCAAGAAGGGCAGAAAGCCCAAGACTGGATAAAAACTTTGATCTTATCTTAGTATCCCGAGACTTTCGCAGATAACAATATAAGCTATCGTGCGTAAAAAGCAGGTTTCTTTTTTGTTTTCCTTTAGACGCTAACCTTCCTTTGGTTCATCATTCTATCTATACGCTGTTTAGTTTCCTTTCAATTAAAAAAGATGCTCATTATCTCCGAAAATACTCGAAATAACATACCGTTACGCTTCCAGCATCGCGCTGCTCATCGAGCCCACTTTTGACGCAGCATATTGTCAGCTTCAAAGCTGGGCTATCCATTGGCGCTCTCAATTACTCATCGAAAGTAAAGCGTTTTCATGTGTAGTCCTTTAATTTCATCCTCATATGTGGCAAAGCTCGAATTTTTTTGCATTTACCAGTACGTCTCGCTGTTGATCCTTTATATGTCAGCAAACCATGTAATGTTACGGTACTGCAATAAGCAGACGCTTAGCGCCTCCGGGTGGTTGCAGCATGCATTGTTTAGCGTCGAACGGTGAATCTCGACCCCGCGACATGCGCCCGGCTTGAGCAAACAGGCAGACTATTTCGCTATCGGAAATAAAAAAGCTGCGGCCTGTCGCAGTGAACCACCGCAATAGACTGTTTTTCTTGTATCACATCTGTGATTGTGCTTACCCAATTCATGCATTAGGTATTCATTATCTTGATATTGATATAAATTTTCGGCTAAAGAAATATGGTCAGATAATCCATGAAGACAATAATCTAGGCCTTATTTTCCTGACGGCAGTAAAACTGTGGTTAATTCGTTGACGCTGTTTCGACGGTGACCGCGTAAGCCAATTCCACAGGCCGATTTAAGGTGACTACATATGAATAATTACGCATCTTTTACAACCCGCATGTACTGCATAAGTATGCATTATTTATGCGGTAGTGTTGCATAGAATGCGTTTTTATCAATTTTTTCAGAACTTTGAAAGAGGTCAAAAAGTGAATAGAATGAGTCTTGCTTGTGTTGACTTTGTTACAGACGGCGGCCAGTATGAATCCCAATGAAACAGATGGAATGCCTTAATTAATCAGAAACTACCCGATTAAACATTGTTATCTCTATTTAACGCGAATAATACCACGCGATAAATATATTTATTACGCGATTTGACTGTGCCGCTATATTACTGGCGCGAGTTCCTCTGCGGATCATCACGCTATTCCGCCTATTCCGAAAGGAGAAATAAACATGTCGTCGTATAAATACAGGATGCCCGGCTTTTAACGCGCAGTTTACCTCTACCAGTCGCAGGACGAGCTCGTGCAGATCCTGTGGCTGAGAAGCATCTGTGACTTCCCGCGCTGAAAAAAGAACGATGACCATCAGGGTCGCGCTGACTTTCTGCTCGGGCCTGCTGGGGCCGGGCTGCTCTCCGCAACTCAGAAGGAATTGCCATGACTGAAAAAGAACCGCACGGGCCGTCGGCCAGCTCCACCTCTTCGCCGCAGCTCGAGCGTGGGCTGAGCGAGCGCCATATCCAGATGATCGCGCTGGGCGGCGCCATCGGCACTGGGCTGTTTATGGGTGCCGGCAAGAATATCGCCGTGGCGGGCACCTCGATTCTTATCATCTACGCTCTGGTGGGCTTCTTTATGTATATGGTGATGCGCGCAATGGGCGAGGTGCTGTTATCGAAGCTCGACTATCGCTCCTTCGCCGACTTCGTCGCCGATTATCTGGGCCCCAAAGCCAGCTTTTATCTGGGATGGTCCTACTGGCTGAGCTGGGTGGTGACCTGTATCGCCGACGTGGTGGTCTGCGGCGGCTATATGCAGTACTGGTTTCCTGAAATGTCCGCCTGGATACCGGCACTCATCACGCTGGGCATTCTCTGTTTGTTTAACCTGTTGTCAGTCAAGATGTTCGGCGAGGCGGAGTTCTGGTTTGCCTTAATCAAAGTCATCACCATTGTCGCCCTGATCTTTACCGGCCTGTGGATGGTTGCCACCGGCTGGACCTCGCCCGACGGCGTGCGGGCTTCATTGCAGCATCTGTCTGATCCGGCTGTGTTTTTGCCGCATGGCGTGACGGGCTTTCTCGCGGGTTTTCAGATCGCCATCTTTTCCTATACCGGCGTTGAGCTGCTCGGCACCATGACCGCCGAAACGCGCGAGCCGGAGAAAATTCTGCCGAAAGCGATCAATGCCATTCCGCTGCGCATCATCATTTTCTATATGCTCTCGATGGTGGTGATTATCGCCGTCACCTCTTGGGCGGCGATCTCTCCCGACGTCAGCCCGTTCGTTACCCTGTTTGCCAAAGCGGGGCTGCCTGCCGCCGCCGCGATTATCAACTTTGTAGCGCTCACCTCTGCTATGTCCTCCGCCAACAGCGGCGTGTATTCCAGCACCCGCATGCTCTACGGCCTGTCGGTAGAAAAGCATGCGCACTGGCAGTTTCGCATTCTGTCGAAGAGCACGCGCATTCCCGTGCGCAGCCTGTTTTTCTCCTGCTTCTGCATGCTGAGCGGCACGCTGCTGCTGTTTCTGGTGCCGAACGTGATGACGCTGTTTACCATCGTTTCCACGCTTGCGGCGATACTGGTGATCTACAGCTGGGGCATGATCCTGGTGGCCTATCTGGCCTACCGTAAGCAGCGTCCGGAACTGCATGCGCAGTCGCAGTTTAAAATGCCTGCGGGCATCGTGATGAGCTGGATTAGCTTGCTGTTTTTCGCCTTCTCGGTGGTGATTATGGTCTTCGATCCGGATACGCTGGCCGCGCTTTGCGCCATGCCGTTCTGGTTTTTACTGCTGTGGGTCGTCTGGCGAGTGAAGGCGCGCAAAGCGCACACGCTTAAGGCCGTTCGCAGCGCCTGACGCTGCCTTCGACTTGCCGGCTGCGATCTGCCAAGAAGCCAGGTGGAAAAAGATTGAGAACGATAGCTAATCGTTAGGGCGGGAAGAGAAAAAAAGAAAGCGCTCCTCTGGAGGAGCGCTGCTAATAATTAGCAATGAAACGCCCAGTTTGTGAGCATAAAGAGGAAGCCTGTATGAGGTTATCAAAATATCCCGGCATTGAATCGAATATCAACAAGCGATAACGTTTTTGTTATGCGGTGCATTTATTTATTCGCATAGCCCATAAATGAAAAAAACGCCCGGTAAAGGGCGCAAGCAAGGGGAGTTACATTAATCAAACGTTTCATGAGTTATGGCGCGTAGTCACAATAGCGACCACTTTATTTCGTTGATAATAAAACCTGCTTCAACATCTTTCTCGTAAGCCACTTGCGCTATTGCATTTATCCAGGTCTGCTTTAATCAGCGGCGGCCGCGCCGGTGGGACATCACACTATTTGATTACGATCGCATTCCAGAAAGGGGAGAAAGAAGAAGGGGCAGGCAAGATTAAATGTTGAAGAGGGATTTATGGTTCCAGTCTGATAATGAGGTCTGATTAAAGCATGATATGTCAAATGAGGTGTTAATGAAATCTATCATTTTTATTAACGTCTTTTGATGAAGCTGGAAAGGATGCTAATGCGATTCCCTGACAAACTGGCAGGCTTAATTCTGTTTTTATTTCTTTACTGCTCGGCCGGGTTTCTGGTGTGGCTCTTCCTTATTAAATGTCACACGTTGTTGCGTTTTCTTTTTCATTAATCTGTTGCTGTGCCAGAAATGTTAACGATAATCGTGATCGCAGGTTTTAAAAATTATCCTGTAAACGAACTGCGCAATATGTGTTAACCAGTCTGTATAGCTGTCAGGACTTTTGTGATAAAGGCACTCGGCCGTTTGCAAAATGGCTTTCGCCTGAATTTTGTAAGTAACAAACATTATGAAAAGGATGCCAGCCAGACCCCAAGCGAACTTAATAGAGCTGACTTTTCTGGATGAATCATATATTTGCATTAAATTTCAATAGTTACTGAAAGGAACAATAACAACAATAATGCCATTTTATCGAAAAATCACCTAGTGCTATGTCGCCAGCGTTTTACGCAACCATTACATTATGAGAAGAGACATAAAATAATAGATCGCTGGCTTTTGTAATTTAACTAGTTACACATTTTTGCTGAGATGTACTTACCTTTTTCTACCCAGACCGCGCGGCTGGCGTGCGGTCTGGGGATGTATCTTCGCCTTTATGGGAGCTCGCGCGCAACTTTGTTGCCTGATGGCGTGCGGGTGGACCACCAGCAAAGCAGCGACCCTAGGCTAACCATTGCGGCCCCTTGCCAGAATGATAACGTCAGGTGCGAATGCAGCAGAAATGCCGCCAGTACCGAGGAGAGGATCGGAATAAAGTAGGAGACCGCAGCCAGCAGGTTAACGTTGCCGTGCAGAATGCCAGTATTCCATGCGGCATAGCCAAATCCCATCGCCATTGCGGCCAGCGCCAGGCTGAGCAGCGCCTGCGGCGAAACAGCTAATGCTGGCTGCGGCGACAGCAGAAATTTCACCCACAGGGTCAGTGCAGTCAGGATAAAAAATAGCGTAATGCCGTTGCTGCCGTTCGCAATCTTTTTTGTCACCACGCAGTAAACCGCCCAGATCGCTGCGCCACAAAATGCCAGCCCATAGCTGAGCGGGTTGTCCATAATGTTATTGCCGATCTCGCTCATTGAGAAAGCGTGCTCGCCGCCCAGCACGCGGCAGATCCCCGCGACGGCCAGCAGCAGGCCGGGAATAATCAGCGGGCTGGTTTTTTGCCGGTTAACGAGCGCCGCCAGCACAATCGTCATGCCTGGCCAGAGATAATTCACCATACCGACCTCAATCGCCTGACGGCCGCTGTTGGTAAAGCCGAGCGACAGTGACAGGCAAATTTCGTAACTGACAAATAACAGGCTGCCGACGAGCAGATAGCGCCGCGGAAAGGTGCGCACGCTGGGAAAGCCGACGGTAAAGAGCAGTAGCGTGGCGCTAAAGCTGTAGATCAGCGCCGCGCCGCCGATCGGCCCAAAGCTCTCGCTGACGCTTTTAATCAGGCCGACAATTGTGCTCCACAGCACAATGGCCAGCAGGCCAGTTAGCGTTGCTCTCTTTTGGGACATAACGCTTTACCTCATTTCAGACGTGATCGGCTTAGCAGGTCAGAATACGCAACTGAGTCAGGTCTGCCACCTCTTTATCTATGAACTACCCTTACTGCTTACCCACGGAGGAGAGCAAGATGACTGATGCAACCCTGATCGAAACGCTGCAGTTCGGCCCTGATGATGCCCCAGAGCAGAAATATGAAATTTACGGCGACGACGAAAAAACGCCGACCTATGCGCTGATTTACCGCCAGCACGACGGCGACTGGGAAAAACTGGACGAGAAGCTCACCTTCGCAGCCAGAGATGAGCAAAAAGAGGTGGCCGTCGCCATGGACTACGGCTCTGGCGACAGCCTGCCGGAGCTGCGAGATTTACCCGCGGAAGCCCGCGAACACTGCGAGCGTCACTGGCAAAACAGCCAGCAATAACATGGGCCGGGGAAAGTTCCCGGTTTTTTTTCACCCCCTCGTGCGCCCCTCTCTATCTGCGGTTACGCTCGCAATATCCGATCCTCTGAACTTAACTCAAATTATGTTCATCGCCTGATTGCGCCTTACGGGAGGATCCTTTGGCCAAAAAATTACAACCTGAAGCCGCGGCCGATGTGCTCGTATTGCGGCGCTGGATAACCGTTGGACGTCCCGCTGAAGAGCTGTTTGCGCTCTGGCTGGCACCCGATACCTTACCGCGCATCATGAGCCATTTCGCCACCGTGACGCCCCTTAACAAAAGCGACGCGCAGTGGCAGGTCGACGGGCCGCTCGGCAAACATCACTCATGGGAGAGCCGCATCGTCGAGGCGCAGCCGGGCAACATCATCGCCTGGCAGTCGCTGGAGGGCGCGGACATCCCCAACGAGGGCGAGCTGCTGCTGCGCCCGGCGCCCGGCGAGTGGGGAACCGAACTGGCGCTGACGCTGCGCTTTACGCCGCCGGGCGGTGCGCTGGGCAAAAAGGTCACGACCTTTTTCGATCTCCTGCCTAAAGAGATTGTCAGCAAAGCACTGCACCGCTTTAAAAGTCTGGCCGAAACCGGCGAAATCCCAACCCTTGACGGCCAGCCCGCTGGCCGCCATGCCGACCGTCAGGATAAGGAGAAATAGATGCGCGCACTTTGCTGGAACGGCGTAAACGATCTCAGCGTTGAAACGGTGGCCGATCCCGGCCTGCTCAATCCCCATGATGCGATTATCCGCGTTCGTTTAACGACCACCTGCGGCTCCGATCTCCACGTCATCGACGGCCTGATCCCCAGCATGCGCGAGGGCGATATTCTCGGGCATGAATTTATGGGCGAGGTGGTCGAAGTCGGCAGCGCGGTGAAAAATATTCGCCGTGGCGATCGCGTCGTGGTGCCCTCGTTTATCTCCTGCGGCTCCTGCT
Organism: Pantoea sp. GABEPS69; assembly: GCF_045780835.1. NCBI lineage: Bacteria > Pseudomonadati > Pseudomonadota > Gammaproteobacteria > Enterobacterales > Erwiniaceae > Pantoea > Pantoea sp. GABEPS69. Next base: position 93,471 of record NZ_CP118620.1, on the reverse strand, counting down.
GGTACTGCCAGCATCAGCTGCCCTCCTGCTGCGACAACACTAATCCGCAGTGGGAGAAGGGTGAAACGGTGCTGGGCCACCCGACCGGCGGCATTTACGCCTATAGCCACGCCTTTGGCGGCTACGCTGGCTCGCACGCCGAATATGTCCGCGTGCCCTTCGCTGACAACGACTGCTTTGTCGTGCCGGAAGGAGTAAGCGACGAGCAGGCGCTGTTTCTCTCCGACGCGGCGCCGACAGGCTACATGGGCGCGGATTTTTGCAATATTCATCCCGGCGACACCGTTGTGGTGTGGGGCTGCGGCGGCGTAGGCCTGATGGCGCAGCAAAGCGCGTGGCTAATGGGCGCGCATCAGGTTATCGGCATCGACCGCTACCCGGAGCGGCTGGCGATGGCGCGTGACTATGCCGGCAGCATAGCGCTCGATTATACCCAGGTCGATATCAACGAGGCGCTGCTGGAGCTGACCGGCGGTCGCGGCCCGGACAGCTGTATCGACGCTGTCGGCATGGAGGCGCGCGGCGAAGGGCTCAGCCAGGTTTATGATAAAACCAAACAGCTGCTGCATCTGGAAACCGACGTCGGCGCCGCGCTGCGTCAGGCGCTTTACGCTTGCCGCAAAGGCGGCAATATCGCCATTCTGGGGGTATACGGCGTGATGGACAAATTCCCGCTGGGGCTGATGATCAACAAAAGCCTGACGATCCGCACCGCGCAGCAGCACGGCCAGCGCTATATGCATCGGCTGCTGGATCACGTGGCGAAGAACGAGCTTAATCCCGCCTTTATGGCGACGCATCGCTTCTCGCTGGAAGAGGCGCCGCGCGGCTATGAGATGTTCAAGCATAAAGAAGATGGCTGCGTGCGCGCGGTATTCGCCCCCTGAACAGAGCGCCGGGATGGCGCAGCGTCACGTTTTCGTAGTAAAAAAGTCGCAACGTGACGCAACTGAAGGGAACACGATGATTAAGCTTACCGGCCGATTGATTTGTAAAAACACGGAAGAGACGGCGCTGGTGCGCCGTTATCTTCCCGAGCACATCCGGCTGACAAAAGAAGAATCAGGATGCCTTAGCTTCGAAGTGAAGGAGACAGCGGATCCGCTTATCTGGTCGGTAGAAGAGCGGTTCACCAGCCAGCAAACCTTCGATATGCATCAGGCCAGAACCCAAGCCTCGGCGTGGGGGCGGGAAACTGTGGCGATTGCCCGTGAGTACGCCATCGTGGAGATCGCCTGACGTCTCGGAACGTACCGCCAGCAGGGAACCCGCCGCCGCGGCCGGTTCCTTTTTTATGACCAGCCTTAATCCCCTTGAATCGCTATCTGGACAATCAGGCAACAGATTTCCAGAAACAGGCAACCCCGCTTTCGCTTAGCCGTCTAGACTTAACGGATTGCACACCACAATAGACTTCCTCATAACGTGCATAACACGCCATTTTAAACCCCGTTAAATACTGGAAACGAGCTATGTCTGAAAATCTACAACTGCAGCTGGCGATCAACGGGCAACCGCATACGATGCGGGTGGATCCCCGCGTCACCCTGCTTGACGCGCTGCGCGAGCACCTGACGCTTACCGGTACCAAAAAAGGATGCGATCAGGGACAGTGCGGCGCTTGTACGGTGCTCATCAATGGAAAACGCGTGCTGAGCTGCCTGACGCTGGCGGCCCAGGCTAACGGCCAGTCGGTCACCACCATCGAAGGCCTGGCGCAGGCCGACGGCACCCTGCATCCGGTGCAGGCGCGCTTTCTGGAACACGACGCCTTTCAGTGCGGCTACTGCACCCCAGGGCAGATTATGTCGGCCGTGGCCTGTATCGACGAGGGGCATGCCGGCTCGGCGGACGAAATCCGTGAATATATGAGCGGCAATCTTTGCCGCTGCGGCGCCTATCCCAATATCGTCGAGGCGATCCAGCAGGCGGCCGCCGACCTTAGCAAGGAGGCGACATGAACCCATTCGACTACGTCGGCGTCAGCGATGCCGATGACGCGCTGCGGCAGAAGCAGCGCGCGGACAGCCGCTTTCTGGCAGGCGGCACCACCCAGATCGATCTGATGAAATGCGACGTCGAACAGCCCGCCGCGCTCATTGACATCAACCAGCTTGCGGAGATGCGCGAAATTGCCTTTACGGCGGATACGCTGCGCATCGGCGCGCTGGCGCGTATGAGCGAGGTTGAGAATCATCCTGAATGCCAGCAGAACGCGCCCGCGATTTATGACAGCCTGTGGCAGGCGGCGTCGCCGCAGCTGCGCAACATGGCGTCGATAGGCGGCAATCTGCTGCAGCGCACCCGCTGCGTCTATTTCCGCGATCCCCATACCTTTTCAGCCTGCAATAAACGCCAGCCGGGATCCGGCTGCGCCGCGCGCGGCGGCGTCAACGGCAACCACGCCATTCTGGGCACCAGCGAAAGCTGCATCGCGGTTTATCCCGGCGACCTGGCGGTGGCGCTGACCGCCTTCGAGGCGGTCGTCATCGTACGCAACGCCGCCCAGCGCGAACGCCGCATTCCCATCGATGAATTCTACCTGCTGCCGGGCGATACGCCGCATCTGGAGCACGATCTGGGGCCGGACGAGATGATCGTAGCGGTGGAACTGCCGTTAACGCCGGCGCTGCGCCAGTCCCACTATCTGAAAGTGCGCGATCGCAGCTCCTATGAGTTCGCCGCCGCCAGCGCGGCGGTCGGCATCGAGCTTGATGGCGACCGCATCCGCGATCTGCGCATTGCCGTCGGCGGCGTGGCGACGAAACCCTGGCGCGCGCGGCACGTCGAAGGGGCGCTGCGCGGTCAGCCGTTCAACGAGCAAACCCTGCGCCGCGCCGCCGAGCTGGTCGTGCAGGACGCCGAGCTGCTGCCGCAAAACCAGCACAAGAAACTGCTGGCGCCGCGCGCCATCGCACGCGCGTTGATGAAAGCGGGCGGCATGGCTTAACAGGCCGAACAGAGAGGATTAACAATGGATACGGCAGAAAAGAGTTATCAGGCGCTGGGTGAAAAGCGCGAGCGCGGCGACGGCGTCGTTAAGGTGACTGGCGAAGCGCGCTATGCGGTTGAGCATCAGCCGGAAAACGCGGCGTACGGCGTGGTGATCCAGTCCACCGTTGCCAGCGGACGCATTACCCGCATGGATACCGAAAAGGCGCGTCAGGCGCCGGGCGTGCTGGCGGTTTACACCCACCTCAACAGCCTGAAAATCAATAAGCCGACCGCCATCGCCGACGGCGGCGCGGCGCAGTCCACCTATACGCCGATTCAGAACAATAAGATTATCCATAACGGCCAGAATATCGGCCTGGTGGTGGCGGAGACCTTCGAGCAGGCCACCTGGGCAGCCACTCTGGTGGAAGTGGAGTATGAGACGGAGCCGGCGCTGGTTTACCCGGACGATCCGCGCGCCGCGCGTAAAGAGAGCAGCGGCACCAACATCGATCTCGGCGATGCCCATCAGGCGATGGCGCAGGCGGAAGTAAAAATCAAAGGGCGTTACGCGACGCCGCGCGAATACAACATGCCGATGGAGCCGCACGCCTGCGTCGCCTCCTGGCAGAATGAGCGTATGACGGTCTGGGAACCGAGTCAGTGGGTGATGGGCGCGCAGACCGAAATCGCCGAATGGCTGGGCATCGAGGTTGACCAGGTGCGCATCATCTCCCCCTACGTAGGCGGCGGTTTCGGCTCTAAGCCTGTGCCCTATACTCATGTGGCGCTTGCCTGCGTCGCTTCGCGCGCGCTGGGACGGCCGGTTAAAGTCTCTTTAACCCGGCCGCAAACCTTTACCGGGCTCGGCGGTCGTCCGGCGACGATCCAGAACCTTGAGATGGGCGCCTCGCGCGACGGCAAAATTCTGGCGATTATCCATGACGGCCTGAGCGACACCTCGCTGATCGACACCTTCGCCGAGGGCACCAATAAAGTGACAGGCCGTCTCTACGCCGTGCCGAACGTCTATTCGCGTCACTACGTGGCGGCGATCAACACCGTCACGCCAGGCTGGATGCGCGCGCCGGGCGAGAACCCGAGCGCCTTCGGACTGGAAGTGGCGATGGACGAGATGGCCTATGCGCTGGGAATCGATCCGCTGGAATTTCGCCTGCGCAACTGGGCCGATCATGACTATCAGCTGAATGCGCCCTGGAGCACGCGCCGGTTGAAAGAGGCCTACGCCGCCGCCGCTGAAGCCTTTGGCTGGGACCAGCGCAGCATGGCGCCGCGCTCGATGCGCGAAGGGCGCGAGCTGATTGGCTGGGGCATGGCGACCGCCACCTATCCGGTCAGCCGCTCGCCCGCCGAAGCGAAGCTGATTTTCCACAGCGACGGCAGCCTGGTGGTGCAGAGCGCCGGGGCGGATATCGGCACCGGCACCTATACCATTCTGGCGCAGACCGCCGCCGAGGTGCTGCACATTCCTTCGCGTCAGATTCGCGTCGAGCTGGGCGATACTGATTTGCCGCGCGCCGGCGTAGCAGGCGGCTCGCAGCTGGCGGGCAATCTTACCGCGGCGGTGCACAAGACGGCGGAAGCGATGCGCGAGAAACTCTTTACCCTGGCGACCGAATCGCCTGGCTCGCCGCTGTTTCAGGCGGATCGCGAGCAGCTGGTGCTGCGTGACGGCGCAGTATGCGTGAAAAACCAGCCCGATCGCGCCATTCGCTACGACAAACTGGTGGAGCTGAACGACTCGCTGACGCTTTCCGTGGTCTCCGGCACTTTCTCTGAAGAGGAGAGCGAAGAGGATCGCGATCGGGCGGTGCACTCGATGTCGAAGATGACGCGTCCTGAAGCCTTTTCGGCGCACAGCTGGGGCGCGCAGTTCGTTGAGGTGCGCGTCGACGAGGATTTCGGCACCGTGCGGGTTAAACGGCTGGTTTCCGCTTTCGACAGCGGACGGCTTTATAACCCTCAGCTGGCGCGCAGCCAGTGGATTGGCGGCATGGTGATGGGGCTGGGCCAGGCGCTGCTGGAAGGCGGCGTTATCGATCCGCGCAACGCCCGCGTCATCAATAACAACCTGGCGGACTACCTGATCGCCGTGAATGCTGACGTGCCGGAGATCGTCACCATCGACGTCGGCGAGCCGGATCATCACGCCACCCTGATGGGCGGCAAAGCGGTCGGCGAGTTAGGCATTGTGGGCATGGCGGCGGCCATCAGCAACGCCGTCTATCACGCGACCGGCAAGCGCATTCGCGATCTGCCGCTCTCTCTGGATAAACTGATCGACTAAAGCGCGGCGGCGATGTCGGACAGGCATCGCCGTCTCTTTTACGACAGATCCCTTCATTCTTAAATCACCGGCAGTTTTTCATCTTCGTGAATATACTGTTACTTACAGTGCCAGTGATAACAAGAGTCACTCTCTGCCACTCAATGCCATAACGGATCGCATGATCTCTTTCACGGACGAACTTTTCTGAGGAGCCTGTTGATGACATCGTCCGCTGCAAAAGTCAGTGCTGGTCTTGGTCTGGCGTTTCTTATGCTGTTTAATTCCGCTTTCGCCGCGCCCCTGACGTCAGGCGGTTCTCTGACGTTTAGCGGCGCGATCGCCCAGGATCCCTGCCAGTTAACCCCAGGCGCCAGCCGCATCACCTTCGCCTGCCAGGACAACAACGGCGTTCATACGCAGCAAATCGGCCTTCAGCAGGTGGCGCAGGGCGATGTGGTTTTGCCTGGCGTGGACCATGTCAGCCTGACTTACCTTGACCCGCAAAAGTCGAAGGCGGTGGTTCGGGTCGACTATAACTAATTCGCTTTGTTGCAGGACCTGCGAGGCTCTGCAACAGCTCACGCTGGCCGCGTAAAAAGGGAATTTCGATTAATCAGAGATTTCTCTCCGGCCAGTAGGTTGACATCAATTTAATTTGATTCAATATTATCACGACCTCACAGGATGACGCTGTGCCGCTCTCTTTCGATCAGATAATAAGCAGCAACACCATGAATGTAGAATTACCAGAAACCTGCGGCGGCGCTTCGCAAGGCAGCGCGCCTGTTACCGTCGATCAGTTTCTCTGCTTTGCGCTCTACTCCGCGTCGCTGGCGATGACCAAGCTCTATCAGTCGCGTCTGAAGCCGCTAGGGCTGACCTATCCGCAATATCTGGTTCTGCTGGCGCTGTGGGAAACCGACAATGTCACCGTCTCTGAGCTGGGGACGCGCGTCCATCTTGATTCGGGCACGCTGAGCCAGCTGCTCAAAAGGCTGGAGCAGGCGGGCCTGATCAGTAGACGGCGCGACGTAGGACATGACGAGCGTCGCGTGCTGATTACGCTGACGCCAGCGGGAACCGCGCTGAAATCTGAGGCCGCTGGCGTGCCGGCGGATATGATCTCAGTTATGGATACGCCGCTTGAGGAGCTATCCGATCTGACCAGCCGGGTCGCCGCTCTGCGGCAGAAACTGATAAAGGCGATTCCCTGATCGTCCGGATGTAGACATTTCCCAGGCGCAGCTGTCAGGGATTAAAACGATAATGACCAGCATGGACAAAGGCCTTGTGAGCACTGAAAAAGCAGAAGATCCAGACGAAATTCATGCGGCGATCGGAGAGATAGCGTCGCTGCTGTTGAAAGCGGGAAAGCCGCTTGAGCTGGCGGGGCTGAGCACGATGCTCACACAACAAGCTGAACAGACGGCGGATGCGTCGCTGCAAAAAAATTATCGTGATGCGGCACGCTTTGTCGCTGAAAAAATCGGGTCATAACGGCAGCTGTCAGTGAAGAGTGGGCTCGCTCTCCGGCCAGTCGTCGTTGCCAAAGAAGGCGCTGTTCTGGTCCGACTGGCCTGCTGCGCTGATCAACTCGGCAATCGCGCGCTGAAAGGCTCGCTGCCGGATGGGATTGCGCTCAGACGCTGCCATCGTCTGAAGTTGCGCCACGACGTGCTCGGCAAAAACGGGCGAATCCTGCGCCAGTAGCGCCATCACGGCTTCGCCTGTCAAAATATCTACCAGCTTTTCATCGTCATTTTTGCTCATATTGCCATCATATTATTTAGTTTGATCTGGACGCAGGCGAAAACGCTACCCTGAACGGTTGCGTCTCGGGCAGACGTTGCGCCCTGCGCAACGCCACGGTTGCAGAGAAAATTGCTTTGCGCCTGATTAGCTTATCAAGTTTATAACATTTTGCCTTTTGATTTTCATGCAGCAAAATAAATATCTGTTTTAAAATATTAATTTCTCGAAGTGGATTCTCATTCTTATTCTGACGCAAGGCGAGCAGATTCGCAGCCTCGCGTCATTTCTGTTGCCTCAAGCGCCTGACGCGCGTGTTATTAAGGCTGATGAAGGGTTTTGCTGCCCGCGTCGGCAATGGCGATTTCTGCCGGATTTGCCGTTCCGCTCACGCCAATCGCGCCCGTCACCTCGTCGTTAACTGTCACTGTCGCGCCGCCGCCAAGCGGCACCATATTGGGCAGCGTGGCTATCGCTGGCTCTGTGCCATTGGCTCGCGCCATATATTTGTCGGTCGAGGTGCGATACAGCGCCGCCGCGCGTCCTTTTTGCATCGAAGAGTCAATACAGCCCGGCGGCGCGTTATCCATGCGTTTGAAGGCCAGCAGCTGTCCGGCTCGATCGAGCACGGCAATGCAAACCTGCGCTTTCAGCGACTGCGCCTGCGTCTCCGCACGCGCAATAATGCGCTGTGCATCATCGGCGCTCAAGATAGTTTGGGTCTGCGTGGCGCTGACTGTGGCGGTCCACAACGCGGCAAGGGCGCAGAGTGCGCTACAGAGAGGTGCTTTCATGGAGTCTCCTTTTATGAGATCGATATCGCCATACTCCCAGACAGATCAGCAGTGCCAGCAGGCCTGCTCCTGCCCACGGCGCGCGCTGCAACCAGAGCGAATGCCTGGGATGGCGCAGGGTGTGATTAACCTGCTCTTCGGTAATGTGCTGTCCGGCCGCGCCGAACTGTGTTGAGACATAGTCCAGCAGACGCGCCAGCTCGGCGCTGCTCATCTGGCTGGAGAATGCCGGCATAAAGGCGTGGCCTGACGCGGTGGTGCGGTCTACCCCCTCTGCGACGGTCATAATCAGATTGGCGGGATTAGCGTTGAGCACCGCCGAGGTGCCGGTTAGCCGGGGAAAGGTTTGCGGCGCGTCACGGCTGCCTTCGCCCTGCGCGCCGTGGCAGCTTGCGCAGGCGGCGTTATAAAGCTGCGCGCCGCTCATCTGCTCGCCGCCGATGGCGCCGCGCAGCGTCGCGGACGGTCCGGTCTCGAACGCTGCAATAGCGCGCGGAGGTGGCGTCGGCGCAGCATGCGTACTGGCCGGCGCGTGACCCAGCGTCAACAGATAGCGGGCGACAGAGCGTCGATCGCTGTCGGTCAGGCGGGAAAAAGAGTTTTCCACTACGGTCGCCATTTCGCCCGCCGCGATGGCTTTGCCCGGCAGCGAGCCGGTTTTAAGGTAGGTCGCCAGTTCCGTTTCGGACCAGGCGTAAAGGCGCGCCTGAGTCAGATCGGGTGCCTGCCAGCTGCCGACGGCTCCGCCGCGCAGGAAGCTCGCGCTTTTCTCCGCCATCAGCACGTTGCGCGGCGTGTGACAGCTGCCGCAATGTCCCAGCGTTTTCACCAGATACTCGCCGCGCGCGTCGCCGATCGCTTCAGCGCTGCCGCTGGCGAGTGGCTGGGGTGACAGGAACAGGCCGTTCCAGAGCGCCATCATCGCGCGCCAGGAGAAAGGGAAAGGGAGCTGCGTCGCGGGCACCTGATGATCTTCGGCGGGCACGCCCGTCATAAACCAGGCGTACAGCGCCGCGATATCCTCATCGGTCAGCGAGGCAAACGCGGTATAGGGCATCGCGGGATAGAGATAGCTACCATCCCGCCGCCGGCCCTCGCGCATGACGCGGCGAAAATCCGCCAGAGAGTAGTTTCCGATGCCGTTAACGCGCGATGGTGTGATATTGGTGGCGATAATGTCTCCCAGCGGCGAGGAGATGCGATAGCCGCCGGAAAAGGGATGACCGTTATCCGGGTTGCGATGGCAGGCGGAACAGTCGCCTGCGATAGCCAGATATTCGCCGCGCTTCAGAGTGGCGCTATCGGGCTGCGCTAGCGCCAGCGCGGGTAAAAACAGCAGGAGAAAGGTTGCCGTTCGCATGTTCACAGCTCCCGAATCAGCGTATCGGCCAGACGGAGCGCCAGCGCGATGCCCGTCAGGGTGGGATTTACGGTGGCGGAGGTGGGCATCACGCCGGTAGAGGCGATAAACAGGTTGGCGTGATCCCAGCTGCGGCAGTGCGCATCGACCACCGAGTCGCGCGAATCGTCGCCCATTATCGTGGTGCCCATGATGTGATACTGATTGCGCCAGCCGGTGGGCGCCTCCACCATCTCGCCATTAAACGCCATCAGGAAATTAGCGAAGTCGCGGTAGGCCTGCGGTCGCATGCCGCGGACATAGCTGTCCAGCTGATAGTTAACCTGCAGGGTCGGCAGGCCAGCCCCGTCGCGCCGCGTTGGGTGAGGAGTGACCCGGTTCGTGGGGCTGGGCAGGGTTTCGCTCATGGTGCTGATATTCATAATGCGCGAGGCGCGGTCGCGTATCGCCGCGTCCAGCTCGCGTCCCACCAGCCCCTGCCTGAGCAGCGCGGGTGTCACATCGCTATTCGGCACCAGATTGCGCAGCGCGTAGCGGATAGCGGAGTGTTGCGCGCGGGTGGGTTCATCACGTCGGGTGGCGATGCTGCCGTGCTGCACCGAGCCGCGTCCAGTCCAGAGCGGTTCGTCGGCAAGAAAAGTCATGCTCAGTCCGGTGTGATCCATCAGGTTGCGTCCGACCTGATCGGAACTGTTTGCCACATCAGACATCAGCAGCAGCTTCGGAGATTCCAGCCCATGCGCCGCCACCACGAACGCCTTTGCGCTCAGGCGCACGTCGCGGCCGTCAGGTTTGCGATAGTGCACCGCGACGATGTGGTTTTTCGGCCCCTTCTCCAGCTTCCAGGCGACCGACTCGGTGCGCAGATCGACCCCCAGCGCCACCGCTTTATCAACGTGCATATCCCCTGAGTACATCGCCCCGATAGGGCAAACAGGTTCACAGTTATTGTTGCCGGCGCAGGCGGGACGGCCGTCATAAGGGCGAGAAACGCGCGCGTGCGGCTCATGGATCACCTGGTAGCCTAACGGTCCGAGCTTCGCCTGCATGCGCTGCACCATGTAGGGCTTCGCCTCCGGCGGCAAGGGATAGGGCGCGGAGCGCGGCGGCCAGGCGTCGCGTCCCTGACCGCTCTGATCTTCCTCTGCGGTGCCGACCACGTCCACCTCGCGCTCCGCGCGCAGATACCAGGGTTCCAGATCGTCATAGGCAATCGGCCAGTCACGCCCGACGCCGTAAACGCTTTTCAGTTTGAAGTCGTTGGGCAGCAGCCGCCAGCAGGCGGACGCCCAGTGACGCGTGCTGCCGCCAGCCACCTTGAGAAAGCTGGTGACATAGTGGAAATCGTCATCGCCCTGCGTCTCAATATAGCCGTCGCTGTAGCTGTTCGGCGCCCAGGGCAAATTAGGATAGGGTGCGCACCAGTTGCGTTTACTGGGACTGTTGCGATAGTTGTCGACCACTTTCCAGCGCGGAATATAGGGTCCGGCCTCCAGCATGATGACCGACTTGCCCGCTTTCGCCAGCTGATATGCCGCATTTGCTCCCAGGGCGCCCGATCCGATAATCACTACGTCGGCGTCATAGTGCGTCATGAGCCATCTCCAGTGCCGTCGGTGAGGCGCAAGGCCTCCGCATAGGTTCTGGCGCGTCCTTCCACCATTGCCAGCCAGGCCGGTTGCGGCTGCGCGATGCCAGATGCCGCGCGCGGCGACGCCTTTCCCCAGGCGTGAATCGTTGCCGGCATCTGTGGCGCGCTGACGCCATCCGGTACCGCCTGCCAGTAGTCGCTGCCGCGCTGCGAGTAGGAGGGGCGCGGCGTAAGGTCGGCGGTGGGCTCGTACATCAGGGCGGAGAGAAAACTGACAAAGTGCGCGTCGTCAGTAGCGCGCGTGGTGGCGGGATTGCCGGTATAGCCAAGGTACCAGGGGGTAATGATGGCCAGCGCGGTGTTGACCTCCTCTTCGGACAGCGACGCCAGCAGCGCCTCAGGTGCGCGAGCCTCGCTGCGGCTAAGGTGTTCGGCCAGCTGCGCCAGACGCTGGGGAAACAGCGGGTTCTGGCGCGTTAACAGCGCGTACAAACGCTGACTGATGGTCGGATCCAGCTGCTGGCGTCCGGTTAGCGCCTGGCTGACACGGTGAAAGCGGTTCTCTGGTTCGGCGGCGGTGGCCAGCGAGCCAGTAATGGGCACGCTAATGATGATGCCTGATGCGAGCATCAGACGCAGAAAGTGACGCCTGTTCATTTTTACTCCGGGTACGGGTAAGGAAAAGGAAATAACATTTTTTTTAAATTGAGATGCGCTTATTATTTTTGAAATATATTTTTAGCCAGTTATCCAGACTCCATTTTCCTGCGCCATGAATAAATAAAAGTAAAAATCCCGCACAGTAGGAGATGTTTTTCAACCAGACCATAAGATGCACATGCGAATAGCCGGGATAAAACAGAAAGCCTGACGACAGCGAAAGTGCCACCATGAAAACACAGGTAAAACGCGTCAGAAATCCAAATGTTATCGCCGTGCTTCCCGCCACCTCCAGTAAAATAACCCAGGGGGGAAAATAGCCGGATACGTGATGTTCACGTATAAGAATTATATTCTCATCATAATGAATTATTTTATCCAGGCCGGAAATAAAAAAGAGTCCGACCGCAAACAGGCGCGACAGCGCCCATATGCCGTTTTTAACGTTGCGCATTTTTTTTATTAAGTCGGGTTAGATGTCTTATTTTTAAAATAGGCTGCGTAATAAAATCTTTTTTTGACTTTTCGTGCGGTAGCGATATTTACCGCACGGTAAAAGCGATTACCACTGCCAGCGTTTTTCCGCCAAATCCACCAGCAGGCGCGCCGCGGGGGTTAGTTCGCTCAGGGAGCGGAACTGCCAGCCAAAGGTGCGTGGCATCATCACCAGCGGCAGGGGAATTTCAACCAGCGCGTGCTGTGTCATATCTTCATGCAACAGTCGGCGCGAGAGAAAACTCAACAACTGGGTCTGGGCCAGCACCTGGCGCAGCGGCGACAGCGTATTGCTCTCCATCTGCACGCGCGGCGGGGCATATCCGCCGCTGCGCAGACGCTGTTCAAGCCACTGTCGCGTGGCGACCTGCGGCGACGGCAGCAGCCACTGAAACTGGTCCAGCTGCGCTGGCGTAGGATGCACGCCAGCCAGCGGATGAAAGCTGCTGGCCGCTACCACCACCGGATCTTCCGTCAGCGGTCGGGTGGCAAGCTCATGATTTTCTTCGGGCAGGAATCCCAGAATCAGGTCGAGCCTGTTCTCACGCAGTCGCGACTGCAGCAGATCGTTCAACCCGACCTGCACCTCGAGCACCACCGTCGGCGCGCGCTGCAACAGCTCGCGCGTCAGGTGCGGCAGCATAAATTCGGCGGCGGTGGCGGCCACGCCCAGGCGTATCACGCCCGCTGCCCCGGATCCCAGCGCGTTTAAATCCTGCCGGGTGACCTGCATCAGGTGCAGCACTTTTTGAGCGCGTTCACAAAGTAGCAATCCCGCCTCGGTCAGTTTGATGCCGCGTCCCACCCTCAAAATCAGCCGCGTAGCGCACGATTTTTCCAGCCGCTGAATGCACTTTGTCAGCGCAGGCTGCGTGATCCCAAGGGCTTGCGCGGCGTTGCCCAGGTGTGCCGTTTCGCGCACCACCAGCAGGTAACTGAGATCTTTTAGCTCCATTCATTCCTCTCAGGAATCAATTAATAAAAAAAGCGGAATACTTTTTATCGTTCCATCCTGCCAGGCTAGATGAAAATTAACAAGGGAGTAACACATGAGCTGGACCATTCTGATGACCGCGCCTGTGCTGGGCGCCGGAGGTGAACGCGCGCTGGCAGAGGCGGGGTGCGAAGTCCACTACCTGCGCGGCAGCCAGGATGCGGCGGAAGTCGAGGCGCTGATGGCACAGATTCCGTTTGACGCGGTGATTTCGCGCACCGTAACCCTAAGCCGCGCGGCTATCGCCGCCTGCCCAACGCTAAAAGTGATCTGCAAGCATGGCGTCGGTGTCACCAATATCGACGTCGAGGCGGCGACATCATTTGGCATCCCGGTGCTCACCACGCCCGGCACTAACGCGCAATCAGTCGCCGAGCTGACGCTGGGGCTGATGCTTAACGCCGCGCGCCGCATCAGCTGGCAGCAGCAGGAGATTGCCGAAGGCCGCTGGACGCGCAACGACAGCAGCATGGAGCTGAGCGGTAAAACGCTGGGGCTGGTAGGGATGGGGGAGATCGGCCAGCGCGTCGCGCGCATGGCACGGGCCATGGGCATGCGGGTGCGCTTTTACGATCCCGCACTGCGCGACCCGCAGGCGATTACTGCTGGCGAGCAGTTGGCGTCGCTCGACGCGCTGCTGGCGCAAAGCGACGTGCTGAGCCTGCATTGCCCCGTTAACGCGGCCACGCGTCAGATGCTCAACGGCCGCACGCTTGCGCTGCTTCCCGCGGGCGCGCTGGTGATCAACACCTCGCGCGGCGAGCTGATTGACGAAGCGGCACTGGATGAGGCGCTGCGCAGCGGTCAGCTTTTCGCCGCCGGCCTGGATACCGTGGCGACGGAGCCGCTGCCAGGCAATCACCCTTTTCGCGCCCTGAAAAACCTGACGATAACGCCGCATATCGGCGGCGCTACGCCGGAAGCGCTGGATAAGGTCGCCAGTTTCGCTGCCCGCCAGTGTCTCGATTTTCTCAAGGGTCTGCCGGTGAATCCGCTGACCTGTGTTAACCGCGCGGTACTTAAGGAGCCCTCATGACCCCATCTGCGACCTGGCCTGCCGGCTACTTTATTGGGCAACGCGATCGTCTGCCTGACGCTGACACTATCGACGCCTTTCGCCGCTTGCCGGTGCCCAACATCGGCGACTGCATGGGCCGCTCCTGCGGCGCGCTGGGCCTGCTGCCTTGGCATAACGATCCCGCGCTGGTGCTGTGCGGCCCGGCGCTGACGGTAAAAGTACGACCCGGCGACAACCTGATGATCCATAAGGCGATAGAGATGGCGCAGCCTGGCGACGTACTGGTGATCGACGGCGCGGGCGATCTGACCCAGGCGCTGATCGGCGGCCTGATGCGCACCTCCGCCCTGACCAAAAAAATCGCCGGTTTTGTGATTGATGGCGCCATCCGCGATGTGAACGAGTGGGCCGAGGGCGGCGTCGCGCTCTGGGCGCGCGGCAATACGCTGCGCGGTCCGAGTAAAGAGGGGCCGGGCGAAATCAACGTCACTATCCAGTGCGCCGGACTGGTGGTGAATCCGGGCGACCTGATTGTCGCCGATGCCGATGGAGTGATCAGCATTCCCGTGGCGCAGCTGGCTTCGCTGCTGCCGCGCGTGCGGGAGCATGAGCAGCGCGAAGCGCGCATCCGCGAAACGAACCGGCAGGGCAGCGCCGATCCCGAGCGCTTCAATGCAATTCTGCGCGCGAAAGGATGTCCGCTGTGATCGACAGAAGGAGAGGAAAGATGAAAAGTACAGTAAAGATGATGTCGCTGCTGACGGCACTGGTCGCAACAACGCCGGTTTTGGCGCAGGATCGGCTGCCGGCTGAGCTGCCAACCCTGCAGGACAGCCGTCTGCAGCAGGTGGAAACCTCGCCGCGCGTCTGGAACGGGGTCACGGTAAGTCCAGAGGGGCGCATTTTCGCCTCGCTGACGCAGTCAGAGGGCGCGGGACCGCAGCTGGTCGAAGTGAAAAACGGCGCGCTCGAGGCCTGGCCGAACGCGGAATGGAACCGCTGGGAAAGCCAGGATCCCGCCCATCACTTTTTACACGTCAACGCGCTGCGCTTTGGCCCGGACGGCGATCTCTGGGTCATGGATGCCGGCAATAAAGGCATCGGCACCGGTGATAAGGCGGTCGAGCAGGGCGCAAAGCTGGTGCGCATCGACATTCACAGCCGCAAGGTAGTGGCGAGCTACCTGTTTAAGGCGCCGACGTTAAAAGCTGAAAGCTATCTTGACGATGTACGCTTCAACGGCGATTTCGCCTATATCACCGATCCCGGCGCGGTGGGGCTGGTGGTGTTGAATTTGAAAACGGGCAAAAGCTGGCGGGTGCTGGATAACCATCCGCTCTCTATTGATCATCTGCCTATCTACGCCGACGGGAAAAAGCTCTTTTTGCGCGACGGGCGGGAAAAGCGCGTAGGGCTGGATCAGCTGGAGGTCTCACCGGACGGTAAATGGCTCTACTATCAGGCGATTCCGGGCCCGATGGCGCGTATCGAAACGCGCTACCTTAACGACGCCGGGCTCTCGTCGGAAGAGGTCGCGCGCCACGCGGAGAAGTTTATCGATACCTGGAGTACGGGCGGCACCGCCATCGACGCGGAGGGCAATATCTACGCCTCGGACATCAATACCCGCGCCGTAAAACGGATAACGCCGCAGGGCAAGGTCAGCACGGTTGTGCAGGATCCCCGACTGGTGTGGATTGATGCGATGTGGATCGCTGACGGACAGCTCTGGATGCCGTCGGCGCAAATTAACCGCACGCCCGCCACTACCGGCGGTAAACCCTCAACCGTTGAATATTCGGTCAAACTCTATCGCCTGGATTTGCCAGTGCATCCGTCGCCGCGCGATCACCGTTAATTTCAGCGCTGTTTAGCCGAAGCTGTAAATAACCGCGGGCGTGAAGCGCTATACGATTTTCTACGTAGAGTTTCACGCTCGATTATTATCACCTCGCGCAATTTTAAAATTTATAAGAAATATGAAATAGCGCACGTTAACAATCCTTTTAAAGATTGTTTTAGCTGTTGATATTAAAAATAATTATCAAATAAATATTTATTTTACATGCCGATACGTTCTCGTTTGTCGCTGACAAGCGCGCCTTAACCCTGCAACAGGATAAAATTATGCTGCTGACGATCAGCCTGCTGATGCTGGCCCTTTTTATTGGTTTATTAATGACCAAAAAACTTTCTGCGCTGACAGCATTAATTGTGGTGCCGACTTTCTTTGCATTACTAGCCGGCTTTGGCGCCGAGACAGGCGATATGGTCATTAAGGGATTGCGCACTGTGGCGCCCACCGGCGTCATGCTGATTTTCGCCATGCTCTATTTTATGAGCGTCACTGACGCCGGCATGTTCGACCCGGTGATTAAGCGTATCGTTTCCGCCGTGGATGGGGATCCCGTCAAAATATTCATCGGCACCGTGCTGCTGGGATTTATTGTGGCGCTGGATGGCGATGGCGCTACGGTGTATATGATCGTGCTTTCCGCCTTTCTGCCGATTTACGAGCGCGTCGGCCTGTCGAAATTAAAAGCCGCCTGTCTGCTGCTGCAGTGCACGGGGCTGGGCAATATGCTTCCCTGGGGCGGCCCCACGGCGCGCGCGGCAACGGCGGTTCACGTTGAAACCAGCACGCTGTTTATTCCGCTGCTGCTGCCCTTGCTTGCCGCTATTGTCTGGACGTTTGTAATGGCATGGATACTGGGTCGCCAGGAGCGTAAGCGTCTCGGCTGGCAGCGCGACACGGCGGTCCGCCACGATATTCTTTTCGAAGAGAGACCCTGCGTCGCCTGGCGTTTCTGGACCAACTGGCTGCTGACCATCGCCTTAATTACCCTGCTGGTGCTCGATATTGTGCCGATGGCCTACCTGTTCATGCTGGCTACAGCCATTATGTTTCTGGTTAACTTTCCACAGCTTAATCAGCAACAGGCGCAGCTGGCACGTCATGCGCCCGCTATTTTGTCGGTAGCGAGCCTGATTTTCGCCGCTGCGGTATTTACCGGCATTTTTTCCGAAACCGGCATGGCGAACGCGCTGGCGCAGGCGATCGTTAATATCATTCCGCCCGCGCTGGGCCCCTATTTAGCCGCCATTACCGCGCTGATTAGCGTGCCGGTGACCTGGCTGGTCTCCAATGACGTTTTCTATTTCGGCATGCTGCCGGTGTTGGTGCAGGCAGCTGGTCATTACGGCATTGCGCCGGTTGAAATGGCACGCGCCGCGCTGGTCGGACAGCCGGTGCATATTCTCAGCCCGCTGGTCGCCTCGACCTATTTGCTGGTGGGGATGCTGAAGCTGGATTATGCGCAGACGCAACGCGGCACGATGCGCTGGTCGTTTATTACCAGCATCGTGTTTTTCGCCAGCTGCCTGCTACTCGGCGCCTTTCCGTTTTATCAGCGCCTGTCATAAGACCGTCGGTCAACAGGCGCAGGTTTTTCAGCTATCGGGCGCTGTTACGGCAGCGCCCGATTTTTTATGGAATCAGCCTGCCGCTGCGCATCGCCTCCAGATGCGCGATCAGCACCTCGTCGGAACGTTTAGTCATGGCCTCGAAGCCGTGCTGACGCGCTTTGGTCACGTCGAATATCGCATCTTTCTCGACGTGAAAAATAAAATCGCCAAAGCCGCCTAGCGCCAGGCGATCGATATCGCGCTCCTGCAGCTGCGCCTTATCGGCAATCGAGGCCCAGAGCGGCTTCAGAGCGTGGAGACGCTCGCTCAGCGAGATCGGCTGCGCCTCGCCGACAGGCACGCCGAACCATTCCGCCAGTTTTGGCCAGACGTGGCTCCAGCGAAAGACGTCGCCGTTGGTGATATTGAATGCGCCATAGTGGCTATTTTCAGCGGCCCAGATCGCGCTCTGACCGAGAATGCGGCTGTCGGTGATATTGACCAGCGTATTGCGCCAGGCCGCGTCAGGCCCAGGGAAGTGCAGGGCGGTGCCGGTTTCGCGGCACAGCGTGCCGTACACGCCAAGCAGATTGCCCAGATTCATCGGCGAGCCGAAAGAGTGGCCGATGACAATGTCCGGACGCAGCGCCGTCCAGCCGATACCCGTCTCGTCGCCTAATTTCCGGGCATAGTCCTCGTGGCGGAAATAGAGATTAGGCGGGAAATGACGGCTGTCCTCTTCCCGCGCCGGCGTGCGATAGACTCCCAGATGCGCGCCGTAGACCTTGCCGCCCTGTACGAAGATGATGTGCTTTAACGCCGAACCGGACGCGCGCACCGCCGCGATCAGGTTTTCAAACATCAGCGCGTTAACGTCCGCCTCCACGCCCGGGTCGGGATCCTGGCGCAGCGCGGCATAGAAAATATGGGTAACGGATTCCAGCGCCTTATGGTGCCGGCTGAGATCGTCCGCTGAGGTGAGATCGGCGCTGAGGTGAGGAGAGGCGTGGGGACTATGCGGCGATCGTCCGAGCGTAGTGATCTGCCAACCCGCCTGATGAAAGGCATCGTGAGCGGCAAAGCCGACGACGCCGCTGGCGCCCGCTAAAAGTAGATGCTTGTGCTGCATAAGGCTCTCCGTATGGTTGCGAAAAGGGGAAGCCGCAGGCTATCCCCTCTTAAAGCGTAGAAGCTGGCCGCCGCCTCATCGAAAAAACCGGTCAGGCAGCCTCCATGCCACGCCGACTCACCGGCGCGGCAAAAAGGCCTCGGTTAACCGCACCCAATAGGTGGCGCCCGTTGAAATGCAGGCGTCGTTAAACTGATACAGGGGGTGATGCACGGCATAGTCGTTCTCGCCTGTGCCGGTTCCCAGCCAGAGATAGCAGCCCGGGCGCGCCTCCAGCATAAATGCGAAATCTTCACTGCCCATCACGCTTTTCACCTGTTGCGGATCGGCAACGCTGTCGGCGCCGAACGCGTCGCGCGCCACCTGTAACGCGAATTCCGTCTCCTTCACATGATTAACCGTCACCGGATAGCCAAAGTCGGGCTCAATGCGCGCGGTGAGGCCGAAACTTTCCGCCTGCGCCTGGACCAGCGTCTGGATCCTGGCTTTAACCGACTCGCGTACCTGCTGGCTGAAGGTGCGCATATTGAGCTTCAGTTCCGCCTTATCGGGAATGATGTTATGGGTCGCGCCGCTCTGCAGGCTGCCTACCGTGACCACCGCCGCCTCCTGAGGATCGACATTGCGCGAAACAATGGTCTGCAGCGCCATGATTATCGCCGCGCCCGCTACAATGGGATCGCGGCAGTTCTCCGGCGTTGAACCATGCCCGCCCTTGCCCTGCAGCGTAATGGTCATGCTGTCAGAGGAGGCCATCAGCGCGCCGGGTTTGGTGACGAACGTGCCGGCAGGCAGCAGCGGCATATTGTGAAGGCCGAATATGGCATCGCAGGGAAACAGGGTGAAAAGGCCGTCCTCCATCATCCGCCGCGCGCCGCCGACCGACTCTTCGGAGGGCTGGAAAATCAGATGCAGGGTGCCGGAAAAAGGGCGCTTCTCCGCCAGATAGCGCGCCGCCGACAGCAGGATAGCGCAGTGTCCGTCGTGTCCGCAGGCATGCATTTTCCCGGCGACCGTGCTGCGCCACGGCACCTCGGTCAGCTCCTGCATAGGCAAGGCGTCCATATCGGCCCGGAGGGCGAGACGTTTTTCGCCGTTGCCCACCTTCAGCGTGCCCACGACGCCGGTGCCGCCCAGGCCTCGGTGCACCTCGTATCCCCATTCGGTCAGAAGCTCGGCGATGCGCTGGCTGGTGCGGAACTCTTCAAATCCTAACTCCGGATGCTGATGAAAATCGCGGCGAATGGCGATCATCTCCGCTTCATATTCCAGGATTTCAGTGATCAACATACTCTCTCCTTCAGGGTCAGTCGTCGGCAAGCGGGGCCTGTTCACGCCAGGCCAGCAGGGCGGTCAGCGAAACGACCGCGCTAAAAAGAAGATACCAGGCGGGCGCCATGGCCTCGCCGGTGACGTTTAGCAGCCAGGTAACGTTGAACTGGGCGAAGCCGCCGAACAGCGTCACGCCGATGGCATATACCAGCGCCATGCCCGATGCACGCACCTGGCGCGGAAAGGCTTCAAGAATCAAAAGAAAGAACGCCACCGCGCTGATATTGGCCAGTACCTGATCGACCGCGATAAGCAGCAGCACCAGCAGCATTGACGCGCCCTGCTGCAAAGCGGCGAAAATGGGCCATATCAGCAGCATCGATCCGAGCGCGCAGGCGAGCAGGATCGGTTTGCGTCGCGGTAGCTTGTCCGCGAGCTTACCGGCGAAAAAGGGCACAACCAGGGTCAGCAGCGCAGCGATAATACTGATCCAGTATGAGGCGGCGGCAGGCTGGTGCAGGGTATGCACCATATAAGCCGGCATGTAGTAGACGATAAGATAAAATGTCGTCGTGCTTTTCATCACCAGCAGAATACCCAGCAGCAGTTTGCGGCGATGCGTGCGCCAGATTTCGCGCGCCGGATTTTCCTGCCGCGCCGCCTGCGTGACGGGCGGCTCGTGAAGATGGCGGCGGATATAGATCCCCACCGGCATGATCGCCAGCCCGAGAATAAACGGAATGCGCCAGCCCCAGGCGTAGAGCGCTTCGCTACTCAGCGTGTGCGTCAGCAGCGCGCCCAGCGCGGCGCCTGTTAGCGCCGCGCCACCCTGACTGGCCATCTGCCAGCTCACGCGCACGCCGCGCTGCGATTTATTTCCCGCCTCCATTAGCCAGCTGGTTGCCGCACCGACTTCGCCGCCCGCTGAAAATCCCTGCAACATCCGCCCGGTCACCAGCAGCAACGGTGCCCAAAGGCCGATCTGCGCGTAAACAGGCGTAAAGGCCACCATCATCACGCCCATCGCCATCAGTCCCATTATCAGGGTAAGAGCTGCTTTACGGCCGTGCGTGTCGGCATACTGCCCCAGGAGCAGGCTGCCGAGCGGACGCATGATAAACCCTACGGCGAAGGTCGCAACGGCCAGCAGCAGCGAGGCGGAATCGCTGCTGGCAGGAAAAAAAAGATGACCGATGATGACGGAGAAAAAGCTGTAAACGGTGAAATCATAAATCTCCAGGCCATTTCCCAGCGTCACCGCCAGCAGCGATTTCGCCTGCCGACTGCGCGGCCGTGAGAGAGCCGCGTCAGGAACAGAGAGCGAGGCGGAAAGCTCGGTGTCCGCAGAGGCATATCGGGCGGTCTGTTTCATACGCTGATCCTTAGGGTAATGACGCGGAAAAGGTGAGAAACAGCACTATTGCCATAAAATAAATGTATATCAACCATGAGTAATTTTTATAGGTCAGGTTATATTGGCTGACCTTTTATAGCGCGTTTTTTGCACCATCCAGGCACGCCGCGGTGGGGAGGAACAAAATGAAATTAAAGCTGAACCAGCTTGACGTACTGCTGGAGGTCGCGGCGCAGGGCAGCCTCAGCAAAGCCGCTCGGACGCTGCATTTGACGCAGCCCGCCATCAGTAAAACCATTCAGGAGATAGAGGCGGAGATCGGCATGCCCATTCTGGAGCGCACCTCGCGCGGCGCTACGCTGAATGAGTATGGTCAGGTGCTGCTGCGCCATGCGCGCGATATCGATCAGTCTCTGAGCCAGGCGCGTGAGGAAATCGACAGTCTGCTGGGCAAGTCGATGAGCCAGCTGCGCATCGGATTTACCTCCGCCGCCGCCTGGGGCCCGTTTACCACCACCCTGCTGCGCTTTCAGCAGCGCCTGCCGGGCGTAAAAATCATTGCGATGGAGGCGCGTACGCATCAGCTCTACGAGGCACTGGAAAATAATCGCATCGACCTGGCGATCATCTCCGCTACGGCCGGCATGGGAACCGCGCCGATGTACCATGAAACCCTGTACGCCTTGAGCAATACCCTTATCGTTGGAGAAGATCATCCGGTGACGCACAGAGTATCTTTGCGCAACCTGCTGGATTCTCACTGGCTGGACTGGGATGAGCCGGGCGAACACTCCATTCTGGCGCAGGTCTTTCGCCGTTATAACCTGCCTCTGCCCTCCCGCATTACGCACTGCTCATCGCCATGGATAATGGCGCGCATGATGGACGAAGCGCCGATGGTGAGTATGTGGACCTCCGTTCGCCTGCGCTTTCCCGGCTATCACGACAGGCTGCGTCCGCTAACGGTGAAAGAGGTATTGCCCGCCACCCGTATCGGTATCCTTTGCCCGAATATCGGTCGTCTTTCCAGCGCGGGGCACGCCTTTATCGAAATGTTACGCGTTAACAGCCGCGACTGGCTGCAGCAAGGCGAAGCGCACGAAATGGTGGCGCTCGACGACGCTGGCGATTAATCGCGGCGAGCGATAAAAACGCTTCTCTATATACGCGCTGCTTCTCCTGCGGCCGTGCCGCTTCGCCATAGCCGAAAGCAGGGTAGGTATGCATCGGCGCCCTAATGACTTTAGCTGCTCGCGCACTCTTTTTTCTGCTGAACGCTTTGAAAAATGGTGTTTTTAAGCCAGTCTGTCGAGCTTTTTTTCCCGCTGCGTTTGTGGGAGTAAATTTTTACGGTAAAGCGGGGCACGGCGAAAGGCACCGGAAAGGTTTTCACGTTAGCGATCTGCTCCAGCCGGCGTGCCACGGAAGAGGGGATCGCCATCAGCAGTTCGCTCTCTGCGACGATAAAAGGGGAGCTCAGCATCGACGGGGTTTTTAGCGTGATACGCCGCGTCAGCCCGATTCGCGCCAGGTGCGTGTCCAGCAGCCCTTTCTTTTCGTTCCAGGGCGTCACCACCAGATGTCCGGCAGCAAGATACTCCTCCAGCGTCAGGGTCGCGCGCGCGGCATGGCTGAGCACCACAAACTCGTCGCTGAAGAGGTCGATCTCTTCCAGATCGGGATGTCTGATCCCATCGGGTTCGCTGAAGCTCAGCGCCAGATCCACTTCGCCCGCCAACAGCTCGTTCAGCGCCGGATTATGAGGCAAATAGCAGAGCTCGAAATCGATGCCCGGCGCCGTTTTCTGAATGCTGTTCATCAGCCCGGGAAAAACGCTGAACGCCGTATAATCTGTCACCGCGATGCGAAACGCCTCCTGGCTCTTGAGCGGATCGAAAGGCTGCACCGGGCTGAGGTGTTGATTGAGAGCGGAGAGGGCGTCGGCGATGTGGGGCGCCAGCTGATAAGCATAAACGCTGGGACACATCTTATGCCCCTCGCGATAAAACAGCGGATCCTTCAGAAAATCGCGCAGCCGGGTCAGCGCATGGCTCAGCGCCGAGGTGCTCATCGCGAGCTCCTCTGCCGCAAGCCTGACGGATCGATGCCGGAAGACTGTATCAAACACAGGCAACAGGTTAAGGTCGAGCCGTCGCAGCACATGATGCATGGAATTCACCTTTAATTGATTTTATTGCACTTAATTCATTGAACGATACCGATTATCCTTAACGCCATCAAACGGTTTGGTTAAGGGAAAATTTATGCGT
The DNA here is from genome assembly GCF_045780835.1 of Pantoea sp. GABEPS69. Classification (NCBI taxonomy): domain Bacteria; kingdom Pseudomonadati; phylum Pseudomonadota; class Gammaproteobacteria; order Enterobacterales; family Erwiniaceae; genus Pantoea; species Pantoea sp. GABEPS69. The sequence goes on along the minus strand of NZ_CP118620.1, from coordinate 70,156 downwards.
GTTACGATCCGGCAGGCCAGCCTGGAAGATACTGACGCCATTTATAATATGATCAACGGCTTATCCGTTTACCGCGAGGCGCCGCAGGAATCTGTTCCCGATATTGAAGAGGTTAGAAACTCGCTGTTTTCCCCCGAAACCAATGCCGAAGCCTATATCTGCGAGATTGACGGCATAATTGCTGGTTATTCAGTGATTTCCATGAGCTACTCCGCCTGGCTGGGCCGCAGCAGCCTTAATATGGAAGATTTATACTTTACCCCTGACTACCGGGGACGCGGCGCGGGCAAATCGATGCTGCAGTATATCGCTCAGCTGGCGGTCAGACGGCAGTGCAGCCGTATTGAGTGGAACGTGCTGGAGTGGGATAAGTCTGCCAAAGAGTTTTACCACAGCATCGATGCGCTTCCTCTGAGTGAATGGGTGCGCTACCGGCTTGACGGCCCCGCTCTGGAGAAGTTCGCCGCGCGCGAAACGCTTTGAGGCTTTTCTCGCGTACAGCGCACCTTAGTGTCTAAGTCCGGCAGCGCGGTTGCGCTATTTTTAGCGTTCCTGCGTCGACATTCCGGGTAATGACTCCAACTTATTGATAGTGTTTTATGTTCAGATAATGCCCGATGACTTTGTCATGCAGCTCCACCGATTTTGAGAACGACAGCGACTTCCTTCCCAGCCTTGCCAGATGCTGCCTCAGATTCAGGTTATGCCGCTCAATTCGCTGCGTATATCGCTTGCTGATTACGTGCAGCTTTCCCTTCAGGCGGGATTCATACAGCGGCCAGCCATCCGTCATCCATATCACCACGTCAAAGGGTGACAGCAGGCTCATAAGACGACCCAGCGTCGCCATAGTGCGTTCACCGAATACGTGCGCAACAACCGTCTTCCGGAGCCTGTCATACGCGTAAAACAGCCAGCGCTGGCGCGATTTAGCCCCGACATAGCCCCACTGTTCGTCCATTTCCGCGCAGACGATGACGTCACTGCCCGGCTGTATGCGCGAGGTTACCGACTGCGGCCTGAGTTTTTTAAGTGACGTAAAATCGTGTTGAGGCCAACGCCCATAATGCGGGCGGTTGCCCGGCATCCAGCGCCATTCATGGCCATATCAATGATTTTCTGGTGCGTACCGGGTTGAGAAGCGGTGTAAGTGAACTGCAGTTGCCATGTTTTACGGCAGTGAGAGCAGAGATAGCGCTGATGTCCGGCAGTGCTTTTGCCGTTACGCACCACCCCGTCAGTAGCTGAACAGGAGGGACAGGTGATAGAAACTGAAGCCACTGGAGCACCTCAAAAACACCATCATACACTAAATCAGTAAGTTGGCAGCATCACCTGATCAACGGTATTGCTTTCCAGACCAACATTCTGGCGCTGAACGCGGCGGTGGAAGCAGCGCGCGCCGGCGAGCAGGGCCGCGGCTTTGCGGTGGTGGCAGGCGAAGTGCGCAGTCTGGCACAGCGCAGCGCCACGGCGGCACGCGAAATTGAAACGCTGATCAATGAAGCGGGGCAGAAGGTCGATAATGGCTCGCGGCTGGTCAGCAGCGCCGGGCAGGCGATGGATGACATCGTGCGCTCCGTCTCTCAGGTGAGCGGCATCATGAACGAGATCGCCAGCGCCTCCGAAGAGCAGAGCCGCGGCATCCTGCAGATCGGCCAGGCGATGACCGAGATGGATACCACCACGCAGCAGAACGCCGCGCTGGTTGAAGAGTCCTCCGCTGCCGCCTCGTCGCTGGAAGATCAGGCGCGACAGCTGGAACAGACGGTGGCCGTGTTTAAAACCGCGCAGCGCGGCTTTGAGCGCAGTCCGGCGGTCAGCGCGCCGCGTCCGCGCGTGCTGACGCCGACGCCGGCCGCGGCGACCGCCTCACAGGGGGGCTGGGAACAGTTCTGAGCCTCAGGCGTGAGCAGATAAGATAAAAAACCCGGCCTCTCCGCCGGGTTTTCTGTTTTTATGGCCGCGCCTTAGTCGTTGGCTACCGCCTTCGCCAGCGCGTCAGGCTCCATCGGCGCCGCCGCCTGCACCAGCGAATCGCGGGTAATTTCCGCGATCGAGCGCGCGCCGGTCAGCGTCATCGCCACGCGTATCTCTTTTTCAAACAGGTTCAGCAGATTGCTGACGCCCGCCTCGCCCGCCGCCGCCAGCGCATAGAGAAACGCGCGGCCCAGCAGCACGGTATCCGCGCCCAGCGCGATCATGCGCACCACATCCAGCCCGCTGCGTACGCCGCCGTCCGCCAGGATCGCCAGTTCGCCCTTTACCGCGTCGGCGATGGCGGGCAGCGCGCGCGCCGAGGAGAGTACGCCGTCCAGCTGGCGGCCGCCATGGTTCGATACCACGATACCGTCCGCGCCGAAACGTACCGCGTCGCACGCATCCTCCGGGTCAAGGATGCCTTTGATGATCATCGGCCCCTTCCAGAAATCGCGGATCCACTCCAGGTCGCTCCACGAGATCGAAGGGTCAAAGTTATTGCCCAGCCAGCCAATGTAATCCTCCAGGTGGGTCGGCTCGCCGCGGTAGGCGGAGATATTGCCAAGATCGTGCGGGCGGCCATGAATGCCGACATCCCAGGCCCATTGCGGATAGAGCGCCGATTGCAGATAGCGGCGCATCGCCGCGTTCGGGCCGCTCATACCGGAGTGCGCATCGCGATAGCGCGCGCCCGGCACCGGCATATCGACGGTAAACACCAGCGTCGAGCAGCCCGCCGCCTGCGCCCGCTCCAGCACGTTGCGCATAAAGCCGCGATCGCGCAGCACATAGAGCTGGAACCACATCGGGCGCTGCATCGCCGGGGCAACCTCTTCAATCGGGCAGAGCGACACGGTGGAGAGCGTAAAAGGAATGCCCTTTTTATCCGCCGCGCGCGCCGCCTGTACCTCGCCCCGACGCGCATACATGCCGCACAGGCCGACGGGCGCCAGCGCCACCGGCATCGATAGCGTCTCGCCGAAAAGCTGCGTTTCCAGGCTCAGCGAGGACATATTGCGCAGAATGCGCTGGCGCAGCGCGATTTGCGCCAGATCGTCGCTGTTGCGTTTCAGGGTGTACTCGTCATAAGCGCCGCCGTCGGCGTAGTGAAACAGAAACGGCGGCACTTTGGCTTTCGCTGCGGCTCGGTAATCTTTTGCTGATGAGATAATCACGGTAGTCCTCGCTTACGCTTTACTGTCCGGAATGCGCATACTGCGCGCCCGTCGCGCCTCTTCCTCATGCAGGTTGCGCATGGTGGCGTCAACAAATTCAAGGTGGTGGATAGTGACGCTGCGCGCCCGTTCGGCATCGCCGGCGATAATCGCCTGACAGATCGCCTGATGCTGCACCGCCAGCTGCTGGAAAATCTCCGGCGCGGTGTACATCCGCTGACGGCTCTGCATCACCGACGACTGCAGCAGATCGAACAGACCGCGCATCGCCTGCAGCAGCACCAGGTTGTGGGCGGCCTCGGCGATCGCCAGATGAAAGCGCACGTCGGAGTGGGCAGCCAGGTCGGGATCGTCGCGATCGCTGACCTGCAGCATCATCTGATAGCAGCGCTCGATATGCGCTTTGTCTTCCGGCGTGGCGCGGCGCGCGGCGTGCCACGCCGTGCTGGATTCAATGGCGATGCGCGCTTCCAGCACGTCGTAGCGGTAACCGGGGTCGTCCGCCAGCAGGGTGCTGAGCGGCATCACCAGCCGCGACGCCGACCAGTCCGCCGGGCGTTCGGCAATAAAGTTGCCGCCGCCGCGCCGGCTGATCAGTACCCCTTCGCTGATCAGTCTCTGCAGCGCCTCGCGCAGCGACGAACGGGAGGCTGTCAGCTGCTGCGCCAGCTGGCGCTCCGCCGGCAGCCGTTCGCCCGGCTGCAGCCGCTGCTCGTCAATAAAAGCCCTCAGGCGTTGCGCCAGGCTCTCCGCCAGGCGTTGTTCTTCATGCATTACGGGATCATCCACGGGAAAACCCAGGCCTGCAGCGAAGTGATAATCCCCACGATGCAGGTGAAAATCAGGCTGTGCTTAACGGTAAAGCGGAACAGGTCGGCCTCTTTGCCGACCAGCCCCACCGCGGCGCAGGCGATAGCGATCGACTGCGGTGAAATCATTTTGCCGGTAACGCCGCCGGTGGTGTTGGCGGCGACCAGCAGCACCTCCGGCACGCCGATCTGCTGCGCGGTGGTCGCCTGCAGGGCGGCGAACAGCGCGTTAGAGGAGGTATCGGAGCCGGTGAGGAATACGCCCAGCCAGCCGAGAAACGGTGAAAAGAAGGTGAAGGCGTTGCCGGTATGGGCCAGTGCCAGCGCCAGCGTGGTAGAGAGGCCCGAATAGTTGGAGATAAAGGCGAACGCCAGCACCGCGCCGATGGAGTAAATCGGCAGCGCCAGCTCGCGCAGGGTTTCGCCAAAGGCGCTTATCGCCTGCGCGGGGCGCATGCGCAGCCAGATCACCGACAGCAGCGCAGCGATAAAAATTGCCGTGCCGGTGGCAGAGAACCAGTCGAGCTTGTAGATAGCGGCGTAAGGCGTGGCGGTGGCGACCACCGGCGGCATCTTGATCACTTGCTGATGCAGGAACGGCACGGCGAAAGAGAAGACCCAGTCATACAGCGCGCCGCCGGGTGCGAACAGCGCCTTAAACGGCGGAATGCTCCACAGGGTGACGGTCAGCGTCAAAAACAGGAACGGCATCCAGGCGCGCATCACCTGCGCCGCGCTGTAGCGCTCGACGCGCTGCGGTTCGCCGCTTTCCTCCTCGCCAGCAAAGCGGAAAATGCGCGCCGGCTTCCAGACGCGCAGGAACAGCGTCAGGCAGAGCAGGGAGACCAGTGCGGAGATCACGTCCGGCAGCTCCGGGCCGAGGAAGTTGGAGGTCAGGTACTGGGCGATAGCGAAAGAGCCGCCGGAGACCACCACTGCAGGCCAGGTCTCTTTCACCCCGCGCCAGCCATCCATGATCGCCATGACCCAGAACAGCACGATCATGGTCAGGAACGGCAACTGGCGCCCCGCCATCTGGCTGATCGCCATTGCATCCACGCCGGTGACCTGGCCGGCGACGATAATCGGAATGCCCATCGCGCCGAAGGCGACCGGCGCGGTGTTCACAATCAGGCAAAGCCCGGCGGCGTAGACTGGCTTAAAGCCCAAACCGACCAGCAGCGCGGCGGTGATCGCCACCGGCGCGCCGAAGCCGGCGGCGCCTTCCAGAAAGGATCCGAAGGCGAAGCCGACGATCAACATCTGCAGGCGTTGATCTTCGGTAATCGACAAAATGGAGTTGCGAATGATGCCAAACTGGCCGGTTTTCACCGTAATTTTATACACGAACACCGCGGCGACGATAATCCAGGCGATAGGCCACAGACCGTAGAAGAAACCGTAAACGGCGGAGGCGAGCGCCTGGTCGATCGGCATACGGTAGAACAGCAGCGCCACCGCCAGCGCGATCAGCACCGTGATGGTGCCGGCGAGATAGCCTTTCATCCGCAGCCGCGTCAGCGCGAAAAAGAAAAAGAGAATGGGAAGCGCCGCAATCAGGCTCGACAGCCAGATATTATCGAGCGGATCGTAAAGTTGCTGCCAGTTTTGCATGATCCTGATTCTCCAGAAGAGTGCCTGCCTGTAAACGGCAGCGGTCGGGGAGCGCCGCAGTCAGACAGCACGCAGCCGCAAGGCTGGTCAGACCAAAAAGCGCGTAAATGTTAAAGAATTGTTTATCTGGTGCGGGGATGAATGCAATCTTTCGCTAAAACTTTCATTTGAGGCTGGAAGATTTGTCACAAACAACAGGTTTTGGTAGGACCAATTTCGCGGGCGTGCAGGCGGCAAAGCGTTTAGCGCCGCTGAAGCGGCCAGCGGGCGGTAGCATCAGGAGCGCCATGAGGCCGCGAAGAGCTATTTCGTGGCGTCAGCCGGTTATCGCATGGCGGAGCAGGAGAGCCCCCGCTAACGAAAAAGGGGCGTTAAAGCTCACCATCGCACGGCGGAAGGGGCATTAAGTATTGCCATCGCACAGCGGGAAAGGGGGATAAAGACCGCCATCGCATGGCAGAAAGCGCATTAAGTATTGGCATCGCACAGCGGGAAAGGGGCGTTAAAGACCGCCATCGCACAGCGGGAAAGGGGCGTTAAAGACCGCCATCGCACAGCGGGAAAGGAGGGTAAAGACCGCCACCCCAGGGCGGCTAGATAGTAATATCGTAAGCGCGCGTCGAGCCGTTAGAGTCCGATTGCCCGCCAGCAGTATAAAGCCCGGGGGCCGCCGCCGTTTTATCTATCGCGCGGGTTAAATGGCGCGCTCGCTGCAGATGCATCTCCAGCAGCTGGCGGGTTTGCTGGTTCATTTCGCTGGCCCGTTTAATCATCGGCAGCATGACGCTCCACTGTGCGGCCAGCGCAGGCTGCGGCTGATAGGGGGCAAACAGCTGCAGACGATCTTCCTGCTGTTTCCGCTGTTCGTCATGCCAGGCGACAGTCGCCAGCAGGCGGCTTTTCATATCGGAAAGGTGCTGAAGGGAAACCGGATGGATAGTCGCGCCGCTGAGCTGTTTGATCTCTTCGGCCAGCACGCCATCCAGTTCACTGAGCGTTTCCTGCAGCCTGGTTAAGGCGGCCTGTAAACTCTCCATGAGCGCCTCTGTCACCCCTCTTCAAGGATATTTCGCAGCAGCGCGTCGGCGATTTTATCGGCGTCCATCTGTAGTTCGCCGTTGCGCATCGCCTGTTTAATCTTTTCGACGCGCGGGTAATGACTCCAACTTATTGATAGTGTTTTATGTTCAGATAATGCCCGATGACTTTGTCATGCAGCTCCACCGATTTTGAGAACGACAGCGACTTCCGTCCCAGCCGTGCCAGGTGCTGCCTCAGATTCAGGTTATGCCGCTCAATTCGCTGCGTATATCGCTTGCTGATTACGTGCAGCTTTCCCTTCAGGCGGGATTCATACAGCGGCCAGCCATCCGTCATCCATATCACCACGTCAAAGGGTGACAGCAGGCTCATAAGACGACCCAGCGTCGCCATAGTGCGTTCACCGAATACGTGCGCAACAACCGTCTTCCGGAGCCTGTCATACGCGTAAAACAGCCAGCGCTGGCGCGATTTAGCCCCGACATAGCCCCACTGTTCGTCCATTTCCGCGCAGACGATGACGTCACTGCCCGGCTGTATGCGCGAGGTTACCGACTGCGGCCTGAGTTTTTTAAGTGACGTAAAATCGTGTTGAGGCCAACGCCCATAATGCGGGCAGTTGCCCGGCATCCAGCGCCATTCATGGCCATATCAATGATTTTCTGGTGCGTACCGGGTTGAGAAGCGGTGTAAGTGAACTGCAGTTGCCATGTTTTACGGCAGTGAGAGCAGAGATAGCGCTGATGTCCGGCAGTGCTTTTGCCGTTACGCACCACCCCGTCAGTAGCTGAACAGGAGGGACAGCTGATAGAAACAGAAGCCACTGGAGCACCTCAAAAACACCATCATACACTAAATCAGTAAGTTGGCAGCATCACCCACATTGTTGAATGAAATCGCGCTTTTTTATAAGTGTTCGCAGTGAACAGGAAAAATTCGCCTTTTCTGCTTCATCAATACCGGCGAGCCCTGATTAGCAGAGCGTATTTATGCGCTGTATCACCCTGCTAAGCGACTCACACTGCCTCTTTCCATCCCGTTCATGGGGTGACGATGACCTCAGGCATTCCTTCGGCACGTGCTCTTCACTCTCTGGCTCAAAAAGCGGGCGCGTTCAGGTACGCAGCCCAGCTTTTACGATCCACTTCAAAAATATCAGTAAATCCTCTGGCTGAAGGCCAAATATCAGTTGCCTGTTGAACAGGCTTCTCGAATGATGAGTAGAACGTTCTAGTAGAACGTTCTACCACTTATAACAGCACTTAAAAAGTGTCATCCAGGGTCTTAAATCGGGGAAAGCAGCATGAGTCTGTTCTCAGGATTGATAAAGTCGTTATCCAAACTATCGATGATCGGCCGCGCGCTTATGCTGCCTATCTCGCTGTTGCCAGCCGCTGGTCTGCTGCTGGCATTCGGTGACAAATTCCATCTGCCGCTGATGATGAACGCCGGCGGCGTCATCTTCGACAACCTGCCGATGCTGTTCGCCATCGGCTCCGCCGTCGGGCTGGCGTCTGAGTCGGGCATTGCGGCGCTCTCCGCCGCCGTCTCGGTTTTTATTACCAATATCACTATCGGCACGGTAATGGGCATTACCCCGGAGATGGCGTCGCAAGGAGGAAAATATGCGATGGTGGTCGGCATACCCACGCTGCAAATGGGGGTGTTTGGCGGTCTGCTCTGCGGCATCCTGGCCGCCTGGTGCTATAACCGCTTTCACACGCTGCAGCTGCCTGAGTTCCTCGGCTTCTTTTCGGGCAAGCGCTTCGTCGCCATCGCTACGGCCTGCTTATCCTTTCTGATGGGGCTGCTGCTGCCCTATATCTGGCAGCATATCCAGTCGGGCATCGATGCGCTTTCTGTGGTGGTGAACGGCGATAATCAGGCGGCCTCCACCTTTATTTTCGGGTTAGTGGAGCGCGCGTTGATTCCGCTCGGGCTCCATCATATCTGGTATCCCTCTTTCTGGTATTCGTTCGGCGACTACACCACGCACGCCGGCCAGGTGATCCACGGCGACCAGACGATCTGGTTTAAGATGCTGGAAGAGGGCGTTAAATCCTTCAACAGCGACTCCTATCAGAACGCCGGCAAGTTCATGCAGGGCGAGTTCCCGCTGATGCTCTTTGCTTTGCCTGCCGCCTGCCTGGCGATGTATCACGAAGCGCAAACGGCCAATAAAAAAATCGCCGCCGGGATCCTCTTCTCCGCCGCGCTCACCTGCTTCCTGACGGGGATAACCGAACCGGTTGAGTTCACCTTTATCTTTGTCGCGCCGATCCTCTACGTGTTTAACGCCATCATGGCGGGGCTGGCCTACATGATGATGTATCTGATGCATGCGCATATCGCTAAATCATTTTCCGCCGGATTTATCGACTACCTCTCATTCGGCATTCTGCCCTCGTTCAACGGTTATCAGACCCACTTCCTCAACGCCGTGATCATCGGCGTGCCGATGGGACTGATTTACTACTTTACGTTCCGCTATGTTATCCGCCGCTTTGATATCAAAACGCCAGGCCGCACCCTTGTGACGGCCAATATGAACGATAAATCGGATAACGAGATTGCGACCGAAATTATCGGCTTGCTTGGCGGGGCGCAAAATATCAATACTGTCGGATCCTGCATCACCCGTTTGCGGCTTGAGGTAGTGAAAAGCGAACTGGTCGATAAGGATGGCCTTAACGGCGTCGGCGCGCGCGGAGTGGTCTTTGTCGGTGATACGGGCATTCAGGTTATTTTCGGCGCCCGTGCGCAGTTTATCGCGCAGACGATGTCGACCATGATGGCCAAATAGCAGGCAGCGGCGCTCTCCGGCTTCGGCGGGAGCGCGCGCTGGAATAATGGATCGGATTGTTATCAGGAGCAGGTTTGAAAAAAGTCAGCATCATCGATGTGGCTAAAGAGGCTAGCGTATCGGTCTCTACCGTTTCGCTGGTTTTACGGCAGAAAGGCAAGATTTCCGATGCGACTATCGAGAAGGTTCAGGCCGCTATCCAGCGGCTGGGGTACGTGCATAACGTCGCCGCCGCCAACCTGCGCGCCAGCACCTCTAATCTGATAGGGCTTATCCTCTGCGACTTCAGCGACAGCTATACCGTTAAGGTGATGGCGAGCGTGGTTAAAGAGCTCGAGAAAAAGGGATTTATGCTGTTTCTCGGTCAGCCGCACGATGACGAGGCGAGCCTGGAACGCTGCCTGCTCTCGTTTAAACAGCAGGGCGTCGCAGGCATTATCTACCTGACGTCCGACACCGTTAATCCCACCGTGCCGGAGCGGCTGCGACACTGCCCCTTACCGTTCGTGGTGGTCTCGCAGACGCTAATCAGCGAAACGTGCAATCTGGTAATGCGCGACAATCGACAGGCTGCGGCGCTGGCGACGCGCTATCTGCTGGATCGCGGCCATCGTAATATCGGCTATATCGGCGGCGAAGCGGATTCGCTGCTGCGCACGCAGCGTCTGCAGGGGCTGCGGGCCAGCCTGCTGCAAAACGGTATTGCGCACAAGGACGAGCTCGCGCCTGCCTGCAGCGACGATACCTTTGCGGCGAGTCTGGCGACGCGCCACCTGCTGGAAAAAAACAACACCCTTACCGCACTGCTCTGTCATTCGTCGACGGCGCTGATTGGCTGTCTTAACGGCATTCAGCAGGTCGGGCGCACTTTAGGCAAGGATCTCTTCCTGACGCAGCAGGTCGCACTGGTCGGCTTTGAGGATATGCTGCAGGTCAATCTTACGTCTCCCTCCTTGACCTACGTCTCATCCGCGAGCGAGGAAACCGGACGGCAGGCGGTAGAGCTGATTGTCAGCAACATCCGGGATCCTGGTTTGCCCAGGCAGCGCATCTTGCTGAGCGGCGAACTTGTCGTGCGCGAGTCTGCATGACGCCGCTCCGCTTGTTTTCCACGTCGTCACCGACAGCCTGAGCGGTTTCCCCGCAGCCGAAAAAAAATCTTATGCCTCGGGAATAAAGCTGTCGCTGGTTCGTCTTATGCGCTCTTTGCAAACAGGCGATCCTATCCTATGACGAACTCTTCACTTTCCACCGGCCAGAAAGTCGCGCGCCTCGCGCTGGTCGGCATGGTTCCGCTGGCGCTGATCATCGTCTTTTTATGGGCCGGCGGCTGGCTGGCGCCGCAGCGTCTCTCCGCCGATAAGCTGGTTACGGCATTGCAGCAGTCCGGCGGCGAACATCCTGGGTATCGGCGCAATCACGCCAAAGGGGTCTGCATCATCGGCGAGTTTAGGGCAACCGGCAACGCCAGCGTCTTCTCGCGCGCGCCGCTGTTCGCGCAGGGCGCGACGACGCCGGTAACGGGGCGCTTTGCCATCGCCGGCGGCAACCCCGGGGCGCCCGATTATGCCGTTCCGGTGCGCAGTATGGCGCTGCTGTTTCAACAGGCGGACGGACAGCAGTGGCGTACCGGCATGAATGCGATCCCGTTCTTTCCGGTTGCCACCGTGCAGGGGTTCTACGATCAGCAGGTCGCTTCGCGACCCGATCCGGCTACCGGCAAACCCGATCCGGCCAGAATGAAAGCCTTTGTGCTTCAGCATCCGGAAATCAAACCTTTCCTCGCCTGGATAAAAGGGTACGTGCCCTCGTCCAGCTGGAGCAGCGACAGCTTCAACAGCCTGAATGCCTTCCGTTTTATCGACAAATCCAGCGCTGCGCATCTGGTGCGCTGGAGTATGGTGGCGCAAACGCCCCGTCAGCCAGAGACCGCGGAAGGGAAAACCGACAAAGATTTCCTGCAAAAGGATCTTGCGCAGCGTCTGGCGAACGGGCCGCTGAAATGGGATCTGATGGTAACCCTGGCTGGCGCGGGCGATGCGGGTAACGACGCATCGAAAGTCTGGCCTGCCGATCGCCAGACCATTAATGCCGGGACGCTGGTGGTGACCCGTTCGCTGCCTCAGCAGCAGGGCCCGTGCAACGATATCAATTACGATCCGCTGATTCTGCCCGATGGCATCGCCGCCTCCGACGATCCCTTACTGAATGCGCGCTCCGCGGCCTATGCCAAATCCTATAACCAGCGCACCCGCGAACAGTCTGAACAGGCAGGTCATCCATTATGAAACAGGTAACCTATTTTCATCCCGCGCTGCGTCTGGTGCACTGGCTAATGGCGCTGGCGATAATGACTATGTTATTTATCGGTGTGGCGATGGTGTCGACCGTCTCCTCGCTGCACGGCCTGCTGGTGGCGATTCACAAGCCGCTGGGCCTGATGATATTCGTGCTGGTGGTGGTTCGGCTGTGGCTGCGCTTTTATACCGCCATTCCGCCGCTGCCCGGCTCGATTCCCGCCTGGCAGCGCGCCCTGGCGCACCTGTCGCACTGGGCGCTGTATGCAATGATGCTGGCTCAGCCGCTGATTGGCTGGGCGATGCTTTCGGCGGCGGGCTATCCGGTGACCCTCGGCGGCGGATTCGTATTGCCGGCCATCGTGCCGGTGAATAACGACTGGTACGCGCTGTTGCGTCCGCTGCATTCCATCGTCGCGCTGTTGCTCTTCCTGACCATCATGGCGCATCTGGCGGCGGCGTTACTGCATGCGCTGGTACTGCGCGACGGTGTGTTTAACAGTATGGCGGGAACCCGCAAACGCTGAGGAAAGCCTGTGTCGCAGCTGACTGACGAAGAGATCCGGGACGTGATGCCGCATCTGCAACGCTTCGCGCTGTGGCTGACCCGCAGCCCGCACAGCGCTGATGATTTAGTGCAAAGCTGTTTAATCAAGGCATTGACGCGAACGCCGCAGAGCCGGGATGAGCAGAGCCTGCGCGCCTGGCTGTTTGCCATTCTTTATCGGCAGTTTATCGACGGCGAACGGCGGCGGAAGCGCTATCGAACGCTTCTCGCCTTTTTTACCGGCGAGGAGGCGTTGAGTAGCTCTACGGAGTCGATGGCGATTGCAGACGATACGCTGGCGTTGTTCGCGACGTTGCCGACCGATTATCGCGCCATACTGCTGCTGGTGAGCGTGGAGGGGCTGAGCTATAAAGAGGCGGCCGAGACGCTGGATATCCCGCTGGGAACGGTGATGTCGCGTCTCTCCCGGGCGCGAAAACTGCTGCATGAGAAATTAGAAGGCAAGGTCAAGCCGTTACCCCTAAGGAGACTGAAATGAAACCCGACGAAGAGGATCTGCACGCCTGGATAGATGGCGAAGCGGATGACGCTACCGCACGACGCGTCGAGCGGTATCTGGCGGAGGATCCTCAGGCTGCCGGACGCGTGGCGGAGATGCGTTATGAGATGCAGCTTTTGCGGCAGGCGATGCACCAGCAAAAGCAGACGCTGGAAACGCCCGAGCCGCACGCTTTTCGCCGCCGTGCGCGGCAGCAGCGGCAGCGAAAGCTGGCGCTTGCCTGCGTATTGGTTCTATCCCTTAGCGTCGGCGGCTTTACCGGCTGGCAGCTGAAAGATTCGCAAATGGCCGGTCATTTGCCGATGGAAGATGCGGTGCAGGCCTATAAGCTGTTCGGCAATGCGACGCTGACGCCGATGGACGTGGTCGCCAGCCAGCAAAACGAGCTGGCGAGCTGGGTCGGGCGCTATTTTATCAACGGCAATTTGCCGCCTAATCTGGAGCAGTATGGCTTTAAACCGCTCGGCGCGCGCCTGATAGCAACGGCGCAGGGCCCGGCGGCGCTGGTGATGTATCAGGATGCGCACGGCACCCGCCTCGCCTGGTATATCCGGCCGCTCAGTCCGGTTAAGCTGCCGCACGGCGAGCGCAAAGCCGAGAATGTGATGGCGCAGTACTGGAGTGATGAGCATTACAATTATGCCCTGGTCACGCCGCTTGATGCGGCGGCGACCGGCGACGTGCGTAAAGCGCTCTCAGAAGTAACGGGGTGATATCAGGAAGCCCATCGACAATAACGTCAGCTAAATCATAACCGCTACGCCAACATGCCCGGCTCTCTCTTTATCCCGGTTGTTTGAGCCGGAGGAGGGGCTGGGGACACTATCATGGAACCGGGCATCCTTTGTAAGAGCGCCATCCAAATCTGTTATCTGCCTTTACCTGCTGCCTGGCATTATTAACAGCCGTGACAATGTCCAAATCCTTAATGCATACTATCGCCACATAGCTAAATCGGTTTAGCTTTTTATTGGAGTTTACTGATGAATCGAATCTGGTGTTTAGGTGATGCGGTGGTTGATTTGCTTCCTGAAGAGGACGGGCGTCTCCTGCAATGTCCTGGAGGCGCGCCGGCTAACGTGGCGGTGGGAATCGCCCGGCTTGGAGGAAACAGTCGATTTATTGGCCGTGTGGGAGACGATCCTTTCGGACGCTTTTTGCGACAAGTGCTTGAGAGGGAAAATGTGGATGTCTCCTGCATGTTGATGGATAAGACGCACCGCACTTCAACCGTGGTAGTAGCACTGGACGCCGAGGGTGAACGTACCTTCACATTTATGGTTCGCCCAGGCGCGGACTTATTTCTGGAACGCCATGATCTTCCTCAGTTTATCCCTCACGACTGGTTACACTGTTGCTCAATTGCACTGCTTCAGGAACCCTCTAGAAGCACCACCTTACAGGCAATGAAATCAGTGCGTGACGCAGGCGGCTATGTCAGTTTTGACCCCAATATTCGACTCGATCTTTGGCAGGATAAAGCTGAACTCCATCGCTGTATCAGGCAGGCACTTCAACTGGCAGATGTTGTGAAGCTTTCCGAGGAAGAGCTGATATGGATAGCGGATTGCGCCGACGTTGAAGCCGCTATCGAGGAGCTGGCGAAGCATTTTGCGATCAGATTACTGTTGGTCACTCAGGGTAGCGCAGGCGTATGGGCCTGGTATAACGACGGGCTTGTTCACTATCCGGCGAAGCCCGTACTCAGCATCGATACAACCGGTGCTGGCGATGCCTTTGTCGCAGGGCTGTTATGGGGACTTGCGCAGAACGGGCTTCCTGCTGATGCTGCGCAACTGGCGGCACGTCTGCAGTGCGCACAGGCATGCGGCGCGCTTGCGACAACAGCCAAAGGGGCAATGACAGCTTTGCCTGATTACCCGCAACTGCAGGATCACCTCAGTCAGTAATCGCTTTTACTCCCTGTTTTGAGACATGCCTCACATCAACTAAACCGGTTTAGCAAATTCCGTTGCGCTTTCAAAATCAGCACAACTATGATGCTGACCTAAATCGGTTTAGCAATAACGTTTTATTGATGATGGCCTTACCTCAGGGATGCAAACCAGTGAAAAAACGTCTTTTAGCGCTTAGCCTCGGCACATTATTGAGTTCTGGCCCCGCCTGGGCGGCTAACTCCATGGAAAGTATTGAAGCGCGTCTCGCGGCAATGGAAAAACGCCTGGCTGCAGCTGAACAGCGGGCCAGTGCTGCGGAATACCGCGCGCTGGCTGCTGAGAATCAGGCACAGAAGCTGACTGCCGCGCAACAGCAGCAACAGCAGCCCCAGATCGTGAACGAACAGAGAGAACCGCGCGCCGAGAAACCAGAACAGAGTAGCAGGAATAATACAGATGGATTTGAATTCCATGGCTACGCGCGTTCAGGGCTGCTGATGAATAGCTCCGCAGCAAAAACGCAGGGCGGCCCGACCGTCACGCCGGCAGGAGAAACCGGCGGTCACGTTGGCCGACTCGGCAACGAACCCGATACCTACGTTGAGCTTAATCTCGAACATAAGCAAATCCTCGCTAACGGCGCGACGACCAGGTTCAAGGCGATGCTGGCCGACGGTCAGCGAACCTACAATGACTGGAGTGCCGCCAGCAGCGATCTCAACCTGCGTCAGGCTTTCGTGGAACTTGGACAGTTGCCCACGTTCACTGGTGCGTTCAAAGACAGTACCGTCTGGGCTGGTAAGCGCTTTGATCGCGATAACTTCGATATTCACTGGATTGATTCTGACGTGGTGTTTCTTGCTGGCACCGGCGCAGGCATCTATGACGTCAAGTGGAGCGACGAAGCGCGCAGCAACCTGGCGATTTACGGTCGTACCTTCGGTGATATCGAGAATAATGACAACACCGCACAGAATTACATTCTGTCTCTGAATAATTTTGTAGGGCCGCTGCAGCTGATGGTGAGCGGCATGCGCGCTAAAGATAATAATGAGCGCACCGATATTGACGGCAATCGCGTTAAAAACGATGCAGCGAACAACGGTGTGCATGCGCTAATCGGACTACACAGCGATAGCTTCTATGGCCTGCGTGAAGGGTCATCGAAAACCGCTCTGCTCTATGGTCACGGCTTAGGCGCTGAGGTGAAAACCATCGGTGCCGATGGCGCATTGCTGCCGGAAGCTGATACCTGGCGTCTGGCCAGTTATGGCATGACGCCGCTCGGCGAGGGCTGGCATGTCGCACCGGCGCTACTGGCGCAAAGCAGTAAAGACCGTTACGTCAAAAGCGACAGCTATAAATGGGTTACCGCTAACCTGCGTCTGATTCAGGAAATTACCCAGAATTTCGAGATGCAGTATGAAGGCTCCTGGCAGTATATGGATCTGCGTCCTGCAGGCTACAACAACCGCAACGCCGTTAGCGGCAACTTCTACAAATTAACCATGGCGCCGACGCTGAAGGCGAGCGACGTCGGGGAATTTCTAAAACGTCCTGAAATCCGCCTGTTCGCCAGCTGGATGGACTGGGATCACCGCCTGGATAACTACGCCACAGATGATGCCTTTGGCAGCAGCGGCTTTAAGGCCGGTGGTGAGTGGAATGTCGGCGTACAGATGGAAACCTGGTTCTGATATTGCGGCCCCCCACGGGGGCCCTGTTCCCTTTTGTTGGCATTAAAATGAAAAACTGAGGTCATTATGGATTTTGTGAACATCTCGCGCGCGCTGCTGCCGTTGCTAGGAGGCCGAGAAAATATTGCCAGCGCGGCGCACTGTGCAACGCGCTTGCGCCTGGTGCTGGTGGATGATGCCAAAGCGGATACCGCCGCAATTGGAAAAATTGAGGGCGTTAAAGGATGTTTTCGCAATGCGGGACAATTGCAGGTGATCTTTGGCACCGGCGTGGTTAATAAAGTCTACGCTGCCTTTATTCGCGAAGCCGGCATTAGTGAAGCCAGTAAGTCAGAAGCGGCTGATATCGCCGCGCGCAAGCTCCACCCCTTCCAGCGCATCGCGCGTCTGCTGTCGAATATATTTGTCCCAATCATTCCGGCCATCGTTGCATCCGGCCTGCTGATGGGACTGCTGGGAATGGTAAAAACTTACGGCTGGGTAAACCCTGACAATGCGCTCTATATCATGCTGGATATGTGCAGCTCGGCGGCATTCATCATTCTGCCAGTCCTGATTGGCTTCACCGCTGCGCGAGAATTTGGCGGTAACCCGTTCCTCGGCGCCACGCTGGGCGGCATTCTGACACACCCTGCGCTGACAAATGCCTGGGGCGTAGCGGCCGGATACCACACAATGAACTTCTTCGGCATAGAAGTGGCGATGATCGGCTATCAGGGCACCGTATTCCCGGTACTGCTGGCGGTGTGGTTTATGAGTATTCTGGAGAAACAGCTGCGCCGGGTGATTCCGGATGCACTTGATCTGATCCTCACGCCGTTCCTGACGGTAATCATTTCCGGCTTCATTGCGCTACTTATTATCGGTCCGGCAGGCCGTATGCTCGGTGACGGCATTTCATTTGTGCTCAGCACACTCATTGCTCATGCGGGCTGGCTGGCTGGATTACTCTTCGGCGGCCTGTACTCGGTGATTGTTATTACCGGCGTGCATCACAGCTTCCATGCCATAGAGGCAGGGCTGCTTGGCAATCCGTCGATTGGCGTTAATTTCCTGCTGCCGATCTGGGCAATGGCGAATGTGGCGCAGGGCGGCGCCTGTCTGGCGGTCTGGTTCAAAACCAAAAATGTCAAAATCAAGGCGATTTCGCTGCCATCCGGCTTCTCCGCACTGCTCGGCATTACGGAAGCGGCTATTTTTGGTATTAATCTGCGCTTTATGAAGCCGTTCATTGCCGGAATGGTCGGCGGCGCGTTAGGCGGGGCCTGGGTGGTATCAATGCATGTTTCAATGACCGCAGTAGGCCTGACCGGTATTCCCGGCATGGCGATCGTGCAGGCAAGCTCACTGCTCAATTATGCGACTGGCATGGTGATCGCATTTAGCGCTGCGTTTATTCTCTCTTATTTGCTCAAATACCAAACGGATGCAGACTAATGGGCTCGACCACACTGTTACCCCAAATTCTTAACGCAGTGATGCGTGGTCAGCCGAAGGCACTCAGCGATCCCCACTATCCTGGCTGGCACCTCGCGCCGGTAACGGGGCTGCTTAACGATCCCAATGGCTTTATCAATTTCGCTGGTCGCTATCATCTCTTCTATCAGTGGAATGCGTTGGGCTGTGAACACAAATTTAAATGCTGGGGACACTGGAGTTCCACCGATCTGCTCCACTGGCAGCATGAGCCGATTGCGCTGATGCCTGATGAAGCCTTTGACCGCAGCGGCTGCTACTCTGGCAGCGCCGTGGATGATAACGGCGTGTTGACGCTGATCTACACCGGCAACGTGAAATTTGACGACGGATCGCGCACCGCCTGGCAATGTCTGGCCGTCCAAAATGAGGCGGGCTGTTTCGATAAGCTGGGGCCGGTTATCGCGCTGCCGGAGGGATATACCGGACATGTTCGCGACCCAAAAGTATGGCGGCATGGCGATCAGTGGTACATGGTGCTCGGGGCACAAGACAGCCATAAGCAGGGCAAGGTGCTGCTGCTGCGCTCTGCAGATTTGCATCACTGGCACCCTTTAGGCGAGATTGCCGGCAGCGGTCTGAACGGGCTGGGCGACGCTGGCTATATGTGGGAATGCCCAGATTTGTTTACTCTTGGGGAGACGACTTTCCTGATTTGCTGCCCGCAGGGCATTGCACATGAAGAGCAGCGCTTTCTCAACGCACATGCCAGTGCCTGGCTCGCTGGCAATTTTAATTACGACACCGCCGACTTCGCTCATGGACCCTTTCACGAGCTTGATGCTGGCTTTGAGTTCTACGCCCCGCAAACCACGCTTACCGCCGACGGACGGCGGCTGTTGATTGGCTGGATGGGCGTGCCGGACGGCGAAGAGATGTACCAGCCAACAATTGCGCAATCCTGGCTCCACCAGATGACTTGCGTGCGCGAACTTGACGCGCGTGATGGCCGTCTTCTGCAGCGACCGGTCGCTGAATTGCAGGCATTGCGCGGCGACGAACACCGTTATTACGGTCGGGCAAGCGGCGCCCCGGTGTTAGCAGCGCAGCGGCTGGAACTGGTGCTTACGGGGTCGGGCGGTATTACGCTGAATTTTGCTGAAACTTTGTATCTGGACTGGCATGGAGAAGGATTGCGTCTCGCCCGGCGCAGTTTGGTGAGCGGCGAATGGCACTATCGCTACTGGCGTGGAGCGGTTACTGAGCTGCATATATTATGCGATCACTCCAGCGTTGAAATTTTTATCAATGAGGGTGAAGGCGTGATGAGCAGCCGCTATTTTCCGGCGCATCACGCGCAACTCACGCTGATCGGCGACGAAGAAGTGAATGCCCGCTACTGGCCGTTGCGTCACCTCATGGTAGAATAAGTCATTGTTTCATTAAATGTCGCATTGATGTGAAAAAAACCAGACGCGTTACCATTGCCGATATCGCCGCGTTGGCAGGCGTATCTAAAGCAACCGCCAGCCTGGTACTGAATGGCCGGGGCAAAGAGTTGCGCGTAGCGAAAGAGACGCGCGAAAGAGTACTAACGCTGGCGCGTGAACATCACTACCAGGCGAGTATCCATGCGCGCCTGTTACGTGAGAATCGCAGCCATACGCTGGGTCTGGTGGTGCCTGAGATCACTAATTATGGTTTCGCAGTTTTCTCTCATGCCCTGGAAAATCTCTGCCGCGAGGCGGGTTTACAGTTGCTCATCTCCTGTACGGATGAAAATGCCGGGCAGGAGCGGGTGGTCGTGGATAACCTTGTGGCGCGTCAGGTAGATGGATTAATTGTGGCATCAAGCATGCTCAGCGACAGCGACTATGTGAAGCTGAGCGAACAACTGCCGGTGGTGCTGTTTGACCGCTACATGAGCGATACCAGGCTGCCGCTGGTGATCACCGACTCTGTGACGCCTACCTCTGACCTGGTTGAAAGGATGGCGCGCGCTAATCCCGACGAGATTTATTTTTTGGGTGGGCAGTCGCGCCTTTCTCCTACCAGAGACCGTCTTGCGGGCTTTATGGCGGGACTGGAACGTGCAGGCGTCACGCCTCGTCCGGAGTGGATCATTCATGGTACTTATCACCCCAGCAGCGGTTACGAAATGTTTGCAGCGCTTTGTGCCAGACTGGGCCGTCCTCCTAAAGCGATATTCACTGCCGCCTGCGGGCTGATGGAAGGCGTTTTGCGCTATATGAGCCAGCACCATTTGCTCAGTAGCGATATGCGCATGGCCAGCTTCGACGATCACTATCTCTATGACTCGCTCTCTGTCGCGATTGATACTATTGAGCAAGATGTTCCCAGACTGGCCCAAGAATGTTTCACTCTGTTGACTGCGATGATTGGCGGCGAAGAACCTACCAACCAGCAAACGGTATTACCGGCAACCGTTAAATTACGTGGTAAACATTAATCTGGGGCTTGCCGTTTGTGTGTACACTGGATCATGATTCGTATAATCATAATTATGTTAAATGTGATCGCGATATTCATACCGCCTCGATGTTCTGTCCGCTACCCTACTTTATGCAAAACCCGTGCTACCCGCTATTTTACTGCGCCTGATAGCTCACAGCGCCGTTCAGATCTTACAGCCTCACCTGCACGGCGAACTCAGGGCCGCCCGGGCAGCCCTGAAACCCAGCTTACTGCGCCTGCTGTTGATTCTTTTCCGCGTCCTTTTTCTCTTTTTTATGGGCCATATGATGGCCTACGGCGCAGCCCGCCGCCGCGCCGGCGACGGCATGATCTTTGATATGCCCGGCCGCGCCGCCGACCGCTGCGCCTTTGAGGCAGCCCTTCGCCTCAGCCTGGGAGGCGACCGACATCAGCAGGCCCAGGGTAATCACTAAACACGACAGTTTACGCATTTGAACGCTATCCTCATAAGAATTAACAGCACATTGCCGATAAGCAGCCCGATGAGCATAGTCGCAATGTTAGGCCCGTAGAGGGTAATACGACTACCGTTGTCATTCTGTTGAGGAATCGTTGCATGTTTATGTGAAGAGCACCCATTGCGCTTCTCGGCATCACGCCTGGTTAGCGTCGGCGCCGCGCTTTGCTTCCCGGCGACAGCGTTCGGAGCAGTACTGCACCTGATCCCAGCACTTTTCCCATTTTTTACGCCAGGTCATCGGCTTCTTGCAGTTTTTACAATAGCGTACCGGCAGCGATTGTTTGTTTCCCTTAAAAACGCGCATTATTTGCCTCTCTCAAATTCAGCATTATCGCTTCTTCGCTCGAACCGACCGCCCACCCACCAGAGCGCGAGCGCCGTCAGAGCGATAACGCCCAGCGCCGCGAATGCCGTGCTGTAGGAGTAACGCGCGGCAATGGTGCCCGCCAGCGCCGGACTCATCGCGGCGCCCGCCCCTTGCATCAGCATAATCGCGCCCTGCCCTGCATTGGTATGTCCGCTTCCCGCCAGCACGTTAACAATATAGCCCGGCACCGCCACGCCCAGCAGTCCGGCCGCCAGGCCATCCAGTATCTGAACCGGGATCATCCCCAGGGCGCCAGGCCAGGCAGAGGCGATAGCAGCGCGCAGCGGCAATACCAGCAGCGCCGCCGTAATCAGTAGTGAATAGCCCGACTTTTGCGCGCGGCTGGCGGCAAACAGGGCTACCGGGATCATCACGCACTGCGAAATCACCACGGTGGCGGCTGCATAAACGCCGGCAGGCATCGTCCCGTCATGGGCGGCGGCGGCACGCATGCTCAGCATGGGCAGCAGCGCGGCATTGCTGAGATGGAACAGCAGCAGCGTCAATCCGGTGATGATAATGGCGGGGTTGCGCAGAATTACCGAAAGCCTGGGCACCGCAAGCCGGTGGTCATCGCCGCTTAATCCGCGCGCAAGGCGATGATCGATATCTTCATGCCGGATAGCTAAAACGGAAAGCGCCGCGCAGAGCGCCATGGCGGTCATCAAAACGAAGACGGCGCCTGTTCCCCACCAGGCGACGGAAATCCCGGCGATAATGGCCGCGGTCATATTGCCGCCGTGGTTAAAGGCTTCGTTATGGCCCATCTGGCGGCTGAATCCCTCTGGCCCGGTCAGGCCAAGCGTGATGCCGGTCAGCACGGGCGCGATAAACGCTGCTGCAAGGCCGGTGAGGATCTGCGAAAAAAGCGTTACCCATGAATCGGGAAAATACCAGAGCAGCAGCGTCGACACGGTAATGACCAGCGAGCCGACAATCAGCTGCAGGCGCTTATGGCGTGTCGCATCCGTTATCAGTCCGGCGGGAAGCGTGGCGAACAGGCCCGCCAGACCGCCGGCAGACATCACCCAGCCGATATCATCCGCTCGCCAGTGATGTTCGGTGAGGAAGATGCCCAAAAACGGGCCCAGTCCGTCCCGCACGTCCGCCATAAAAAAATTTACCAGACAGAGCGCCTGAAGCGATCGCAGCGTCATACACATCCTCGTTAATAAGTTTACGATTATCGGGGATAAACCCCGCTTCGTTTAAGCCTGGCACGGAAAGCGAGGTTGCGTAAAAAACAGGGGTGACTGGCCAGCTAAACGCCCTGCTACCCTGTCACCCGCGTCTATAACGCATAAAAAAAATTAACTGATAAATAAATCAGTTTGCATTAAGTAAAGAAGTAATAAATAGCGTCCCGGTGTAACCAAAAAAGACAAATGCTCAAACCGGATTAGCTGATAATAAATAGAGATAAGGCGAGAGCGAAGGAATAAATATTAAATAAATTAAATGAAAAAGGGAATGTTCCTATAATTATGCTTTGCTTTACTCGGTGGCGGAATTAAAAAGATGTTGATTATATAATCACTTCACCTGAGCGTGCTTTTTCAGCGTGTCACCTGTTGCTTCCGGAATTTTATCAGGGGCTTATATGAAAATAATAGTGAGCGGGCGCGGCTACCCGGAAAAAAGAAACATTATCGTTAACGAGCAGTACACCTACCTTGATTTTCGTTATAAAAATATATGGCTTTACATCAATAAAATAAGACAGAAGCTGGCGCGTGCTAATAAGGTCTTTATCTTCTGGCCTTTCCGTTTCCTTATGCCGGCGGACACCCAGGTCATCCATCTGTTTAACGAGGTGGCTCAGACCCGGCAGCGCTGGATCGCCACCTTTGAAACCGAGCTGCCACGCGTTCTGCCGGTGCCGGGCGTGCCCAAACTCGCCAATCCCGCGCTAAAGAAAGCGCTCAGGCTGGTCGCCGCGCCGCAGTGTGTGGCGATCGTGGCGATGTCTGAAGCCGCAAGGCAGATTCAGCTAAAACTGCTGGAAGCCTTTCCTGACGAGGCGGCAGCCATCATCCCTAAAATGCATAAGCTGCATCCCCCGCAGCCGGTGCTTTATGACGGGCCGCGCGATACGCCTGACAAAAAGCTAATTTTTACCTTTGTTGGTAATGAATTTTATCGCAAAGGCGGCGCCGAGGTGGTGCTCGCTTTTAGCGAGCTGGCCGAAGAAGGGGTAATTAATGCCGATACCGTCGAGGTGAATATAACAGGCGATCTTAACAATAGGTATAACATCGCTCATGGCAAATATCAGGATGAAGCCGCTTTTTACAGTAAAATTGAACAATCGCTAACGCGATATAATATTTTTACTCATGCTACGTCCAGACCCAACAGCGAGCTCATCGCGTTATTTAAGCGCGCCCATGTCGGGCTGCTGCCTAGCTGGCAAGATACCTATGGCTTTTCCGTTCTGGAAATGCAGGCGTGCGGCTGTCCCGTTATCACCACCAACGTGCGCGCGCTGCCTGAAATAAATCCAGACGCCGCGGGCTGGACCCTCGCCTGTCCTCTGAACGCGATGTTTGAACTCACCGTGGCGTCCGTTGGGGATAAAATAGCGCTGAGGCGTCTGATGGTGGCCCAGCTGAAAGCGCAAGTGCTGGCGATCCTGGCGGACCGCGCGTCTGTTCTCTCCCGTTCTCAAAACGCCCTGCGGCGAATAGAGACGCACCATAATCCGGCGCGTTTTAAAGAGAGCCTCGACGCAATTTATGCGCTGGCGCGGTGATGCAAGCAGCAGGGCCGCGAGAGTCAGATTCGCGCGTTGCCTTCCAGACGGACCCAGCGACGTCCGGTCGCCACCGTGAGCGCAACCAGCGTCAGGCCCGCTGCTAGATGCATTAAAAAATCGATCATATGCAGCTGCGTGTCGTGGCAGAGCGACAGCAGCATCGACGACATAAAAGCGATGCCGCATCCCGCCAGCGCCAGACTTTTTGCCGGAAAGAGCGAGCGGGTACGATAGAGGCTGAACACCGAGATCGCCATCATCGGCAGGCCCGCGCACAGCATAAAGAGATAGCAGTGAATGCCCTCGCCAAAGCGTCCTGCGCCAGCGGGCACCTGCGCGGCGGTCATGTTGCCGAGATTGAGCGCCAGCCACGCCAGCGCCGGCAAAAGAAGGTAACGCAGCGCGGGCGGCTTCCGTCCCGCCAGGCTAAGGGTAAAGGCTCCGGCGATAGCGCCGACGCCCAGCATAAAAGACAACAGCAAGGCCGCTATCGCCAGCGGCGCGCCAGGCTGCGACCAGTCGGTGTAGCGGCTGTGCAGCGCCCAGCTGCCGAGCGCGCCGCAGGGCAGCGCCGCCGCGATCCAGCCAGTTACGCGCCATGCCGTTGGCCAGATGCGTCTGACCGGCTGCGCTGACGCGCTGAGCTGTTCGATAAGTTGGTCATGATTTCTCATGCTTGCCACTTCCAGATTTACGCAGGTTGAGCATTGCGCGGTGCAAAAGCGATTTGACCGCAGAAAGCGAAAGATTGGCCTCAGCCGCCGCCTGGGCCAGGCTCTGTTCGCGCAGGTGAACGGACTCGACGATCTGTCGCTGACGTGCCGGCAGCGCGCCTAAACAGTCGTTTAGCGCGTCCTCGCCTGCATCGGCCTCGTTCGTTTCCGTCGTCAGGCGGTGAAGGACGTCCTCGTCCTGCACTTCATGCTGGCGGCCACGCTGACGCAGGGCGTCGATCGCCCTTGCCGAAGCGATAGCCGCCACCCAGGGCAGCAGGGGACGGCGCGGATCGTAAGTGTGGCGCACCCGATGTATCGCCAGCAGCGTCTCCTGAATCACATCTTCAACCAGCGCGTCGTCGGCGATTTTTTTGCGCACCAGGGCACGGATGGCGGGCACCATCGCTTTCAGAAGCTGGTTATAGGCGGCTTTATCGCCAGCCTGCGCGCGGGCCATTAAGAGAGGCCAGTGCTGAGCGCGCGCGTCAGTGGCGGGCATCGCCCGCGCTTAAAGGCTGAACCATCCGCCCGGCTAAGAGGTTAATCAATATTCACCCGTTCACGTTTTCTTTCCGCTTTCAGCGGCCTGCTCAAGCGCCGAAATAACGATGCCCGGCGTCAGGACCTGCGGCAGCACCAGCGGTTTTCCGCCGTTTGCCGGATAAACCACATAGAGCGGCAGCCCGCCTCGCCCGAAATCGCTGAGCGCCTGCTCGACGTCCGGATTATATTTCGTGGAGTCCGCGACCATATAGATGGTGTCGGTGCGCGCCATCGCCGCTTTCACCGCCTGAGTCGACAAAGAGGTGCGGTCGTTAACCTGGCAGGTGATGCACCAGGAGGCGGTAAAGTTCACCAGTACCGGCTTGCCCTGGCCTTTAATCGCATCCACGTTCTGCGGCGACCAGGCGACGGCCGCCGCCGCCACGGCGCTCCCGACGTTCTCTTCAGGCGCGGCAACGCTTTTCAGATTGATCAGCGGCGGCACCAGCAACAGCAGGAAAACCGCCGTCGTCAGATGCAGCGCCCAGTGGCGACGTCCCATCATACGGCGTTTCTGCGCCATGCCATATAGCCAGGCGGCAAAACTGAGCAGCAGGCAGCAGCCGAGGATCGCCGCCAGCGCCGCCGAACCCGCCTGGCGTTCCAGCACCCAAATCAGCCAGCCAACGGCGCCCAGCATCGGGAAAGCCAGCCCGTGTTTCAGCGTCATCATCCAGGCGCCGGGTGCCGGCAGCACGCGCGCCAGTACCGGGAAGAAGGCGATCAGGGTAAAGGGCGCGGCGAATCCGAGCGCCAGCGCGATAAAAATCACCAGGCTGACGGCGGGCGGCTGCGTCAGCGCATAGCCGACGGCGCTGGCCATAAAGGGCGCGCTGCACGGGGTCGCCACGACGATAGCGAGCGCGCCGGTGAACGCCGACCCCACTAAGCCGCCACGATTGCCGCCCACCTCGCCTGCCCGCTGCAGGGAAAGCCCAATTTCAAACACGCCGAAGAGATTAAGCGCCGAGGCCAGCATCACCAGAATCAGCAGCGCGATGACCATCGGCGACTGTAGCTGAAAGCCCCAGCCGACCGAGGCGCCGCCCGCTCGCGCCAGCAGCAGTACCCCCACCAGCGCCAGCATCGTCACGACCACGCCCAGTAAAAACGCCAGCCCCTCGGCGCGGGCGTGCGCCGGTTTGTCGTGATGGCGGATCAAACTCAGCGCCTTCAGCGAAATCACCGGGAATACGCACGGCATAAGATTGAGTATCAGGCCGTCGAGAAACGCGGCGGCGATAGCTGTCAGCATGATAATTTCACCTGGTTCAGGGGTCAGGCAGGATTGGCCTGACGATATTTTTTCACCGCGTCCATCGCCTTCTGGATATGCGCATCCGGATTTTTGTCGGTATAGCTGAGCAGAATTTTGCCGTCCGGGGCGATCACGTAAGAGGTGCGATCGGAAAAAGTTTTCCCTTTAAAATCCATAGTGCTTTTGTATTCCGCCGCCACTTTGGCGCCGGGATCGGCCGCAACGGTGAATTTATCGCGGCACTCGAGCTGCGAGAATTTCGCAATCTGGTCGGTATTGCCCGCGGTCACGCCAATGACCGTCGCGCCCTGCTTGTTGAATTCGTCAGTCGCCTCGGCGAAATCGTGCGCTTCCAGCGTGCAGCCCGCGCTGAAGGCCGCCGGAAAGAAATAGAGCACTACCGGCCCTTTCTGCAGCGCCTGCTGCAAAGAGAAGGTGGTCGCTTTACCGGCCAGCGCCGCGCCGAGTGTGAAATCGGGCGCCTTGTCGCCGACCTGCAGCGCGGCGAACGCCGAGGCGACAGGCAGGCTCAGGGCGAGAAGCGTGGCGGCCGCCAGCGTTTTCAGGTTGTTTTTCATCGGCATCTCATTCTTCTCCGTGGGTAATCAGGCGACATGCCTGGAGGATGTAATCAGAGGTTCGTCAGCCGCTGCGGAAAAGTTTCGCTGCCGGAAAATATTTTTGCGGCAGGGCGATTCCTGAACCGGCGCGGATACCTTGTGATACTATGCGCCGAACGGATTTCAGACCGCATGAGGCGAATCGGGATGCATAAAAACAGTACGCCGACCCCGCACGACGCGGTGTTCAAAACCTTTCTCTCGCACCCTGAGACGGCGCGCGACTTCATGGCGCTGCATCTGCCGCCCGCGCTGCTGGCGATCTGCGATCTCTCGACGCTGAAGCTGGAATCCGGCAGTTTCGTCGAGGATGACCTGCGTCCTTACTACAGCGACGTGCTTTACTCGCTGAAAACCGGCGGCGGGGATGGCTATGTGCACGTCCTGATTGAGCATCAGAGCTCGCCGGATAAGCATATGGCGTTTCGGCTGATGCGCTATGCCGTGGCGGCGATGCAGCGTCATCTTGATGCCGGGCATAAAACCCTGCCGCTGGTGATCCCGGTACTTTTTTACCAGGGCAAGCGCAGCCCTTATCCTTACTCGATGAACTGGCTCGATTCGTTTAGCGAACGTGAGCGGGCCGCGGCGCTCTATAGCGGACATTTTCCGCTGGTGGACGTGACCGTGATCCCGGATGAAGAGATTATGCAGCACCGCAGCATGGCGGCCCTGACCCTGCTGCAAAAGCATATTCGCCAGCGCGATCTTCGAGGACTGCTCGATCAGCTGGCCACGCTAATGCTGACGGAATTTATGACCGGACAGCAGGTGATGGCGCTGGTAAACTATATGCTTCAGGCCGGCGAAACGCCGGACGCGAAAGCGATGATTCGTGAACTGGCACAGCGCGTGCCGCAGCATGAGGATGAACTGATGACCCTTGCACAACAGCTTGAGCAGATAGGCCTGAAAAAAGGACTGGAACAAGGGCTGGAACAAGGCCGCCAGCTTGGCGAGCGTGAAGCCAGCCTCAATATCGCCCGAAACTTGCTGAAAAACGGTATGGACGTGCCTTCAGTGATGAAAGTGACGGGCCTGTCCGAAGAAGATCTGCAGCAGATCCGCCACTAAGTCCTGCCTGACTCATTACGCTTAGCCGCCGCGCCTTCCGGCGGCTAAGCTGTCACCCGCTTCGCTCTGTTTACTACGGCTTGATGACAGGCAGGCTTTCTGGCGAGGTGAAGATCGTCAGGCCGAGGGATTGGCCAAGGCGCACGTCATTGTCGGCGCCCTGCGACGCGCCCGGCATGCGCAAAATGGCGTCGCAGCAGGCGATTAAGCGATGCGCGACCGGATAGAGAAATCTCTCGCTGATCTCGTCGCCGATGTGGGCCGATCCTGCGGCCGCCGCGAGCGGCAGCGCTAGCCACTCGCCGATCACCGGCGTATGTCCGCGCTGATAAACCTCCAGCGCCATGCGGTTCATCTTCGCCAGGTTGGCATCGATCAACGCCGGATCGCCGTTCGTGCCGCTGCGAACCGGGCCCGCGATCAAAATCATCATTGGCTGTCCCCCTCGAAAACGGCGCTGAGCGCCAGGTGCTGCAGCAAGATGATGGTCTTGGCATCTTCAATCTCGCCGCTGCGGATCGCCGCCAGCGCGCGGGCGAAAGGCCACTCCAGCACTTCGATATCCTCGCCCTCTTCCGCCAGCCCGCCGCCCTTGCCGCGCCGATCGTCGTCATGGTATTCGGCGATGAAAAAGTAGAGCTTTTCCGTAACGGATCCGGGGCTCATATAAGCCTCCAGCACCTTCTCCGCATGCGTGACCCGGAAGCCGGTCTCCTCTTCCGCCTCCGCGAGGATGCGCGCTTCGGGCGAGGCGTTGTCGAGCAGGCCAGCCGCCGCCTCGATTAAATAGCCGCTATGGCCGTTGATATAGACCGGCAGGCGAAACTGGCGGGTCAGCACCACGCTTTTACGCGCGCGGTTGTAAAGCAGAATGACCGCGCCGTTGCCGCGATCGTAGGCTTCACGGCTCTGCTCTTGCCAGCTGCCATCGGCGCGCTGCTGCTCAAAGGTATATTTCTTCAGCGTGTACCAGTTATCGGATAACACCTGCTCGCGCAGGTGACGTATGTTCGGCTGCATGTTTTCTCCTCAGGAAGGTGACAAAAAACACGCTACCATGCATAATCGTGCAACATCAAGAAAAAACAAAGGCGTTTCTTTATGCTGAGTTCACAGCGCAAGCAGCAGATCCTGGCGATACTCGCCGAGGAAAAACAGGTGATGTCCAGCGAGCTGAGCCAGCGCTTTAGCGTCTCAGAGGACTCTATACGGCGCGATCTTCGCGAGCTGGCGGCGGAAGGATTGCTGCAGCGCGTACACGGCGGCGCGCTGCCGGTATCTGCAGCGGTGGCCCCTTTTGAAACACGCAAAAACGTGCATACCGGCTCCAAGCAGCTTATCGCGCAAAAAGCAGTCAGACTTATCCAGCCCGGTCAGGTCGTGATTATCGACGGCGGCACCACCACCGAAGCGATGGTGCGGCAGCTGCCTGCGGATCTGGCGTTTACCGCCGTCACCCACAGCCCGAGCGTTGCCGTGGCGCTGGTCGACTCTCCTCAGGTCGAGGTGATTATGCTTGGCGGACTGCTCTATCGTCACTCTGTCGTGGCGGTAGGTGCAGCGGTGCTGGAGGCTATCGCACGCATCAATGCCGATCTTTTTTTTATGGGCGTCACGGGCGTTCATAAGAACGCAGGATTGACCACCGGCGACTATGAAGAGGCGGGAATTAAACGGGCGCTGGCGGCGCGCGCCTCGGAAACCGTGGTAATGGTATCGCAGGAGAAGATGAATTCGGCCTCGGCGTTTGCCATCGGCGATTTGACGCTGGCCAGCACGCTGGTGGTCGACGGCGAGCCGGATGCGGAGATGAAGAGGCTGCTGGCGCAAAAGCAGATTACAGTGATTTAAAGGCGATGCATCTGGGGCGAATACGGCGAGGAGACGACCGGCGCACCCTCGTCGGGGCGAAGGTGCGCCGCCGCAGAATAAGCGATTACTTCGCTAGCGCTTTCAGCAGCTGCGCCGCCGTTGCCGCCGATGAGCCCGGGTTCTGTCCGGTGATTAGCAGGCCGTCCTGCACTACCCAGGAGCCCCAGTCTTCGCCTTTGGAATAGAGGCCGCCTTTGGCGATCAGCTCATCCTCTACCAGGAAAGGCACGATGTTGGTCAGGCCGACGCCCTCTTCTTCGCTGTTAGCGAAGCCGGTCACTTTTTTACCTTCGACCAGCGGACGCCCCTCTGCGGTTTTCACATGGCGCAGCACGCCCGGCGCATGACAAACCAGCGCAACCGGTTTTTGAGCGGCAATAAAGCTTTCTATCAGGGCGATGGAGTGCTGATCTTCCGCCAGATCCCATAACGGGCCGTGGCCGCCTGGGTAGAACACCGTATCGAAGTCGGAGGCGGAAACGCTCTCCAGGCGTACCGTTGACGCCAGCTGCGCTTTGGCTTCTTCATCCGCCTCGAAGCGATGGGTCAGCTCGGTCTGGAAATCAGGCTCATTGCTTTTCGGATCCAGCGGCGGGTTGCCGCCTTGCGGCGAGGCCAGGGTAATTTCGGCGCCGGCGTCTTTAAAGGCGTAGTAAGGCGCGGCCAGCTCTTCCAGCCAGAAACCCGTTTTACGTCCGGTGTCGCCCAGCCGATCGTGCGAGGTCAAAACCATTAATACTTTCATGTCTGTTCTCCGCTTAATGAAGTTGCCATTTAAATAGTAGACCAGTCGTCTAGATTTTGCTGATAAAAAAAGTCGTTGCCGACCTTTTTTGCCGCCCCGTCAGGAGGCAGCGTTAAGCATTTGCTGCGTCAGCGCCATGGCTGATGCAAACGGCCGCTTGTTGCGTACAATCTTGACCATCACGCTGGCGCCGAGCCAGAGCTGATAGAGAGTTTCCGCCACCACGGCCGGCTTCTCTTCAGTGCGCAGCGACCCTTCCGCTACGCCCGCCTCAATGGCGTCCGTCAGGCGCGCCACGATGCCGGCGGTGCCCTTTTCCAGCGTATGGCGCATCGCTTCCGAGAGATCGGCCACTTCGGCGCCCAGCTTGACGGCCAGGCATTTGCCCTGACAGTCCTGAAAAGATTGCGTATCCTGCCACTGCTGCCAGTAGTGCATCAGCCTTTGCTGCATCGTGCAGTTGGGCTGGCTCAGGGTCTCGTCCATATTCGCCAGATAGTCGTCAAAGTAACTTTCCAGCATAGCGACGCCAAAGGCATCTTTCGAACCGAAGTAGTGATAGAACGAGCCTTTCGGCACGCCTGCTTCCGTCAGAATTTCGTTGAGACCGACAGCCGAGTATCCTTTGCTGGCCATAATGCGCTGGCCGGTGTCCAGGATATGTTCGCGAATGTCTTCTCTGTGCTTGTGAGCGACTGTGTTCATGAATTCAAAATAGCCTTTATTAGACCGGTCGTCTAGACGCGGGCGCGATTTTTTTGCGTCTACTTTATCATGGATTATGCTAAAGCGTTAAAAAGCTTTCTAATCAACGGGATAAAAGAAGCAGCATGATGAAAAGAAAATAGCCGTAACGGTTTGCCAGGGCGGCGCCGGCGATCACAACGATCTGGCGATACCCGGCGCCGGCTGACCTGCGGTTCTCCGGGCCGGGAAGCGGGATTCGCCTCGACCGGCTGGTGCTGGACGGCCGGTGTATCTTCATCTGGACTGCAATGCGCTCGCGGAGAGCGCTTTTTCAGGCATTGAGATCGCCGACGTCCAGCCCGACTGGCAGCGCGTCGATATCGCCTGAACCGCTTATCAACGCGCTGCCGCCGTTATGGCCCGGGCGTTAACGCCCCTTCTTCTTGCGTCCTGGCTGGACAAAGCGTTTGCGGTTGCCCGCGCGGTCGTCGCTCTTCTCGCTTTTCTTCGGCGCGCTGCTGATAACCGGCTTTTTCACCGCGCTGCTTTTCGCGGGCGTCTTTTTCTTTGCGGGCTTCTCTTCCGAAGAGGAGTTTTCGATTAGCTTAAACAGCTCCGCCAGCTCGTCGTCGGTAAGGTCGCGCCATTCGCCCAGCGGAATGCCCTTCAGGCTGACGTTCATAATGCGCGTGCGCTCCAGCTTCGTGACCTCAAAGCCAAAATGCTTACACATGCGGCGGATCTGACGGTTCAGGCCCTGCACCAGCGTAATGCGGAAGACAAACGTGGACTCTTTCACCACTTTGCATTTTTTAGTGACGGTGCCGAGCATCGGCACGCCTGCGCCCATACCGGCGATAAAGTCGTCGGTGATCGGCTTATCAACGGTGACCACATACTCTTTCTCGTGGTTATTGCCCGCGCGCAGGATTTTATTCACCAGATCGCCATTGTTGGTGAGGAAGATCAGCCCCTGGGAATCTTTATCCAGTCGGCCGATAGGAAAGATGCGCTCGCTGTGGTTAACGAAGTCGCGAATGTTGTCGCGTTCGCCCTCTTCCATAGTGGTGATGATACCGACCGGCTTGTTCAGAGCGATCAACACCAGATCTTCTTCGCTGCGGGGCTCAATCAGCTGGCCGTTTACCTTGACGCTGTCACCCGGAAAGACCTGCGCGCCGACGGCAGCGCGTTTGCCGTTGATAAACACGTTGCCCTGTTCGATGTAGCGATCGGCGTCGCGGCGCGAACAGATTCCGCTCTCGCTGATGTATTTGTTCAGGCGCGTGGATGCGTTAAGCAAGGGAAACCTCCAAAAAGCGCGGACTATACAATAATCTTGCGGGTAAATCCTGCGCTTACTGCAGGTTAGCCCGTTCTTCTCATCTGCTGTTTTTATCGCGGCGGCAGACTGCGCTTATGTAGCATATTCTTGCGCGCTTTTCTCTCTGTTCGTCATGCCAGGCTTGCCAGCGCCATCACAATTTCCAATGACCCGCCGCCTTGTAACTTTTAAAACGGCATGACAACATCCGTACATGTATATACATGTAGCATCGCAACGGTTAACAAAGGGCAGATAATAATTAACACTTCAACCTGGCGAGGAACCTATGTCAGCGGAACTTCCTGCATCAGCGCGTTCAGACGGCGAGAGCCGGCGGCTTTCTGAAACCCGATCGATCGATTTTATTCCTCACCGCGAACGTCACGGACATCCGTTCAGCCAGTTCACGCTATGGTTCGGCGGCAATCTGCAAATTACGGCTATCGTCACAGGCGCGCTCGCCGTGGTGCTGGGCGGCGATGTGGTCTGGTCGATTATCGGCCTGCTCGTGGGTCAGATCATCGGCGCGGCGGTGATGGCGCTGCACGCCGTGCAGGGACCGCGACTGGGCCTGCCGCAGATGATCACCAGCCGCATTCAGTTCGGCGTCTTCGGCGCGGTGATCCCGCTGGTGCTGGTATGCATTATGTATATCGGCTTCTCCGCCAGCGGCACGGTGCTGGCCGGTCAGGCGATGGCGAAGCTGCTGCATATTGATAACGCCGCCGGGATGATCCTGTTCAGCCTGATCATTATCGTGATTGCGGTGCTGGGATATCGCGTTATTCATAAGCTGGGCAAAGTAGCCAGCGTCATCGGCGTGCTGGCGTTCTTCTATCTGTTCGTCACGCTGCTCTCGACCCACGATTTAGCGCCGCTCTGGCAGAATCGCCACTTCGCTTTCTCAACCTTTTTACTCGCCGTCTCTCTCTCCTCGTCATGGCAGATCGCGTTTTGCCCCTATGTCTCCGACTATTCGCGCTACCTGCCGCAGGAGGTCTCCGCGAAACGTCTGTTCAGCGCGGTGTTCTTCGGTACCGTGTTCGGCACCCAGGCGTCGATGACGCTGGGCGTTATCGTCGCGGCTATCGCGGGCAGCGCCTTCTCCGGCAATGAGGTGGGCTATATCGTTGGCTTAGGCAGCAGCGCCACCATGGCGATGGTGATCTATTTTGCCATTTGCTTCGGCAAGATCACCTTTACCACGCTGAACGCCTACGGCAGCTTTATGTCGCTGACCACCATCGTCTCCGGCTTCAGCCGGCAAACCTCCCTGAGCCGGGGCGGACGGATTGGGTTCGTGGTGCTGATGGTGGCGATCTCCTGCGGTATCGCGCTGATCAGTGAGCCCGCTTTTCTTAAATCGTTCACCCACTTTCTGCTGTTCCTGCTGGCCTTTTTCGTGCCCTGGAGCGCCATCAGCCTGACCGATTTTTACCTTATTACCAAAGGCCATATCGACATTCCCGCGCTGTCGCAGCCGGACGGGCGCTACGGCCGCTGGAACTGGCCGGGCATCGCCACCTATTTTATCGGCGTGCTGATCCAGCTGCCCTTTATCGATAATCCGCTGCACCACGGCTCGCTGACCTGGATTTTCGCCGGGAATGACGTCTCGTGGGTTATCGGCTGGTTCGCTACGGCGCTGCTGTGGCTGGGGATGCGGCGTTTCGACCGCCGCGGTGCGCTGAGCGCGACGCGCTATCCGGTACAGTGAGTAAAAGCGGTGTGCCCCTCTCACAGCCGTAAAAAAGGGGGGGGCTGTGAGGGGGGCATTTCTGGCCGCAGGCTGGCGGGAAAGAGCCTCAGTGGCGGATTTGTGCCAGACCCTTTCCGGAAATACCGGACATTTTCATGAGGCTATCGCGCTCGAGCACAGGGCGGGCAACTTCACACATATCCCATCAGCTTCAGCATCGACTGCGCCTGATGCATCGCCTCGGCGCGATGCGAGACGCCCAGCTTCTGATAGAGGTTGCGGATATGGGTTTTAATGGTGGTGGCGGCCACATCCAGCTCCCCGGCGATCTGGTCGTTGCTGTAGCCGGAGTAGATCAGGCCCAGCACCTGCCATTCGCGCTGCGTCAGCGGGCTGGTGCGGATCAGCTCCGGCACGTCGGGATGATTCAGCAGTCGGCTGACGAATCCCTCGTCGAAATGGGCGAACTTATGGCGATGGTATTTGTTAATTTCATTCAGGATACGGCGCGCGCGATGATTATCCAGCTCTTCCAGCGCGTTAAGCTGGATAAGCTGGCGCAGCTGCTGCGCCATGATCTCGCCTTCGATCACGAAATGGCTGATAAAGCCGGTGCCGCGCGCCAGCTTTAGCGCCTCGATGAGCGCGCGCTGCGCTTCGGCTTTGCGTCCGGTCTGCCAGTAGATCTGATTGAGCAGCAGCAGGTTGCGGTTCATATCGCTCATCAGACGCAGCGCGCGCGCGTTTTCGTTGAGCTCTTCCAGCACCACTTCCGCCTGGCTGAGATCGCCCTGCAGGATCTGCGCCCGCGCGATATTGCGCCACTGCCCCTGCAGGAAGTGGTTATTGGCGAAGGCGGGCTTCGCGGTGTGCCGCATCCAGTGGCTGGCGCTCTGCACGTCGCCCGTCATCTGCCAGTAGATCACCCTCACCTTGTCGGCGTTAGCGATCCAGTCGCTGTGCAGGCTGCCGTTGTTGAGCAGATTCTCCAGACGGTTCAGGTAGCTGCGCGCGTTATCCAGATTGCCGCGCGCCAGCGAGCACTGCACCAGCAGGCCCAGACACTGGATCTGCTGCTGCGGCGGGTAGCCCTTCAACACTTTCATACCTTCGCGCGCCGCCTGCTCCGCCTCATCCAGCCGGCCCCACGCCCACATCAGCTGGGCGCGAATGCGCAGCAGAAACTCGTGCAGCGGAAACTGCGCCAGATGCTGCTCGCCAACCAGCACGAACGCTTTCTCCTGAATCTCCCAGGCGGCCTGCAGAAATCCCTGCGCGAAAAGAATTTCGCTTTGCTGGATCAGGCTCCAGAGCGCGTAGTGCCAGGTTTCATCGCGGCGCGCCATCTGCTCGGTCTGGCGCATCAGCGCCAGCGAACTCGCCAGCTCGCCTTTGCAGTGCATCACTTCGCCATGCACCGAGGTGGCGACGATGCGGCTGTAGCGGCGGCTTTCCGGCAGGGCTTCCAGCGCCAGGCGGGCAAGCTGCTCCGCCTCTTCGGTGTTGCCGTCGTTGATCGCCACCTGCGCACGCACGGCGTTGAATTCGCCCTGAAGCGCGGCGTCGATCTCGCAACTGCACGCCTGCTCGAACTTCGCCAGCAGGCGGTTAACCTCGGAAAAGCGATGCTGGCTCTGCATCAGCCAGGCCTGTAGCAGCACCAGGCGTGGATTATTCACCAGCGTCGCCCAGGGAAGCGCGCTCAGCGAGTTCTCCAGCAGCGCCAGCTCGCTCTGATTGAACAGCGTCCAGGCGTGCGCCAGCAGCACGTTGCGCAGCATCTCGACGTCGCCTGAGGCGAGCGCATGATGGATCGCTTCGCCGGGGAATCCCTGCGCCATCCAGCTTTGCGCGGCTGCGCGATGCACCGCGGGCAGCTCGGCTGCCAGCTCCCACTGACAACGCTGGCGCAAAAACGATCCAAACAGCGGGTGATAGCTGAACCACTGGCCCGAATCATCCATACGCTGCAGGAAGAGCCCTCGCCGCTCAATCTCCTCCAGCCGCATGCGCCCATTCGCCTCGCCGGTCACGCAGGCGACCAGCGCGTCATTCATCGAGCGTAGCAGCGCGGTTTTCAGCAGGAAATGACGCGTCGCGTCGTCGATATTGTCCAGCACCTCCTCCACCAGATAGTCGGCAAGGTGGCTGGCGTTGATGCCGGAGAGCCGCCGCGCGGAGTTCTGCGCCGAGCCGGCGCCCTGACGCGCGGAGATAGCGATCAGCTGAAGCGCCGTCGCCCAGCCCGCCACGTCGTCGCACAGGCGCCCGCTCTCTTCAGAGGCGAGCGGCGCGCTCAGGCGACAGTCAAAAAACTGTTTCGCCTCGTGATGGGTAAACGCCAGCTGCTGGCTGCCCAGCTCCAGCAGCTGTTCGCGCACGCGCAGATTGGCGATGCCGAGCTGCGGCAGATTGCGCGACAGCACGACCAGCGTCAGGTTGTCGGGCTGATGGCGCAGG
This sequence comes from Pantoea sp. GABEPS69, assembly GCF_045780835.1. Classification (NCBI taxonomy): domain Bacteria; kingdom Pseudomonadati; phylum Pseudomonadota; class Gammaproteobacteria; order Enterobacterales; family Erwiniaceae; genus Pantoea; species Pantoea sp. GABEPS69. The sequence goes on along the minus strand of NZ_CP118620.1, from coordinate 33,280 downwards.
AAAAAGCGCATCGCCTCATGAATGGCGGGGTTGGCGATGTGGTGATAGTCATCCACGATCAGCCACAGCGGCTGCCGCCAGTCGGCCAGCTCGATAAACAGCTGCGCGAAAAGCGCGTTGAGGTTGACGTACTGCCGCTTCTGCGCCAGCGTTTCGCTGCGGCTGCAGCCGCCCTGCGTCGCCTGCTGCAGCGCCGCGATAAGATAGTCGGCGAAGCGCTCCGGCTGATTGTCGCCCTCGTCTAATGAATACCAGCCCAGATCCTTTCTATCCGCCGCCCACTGCGAGACCAGCGTGGTTTTGCCGTAGCCCGCAGGGCTGGTAATCAACACCAGCCGGTAATTGCCCGCTGCGCCCAGCTTTTGCAGCAGGCGATCGCGCGTGACGGTGCTTTCAAGGCGTACGGGACGACTGAGCTTCGAGGGAATTAACATGGGCGCACGCTTCTCCATTAACGTTCAGCGCATCATTTTTTTACGCTTCGTAATTAATCTTCATACACGTTCACTGATCCGTTAGCTGAATGCAAGCGAACCTGTAAGGCAGGCTTAACAAAAGCGAGTGCAATCACACTCCTGCGCCGCTTTCAGATTTACCCTGGCCTCTCCGCCCTCGTTATCCTCCCTGCTGAATTTCATGCAGGAGGAGGAGCGCCCGAAAGGCGGCAGGCAAACTGGCAGGCAATCCCTTTTCGTTCTGACAGGAAGCACACGACATGAATTCGCAACCCTTCGATCACGCCCGCTTTACCGCCGCACTCACGCGGCAGTGGCAACGCTTCGGCCTGCGCGACGCGCAGGAGATGACGCAACAGCAGTGGTGGCAGGCGCTGAGCGGCGCGCTGGCCGAACTACTGGCCGAACTGCCTGCGCAGCCCGCATCCGGGTCGCAGCGCCACGTTAACTATCTCTCCATGGAGTTTCTCACCGGCCGGCTGACGGGAAATAACCTGCTCAACCTGGGCTGGTATCAGGCGGTCGCCGACGCGCTCGCCGCCTGGGACATCGCCCTGAGCGACGTGCTGGAGCGCGAGACCGATCCGGCGCTCGGCAACGGCGGCCTGGGACGGCTGGCGGCCTGTTTTCTCGACGCGATGGCCACCACCGGCCAGCCCGCCATCGGCTACGGCCTGAACTATCAATATGGCCTGTTTCGCCAGCGTTTTATCGAAGGCGCGCAGCATGAACAGCCTGACGACTGGGGACGCGACCGCTATCCCTGGTTTCGTCACAACGCCGCGCTGACCGTGCAGGTCGGTCTGGGCGGCAAAGTGGTGACGGAAGAGGGGCGCCCGCGCTGGGAGCCCGCTTTCCTGCTGCAGGGCGAGGCCTGGGATCTGCCCGTCGTCGGCTATGGCAACGGCGTCACCCAGCCGCTGCGCCTCTGGCAGGCGAAACACGCGCGTCCGTTCAACCTGCAGCGCTTCAACGACGGCGATTTCCTGCGCGCCGAACAGCAGGGCATCGATGCGGAGAAGCTGACGAAGGTGCTCTACCCCAACGACAATCACCAGGCCGGGAAAAAGCTGCGCCTGATGCAGCAATATTTTCAGTGCGCCTGCACGCTGGCCGACATCCTGCGTCGTCACCATCAGGCTGGCCGCGCCATCGAGACGCTGCCCGACTATGAAGTGATCCAGCTCAACGATACCCATCCAACGCTGGCGATCCCGGAGCTGCTGCGCCTGCTGATCGACGAGCATCAGCTCTCCTGGGATCGGGCGTGGCGCATTACGCAGCGCACCTTCGCCTACACCAACCATACGCTGATGCCGGAGGCGCTGGAGTGCTGGAACCTGCGTCTGGTACGCGCGCTGCTGCCGCGCCATATGATGATTATCAATACGCTGAACGCGCAGCTCAAAAAAGAGGTCGAGGCGCGCTGGCCCGGCAATGAGGCGATCTGGGCGAAGCTGGCGGTGGTGCACAATCAGCAGCTGCGCATGGCTAACCTCTGCGTGGTCAGCGGTTTTGCGGTCAACGGCGTGGCGGCGCTGCACTCCCGGCTGGTGGTACAGGATCTCTTCCCGGAATACCACGCGCTGTGGCCGGAGAAGTTTCACAACGTCACTAACGGCATTACGCCGCGTCGCTGGATCCAGCAGTGCAATCCGGCGCTGGCCACGCTGATCGACAATACGCTGTCGCGCCCCTGGGTTAACGATCTGGATGCGCTCAGCGACCTGGCGCCGCTGGCGGACGACGCCGCGTTTCGCGCGGAGTATCGCGCCATCAAGCAGCAGAACAAGGCGGCGTTAACGCGCTGGATCGCCGAAAAGACCGGCATCCGCGTTCAGCCTGACGCCTTGTTCGACGTGCAGATCAAGCGCCTCCACGAATATAAGCGCCAGCATCTGATGCTGCTGCATATCATCGCCCTGTGGCAAACGCTGGTCAGCGATCCGCAGGCGAATCTGACGCCGCGCGTGATGCTGTTCGGCGCCAAAGCGGCGCCGGGCTACGCGCTGGCGAAAAATATCATTTACGCCATTAACAAGGTGGCGGCCGTGGTTAACGCCGATCCGCGCGTCGGCGACCGCCTTAAAATCGTGTTTATTCCCGACTATAACGTCTCGGTGGCGGAGCGGCTCATTCCTGCCGCCGATCTCTCCGAGCAGATCTCGACGGCGGGCAAAGAGGCTTCCGGAACCGGCAACATGAAGCTGGCGCTTAACGGCGCGCTGACGATTGGCACCCTGGACGGCGCGAACGTGGAGATCGCCCAGCAGGTCGGCGAGGAGAATATCTTTATTTTCGGCCATACCGTCGAGCAGGTGACTGCGCTGAAGCAGGCGGGCTACGCGCCGGCGACCTGGCGCAAAAAAGATCCGCAGCTGGATCGGGCGCTGACCGCGCTGGAGGACGGCACCTTTAGCGACGGTGACACGACGGCCTTCGACGCGCTGGTGCGCAGCCTGGGCCCGACGGGCGGCGATCCCTACCTGGTGCTGGCCGATTTCCGCCACTATCTCAACGCCCAGCAGCAGGTCGAAGCGCTGTGGGCCGATCCGGACGCCTGGACGCGCGCCGCGATCCTGAACACCGCGCGCTGCGGCATGTTCAGCGCCGACCGCGCCATCCGCGATTATCAGCAACGTATCTGGCAGGCCGCGCGCTGAGGAACGCCATGAAACCGAAAAATCATCTCGATCGCGCCGCAGACGGCCTGATTGCGCCCGATTACATTGATGCCCACGGCCGGCCGCAGCAGGTCTCCACGCTGACCCGCGAGCGTCTGCTGGGGCTGATGCAGCCTCAGAACGCGGGCGCGTCTCCGCTGCCGCCTGCGGCCATCTTCCGCCAGGGCGAGCCGCTGACGCTCTCGCCGGTGCTTCTCAGCGCGGCCAGCTGGCAGCTGACCAGCGAAGGGGGCGCGTGCTGGTCAGGCCGCTGCGCGGCGGGCGAAACCCTGACGCTGCCGCCGTTGCCGGACGGCTACCACCAGCTGACGCTGGAGCATGAGGCGCAGCGCTACGGCTGCTGCGTTATCGTCGCGCCGCCGCGCTGCTATGAGCCGCCCGCGCTGCTGGCGGGCGAATCGCTGTGGGGCAGCTGCATCCAGCTCTATACGCTGCGATCGGCACATAACTGGGGCATCGGCGACTTTGGCGATCTGCGGCAGATGATCGACGAGACGGCGCGCCGCGGCGGCGCCTTTGTCGGGCTGAATCCCCTGCACGCCCTGTTTCCCGCCGAGCCAGAGAGCGCCAGCCCGTACAGTCCTTCGTCGCGCCGCTGGCTCAATATTCTCTACATCGACGTCAACGCGGTGCCGGACTTTCAGCAGAGCGAGGCGGCGCGGGCCTGGTGGTGTCTTGAGGCGACCCAGCAGGCATTGCAGGCGGCGCGCCGCGCGGAATGGGTAGATTACCCTGCCGTGACGCGCCTGAAGCTGGAGGGCTTACGGCTGGCCTGGCAGGCGTTTCGACTGCGCGACGCGGATGACGCGGAGGCGGCGGCGTTTGAGGATTTTGTCGAGGCGGGCGGCGACAGCCTGCTCTGCCAGGGCCTGTTTGACGCCCTGCATGCCGAGCAACGTAAGCAGGATGGTGACAGTCACGGCTGGCAAAGCTGGCCGGACGCCTTTCAGCATCCCGACAGCGCCGCCGTGCTGGCATTTCGCATTGAGCAGAGCGATGAGGTGCGCTTTTATCTCTGGCTGCAGTGGCTGGCGGCCCGGCAGTTCGCGGCGTGCTGGCAGCGCTGTCGGCAGCATGAGATGGCGGTCGGCCTGTACCGCGATCTGGCGGTAGGCGTGGCGCGCGACGGCGCGGAAACCTGGCGCGAGCGGGAGCTTTACTGTCTTGAAGCAAGCGTCGGCGCGCCGCCCGATATTCTCGGTCCGCTGGGGCAAAACTGGGGGCTGCCGCCGATGGATCCGCAGGTGATGGCCGCGCGCGCGTTTGAGCCCTGGATCACCCTGTTGCGCGCCAGCATGCAGGATTGCGGCGCGCTGCGTATCGATCATGTGATGGCGCTGCTGCGCCTCTGGTGGATCCCGCAGGGCGAAAGCGCGGCGGAAGGCGCCTATGTGCACTATCCGGTGGACGCGCTGCTGGCAATTCTGGCGCTGGAGAGTCAGCGCCACCGCTGTATGGTGATCGGCGAGGATTTAGGCACCGTGCCGGCGGCGATCGTCGACAAACTGCGGGACGCGGGCGTCTACTCCTACAAGGTGCTCTATTTCGAGCAGGCGTCGAAGCAGGCGTTCCGCGCGCCGGGGCAGTGGCCGCGCCAGGCGATGGCGGTCGCCACCACCCACGATATGCCGACGCTGCGCGGCTGGTGGCGCAGCGACGATCTTCGTCTGGGCAGCAAGCTGGGCCTCTATCCCGATAAGGATGTCCTAGCGGGGCTGTATCGCGACAGGCAGGCGGCAAGGAAAGCGCTGTTGCAGACCCTGCTGCGCAGCGGCGCGCTGCCCCCGCGCCGGCGCTTTCAGCGGGGCGGCGCGCGTATGACTCGCGCGCTCAGCCAGGCGATTCTGGGCTATCTGGCCGACACGCAAAGCGCCCTGCTCGGCCTGCAGCCGGAAGAGTGGCTGGATATGACGACGCCGGTAAACGTGCCCGGCACCGTCGACGCCTGGCCTAACTGGCGGCGCAAGCTCAGCGCGACGCTGGAGGAGATGTTCAGCGATCCGGCGGTCGATGCGCTGCTGGCGGCGGTGGATCGCGGCAGAAAGGGGATGAAATAGAAGAGAGACGTTAGCCCGCCGCGCGCGGGCTGACGATTATGGACTGCGCTATTTCCATCACCGTCAGGCGATCATTTGCTCCAGTCTTCAAAAACAAGCCCTGACACGCGCTCAAATTCCTTGACGTTATGGGTAACAAGCATGGCGTCAGCCGCAATAGCGTGCCCGGCAATGGCGGTATCATTCGGACCAATGAGCCTGCCAATAGCGGTCAGCGCACGCTTGATTTCTGTAGTTGCGTCCACTGCATGGCGATCCCAGGCCAGAATGGCATCCAGGCGCGCGCAGAACGCTTCAACCAGCTGTACATGGCGAGGCGACGCTTTCTTGCCAACAGCGCCAAACCGCATTTCCGCATAGGTTATCGCCGACACAACAATTCGATGACGACGCAGCACAGCTTGCTCCAGCCGCATGAGTACGGCTTCCGGATGTTCCCGCATAATAAAAGAGCAGATATTTGTATCGAGCATATAGGTTTTAATCACAGCTCAAATCGCCCTTCATCGCTGAAAACGTCTGCACGCTCCGTCATAAAATCGGCGTCAGCCTTTTCTTGCTCGCGAAATGACCCCCAGCTCGGCTTGACTGGTCGCAGGATCAGAGAGTCGCCTTCGCGAATAATCTCCAGTTCGTTTACGCCGTCGAAATCGAGATCGCGCGGCAGGCGAATCGCCCGCTTATTACCGTTTTTGAATATCGATACCGTACGCATTTTTTTGTCCTCCCATCCTTACATATGCCAAGAATATGCCGGGGAAGGCGTGATGTATAACCGCCCTTCATACGTTATTTTTCCATAAAAAAAGGTGCGCCGTAGCGCACCAGGTGGGGCAACTCAGCACTGTCGGGGCAGCATCACCCCTTGCCTTTAACACTGCTGATAAAGGTTTTGCGCGCCGACGTCGAACCCAGGCGTTCCGCCTCGTCCAGCAGCTTGAGGGCTTTATCGATATTGCCCTGATCCACCGCCTGACGGATGCTCTGATTAAAGTAACTTTCGGTATCGTCCACCAGCGGCGCCGACGGCGCGGCGGGCGCGGTGCGTGCCGCCGCCTGCGCAACCGGCTGGGTGCTGCCGACCGTAACCGGCGCCGGACCTGAGGAGCCGAACAGCGGGCCGACCAGAATCGAGGAGGCGGAGCTGGTGGAGACTTTCAGCTTTATTTTGCCGTCCACGCCGTGACGCGCGACCGGATCGGGAATATCGGGCACCGCATGGCCGGTGCCTCTGGCGTAGGCTTTCGCCGGATCCACCAGCGTGGTGGTCTGGCCGAGATCCTGCGCGGTGGTGAATACCAGCAGATAGATTTTTTGCTGGCCCAGCGCCGGCGTCAGCTTCATCACCCCTTCCAGGCGGTCGGCGCTCATCACGCCCGGCTGTTGATAGGTAAAAAAGCGGCTCGGGAACCAGGCGGCGGGACGCAGATTCTCGTCGAGCACCAGCACATTGGGGGCGAATACCTGATTGTGCGACACTTCGCTGCTCAGCGTCACCGTCAGCTCGCCCTGGCTGGCAGGCAGGCTAAACGCGGCGACCGGACCGGTGATGCCGCTGACGTCAAGCTGCGTGCCGCTCTGCGACAGCGAGATGCTCTGCGGGCGCGAGGTGTCGACGGGCTGCCAGCTCAGTCGCTGCAGGCTCGCGGTCGGGATCGTCGGCGCGGCGGAGAGATCCTGCGGCACCAGGTTAATTTCAGCATGCGCTGGCAGGGCGAGGCTCGTCAGCAGCGCGACGCTCAGACAGAGTGCGGTAAGCGTTTTCTTTTTCATTTTTTATATTCTCAACAGGCTGTCGGACAGCCGCTGAAGCCAGGCAATGGCCGCGGCTGCTCAGAAAGCGCCGTGCGCTGAACGCACGGCGGCCGTTTGCGTTACAGGTCGGTAGGGTTTACCACCAGATTTCCATCTGCGCGCCGAAGCTCCACTCATCGTTGTCGCCGCGGCTGTTGGTGAAGAGCCCGTTGCCGGTGCTGTCTGCGGAAGCCAGCGAGGTCAGATCGCCGGAGGCATCTTTGCTGTAGCCCCACTTCTCATCCCATTTGGCATAGGTAGCGAACAGGCGCAGCGCCGGGCGCGACCAGATGCTGTCGCCCGCCTGCCACTGCTGAGCGAGGGTGATTTTGTACTGGCCGTTGCGTTCGCTGACCTGCTGCGACTTCACGTTGTCGTAGCCCACTTCCAGCAGCGTGCTCATGATCGGCGTCCATTTGTACATCGGGCGCACGCCGACGGTGTACCACTCGGTGCCGCGGTTGTTGTCCAGATCGGTGTTCTGGTACATCGCCACGTACATCAGGTCCCAGCGGTCGGCGAGCGAGATGGCGCCGTGATCGAGGACGCGGTACATGCTGCCGTTGTTGTTGATGTTGGTGCCCTGCGGCAGCCCTTTGCCCTGCGAGGTGAGCGCATCGGTGGCGTACTGCAGCACGAATTTGTTGTAGCCCTTGAGCATGCTCTGGGTATGCTCCGCCGTGAACATCCAGCCATCTTTCGACGCGCCGTCTTCGATACGGTAGCCGTCGCGCGCGTTGGCGCGGCCATAATCGACACCCAGCTCCAGCACGCCGTCCGGGTTGGTTTCCAGTCCGGCCAGGCGCACGTCGAAGACGTCGTTGGCGGTGCTGGTGGCGTAATCGCGGATGCGATCGCTGGAGAAGGTATAGGAGCCGCCCGCCTCTGAGGAGCGCGTCGCCGCGAAAGAGAGCTTGCCGAAGCCGAGATCTACATCTTCCAGACCGGCGCCCGGGCCGGAGATATCCCAGTAGTAGAAGTCGATCATATGCACGTCGTGACGCTGGTAGAAGCGCTTACCGGCCCAGATAGTGGAGCCCGGCAGCGCGTCGATCAGGTTCTTGCCTTTGACGTTCGCCTCGCGGAAGGCGGGGGATGTCGCCTCCCAGTCATTCTGTTGCGCCACTGAATAGGCGACGTTGGTGTCGAAGTAGAAGCTTTTGTCGCCCTCTTTCCACACTTCCTGGCCCAGCTTCAGTTCGGCGTAGGTTTCGCATTCGTTGCCCAGACGGTATTTGCTTTGCGCGCCGGTAGCCTGAAAGCACTGCTGTTCGCCGCCGCTGCCGGTCCAGCCGATGCCGGAACGGGCGTAGCCGGTAAAGTCGACCGCCATCGACGAGGCAGAGATCGTGCCCGCCGCGATGGCGATAGCGACGGGAAGTTTGCGCAGAGTTATCATTTTCTATCTCCTGAGATCATTGCTTTTATTGTTTTGCAGGGCTAAACACCAGGCTCCTGATGCAGCCTGCGACAGGCGCTCCCGTCCTCGCGGAACAGGTGACAGCGCTCCGGTGGCAGGCCAATGCCCATCAGGGCGCCCTCTTCTACCAGCACGACGTCCTCCTGGCGGTAAACCAGGTTTTGACGGATAGCGGGGATCTGGATATGGATTTGCGTTTCGTTGCCGAGCTGCTCGACCACCTGCACCTCGCCCTCGAGCGTGACGTCGGCGATATCGCTGGAGAGCAGGTGTTCAGGTCGGATGCCTAACGACATATTGCTGCCCACCTGGACGCCTGCGCTCTCGACCGGTAGCCAGATGCGCTGATCGTTAGGCAGGCGGACCTGCACCTGATCGATAGCGGTGGCGGTCACTTTAACGGGCAGGAAATTCATGCGCGGCGAGCCGATAAATCCGGCGACGAAGCGGTTAGCGGGATAGTGATAGAGCTCCAGCGGCCTGCCGACCTGGGCGATGCGCCCGGCATCCAGCACCACGATCTTGTCCGCCAGCGTCATCGCCTCGATCTGATCGTGGGTGACGTAAATCATGGTGCGCTTCAGGCGCTTGTGCAGGCGCGAAATCTCGATGCGCATCTGCACGCGCAGCGCGGCGTCCAGGTTGGAGAGCGGCTCGTCGAGTAAAAAGACGCGCGGCTCGGCGACCAGCGTACGGCCGATCGCCACGCGCTGGCGCTGACCGCCGGAGAGCGCTTTGGGCCGACGGTCGAGCAGATGCGCCAGCTGCAGCACTTCCGCCACCTGATTAACGCGATGCTGGATCTCGTCACGCCTGACGCCCGCCAGCTTCAGGCCGAAAGACATATTTTCCGCCACCGACAGGTGCGGATAGAGGGCATAGGACTGAAACACCATGCCGATGCCGCGCTCGGCGGGCGGCACCTCGTTCATTCGCTGGCCGCCGATCAGCAGCTCGCCGCGGGTAATGGTCTCCAGACCGGCGATCATGCGCAGCAGCGTGGATTTGCCGCAGCCCGACGGGCCGACGAACACCACAAACTCTCCTTCGCCGATTTCCAGATTGATGTCCTTCGAGACCAGGGTGTCGCCCCAGGCCTTGGTGACATTGCGTAACGCGACGCTCGCCATGATGCTTTCCTCTCCGCTTGCTCATTCTTGCCTGCATCGCCGCAGGCAGACTCCGGCGTCCACTATGGGAAAGGTTCCGGGCGCGCGCATCCTCCGCCGCAGGCGCTTTAGCTGGGGGATGAGAGAGGAGGAGGAGATCGCCGCGCCTCTCCCTGTAACGGCAGCGGCGCGCGGTTTTTTGTGATCGACTGCGCAGAGTCGCGGCGACCGGAGTGTGCGCCAGACCGTGATAACCGCCCGGTTTTGCAACGGAGATCACGGCTTAGCGTCGGCAGGCGTAGAGCGCGGGAGGATGAGAAGCAGCGGCGGATGGTCACAATGTGCGGGAAAACGATTTCCGTTTCCGCTAACAGGATGGAGTTATGACAATGAAAACCGGCGCACGCATTTTTGCCCTTTCCGCCCTTACGGCCATGCTGTTTTCGGCCTCGGCAATCGCGAAGATCGAAGAGGGAAAACTGGTTATCTGGATCAACGGCGATAAAGGCTATAACGGGCTGGCCGAAGTGGGTAAGAAGTTCGAGCAGGATACCGGCATTAAAGTCACGGTCGAGCATCCGGATAAAATGGAAGAGAAATATCCGCAGGTGGCCGCCACCGGCGACGGCCCGGACATTATCTTCTGGGCGCACGACCGCTTCGGCGGCTATGCCCAGTCGGGGCTGCTGGCGGAGATCTCGCCGGATAAAAGCTTCCAGGAGAAGCTCTTTCCTTTTACCTGGGACGCGGTGCGCTTTAACGGCAAGCTGATCGGCTACCCGGTGTCAGTGGAATCGCTGTCGCTGATCTACAACAAAGACCTGCTGCCTAACCCGCCGAAAAGCTGGGAAGAGATGGCGGCCGTCGACAAACAGCTGCGCGCCAAAGGCAAGAGCGCCATTATGTTCAACCTGCAGGAACCCTACTTCACCTGGCCGCTGCTGGCTGCAGGCGGCGCTTACGCCTTTAAAAAGAGCGACAGCGGCTACGACGTCAAAGATACCGGCGTAGATAACGCCGGCGCGAAAGCGGGCATGCAGTTCCTGGTCGATCAGGTTAAAGCCAAAACCCTCAACGCCGACACCGACTACTCTATCGCCGAAGCGGCGTTCAATAAAGGCCAGACCGCGATGACCATTAACGGTCCCTGGGCCTGGAGCAATATCGACAAGAGCGGCATCAACTACGGCGTCACGCTGCTGCCGACCCTGAACGGCAAACCGTCGAAAACCTTCGTCGGCGTGCTGAGCGCGGGCATCAACGCCGCCAGCCCGAATAAAGAGCTGGCGAAAGAGTTCCTTGAGAACTACCTGCTGACCGATGCCGGTCTGGACGCGGTGAATAAAGACAAACCGCTGGGCGCAGTCACGCTGAAGTCGTTCCAGCAGGCGCTGGAAAAAGACGAGCGCATCGCCGCTACCATGAACAACGCGCGTAGCGGCGACATCATGCCGAATATCCCGCAGATGGCGGCCTTCTGGTATGCGATGCGCACCGCCACGCTTAACGCCCTGAGCGGACGTCAGAGCGTCGATGCCGCACTGAAAGACGCGCAGGCGCGCCTGAACAAGTAACGCCTCTCCCAAAGCCGGTTCGCGCCGGCTTACCACTGGTTGTTAAGGAACACCGAATCATGTCAGGAAAACCGAAAACAGGAGGCGCGGGCCAGCTGCTGAAGCGCGTTCTCGTCGGGATCTGCTGTCTGCTGGTCGGCTACCTTCTGGTGCTGATGTATGCGCAGGGCGAATATCTGTTTGCGCTGCTGACGCTGATCGTCAGCGCGGCGGGCATCTGGATCTACGCTAACCGGCGCGCCTACGCCTGGCGCTACGTTTATCCCGGTCTCGCCGGGATGGCGCTGTTTGTGCTCTTTCCCCTCGCCTGTACCGTGGCGATCGCCTTTACCAACTACAGCAGCACCAACCAGCTCACCCAGGCGCGCGCGCAGCAGGTGTTGCTGAGCCGTCAGTATCAGGACGGCGCGGGAATGAACTTCGCGCTCTATCCTGCGGGCGATCGCTGGCAGCTGGTGCTCTCCGCTGACAGCGAGAGCTATGTCTCGCCGCCGTTCGCTTTTGGCGGCGAACAGCAGCTCAGCATGACCCCTGCCGCGCCGCCGGCGGGCCAGCGCGCGACGCTGAAGGTCGTCACCGGCAACCGGCAGGCGCTCAGTCAACTCCGCGCCAGGCTGCCGGACGGTCGCGAACTGGTGATGAGTTCGCTGCGGCAGTTCTCCGGCACGCGGTCGCTCTATCAGCTCACCGCCGACCAGCGGCTGAAAAATCAGCAGAGCGGCGAGATCTATCAGGCGAACGATCAAACCGGCTTCTTCCAGCGCGTCAACGCCGACGGCAGCTGGGGCAGCGAGCAGCTCAGCCCGGGCTTTACGGTTGGCGCAGGCTGGAAGAACTTTGTGCGCGTCTTCACCGACGAAGGCATCCAGAAGCCCTTCCTGGCGATTTTCGGCTGGACGCTGCTCTTCTCGCTGCTGACCGTGGCGCTGACCGTCGCCGTCGGCATGGTGCTCGCCTGTCTGGTGCAGTGGGAGGCGCTGAAAGGCAAAGCGATTTATCGCGTGATGCTGATCCTGCCCTACGCCGTACCGGCCTTTATTTCGATACTGATTTTCAAGGGGCTGTTTAACCAGAGCTTCGGCGAGATCAACGTGCTGCTCAACGCCCTGTTCGGCCTGCAGCCCGCCTGGTTCAGCGACCCACTGCTGGCGCGCGCCATGCTGGTTATCGTCAATACCTGGCTGGGCTATCCCTATATGATGATCCTCTGCATGGGGCTGCTGAAGGCGATTCCAGACGATCTCTACGAAGCCTCGGCGATGGATGGCGCGGGGCCGATGCAGAATTTCTTTCTGATTACCCTGCCGCTGCTGCTGAAGCCGCTGATGCCGCTGATGATCGCCAGCTTCGCCTTTAACTTTAACAACTTCGTGCTGGTGCAGCTGCTGACCAACGGCGGCCCCGATCGCCTTGGCACCACCACGCCGGCGGGCTATACCGATCTGCTGGTGAACTATACGTGGCGCATCGCCTTCGAGGGGGGCGGCGGACAGGACTTTGGTCTGGCGGCGGCGATCGCCACCCTGATCTTCCTGCTGGTGGGCGCGCTGGCGGTGATTAACCTGAAAGCCGTGCGGATGAAGTTCGACTAAGGAGGCGTTATGGCTATGGTACAACCTAAATCGCAGAAGCTGCGTCTGCTGCTGACCCATCTGCTGCTGCTGGCGTTTATCGCCGCGATTCTTTTCCCGCTGCTGATGGTGGTGGCGATCTCGCTGCGCGCGGGCAACTTCGCCACCGGCAGCCTGATCCCGGAGCAGATCTCCTGGGAGCACTGGCGGCTGGCGCTGGGCTTCAGCGTGACCCATGCCGACGGCCGCGTCACGCCGCCGCCCTTTCCGGTGCTGCTGTGGCTGTGGAACTCGGTGAAGATCGCCAGCATCAGCGCGCTCGGCATAGTGGCGCTTTCCACCACCTGCGCCTATGCTTTTGCTCGCATGCGCTTCGCCGGACGCGCCAGCCTGTTGAAAGGGATGCTGATTTTTCAGATGTTCCCGGCTGTGCTTTCGCTGGTGGCGCTTTATGCTTTATTCGATCGGCTGGGGCAGTATCTGCCTTTCCTGGGGTTGAATACGCACGGCGGCGTGATTTTCGCCTACCTTGGCGGTATCGCGCTGCACGTCTGGACGATTAAAGGCTATTTCGAAACTATCGACGGCTCGCTTGAAGAGGCGGCCGCGCTGGACGGCGCGACGCCGTGGCAGGCGTTCCGACTGGTGCTCTTGCCGCTCTCAGTACCGATTCTGGCGGTGGTGTTTATTCTGGCGTTTATCGCCGCGGTAACGGAAGTGCCGGTTGCTTCGCTGCTGCTGCGGGACGTCAACAGCTACACCCTGGCGGTGGGGATGCAGCAGTATCTCAACCCGCAGAACTATCTGTGGGGCGACTTCGCCGCCGCCGCCGTGCTCTCCGCCATCCCGATCACGCTGGTGTTTCTGCTGGCGCAGCGCTGGCTGGTCAGCGGCCTGACGGCGGGCGGCGTTAAGGGCTAATCTCTTCATCATTGCAGTGCCACTGCTTCCTCAATACTAACCATAATTGAGGGTTTTTGGCGGCCTTAGGGCCGCCGTTTTTATTTGTGCTGAAAGAGGTGCTTACGGCATAAAAATAAAGGCTGGCCACATCGCGCGGCCAGCGTGCGGCTTATTTCTGCGCCTGATCTTTACGTTCGTCGAGGGTCTGACGGTACTCATCCAGGAAGGGTTGCTCTGCCGGATCGATACGGTCCATGCCGCTGGTGAAGCGGTGCCAGTAGGGATAGCGCGGCGCCGGACGCGTCACGCGTTCAATGCGCAGGCGCTGCTCATTGCTCAGGGTGAGCTCGAAGGCATTGAGGTTTTCACGCAGATGCGTTTCGCTGCGGTTGCCGACGATCAGCGCGCTGACGCCGGGACGCTCCGCCAGCCAGGCCAGGCAGACCTGCGCGATAGAGGCGTTAATCTCTTTGCCGACCTGCTCCAGCACCTCGATCACGTTATAGGCGTGCTCCATATCGTGGACGTAGGGTTCCGGCCAGCCGCTGCCCTGACGCGTGGATTCCGGCGCTTTGCCGTGACGGCTGACCGCGCCGGTCAACAGGCCTTCGCCCAGCGGCCCCCAGATCAGCGTGCCGATCTGCTGGTCAATCGCCATCGGCAGCAGCTCGAACTCCGCTTCGCGCGATTCTGGCGTGTAGTAGATTTGCTGGCTGACGGGCTTGAGCAGCTGCTGTTCGCTGGCGCAGCCTAACGTCTTCATCATCTGCCAGGCGGTGTAGTTGGAGGTGCCGAAGTAGCGGATTTTGCCGCTTTTCACCAGATCTTCCAGCGCGCGCAGCGTCTCTTCAACCGAGGTGACGCCATCCCAGTTATGGATCTGATAAAGGTCGATGTGGTCGGTTTTCAGGCGGCGCAGGCTCGCTTCGCACGCTTTGACGAGATGGTAACGGCTGGCGCCGCTCTCATTCGGGCCATCGCCCAGCGGGCTGCGCGCTTTGCTCGCCAGAATGACCTTGTCACGTTTATCGCCGAGCGCTTCGCCGACCACCTCTTCCGCGCCGCCCATCGAATAGAGATCGGCGGTGTCGATCATATTAACGCCGTGATCCAGCGCGATATCGATAAAGCGGCGCGCTTCGCTGGCGTTAACGTTGCCGGTTTTTTCAAATCCCGCTTTGCCGCCGAACGGCACCGTGCCCAGCACGAATTTCGAGACCAGCAGGCCCGAGTGGCCCAGTTTACGGTATTGCATTTACTTTCCTCCTTTACAGCTTAAAAAGGCGATCGTAGTCGCAATGGGTTTTGTGTGTTCAGGGGGGAAAGCGTAGGAGAGGATTGGGAGGGGTGCAAATTGTTCAAAAGCAAGTCAGCAAAGGTGCAATTTATTTTTTCCTTGTAACAACTACATTAAAACTGAAGTAAGGTATTTGTAAAAAAAATAAATCACGATCTGCTAGCTAAAATGCGCAATATTTTCGCGCAAAAAATAGATAAACATGTAAACCATCACTTTGCGTAACAGTTTGTTTGGGGAGATCAGCCCTGGTAATGCTATAAATATATTCACTCGCACATTTTTGATGCGAGACGCCACATTTTAGGGCAAGAATCTTCCTCATGTATATTAAATTTCTATAAAACAGCGATATTAGCGTTCTGATCAGGCATGGCACGGTAAATGCTTTAAAAAGTAAAATGCGTTTAAGCCGGAGTGTGATGATGTCAAGTTCAGTATTATCAGAGGTAGAGGTTTCCCACTACAGAAAGAAATGGGCGCAACTCTTTTTGGGGTTGGTGTGTATGATTTCAATCTCCAGCCCGCAATATGTCTGGGCGCTTTTTACCCGACCTTTGATGGAAAAATTACACGCGCCACTGGCAGAAATTCAGATCACCTTTTCACTTTTAATCATCCTTCAGACGTTTTTCTCCCCGCTTCAGGGAAAATTAATTGACCGTTTTGGCCCGCGCGTGCTTATCACCATCGGGACGCTGATGGCCGGTATTAGCTGGATGCTCGTCTCACGGCTTGACTCGCTTTTTGAACTCTACCTTTATTATGGAGTAATTGGTGGTCTTGGCACGGGCATCGTTTATATCGGTGTGGTCGGATTAATGGTTCGCTGGTTCCCTGAAAAAAGAGGATTTGCAACGGGCATGGTGGCAGCAGGTTATGGAATGGGGGCCATTTTAACAACCTTTCCCGTCACCGCCTCGCTCGCTACAGCAGGACTGGAAAAGACGTTTTGGCAGTTTGGCATTATGATGGCATCCGTTGGATTTATTGCCAGCCAGGGGCTAAGGATGCCAAAAGATAGTATTGAATCGCGCGCAGGGCAGCGATCAGCTGACGCTCCCAAAAGTTTCAGCTCAAAAGAAATGCTACGGCAGCCCATATTCTGGCTGATGTTTATCATGATGACCATGATGTCTACATCAGGACTTATGGTTACGTCACAGATGGCTATATTTGCTGAAGACTTTGGCATCACTTCAATAACAATTTTGGGGATGGCGGCTTTACCCTTGGCCATGACCATAGACCGCTTGATGAATGGCCTTACACGACCCTTTTGTGGTTACATTTCCGATCGTATTGGTCGTGAAAAAATGATGTTTTTTGCTTTTGGTCTTGAAGGCATTGCTATGACGTTGTGGCTGTTATGTAAAAGTGATCCTGTGTTATTTGTTTTACTTTCCGGCGTAGTTTTCTTTGGCTGGGGAGAGATATTTTCTTTATTCCCGGCAACCTTAACGGACACCTTTGGCACTCGCTTCGCTACGGAGAATTACGGTTGGCTCTATATTTCTCAGGGTATTGGTTCTATATTCGGTGGTCCCGTAGCGGCATTGCTTTATCAGCATACGCATAACTGGAGCATAGTATTTGGTAGCGCCATTACTCTGGACATTGCCTGTGCTTTACTTGCCATATGGGTACTTAAGCCCTGGCGGGCGCGATTTTTAGCCAAAGCCTGATTTAAAGCCGGTGAGTTGCAGGTTCAGTATTTGTTATTGAATCTGCAATTTTAGGCCTCTAATTGAATTGGTTTTTATTTGAAACTGTCAGCATAGTTGAATATTGATTCTGCCTGTGCCTCCTGCTCACTATCCATCATGGGTGAGCTAAATTTCTAACTTCATATAATAAGACTTATACAAACCCAGCGACATCCCTTCCTAAACCCGCTATCATGCGGATCCGGTCTGAATCCTGAGTGAAAGCGCTATTTGCCCTCCGTCTTCCTCTTTAAAACGATGTCCGGACATTAAAAAAGGCAACCAATGTGCCTTAAAATGACAACGCTACGCAAAATCTGCAGCAGTTTACCCCTGCTTTTTTTTCAGAATTCACGTAGCGCGATCCCCAGCTGAATTGCGGACAAATTGAACAGATATGGATGGATTAATCACCTCACACGCCCTGCTCCCGCTTTCTCAGTCGGATGACGACCTTGCGCAACGCCTGCGCGAGTTCGTACAGGATAAAGATGCGTTTGCGCCCAATACCTGGCGACAGCTAATGAGCGTAATGCGCGTCTGTCACCGCTGGGCATTGGCCAACAATCGCCTGCTGCTTCCTATGTCGCCTGAAGATCTGCGCGACTACCTGAGCTATTTGCAGTCTATCGGGCGCGCGTCATCGACTATCGGCACGCATCAGTCGCTGATCACGATGTTACACCGTAACGCTGGGCTGGTGCCGCCATCGACCTCGCCGCTGGTCTCGCGTGCGGTAAAAAAGATCAATCGCGTGGCGGTGGTCTCCGGCGAGCGCACCGGCCAGGCGGTTCCTTTCCGGCTAAGCGATCTGCAAAAGGTGGAAGCAGCATGGTCAGAAAATGCGAGCCTGCGTCACCTGCGCGATCTCGCCTTTCTCCATGTGGCGTACAGTACCTTAATGCGTATCAGTGAAGTGGCGCGCTTTCGCGTTGGCGACGTAATGCGCGCCGAAGATGGCCGCATCATCCTGGAAGGTTCCTGGACCAAAACCATTCTGGACACCGGCAGCCTGGTGAAAGCGCTGGGGTCGAAGTCGTCAGCGGTGCTGACAAAGTGGATTATGGCATCCGGACTGATTAATGAACCCGATGCCTATCTCTTTGCGCCGGTGCACCGCTCAGGAAAAGTGATGATCGTGACCGACGAACCCATGAGCACGCCCGCGCTGAAAAGTATTTTCACCCGCGCGTGGGAGGCTGCCGGGCATACCACGACCGTGAAGCCGAACAAAAATCGCTATCGCCGCTGGAGCGGCCACAGCGCACGCGTGGGTGCCGCGCAGGATCTGGCGCGCAAAGGCTATTCTGTTCCGCAAATCATGCAGGAAGGGACCTGGAAAAAACCGGAAACGCTGATGCGCTATATCCGCTATGTGGAAGCGCACAAAGGCGCAATGGTTGATCTGATGGAAAACAGTGAAGAGTAAGCCGCTAAGTTATCCACAGAAAAAGTGGACAGCCTGTGTGAAACTCCGGGAAAAGATGCGCTGAACGGTACAGTATTGCAGGAAACAGGCCGATTTTAGCGCTGAATTAACACGCAAATACATCAGGTTATCCCCCTGTTGTTTAGCCATGCGTTAATGTCATATCTGGAGGTGTGCAGCCAACAGACTTTGACCGTTTTTTTCCATGATGGTTCAGCTAAATTCGCTTATTCGCACGCTTTATGAACCTCAGGCCTCCTTGTAGCGCAACGCGTTAATCACTTCAGTCAGCGCAGGCATCATTTGACGGCGGCTGGCGTAGTAAAGATGGTATCCCGGAAAAAGCGGCCACCACGCCTGCAGAACCGGCACTAATTTTCCCCTTTCGATATAGTGCTGCGCCAGATCCAGCGGAACATAAGCGAGCCCCAGCCCATCCAGCGCCGCCTGCAGCATCAACCCGGTCGTGTTAAAAACGGTTTGTCCCTGCACCCGCACCGATAACGCTTTGCCCGCTTTTTCAAAATCCCAGGCGTAGATCCCGCCGCGTGTCGGCAGCCGCAGATTGATGCACTGATGCGTCGTCAGCTCAGCGGGCGTTTCCGGCACCGTTTTATCCTGCAGATAATCTGGCGAGGCGACTACCGCCATATAAAAGTCAGGGCCGATCCTGACGGCGATCATATCCTTATCGGCCACGTTGCCGACCCGCACCCCGGCATCAAACTGCTGCGCCACGATATCGGTCAGCGCATAGTCCACGCTTAATTCGATCTGCATCTCGGGATAGCGCTTCAGCAGCGGCCGCAGTCGCGGCCAGAGCACGGACTCGATGGCGTGATCGTGCGCGGTTATGCGCACGGTGCCTGCCGGTTTTTTACCCAGCGCGCGAAGCGAGGCAAGTTCGCTGTCGAGTTCGCGCAGCATCGGCAGCAGCATGTTATAGAGCCGCGCGCCAGCTTCGGTAAGGGAGACGCTGCGCGTGGTGCGCGTCAGCAGTCTGACGCCAAGGCGCGCCTCCAGCGCCGTAATCGCATGGCTCAATCCAGAGCGCGACATGCCGAGCTGCGCGGCCGCTCGGGTGAAGTTTTTCTCACGCGCCACATGAAGAAAGGCGCGCAGGTCGTTGAGATTTTCAGGGACCATTGTTGAATATTCTGCACATACGCATTCACATTTGACCATCTTATCAAACAATCTTACGGAGCCTACACTGAACTCACTATCCACCAGCGGGGCTGGCGCCTGACGTTGCTCCCTGTACTGAGAACCGGAGCCGTATGAAGACCCTTGCCGCTGCTGCGATGTCCCTCGCACTGGCCTGTTCAGCTGCTTACTCAAAGGAGAAGACACCTGTGATTACCATCATGCAAAGTGGAGAAAAACCCTCGGTACCGGGATCGCCAGACTATTTCACCGGAACGGTGCGCATTGACTCGCCGTTTCAGGGAGGCGATCCGGCGCGCGTGGGCGGCGCGACCGTGACGTTTGAGCCTTCCGCCCGTACGGCGTGGCATACCCATCCCCTCGGCCAGACGCTTATTGTCACCTCAGGGCTCGGCCTTGTTCAGGAATGGGACGGTCCGGCGCGCGAGATCAGGCCTGGCGATATCGTCTGGATCCCGGCGGGCGTGAAGCACTGGCATGGCGCTGCGCCGCAGAACAGCATGTCGCATATCGCCATTGCCGAGGCGCAGGAAGGCATAGCGGTTGACTGGATGGAGCACGTCAGCGACGAGCAGTATGCGTTTCATGATAAATCTTGACGGCATAACGATTCGGCGGCGCATGGGGAGCCTGCTGGCGCTCTGCGTCGCGCTGTTTTGCTCCAGCGGCGCTGCCGAAGAAGCTTCCAGTCCCACTTCGATAAGGAACAGAACCATGCTGACCCAGCAGCAACATCCTCTTACCGCGCCGCAGAAGCAGACGGTGGCGATTGCCGCCAGCGCTGCGACGGGCGACATACCCGCACTGAACGCTGCGCTGCACCAGGGGCTGGATGCCGGTCTCACCATCAGCGACTGTCGTGAGATCCTGGTCCAGCTTTACGCCTACGCCGGTTTTCCCCGTAGCCTGAATGCGCTGGCTGAGCTGATGAAAGTCGTTGAGGCGCGTCGTGAGCAGGGTAAAAACGATGCGGAGGGCAACACGCCAGGGCCGCTGTCGAAGCCTGAAGAGATGCTGGCGGTCGGCACGCAGAACCAGACCACGCTCGCTGGCGGCCCGGTCAAAGGCGCGCTTTTCGATTTCGCGCCAGCCATTGATAGCTATCTGAAGGTTCATCTTTTCGGCGATATTTTCAGCCGCGACAACCTCGACTGGAAACGCCGGGAGCTGGCGACCGTAGGCGCGCTGGCAGCCATGACCGGCGTGGAGTCCCAGCTAAAAGCGCACCTGAATATCAGCCGGAACGTAGGGCTGACGGATGCGCAGCTGGCCGAACTGGTGCCGCTGTTTGAGAGCCGGGGCGAGCAAAACACGGCGCAACGGCTGCAGCGTGCGCTGGAGTCGGGCAGCGCACAATAACGGCATGCACCTGAACCCGCCGGTTAAACCCGCGGGTTCAGGCTGTAAACCAGCCGCCGGGATATTGCTCGCAGATGAATGCCACGAAGGCGCTGACTTTTGGGCTCTGCAGGCGGCGAGAGGTGTGCAGCACCCACAGCTCTGTCGTCTCGTTAGCCTCTCCCCATGCGATCAACGCGCCTTTTTCCAGCAGATTACTGACAATCGACTGGGGCAGCATCGCCGCGCCGGCGCCTGCCGTTACGGCGTCACGCACGGCCAGCAGGGAAGAGAACTGCGCCACCGGCTGCGGGACCAGGCAGCGTCGCCCGTTATCCAGCGACCAGATTTCGCCTTCCCGGTGCGTGGGCATTACGACCGCAGCAACCGGGAGCGGGCGGCCGCCATCGCTGAGCGGCATCTCAAACCCGGGAGCGGCGACCAGCATGAGCTTGTCTCTGGCAAAGCATCTGCCCACCAGCGCGCTGTCCGGTGGGGGATTAATGCGAATTGCCACGTCGAAGTGCTCCTCAACCAGATTGCTGAGCCTGTCCTCTGCCACGGACTCAATCCGGACGTCGGGATAACGCGTGCGGAATCGGGCTGTGAGCTGGCCCAGCGCCACCTGTGAAAACAGCAGCGGTGCTGCAATACGCAGGCATCCTCTGGGACGGGTCGCGCCCTCCTGCGTCATAACGACAGCTTCGCTGATTTCGCGCATGGCCCCGGCCGTTCTGGCCAGCAGAAGTTTACCTGCCTCGGTAATTTCAAGCCGACGGTTGCCGCGCTCAATAAGGCGGACGCCAAGCGTTTCTTCAAGATCGGCCAGCCGCCGCGACAGTGTTGCCTTTGAACGCCCGCTGGCGCGGCTGGCGGCGCCGAACCCGCCCGAGGCGGCGATAAGGTGAAAATCTGTTAAGGCGTTAAGATCCATACGCTGTCTCATTTATGGAACAAAGAGTCTCGAGAATAGCGTCTTCCGCCATTAAACAAAACACCCTAATCTCTGTTTACACCCACCTGACATCACGGAGTAAACATCATGACTATTCTTGTTACCGGCGCCACCGGCCGTGTCGGCCGCCATGTCGTCGCCCAGCTTATCAGCCGCGGCGCTGCTGTTCGCGTACTGACGCGTAACCCTGACGCTGCCGGCTTTGGGCCAGGCGTCGAGGCGGTTAAAGGCGAGCTGCTCGATCTCGACGCCCTGCGCGCCGCCTTCTCAGGCGTTAGCACGCTTTTCCTGCTGAACGCCGTCACGGCCGATGAGTTTACGCAGGCCATCATTACCCTGAACGTCGCCCGCGAATGCGGCGTTGAACGGATCGTCTATCTTTCGGTGTTCGAGGCGGATAAAGCGGTAAACGTTCCCCATTTTGCCGTTAAGTACGGCGCGGAGCAGATGCTCGCGGCGATGAATTTTAGCGCCACCATCCTGCGGCCGACCTATTACATCGATAACGACGCGATGGTTAAAGAGGTCATCTTCAACCACGGCGTTTATCCGATGCCGATCGGAAACGTCGGGCTGGCGATGGTCGATGTGCGCGATATTGCCGAGGTGGCCGCTATCGAACTGATACGACGCGACCGGGCTCCCGGCAAACTGCCGGTCGAAACCATCAATATCGTCGGACCCGATACCCTTACCGGACCTCAGGCCGCTGCGGTATGGGCTGAGGCGCTCGGGCGACCGGTTAACTACGGCGGCGACGATCCTGCCGCGTTTGAAGCGAACATGGCGGGATTTATGCCGAGATGGATGGCCTATGAAATGCGTCTGATGGCCGAGCGCTACGTCAGCGACGGCATGATCCCGCAGACTGGCGATCGTGAGCGGCTGGTGGCGCTGCTGGGCCGTCCGCTGCATTCGTACCGCGACTTCGCGGCGGCGCTGGCGGGCTGAAGATCACTCGCCGTCGGGCGGAGAGGGCTCGCCCGACGCGGCCTGCTCAGCATCGTTAATCAGCCTGAGCAGGTGCGATACCGTTCTGGCCGTGCTGCTGCGTCGCCAGGCAAAGGCGATATCCGTATAAAGCGTGTTGTTCTCGATCTCGCAAAACACAATCTGCGGGTTATTGACGCAGCACATAGAGGCCGGCACCAGCGCGATGCCGCAGTTGGCGCCCACCATGCCGAGAGAGGAGGCGATCTGCGGCGCCTGCTGAAATCGCGCCGTGGAAAAGCCCGCGCGCAGACAGGTGCTGACGATAAGTTCATACAGGCTTGGGGAGACGTCGCGCGGGAAGATAATCAGCGTTTCGTCCGCCAGCTGCGACAGCGCCACGCTTCGCTGATGGCCAAGCGCGTGGCCAGCGGGCAAGGCGACGAGCATTCTCTCGGTGGCGATCACCTTCAGATTAAAGGCTTTGCTGCTTTCGCAGGGCAGGCGAATAAACGCCGCGTCGAGCAGTCCTTCCTGTAAATCCTGCATCAGCAGCGCCATGTTCTCCTCCCGCGTGGTCAGGGTGATGGCGGGATAGCGCGCCTTGAAACGCCGGATCAAATCGAATACCGGCTGACCAAACGCCACCGAACTGGCGAAGCCCAGCGACATCTGCCCGCTGATGCCTCGCGCCACGCCGCGCGCCTTCTCCAGCGCATTATCGGCCTGTTGCACAATCTGTATTGCATCAGGCAGAAACGCGCTGCCCGCCTCGGTCAGCTCGACCCCACGCGTTAAGCGCTTCAGCAACGGCGTGCCAATCTCATGTTCCAGACGCTGGATTTGCTGACTTAGCGGCGGCTGAGAAATGCCCAGCATTTCCGCTGCGCGGGTAAAGTGCAGCGTCTCGGCCACAGCAACGAAATAACGTAGATGCCGAAGTTCCATATCAAAAACGTCTCAAAGTTAACAGGTTTCGCTATTGGATTCTGCGAGCCAACTGGCCCAACATGATATTAACACGGCTTAACTATGGGTTTGTGAGGCACCATATGTGTAATATTGTATCTGATTGTTCATGTGAGGATCAGCTCAAGGAAACCCTTGGCAAACTTGCGGAAAAATCACCAGAAAAAGTTATCTATCAGACCTCGCTGATGAGCGCGCTTCTTAACGGGGTTTACGACGGATCGACCACGGTTGCGGATCTGCTGCGCAAAGGCGATTTTGGTCTGGGCACTTTTAATCAGCTCGACGGCGAGCTGATCGCTTTTGACAGCGAGGTGTATCAGCTCCGCTCCGACGGCAGCGCCCGTCCTGCCAGGCCCGATCAGAAAACGCCTTTTGCGGTAATGACATTTTTCAAACCTGAATACCAGCACCGCTTCGCTGAAACCGCCACGCGTGACGATGTGCACCGCGTTATCGACAGCAAAATCACCTCAGATAACCAGTTCTGCGCGCTGCGCATCAGTGGCCGCTTTCATGCCGTACAGACGCGCACCGTGCCCTGCCAGTGTCGTCCCTATCGCACCATGCCTGAAGTGCTCGGCAATCAGCCCACCTTCGACTTTCGCGAGGCGGAGGGCGAACTGATTGGCTTCCGCACGCCGCAGTATATGCAGGGCATCAACGTCGCAGGCTACCACGAGCACTTTATTACCGGCGATCGCCAGGGCGGCGGCCACATCCTCGATTATGTGCTGGAGAGAGGAGAGCTGACGTTCGGCGCCATCAGCCAGCTGGTGATCGATCTGCCGCAGGACCGCGATTTTCTGCAGGCGGATCTGAACCCGCAGGATCTGGATGAAGCCATTCGGGCTGTCGAAAGCTAACAACTGAGGTGATGATGAAAACGCTAAAAACCAACGTGCTCTGGAACAGCGGCGCCGATCTCGTGGTGGCGCAGCTTGAAGCGCAGGGCGTCAACCATGTGTTCGGCATTCCCGGCGCCAAAATCGACAAGGTGTTCGATTCACTGGTGGATTCCCCTATTCAGCTGATCCCGGTGAGGCATGAGGCGAATGCCGCCTTTATGGCGGCCGCGGTCGGCAGGCTGACCGGCAGCGCCGGCGTGGCGCTGGTCACCTCGGGGCCGGGCTGCTCGAACCTCGTGACCGGCATGGCTACCGCCACCAGCGAAGGCGATCCGGTGGTGGCGATTGGCGGCGCGGTAAAGCGTTCCGACAGCGCCAAGCAGGTTCATCAGAGCATGGATACCGTGTCGATGTTTCGTCCGGTGACGAAATTCGCCGTCGAGGTTACCGACGCCTCTGCGCTGGCCGAATGCGTGTCCAACGCTTTTCGCCATGCTGAGAACGGCCGCGGCGGCGGCGCCTTTATCAGCCTGCCGCAGGATATCGTCGACCAGCCGGTGTCAGGCACGCCGCTGCAGCACAAGGGACGCGTCACGCTGGGCGCCGCGCCCGATTCGCTGGTCGAGGCGGTCAGCCGCGAAATCGCCCGGGCCAAAAATCCGGTGATCCTGCTGGGCCTGATGGCGAGCCAGCCAGAGAACAGCGAGGCGATCCACGAGCTGCTGAGCAAAAGCCGCATTCCCGTCACCAGCACCTATCAGGCGGCCGGCGCGGTGCGTCAGGAGCACTTTTCGCGCTTCGCCGGACGTATCGGCCTGTTTAACAACCAGGCGGGCGATCGTCTGCTGCAGCAGGCCGATTTGATCATCACCATCGGCTACAGCCCGGTTGAGTATGAGCCCGCGATGTGGAACAGCGGAAAAGCGATGCTGGTGCATATCGATGTGCTGCCGGCGGAGGCTGACAATCTCTACCTGCCTGACGCCGAGCTGGTGGGTGATATCGCCCAGACCGTGCGTAAAATCGCCGCGCGCATCGCCTCGCCGCTGCAGCTCAGCGAGGCGGCCGCCGCCGTGCTGGAGGATCGCCGCCAGCAACGGCAGCTGCTGGCGATGCAGGGCGCCAGCCTGGATCAGTTCGCGCTGCATCCGCTGCGCATCGTGCGCGCCATGCAGGACATCATCAACAACGACGTCAGCCTGACCGTCGACATGGGCAGCTTTCATATCTGGATCGCCCGTTATCTTTACAGCTTCCGCGCGCGTCAAATCATGATTTCCAACGGGCAGCAGACGATGGGCGTCGCGCTGCCGTGGGCTATCGGCGCCTGGCTGGTGGATCCGTCGCGCAAAGTGGTGTCGGTCTCAGGCGACGGCGGATTTTTGCAGTCGAGCATGGAGCTGGAAACCGCCGTCAGGCTGAAGGCCAACATTCTGCACATTATCTGGGTCGATAACGCCTACAACATGGTCGCCATCCAGGAGGAGAAAAAGTACCAGCGCCTCTCCGGCGTCAACTTCGGCCCGGTCGACTTTAAAGCCTATGCCGAAGCCTTCGGCGCGGCCGGGTTTGCGGTAAACAGCGCGGCAGAGCTGGAGCCGACGCTGCGCAAAGCGATGGATGTGAACGGGCCGGCTGTGGTTGCCCTTCCCGTCGACTACAGCGACAACCCGCTGCTGATGGGACAGCTTCATCTCAGCCAGCTGCTCTGATCTAACCTTAAAAGGATAGCGTTATGAAAAATAAAGTGGCTTTTGTTACCGGCGCCGGTCAGGGCATCGGCGCGGCGATCGCATTACGCCTGGCGAAAGACGGCTTTGCCGTGGCGGTCGCCGATTATAATGCCGACACCGCGCAGCAGGTTGCGGGGACGATTACCCGCGCCGGCGGCAAGGCGGTTGCGCTGCAGGTCGATGTCGCCCGGCGCGATCGCGTCTTTGCGGCGGTCGAGGAGGCGAGACGCGCGCTGGGCGGCTTCGACGTCATTGTGAACAATGCCGGCGTCGCGCCCTCTACGCCGATCGCCGATATCACCGAAGAGGTGATCGATAAGGTGTATAACGTCAACGTGAAGGGCGTTATCTGGGGCATGCAGGCGGCAATCCAGGCCTTCGCCGCGGAAAGCCACGGCGGGAAAATTATCAACGCCTGTTCTCAGGCGGGCCACGTCGGCAACCCAGAGCTGGCCGTGTATAGCTCCAGCAAGTTCGCGGTGCGCGGGCTGACGCAAACGGCGGCTAAAGATTTGGCTGCTGCGGGCATTACGGTCAACGCGTTCTGTCCCGGCATTGTAAAAACGCCGATGTGGGAAGCGATCGACAAGCAGATATCGGAGGCGGCGGGAGAGCCGGCGGGATACGGCACGCGGGAATTTGCTAAACGCATTACGCTGGGGAGACTGTCCGAGCCGGAAGATGTCGCCGCCTGCGTCTCTTTCCTGGCGGGTCCCGACTCCGACTATATGACCGGGCAGTCCTTATTAATCGACGGCGGTATGGTGTTTAACTAACGTCCGCGTCGCCTGCCTTCTTTACGTTCTGAACGAGAGCAAATCGCTTTGCTCTCGATTCAGAACTTATCAGCAGGGTTATTTAGGCAGCGCGTAGACCACGACCTGGTCGCCGACCTGATCTTTCAGTATGGTGTTGCCGCCGGCGACAAAGGCGACATACTGGCGTCCTTTGTATTCATACACCGAGGGGTTTGCCACGGCTGGCGCTTCAACCTGATCGGACCAAAGCTCCTCTCCGCTCGCCAGCGAGTAAGCGCGGACTTTCGCGTCCATCGAGGCGCCGATAAAGATGACGCCGCCTGCGGTGACCGCCGGGCCGCCGATAGTGGGCGAGCCCCAGCTTTCCGGCATAAAGAACCCGTACTGCTGAGACGCGCCAACCGGACGTCGCCATTTCACGTCGCCGGTGTGCATATCCAGCGCCACGATCTCGCCAAACGGCGGCTGCCAGCACGGCATGCCGAGCCAGTTATTCGCCACGTTCAGGCGCATCCCGTAAGGCGCGCCCTCCTGCGGCGCGAATCCGCTCTCATTACCGGAGTCTTTATCCGCCTTATTGTACTCTTCACGGCTGTAGAGCTTGACGTACTGCACGATGTGCGAGGTGTTCACCACCGCAATCTGATTCTGCGGATCGAAGGCGACACCGCCCCACTGCACGCCGCCGGCGCTGTCAGGATAGGTTAATGCCCCCTCGCCTTTGGTGGTTGGCGGCGTATACATGCCTTCATAGGTCAGCTTATCCCAGAGACGCGAGCACTGCCCGGCGCCGACGATATCGGCCAGCTTCCAGATTTCCGGTTTTTTAGACTGATCGAGCAAAGGCGCCGGTTTGGTCGGGAACGGCTGAGTAGGCGAAAGTTTCTCGCCCTGAACGGAGCCGTCGCCCTGCGGAACCGGACGCTCCTCGATCGGCCAGACATCTTCGCCGGTCAGGCGGTTCACGACGAACAGGAAGCCCTGTTTAGTGGCCTGGATAAGCGCCGGGATCGGTTTGCCGTTGACCGTGATGTCCATCAGCGTCGGCGCGGAGTTGATGTCGTAATCCCAGACGTCATGATGCACCCACTGGCGCGACCAGACGACTTTGCCGGTGTTCACATCAAGCGCGGTGGTTGAGGTGCCGAGCGGAATGGCGTCGACGCGGTTGCCGCCCCAGTAGTTAGGCGAAGGCGAAGAGACCGGCAGATAGACTAGCCCGTTAGCCTCGTCGGCGGACATATGGGTCCAGACGTTGGCGGTGCCGGTGCGCTTTCTGATGTCGGCGGGAATGGCGTCAAAGGTCCACTCGCGCTGACCGGTTTCGGCATTGATGGAGAAGACGGTACCCGGAGGCGCTTCGGCATAGGCCCAGTCTTTACCCGCCCAGCCGACGATCAGATGGTTGCCGACCACGGTGGGCGGCTGCAGCAGCGACAGCGGAAATTTCGCATTCAGGGTGTTCCACTGCTCGACGTTCAGCACGCCCTTATCGGCAAATTTTTCGCATGGTTTGCCGGAGTCGGCATCCAGCGCATAGAGTTTGCCGTCAACGGTGCCCATATAAACGATCTTCTGGCAGGCCTGCCCGGCAACCGGGTTTTTCGCCTGCCAGTAAGAGACGCCGCGGTTCTTCAGGACCGGCTGAGTCAGCGCTTCGCGCGGCGCTTTCGTATCGTAATGCCACTTTTCTTTCCCGGTGCCGGGATCGAGCGCAATCAGCCGGTAAAAAGGCGTGCCGATGTAAATCGTATCGTTGGCGAACACCGGCGTGGCCGACCAGACGGTGGCAGGCGTTTTGCCTTTGCCGTCGGAGACGTCGCCGGTATGAAATTCCCATACTTTTTCCAGCTTGCTGACGTTATCGGCCGTGATCTGCTTGAGAGGGCTGTACTTCTGGGCGTTAAGCTGGCCGTGGAAGCTGTCCCAGGTCGCTTTTTCCGGCACCAGCGGCGACGCCGTATTAGCGGCGGACGCGACCTTTTTGCCATCCTGTTCGGAAGAGGCTTCTTTAGTGGTGTTCGTGGTGCCAGGCGACTGCTGATCGGCGGCATCCACATTAAGCTTCTCCTGCGTTCCCTGAGAAGCTTCGGCGGCCTTATCCTCGGCCTGTAATGTGAGTGGCGTCATCAGCAGCGCGAGCGCCGTCATGCTGACTTTCATCAGCTGCTTTTGTTTATCGCTATGCACGGGCAATTCCTCAGGCTCTGGCGGGTGTGGTGTGACGGGCGGGACGGCGGCCGAGAAGGATCAGACCAGCCAGACCGAGTACCATGGCGGCGGTAATGATCCCCTGATGGAGCAGTAAGGCGGCAAAGCCGATACCCACCAGCACAATCAGCGTCACGATGCCCCAGAAAATGCGTGCGCCGCGCCCTGACGCGGCGCGCAAAATCAGCGTCAGCAAAGCCAGAACTACGCTGGCGATCGCCACGCCGAGCGCGCCGATGGTGCCGGTGACGCCAGTCAGAGGCGTCAGCCAGGCGTAGAGCGCCAGCGCGAAGCCGATCGCGGCCGCCAGCAGGAGCAGCAGCGTGCCGGCGCGTGAAGGTTGAGAATGCAACATAGCAGCAAATCCCCTGTAAGAATAAAATGATAAAAATCATGCGTCTCGTTATGCCTGAATACGCCGCCGCGCGAACGGCAAACCTGAGCGCGACTGAACATTCCAGCAAACGCGGTG
Source organism: Pantoea sp. GABEPS69 (assembly GCF_045780835.1). NCBI lineage: Bacteria > Pseudomonadati > Pseudomonadota > Gammaproteobacteria > Enterobacterales > Erwiniaceae > Pantoea > Pantoea sp. GABEPS69. The sequence goes on along the minus strand of NZ_CP118620.1, from coordinate 3,900 downwards.
AAGTATAGGCGAGAATGACTTATTCGTTTTTTGAAAGGCGACTCATGCACCTGCGCGCGCTCAGAATGCATGCGGCTAACCATTATGACCTGAGCATAATTAATGTATTATGCGTTACTGACCTTTGCCGCATGCGCTGATATCCCCCTTAACTATGCGAAAAACTCAATCAGGCGCTTCCGGCGTCGCCCTGTTAAAAACCTCTCTCGGCAAAAGCATGGCCGTGTTTTTGTTGCTCACCAGCCTCTTCGTTATCGCCATCGACGCCTGGTCGTTATGGAACTCATGGCAGCAGACGGTGGGCGAAAAAAACGACGACGCCCGCAACCTGTCGGTTTCGCTGGCGAAGCAGGCGGAAGATGCGTTTCTGCAGGTAGATATCACCCTGGCGGATGCGGTCCGGCAGCTCCGGCAGCGGGGCAATGAGTACGCCGCGACGCCGGCTTTCCTGCACCAGCTAAAAGAGCAGCAGGCTAAGCTACCGCAGCTGCACGGGCTCTTCATTTACGACACCGAGGGGCACTGGATCGCCTCCTCCGGCAATTTTGTTCCGACGAACGCCAGTAATGCCGATCGCGCCTATTTCATCTGGCATCGGACCCATAACGATACGAATTTGCTTATCAGCCGGGTCATCCGCAGCCGCTCAACCGGCGATTTGGTGATCCCGGTTTCCGTTCGCCTGAACGACAGCCAGGGCCATTTTGCCGGCGTCGCGCTGGCCACCGTGCGGGTTGACTATTTCCGTCAGTATTACAGCTATTTCGCCCTGGGCAATAAAGACACCCTGGGGCTGATCCTGGCGGATTCCTCCGTCTTATATATTCGCCCGTTCCCTGACGCCTTTATCGGCCGGACGCTGGCGTCCAGCCCGCTGTTTAAAACGGAGCTTAAGGCCGCCTCAAGCGGCAACGCCACCTGGCGCTCTACGCTGGACGGCGTGGTGCGCGTGTTTGGCTACACCCGGCTGGAGCGCTATCCGTTGATCGTCACGGCGGGCTACGACCGCGACAGCATTCGTCGGGAATGGCTGGCGGGGAATTTGGTTAACCTGCTGCTTAACCTGGCTCTGCTCTGCGCTATTACCGGCATGGGCATCATGCTGCTGCGCCAGGTGGGCGCCAACGTCAGAAATCAGATTGAATTAACCTACGTGCGCGATGAGCTGACCAACATCAATCACACGCTGCAGTCGCTGGCGCTGGTCGACGGCTTAACCGGCCTGGCCAACCGAAGGCAGTTTGATGCGCTGCTTGAGCAGGGGTTACTTAAATCGCTGAAAACCGGCGACCCGATCGCGCTGGTGATGATCGATATCGACTGCTTTAAACGCTTTAACGATACGTACGGACATGTGGCCGGCGACGAGTGTCTGCAGGATGTCGCCCACGCGCTGAAAGAGAGCGTTCATTTTCACGGCGATGTGGTCGCGCGCTACGGCGGCGAAGAGTTCGCGATTATTATGCCGAACACCGACGAGTCCGAGGCGAAGATAGTGGCCGAGCGCGCCGTCAGGAGCGTGATGGAGATGGGCATCGCGCATGAGAGTACCGAAGTCTCGCTCGGTATCGTGACCATCAGCGCCGGCTACAGTTCGCTGGTCTCTGAAGGCAAACCGGCAGAGGCTGAACAGCTGAAAAAAGAGGCCGACCGCGCGCTTTACAGAGCCAAGCGCAACGGCCGGAATCAGGCGAGCGGTCAGGTCTGACCGCCCGACCGCGCCCCCGTTTCTCCGGGGGGCGCGGTTTAAAGCATGCCGTACATCAGCGCCGACACGGTGAGCAGGCCGCCGACGATGACGATAAGCGACATGCCGCCTCGCAGCGTCTGCAGCTCGCTTCGGGTGTACACCAGCCAGGCGGGGATCACGAACAGGAAGATCGCGATCAGCGGCCCGCAGACGGTTTCAATCAGCGCAATCACGTCCGGGTTCCAGTAGGCCACCGCAAGCGACACCGCAAACATCAGCGCAAAGGCCACCGCTTTGGCTCGCTTGCGGCCGGATTGATCTTTCAGCCCGGCGGCGTCGCCGATCAGCGTAGCGAAAGTTTCGGCGACCGGCAGACAAACCCCCAGAAACGATTTGGTCATCGCCACCATCGCAATAAAGGGCGCAACGATAAACAGCAGACCTGCGCCACTGTTCCCTTCCATCACCGCGAGCACGTTCAGGTTCTGCGTCCTGGCTGCGATAAACACCTCGCGCGGCATGCTCAGCACACAGCTCAGCACAAAAAAGATGATGCTGAAAAAGATGGCGCAGTAAGCCAGACGGACCACGCGTACGGCTTTCTGCTCGCCGCCCTTCCCCTTTTCCTGGTACCAGGAGGAGAGCGGCGACATCATCGGCGCGGAACAGAATGAGAAAGTGATAAGCGGAAGCGCCAGCCAGAGCGCCTTCAGCGACTCGCCAGCAGGTGCGGCCGTGGTCTCTCGCAGCGCCTGAATCAGGTTGGAGAGATGCCACGACGGGATCTGCATCATGGCAATCAACAGCAGAGAGACGGCAAAGGGGATCGCCAGCGTGCTCATGGTGGTGACCACGCGGTCGCGGCCTTTGCTTAACACCAGATAGAGTAACGACACCGCGATAAAAGCCAGCACGGCGCGGTTCAGCGCGGCGACATGCAGGTGGGCGGTAACATAGTTGTCTAACGCATTGACCAGCGAGACGACGTACACCAGCGTGACGGGAAAATGGGCTACGCAGAAAAAGATCTTAATGCCCTGACGCCCTTTTGGGCCGAAGAATTTACCGAAGAGCGGAAGAGCGGCGTTTTCCGCCTGATGGTCGCGCATAAAGATGCGGCAGATCAGCACGTGCGGTATCAGCGACAGCGGCAGGCCCAGCAGCAGCATCATAAAAAACACCAGCGGCCCGCGCGTTCCCACCTCCACCGGCAAAAATAGCGTGCCGGCGCCCACCGTGGTGCCATATACCCCCATCATCCAGATGGTATCTTTCAGCGACCAGGATGGTCTGTTTGCTACTGCGTTTTCCGTACTTGCTTGAATAGTCATTTTTACACTTTGAATTACTGGTTGTTCAGATGCCGGCGCAACAGGATTGATCACTCTTTGTCTGGCCAGACTGAACAGAGCGAAGGAGACCGGACATCCGCGCCAGACCAGACACATAACAAGGCGGCAGATTGTCTGGTAAAAAAGCGAGCAGGCCAAATGATTTCGGTGAAAAAAACCTGGGCGTTTACGTCTGGATAACTATTTTTAACCGTTATAGCGTGGTTCGGTTCCCCGCCCTGTCCTGCTCAAAAATTTTATGTTTCACCAGACGGTCGCGCAGCCAGCGTTGCGCTTTGCCGGCGGGCGCCTGTTTAGACCAGAGCAGATCAATGCCGACGATCCAGTCGGTATGGGGGTACTCCTGCTGCCGTAGCTCGATCAAGGTCCCTGCGCGCAATTCGCGATCGACGAACTCGCGAGGAAGCGACGCCCATCCGAGACCGGCCAGCGCCGCCTCCAGCATCGCGCTGTAGCTTTCCACCCGCCAGAGCATGGGACTGCCTAAGTATTCGGTGGTGGCGATCCTTGTCTCCTGGGAACCAAAGGTGATGTGCCGCCAGCTGTGCAAATCGGCAAAGGAGACGGGGATGCGCTGCTCCAGCGGATGCGCGGCGCTGACGACATGCACCATGACCACTTTCCCCAGCTGCCTAAACTGAATTTTCTCGCTCTCAACGGGGTGAGACAGCGCGATGCCCAGATCGACTTCGCCATTTTTCACCATCGCCTCCACATCGCCGCGAAAAGGCTCTTTGATATGGATATCGACCTCAGGAAAGGTCATAGAGAATTCATATAGCACGGGCGCAATCGTGACATAGGGAAGCTCGGTGATGCTGCCAACTTACTGATTTAGTGTATGATGGTGTTTTTGAA
>NZ_CP118619.1:0-534552 GCF_045780835.1 Pantoea sp. GABEPS69 | reverse complement strand
AGCATGAGATCTTCATTCTGTGGATGAAAGGGATCGTTTTCTGACTACAGTGAACACTAGCACTGTTTATAGTGAACATTCTACTGTGTATAGTGAATAAAGTACTGATTACAGTGAACTCTTTACTGATTATAGTGAACGCGATCACCTTCTGAGCCCTTGTGGCGTGCGGCCTGCGACGATCGGGGATCTCTTAGGATCTCTTTTAGATCTCTTTATGATCGTTTATTAGGATCTTCTCTCTGTATATGTGGATAAACGATCGTCGCCATGATGCCTGACAAGTGTCATCTGCAACATAACGCTTAAAAAACTGCACACCGTGCACATCCTCTCTTCATAATATGAAAACAACTTACTCACTATTATTCATTTTTCATCACTAATGCAGAAGCGTAGGGTAAGCCCATCGTCCACAGACATTCTGAGAGGCACCATGACCGATTACGCTGTTTCAAAAAATCCCGCCAACGGCGAAATTCTGGCTCGCTACCCAATGCAGTCGCTGACTGAGCTGGAAAATACCCTTGACGCCAGCGCTGCAGCCTTTAAACAGTGGCGCGAGACCGATATGGCGTCGCGCGTGAAAGTGCTGCGCCAGCTGGCTGAACAGCTGCGCCAGCGCGAACCGGAACTGTCGCGCACTATCACGCTGGAAATGGGCAAACCTCTGGCGCAGGCGCGCGCCGAGATCCTTAAATGCGCCACTCTCAGCGACTGGTACGCCGAGCACGGCCCGGCAATGCTGGAAGATCAACCCACACAGGTGCCTGACGCCTGGCAGCGCTTTAAACCTGTCGGCACCATTCTGGCGGTGATGCCATGGAACTTCCCGTTCTGGCAGGTACTGCGCGGCGCTGTTGGCATGCTGCTCGCTGGAAATACCTACGTGCTTAAACACGCGCCGAACGTCATGGGCTGCGCCACGTTAATGGCAGAGCTGTTTGACGCGACAGATCTGCCTAAAGGGGCCTTCGCTTCCGTGAATGTCGATAACGATGGCGTATCCGCCGCGATTAAAGATCCGCGCATCGCCGCCGTCGCCGTAACCGGCAGCGTACGCGCCGGCTCAGCTATCGCCGCCCAGGCGGGTGCGGCCCTGAAAAAAACCGTTCTCGAACTGGGCGGATCGGATCCTTTTATCGTGCTGGCTGACGCCGATCTGGACGAAGCGGTGAAATCAGCCGTGACTGGCCGCTATCAGAACACCGGACAGGTCTGCATGGCCGCTAAACGCTTTATCGTCGAGGCGTCCATCGCAGAGGAATTTGAAGCACGCTTCAGCGCTGCGGTACAGGCATTGACCATGGGCGATCCGCTGGATGAAAAAAATTATCTCGGCCCGATGGCACGCTTTGATCTGCGCGATGAGCTGCATAGTCAGGTTCAGCAGTCGCTGAGCGAAGGCGCGCGTCTGGTGCTGGGCGGCGAAAAGATCGCAGGCGAGGGCAATTACTATGCGCCGACGATCCTGTCAGACGTCACCACCGAGATGACGGCATTTCGTGAAGAGCTGTTTGGTCCGGTAGCGGCGATCGCTATCGCTCGCGACGCCGATCATGCGCTGGCAATCGCCAACGACAGCGAATTCGGTCTGAGCGCTACGGTCTGGACCAACGACAACGCTGTGGCGGATCGTCTGGCGGATCGGATCGAAACCGGTGCGGTGTTTATTAACGGCAATGGCGCGTCGGATCCTCGCGTCACTATTGGCGGCGTTAAAAAGAGCGGCTATGGTCGCGAACTCTCCCATTTTGGCGTCCATGAGTTCTGCAACATTCAGACCATCTGGAAAAACCGCCGCTAAGGCCTGCTGAGCGACGATAGAGAAGCGAGGGCATTGTCCCTCGCTTTTGTCGTTTAAGGGCGCCACGCTGCACTGAGGCGCTTAATTCACGCTTCGCAGCGTTAATTTCCGATTTGTAGCAACCTTAAAACCTCTGTTTCGCTCCCGCGCGATAAAACCGGCTTATTTCGCCTGCGCTACCCGCTCGATAAACATCTCAGCCAGCGCAGAAATTGTACCATTGCCCGGCAGTCTCTCCTCGTTAATGCGTAACATAAGCGAGGTTGAGCGTCGTCTCCCCTGTAGCAACGGCAGCGGACGAAGTTCGCCGCTCTTCAGGAAGGGAGCGATATTCAGCTCCGGCAGCCAGCCATAGCCTAACTGATGCTGAACCGCCTCAATGGCAGCCGATAGCGTAGTGAAGGACCAGCTCTCGGCCTGCTCACCGTTCAACGCCGTCTGTTGCTGCTGCTGACGATCCAGGATCGTTATGCAGGGCCAGCGCGCGAGTGTGGCGGCGCTTAGCGGCCCCGGCTCGCTGTGCAGCGGATGATCGCGATGGGCGACGGCGATAAAATCGACGCTCAGAAGACTTTCTCCCGCTATTTGCTCATCGCCATACTGCGCCACCAGCCAGAGATCGGCCTGCTGTTCGGCCAGCCTGTCAGCCGTCTCGCTACGGACGATTTCACTAAGCCAGATACGTACATGGGGATAGCGCTGCTGAAACGCCTGCAGCACATCGAAAAGCAGCGGCTTAGGCATAATGGCATCAACCATCAGATCGATACGCGAGCGTTCGCCTCGTTGCAGCGCATTTGCCCGGGCTTCAAGCGCGCTGAAACCCTCCAGCAGCGGACGCACCTGAGCGAGAAGCTGGTGCCCCTCCGCGCTGAGAACGGCGCGACGTCCTTCCTGCCTCAGCAGCGTCATGCCCAGCCGCTGCTGCAGCAGGCCAAGCTGATAGCTTAATGACGACTGGCTGCGATTGTTCTTCTCCGCCGCCTGCGCAAAGCTGCCTTCCTTCACGACGGCATCAAGCAAATACCACTGTTCGAGCGTTGTCTTGTGCATGATCATTCATCTAAAAATTGGATGATTAAGCGCTAAAAATAGCGTTATTAATCGTTTTTGCAACGAGTAATAATCTCCTCAAGGCAAATAAATGAGGAGGCCACAATGAGCACTTTCGATAAACACAATCTGTCTGGTCTGGTCGGCAAACATCTGGTCTACACCTACGACAACGGCTGGAACTACGAGCTTTATATTAAAAATGCCAATACCGTTGATTACCGTATTCACAGCGGTATGGTGGGCAACCGCTGGGTTAAAAATCAGCACGCTTATATCGTCCGTCTGGCAGAAGATGTCTATAAAGTTTCCTGGACCGAACCTACCGGCACCGACGTGAGCCTGGCCGTTAACATGGCCGATAAGGTGTTCCACGGCACCATTTTCTTCCCGCGTTGGGTGATGAACAATCCGGAAAAAACCGTCTGCTTCCAGAACGATCACCTTGAAGAGATGGCCAGCTATCGCGAAGCGGGTCCGGCTTATCCCACCGAAGTGATTGATGAGTTCGCGACGCTGACCTTTGTGCGCGACGCAGGAGAAAACAACGACAGCGTGATTGATTGCCCGGCCAGCGAACTGCCCGCCAATTTCCCGGACAACCTGAAAAACTAATGGCCGTCAGAAGAGCTCGTCATGAGCTCTTCTGCTTTCTGATTTGCGAGGACGAAAGTGCTAGAAAAACTGGTATGAACCATCACGTCGCGCTTTCGCCTGATACATCGCGATATCGGCGTTTTCAAATAGCGTTTCAGCCGATGCTGTACCAAATCGTGCGAGACTGATGCCGATAGCTGCCCCGATCCACACATCCATACTGTTGATAACAAACGGCTCTTTGAGACTCTCTATGATGCGCTGAGCGATAGCGGACGCGGCATCGCGATGGCCGCACTTCGCAGCAACCACAAATTCGTCTCCGCCCATCCGCGCCACCGAATCGCCCGGGCGCATGCAGCGTTGAAGCCGTTCGGCTACCTGCAGCAGCAGGGCATCCCCTGTGGCATGTCCCATCGAATCATTCACAGCCTTAAATCCGTTAAGATCGATAAACAGCACAGCGGTGTACGCCGGATCGTTGCTTTGCGCGAGCATGGAGCGAATCTGGTCGTTGATCCAGGCGCGATTAGGTAAACCGGTTAAGGCATCGCGGGTCGCCAGCGTCTCCAGCATGCGTATTCTTTCCTTGTCACGCGTGATGTCGCGCGAAACCAGCACCGCGCCGATATTATTGCCTGTAGAAGGATCGCTGACGCCGCAGGCTTTGGTGCCAAGCGTCATATAATGGCCGTCGCGATGAAGCTTACGCACTTCGACCACGTCCGGCAGCACGCCGCCTTTAAACAGGCTTGCCAGCGCCTCGGCAGCAGGTGCGCGGTCGTCGGGATGCAGGAAATCCACCACCCGTTGACCAATTACCTCTTCGGCAGACCAGCCGATCATTTCACTGTAGGAAGGGGAGATCGAAACGTATCTGCCTTCTGCGTCGCAATGGGCGATAAGGTCAGTGCTGTTTTCTATCAGCAGACGGTATTCCGCCGCCGTGCGCAGCGCATCTTCAAGCGCTTTGCGCTGCCCGGTAATATCAAGAATGAATCCGTTGTACTGCAGGCGGGAAGCCGCAGGCTGGCCATTCGGCAAGCCCGACACCAGCACGCGTCGCGTTGTCCCATCAAGACACTGAATCGGCACTTCGATATGAAAAGGGGTCACGCACTCTAACGCCGCAGTAAGCTGCAGCGCGATTTGTGCATCATCATCCGCCTGGGCGAATCTCAGCCAGTCGCACAAGGTAACGCCTTTCAGCGCGGGGATCAGGCCTGCAGGGCACTCCTGACTGACGATGCAAATGCCTTGGGCGTCCGTGGTCCAAACAGCGGAAAAAGTAGGTTGGATCACAGGATGCATAGTGGTCGGCTCCATTGTTGGCTGACAATACTGGATAACCTCGATACCCGACGTGACAAACCTCTTAATCGCCCTGTTTACCGCAATCGCAGACCAGGCAATGGGTCATAAGGCGTGCTGTGCTGCGGCAACGAGCGTCATCAGCGGTGGCGAATGCTGCGGCTTGTCTGACCGCTTTTATATCGCACTTTCTTGCGCGTACAGATGCGCGGCAATCTGTCGGTGACGCGATGCAGGGCCAGAAGTATGAGTCAGTTATTATCGGCTAACCGACTCACAATCTTTAATCATCTCGGCTAATGGCTACGATTGGTAGCAGGCCGCTGTCGCGTACCAGCAGCGCTTTAATTATTGATGATATCCATGGGCCTGAAGGGGGAACAGGAAGGCATTTTCCAGACGGCGGCTTGAAAAAGTCTGGCTGTAGCCAGCCAGACTTAAATTTTCCCTGAAGAGGCTTGTGGTCTGGCCGGCCTTAGCCCGTCGAAAGGCGGAAGGTTGAAACAGAGTGGGTCAAATGTTGCACCTGGTCTTCAAGCGATGCCGCTGCCGCAGCCGACTCCTGTACAAGCGCCGCGTTTTGCTGGGTAACGGAATCCATTTCAGTAACCGCTTTTTCAATTTGCGCGATACCGCGACTCTGCTCATCTGATGCGGTTGAAATATGTTCCATCAGGACGTTTACGCGGCTCACAGAAGAGATGATGGCATTCATCGCTTCTCCTGTCCGGCTGACCTGCTCAGAGCCTCTGCCAATGATGTTGACCGATTCGGCAATAAGGCTTTCAATTTCCTTTGCCGCAACGGCGCTGCGCTGCGCGAGGTTACGCACTTCACCGGCGACGACGGCGAATCCTCGTCCCTGCTCGCCGGCGCGGGCGGCTTCTACGGCTGCGTTCAGCGCCAGAATATTGGTCTGAAAAGCAATGCCGTTAATTACGCTGATAATATCTTCAATTTTCTTCGAACTTGAATTAATCAGGTCCATTGAATTAATCACCTCGCGCGAAACATTTTCTCCTTTATGCGCATTTTCAACCGCTTCACCTGTAAGACGACAGGCTTCATACACATTATCTGTATTCTGTTTTACCGTTGCGCCAAGCTCTTCCATACTGGCAGCCGTTTGCGTTAATGCAGCCGCCTGCTGCTCGGTACGAGAAGCGAGATCGACGTTTCCGGCTGCTATTTCGCTGGAGGCGGAGGAAACGGAATGAGCGGAATCGCGCACCTGCATAATAATCGTCGTCAGCGACAAGCGCATGGCCTCGAGAGAACCCATCAGGCTCTGAATTTCGCTGCGCGAAGCTGGCTTAACCGGAACGGGCGTATCAAGATGGCCATCAGCGATTAAATTAAGGTGTTTTCCTGCGTTAATTAAAGGCGTAAGCACAAAGCGATGCATCAGTATCGATATAGAAATCACCACCAGGCCAAATAAACTTCCAATTAACAGCAGCAGCATAACGCCTGAGCTGAAATGGCTTTGGGCATCTTCATTCAGTTTTTTGGCGTAGGCTTCATGCTGCGCCAGCACTTTATCCAGGATGATTTCGTAGGCGCGATCAAGACGAATGACATCAGGCAGACGTTCCCTGAATCGAGCCTGATCCCGGGCTTCAGCAGCCTCTATCAAAGGTTGAATGCCCTGGTTTCTGTATGCCAGAAAAGCCTGACGATAGGCATCAGCCTCCGCTTCTTCGCCCTTTAGTCGAGGGCTGTCGAGATAGGCGTGAAACGCCACGTCCGCTTTCTCTGCGGCCGCTTTCACTCCCTCGAGCGACGCGGCCGACTGGCCGTCATTGACCTCAATCTCTTTCATGTATTCCATTAACCGGACCCGCAGGGTGCGGCTGTGGTTTATGGGATCGATAACGGAGAGCACGACGCGAATCTCTTTATTCACAGCATTAAGAGATTCATTGCTGCGGACCAGCAACCAAATGCTAACCGCAACGCTGGTCAGGAAGAGGATTATCATCAGTGAAAACACGAGCAGCGAAGATTTTTTCAGCGACATATCAAATTTCCAGTTTACTAGGGTTAGCCGGTATATCGGCCTTGCCGGCTTACTCCTTAGTTGATTACGCGCTGACCATCGTGTTATTTACTTAAATCAATGATTAATTTGATAATGAATCCAGGAAATAAAATCGGACCAGCTGGTTCATAAAGAGGACGCTGGTTATAAATGGCGCGATATTTTTAAGGGTCATACAGGATGAGGCGTTAATTCTCTCTTTATGCAGTCTGGCGCGAAAAATTGCCGTGGGCAGACAACGTTAAACCTGTCTCTGTATTAACCTCAAAACTATGCTGAAAAAGAGAAGCTGAAAGCATTAGCGAACATTAAAATATGAAACGATAAATCCGCTTTATTCCGGCGAAGTGGCGTCGCCTTCGCCAAGCTCGCGCTGCATAAGGTGCGTATCCAGCCAGCTGCCATGCTTAAATCCTACTGCTTTCAGCACGCCGGTGGCGCGAAAGCCGAGCGCGCGGTGCAGGCCAATCGACGCCTGGTTGCTGTTGCCTGCGATCACGGCGACGATCTGCCGGAAACCGCGTGCTTCGGCGAGACGAATAGCTTCCGACAGCAGCGCGCGGCCTGCGCCGCGGCCGGTATGCTCAGGATCGAGATAAATCGAATCTTCCAGCGTGAAGCGATAGGCGTAACGGGGACGATAGGGCGCAAGATAGCAGTAGCCGATCAGGGTATCCTCCTCCATTGCCACCAGCCAGATCCCGCCTTTCTCCAGCAGCGCGTTGAGCCGATTCTGCATCTCCTCGACGCCAGGCGGATCGGTTTCAAAAGTAGCGCTGCCGTGCAGCACATGCCAGGCGTAGATATGTTGAATCGCGGGTATATGATGGGCTGTGGCGGGAAGAATGCGCATAACGTTCTCGTAAGCAACCTTGATAACGCCATACTACACCTGCGCTACCCTGTCGGCAGCAGCGCGAGCCATAGGAAAAAGTGATGGCTCAGCTATGCTCCATCACCAGCACCGCCAGCGTATCCGGCTCCAGCGCGCGAAATACGTGCTCCTCATCGCCCGCGTAACAGATGTAGTCGCCGGGATGCAGTTCAACGGGCGATGCCTTCGGGCCGACCAGCGCGCGGCCCTGGGTGAGAATAATATGCTCGATAGTACCCGGCGAGTGGGGCTGCGAGCCGCGTTCGCTGCCGGGCTGCGTATTCAGCAGATAGATGTCGCGCCGCGCGCCGGGCGGACAGGTCGCCAGCAGCACCGCCTGATAGTCCGCCAGCTCGGCGGTGACCGTCGGCCCTTCGCCGCGTCGGATTATCTGCATCCGTTTCTCTTCCGGCTCCATCAGGCGCGCGAAGGGGATATTCAGCGCGACGCACAGCGCCCAGAGCGTTTCAATTCCGGGATTGCCATTGCCAGCTTCAAGCTGCGACAGCGTAGACTTGGCGATACCCGCACGGCGCGCAACTTCAGCCAGCGAAAGGCCGGCGCGCTGACGTTCGCGCACCAGGCTATTGGCAATAATTGTGATCGGGGCCACGTTCACTCCTGTTTTCTAAATCGAACGAATCGTTCGCATTGTAAAACGATTCAGCTGCGTTCATTATAATGGAAATTTTGTTCGTTACAGGAAGAATTTCTTATGCAGAGGCAGCGCATCCCGTTAAGCCGGGAAGTGGTAAAAGCCATTATTCTGGTCTGTCTGGCCGACAGCATCGTCGGCTTATCCTACGGCTCGCTGGCCAGTGCTGACGGCTTCCCGCTCTGGGTGCCTGTAGCGTTGTCGACGCTGGTGCTGGCTGGCGCCTCGGAATTTCTGTTTATCGGCATCGTGGCGGGCGGCGGCAGTCCGATCACCGCGGCGCTGGCAGGTCTGCTGGTCAATGCGCGTCACCTGCCGTTCGGCATCGCGGTGAAAGATCTGGTGGGGAGCGGCGCGCGCGGCCTGTTCGGCTGCCACATTATGAACGATGAAAGCGTGGTATTTGGCATTTCCCAGTCGACGCTGGCGCAGCGTCGGGCCGCGTTCTGGCTGTGCGGTATCGGCATCGGCCTGATCTGGCCGCTGACGGTAATCACCGGCGCCGCCATCGGCCAGTTTATTCCCGACGTTTCCGCCATCGGGCTGGACGCCGTGTTTCCAGCCATTCTCATCGCGCTGATATTCCCGGCACTGCGCCAGCGCCGCACGCTGATCCCGGCGTCAGGCGGCGCGCTGCTGTCGATTCTGGCGACGCCTTTCGTCCCGGCGGGCATGCCGGTGCTGTTTTCACTGCTGGGATTACTGTCGTGGAGGATGCGTAAATGAGCCATCAGGCCCTGATAATTGCGGGTATCGCGCTGCTGGCTTCCGGGACATATCTGATGCGGCTGGCGGGCGTTAAGCTCGGCAACCGGCTGCCGATTGCCGAGCGAACCCAAACCATGCTGTCGGACGCGGCGACGATATTGCTGCTGGCGGTTGCCTCGACCAGCACGCTGTTCGAAGGCCAGCATTTTGCCGGCATGGCGCGGGTGCTGGGCGTGGCGTTCGCCATCTTTCTCGCCTGGCGCAAGGCGCCGCTAATCGCAGTGATCATCGGCGCCGCCGTGATGACGGCCGCACTGCGCTACTGCGGCGTGCCCTGAGCATCGCGCCACTGCGCAAGCGTTAACTCAAAGGTCAGGCTGGCGGGCGCGTCGGGCACATCGTAAACGTGCCCGTTCACCGTAAAGCCCGCTTTCTCCAGCACGCGCTGGGAGGCGAGATGGTTAGGCCGCACCGCGGCGTCGATAACCTGTAGCCCGCACTCTTCAAAGCCATAGCGTACCATCGTGCGCGTAAACTCGGTGGCCAGGCCCTGGCCCCAGGCGTGGGTTGCCAGACGATAACCCAGATTATTTACCGGCTTGCCGCCAAATTCGCGTAGGCTGAAACCGCCAAAGCCCAGGATCTCACAGGGGGCATCGCGCGGAATCAGCGCCATATTGCCAAAGCCGTGCTGCTGCCAGTGCGCAATCCAGCGATCCAGCAGCTGCTGCGCCTCGTCCAGATTCTCCAGCGGCCCGGCGGGGTTGAAGGTATTAGTGGCGGGATCGCCATAAATACGCATCAGCATTTCTCGATCCTGCGCGACAACGGGGCGCATCACTAAACGTTCGGAAATTAACTGCATGTTCAGATCCCTGTAGCGGCGATGACCGGCGGTCATCCGCCCGCCAGCATAGCCTGTTTTTCTCCCTGAACAACGCGCGGCGTTATGGCGCGCGCTGCGGCGTCAGCAGCTTGCCCATTACGCTGTCGCGCTCAAGAATATTCAGCCTGCGCGCCAGCGGCAGAAAGCGGCGATCGTCGTTGGTGAGTTTAATCAGTTTGGGATGCGTCGCCGGCTCGCGCGCGCAGAGCAAAAACAGCGACATCTTCAGGCTGTCCCACTGGAACACATCCTGATAGAAGAAGGCGGAGCTTTCGCACTTTTTCAGATAGCAGCTAAAGCCGGGCTGCTCTCGCATCACGATCTGGCAGAGAAAATTGATAATGATATAGCTGCCGCGGTTGATGCCCTGGCGTATCTCGGCAAAATCGCTGCGTCGGGTAATCTGCGCGTAATAGTCGTCGATGCCGATCTGCGTCAGCGGCATAATCAGCTCCAGCCAGCGAGCGATAAACGCGTTGTCCGGCGGCGAGGCGAGGAACCAGGCTTCCACCACAGGAAAGGCTTTGTCTACCGTGGTGCCGTCGCTGTAGTAGCCGACGATATCGTAGCCGCTGCGCTGGTGCACCCAGGAGAAGTCCTGATAGACCAGCGTTGAGCTGTCGACCCAGATACCGCCGTAGCTTTTCAACAGGGCGAGGCGGATCACGTCACCTTTATGGGACATGCCGATCTGCGCGTAGTCAAAGCGCAGCCACGGCAGAAATTCCCTGACCGACTCGCGATTGAGCAGATGAATCTGATGGTCCGGGTTCATCTGCTTCATTTTGACGTAAAACGCCTGAATAAAGTCGGGCGGCGTCAGGTCGTCCCAGTACATCCAGATCACTTTTGGAATGGCGGGCGCCGCCGCTGAGGCTCGCCGACCGATATCTTTTACGTCGTTTTCGTGCGCCTCTGAATAGGCCAGATCGGGAAAGCGAAAAAGGCGCAGCTTATATAAAACATAAAGCAGGAGAAATTTTGCCGTTCTGAGATGTCGTTTCAGCTGTTCCATTTTTTTATCCGCTTGTTGATTAAGGATGCTGTTGTTCCAGCATTAATTTCCCGAGAATACTTTCTGCGTCGAGAATGCGCAGCTTACGGGCCAGCGGTAAAAACTGGCGGTCGCTGTTGGTCAGCTTAATCAATTTCGGATGGGTGGTTGGCTGGCGCGTACAGAGTAAAAACAGCGACATCTTCAGACAATTCCACTTAAAGACGTTCTGATAATAAAAGGCCGAGGTTTCGCATTTTTTAAGATAAAGGTTAACGCTATCCGCTTCGCGCATGGCAATCTGGCAGAGGTAGTTCGTGGTTAAATAGCTGCCGCGCGGAATGCCCTGTTTAATGCGTTCGAAATCGGGACGATCTTTGATGCGATTGTAGTAGTCATCGACGCTGATCTTGGTCAGCGGCATGATCAACTCCAGCCAGCGGCTGACGAAAGGGTTTTCAGGCGGCGCGCACATAAACCAGGTTTCGATCACCGGAAAACGCGCGTCCTGAGTGTTGGCGTCGCTGTAGTAGCCCACCATGTCATAGCCCCTGCGTTCATGCACCCAGCTGAAATCCTGATAAACCAGCGTCGAGCAGTCGACCCAGATCCCGCCGTAGCGCTTGAGCAGGGCGAGGCGAATGACGTCGCTTTTATGCGCCAGTCCAATCCCCTGAAAATCGAAATGCAGCGTTGGAAGATATTTTCTCAGGCTGTTGCGGTCGAGCAGAATAATTTCATGCGCCTGATTAATCGTCTTCATTTTTTGATGGAAGGCCATGATATGGTCAGGCGGGTTAGGACTGTCCCAGTACATCCAGATCACTTTTGGGATAGCGCTTTTTTCGCTGTCGTGTCTGGTGAGAATATCTAATGCCTCATTTTCATGGCTATCAGAATAGGCGAGGTCGCTGAATTTGAATAATCTCAGTCGAAACAGGGCGTACAAACATAAAAAGCGTACAACCCTTATCTGGTATTTAAGGCGATCCATTTAACAACCTCTGATTAATGGCTTTGCTGGTGTCGGTTGAAAGGAGTATCGGCCCGTTTGTCGTAACAAACGTCCGGCATCAAAATAAAAAAAGTCTGGTCGAATGCTGAAATTTAACGATCTGTGATGTCGATTCGCAATCCCTGTCTCGCTAAATCAGAGTTTAGCTAGCGGCTCTGATAAGCAGGCATAAACCAATGTAATCTGTTTTATTGAGAAAGCTTCTCATTATCACGTGTGATTTGTTAGGATGGCGAATCTTTTCGTCAGGTCAGGAAGGCTTTATATGCAATACCCGCTGAAGATTTTCTCCACGGCCCTGCTGGCGCTCAGTGTTGGTTTAACGCTCGCGACGCAGGCGAACGGCAGGCCACACATGGCGCCGCTGGGCGACAACGTTGCCGATCGTGGCTCGGCGTTTTATCGCTTTACCAGCCAGACCTTCACCTCTGCCGACGGCCTGCGCCGCTATAAAGTCTGGCTTGGCGTGCCGAAGCAGGCGGCGCCGACAGCGGGCTTTCCCGTGCTCTACCTGCTGGATGGCAACGCGGCGATGGCGCGTCTCAGCGAAGATCGCCTGAAGCAGCTGGCGGGACACCAGCCGCCGGCGCTGGTGGCGGTGGGGTATGACACCCGATTGCCGTTCGACGTCGAGGCGCGCGCGCTCGACTATACCCCGCCTGGCGGGCAGCGAGGCGATGCGCGGCATGAACGCTATCCAGGGGGCGGAAGTCACGCCTTTCGCGCGCTGCTGCTGGAGCAGATTATGCCCTGGGCGGAGAAACAGGCGAAAAGCGATCCGCAGCGGCGAGCGCTGTGGGGCCACTCCTACGGCGGACTCTTCGTGCTGGATACCCTCTATAGCGACGCGGCTTTCACGCACTATTTCAGCGCGGCACCGTCGCTTGGCTGGCGCTATCAGCGCATCGTCGAGCTGGCGCAGCAGGCCGCGCCGCAGGCGCTGAGCGGTAAAACCCTCTACCTGATCGAAGGGGACGGGCGCAGCGATCGTCATGAAGAGAAGCGCGCAGCGCAGCTTAACGACGCCGATCGTGCGCTGATCGCTACGCTGCGCGATAAAGGCGTCAGGCTGCATGAAATACGTTATCCTGGTCAGACGCACGGCGAACTGCTGCCCTCTTCGCTCGAGGCAACGCTGAACATCCTCTCCGGCGCGGAGTAACGCACGCGTCGCCCTTCTCCACAGCCCATAAAGGATCGCCGCCATGAAAACGCCTCTGCATATCGGCATACTGCTTTTCCCGGATGTCACCCAGCTTGATCTCACTGGCCCTTTCGAGGTGTTCGCCCGCACGCCGGATGTGGTGTGTCATCTGATCTGGAAAGAGAAACAGCCGGTGCGCTCGGATCGCGGTTTAACGCTGCTGCCAGACTGCGATTTTAGCGACTGCCCGCCGCTGGACGTCATTTGCGTGCCGGGCGGGCCGGGCCAGATTGCGCTGATGTCGGACAGTGAAACGCTCTGCTTTTTGCGCCGTCAGGCAGAGCAGGCGCAGTTTATTACTTCTGTTTGCACCGGATCGCTGGTGCTGGGCGCCGCCGGATTGCTGCGCGGCTATCGCGCTACCTCGCACTGGAGCTCGCGCGATCAGCTGGCGCTGTTGGGGGCGGAGCCGGTGGACGCGCGCGTGGTGCGCGACCGCAACCGGCTAACCGGCGCGGGCGTCACCTCAGGGATCGATTTTGCTCTGACGCTGGTCGCGGAATTACGGGGCCAGGATGTCGCTCAGGCGATTCAGCTGCAGATGGAGTACGATCCCGAACCGCCGTTTAATGCCGGGTCGCCGCATTCCGCCTTGCCTGAGCAGGTGGAGACCGCCCGCGCGCAGATGGCGGATTTTATCGCGGTCAGACGCCGCGCAACGGAGCTGGCGGCGCGGAACCTTGCGCAGAATAAAGCGTAAACAGAGCCGTTTTTTTATATCGCTGTTTAGCTGCCGTTTAATTTTTAGCAGAGATTTATTTTTGCCATGTCTAAATACCCAGCAGGAGTGTGGGTATTTTTATTGGATGAGAAGCGGACCAGTGAAATAAGCTGTTCTCGCTATAAAGGCTAACGCTTACAAGAAATTATCAACCACGAAATATGTCAGCCATCCTACAGCGCTGGTCGCAGCAACTGCAAAAACAACAAATATTAGTACTTTGATTTCTAAGTTATTTTCCACGATATTTGCTCGCTGTATTCATGCTGAAACCGATGTGATGGAAGAATTATTCCGGCAACAGTTTTACTGAATTAAAACAACAAAAATATGACCTGAATCAGTATCAGCTTATTTAAGCTGTCGCACTATGCTGGCCCATTTAATTTAACTGCGATCCAGTCGCCGGTTGCCTGCACGGAGTAAGAAATGAATAACGACCGCAAGACATTGCAAAATGCCGCTTTAAAAGCGCGGCCGTGGTATCAGCATCGAAGCGAAGCCGTTTTCGCCGAGCTTGATAGCTCTCCGCAAGGGCTATCTGTCGACGAAGCGCAGGCGCGGCTGGCGAAAAACGGCCCCAACACGCTGCCGCAAAAGAAGCCTCAGCCGGCCTGGCTGAAGTTTCTGGCCCACTTCAACGATATGCTGATCTATATCCTGCTGGCGGCGGCGGTGATTACGGCAATCATGGGCCACTGGGTCGATACCTTTGTTATTCTCGGCGTGGCGGTAATCAACGCGTTCATCGGCTTTATTCAGGAGAGCAACGCCGAGAAGTCGTTGAAGGGCATTCAAAATATGCTCTCGAACGAAGCGGTGGTGGTGCGCGGCGGCGAGATTATGACGGTGCCGGGCGAAACCCTCGTGCCTGGCGACGTGGTGATGCTGCGGCCTGGCGATCGTATTCCGGCGGATTTGCGGCTGTTCGAAGTGCACAACCTGCGCGTGGAAGAAGCTATCCTGACTGGCGAATCGACCGTGGTGTCGAAAAGCAGCGAGGCGCTCGAAGGTGACAAATCGCTGGGCGACCGACTCAATCTTGCTTTCTCCGGCACCACCGTCAGTTCCGGCACCGCATTGGGCGTGGCGATCGCTACCGGCCGCAACACCGAGCTGGGTCATATCAACGAAATGATGGGCAACATCGAAACCGCCAAAACGCCGCTGCTGCTGCAAATCGATAAGCTCGGCAAAGCGATTTTCGCGGCGATCCTGCTGATGATGGCCGGACTCTTTGTCTTTGGTTATCTGCTGCGCGACATTCCGCTGGCCTCGCTGGCGCTGTCGGTGATCAGTCTGGCAGTGGCGGCGGTGCCTGAAGGCCTGCCGGCAATTATCTCGATTATTCTTTCGCTGGGCGTGCAGTCGATGGCGCGCAAAAACGCGATTATCCGCAAGCTGCCGACGGTCGAAACCCTGGGCGCCATGTCGGTGATCTGCTCCGACAAAACCGGCACCCTCACCATGAACGAGATGACGGTAAAAGCGGTGGTGCTGGCGGAAAGCCGCTGGCGCGTCAGCGGCGACAGCTACGAGCCGGTGGGCGAGATTGTCCCGGAGACGCCGGACAGCGGGCTTATCGCAGCGCAGGATCCGGTCATGTCGCGCTTTCTCGCCGCCATCGATATCTGCAACGAAAGCCAGATCCAGCAGGATGCGGCAGGGCGCTGGCGCATTGTCGGCGGGCCGACCGAAGGCGCGCTGAAAGTGCTGGCGGCGAAAGGGGGCGTAAAAGTGGGTCAGCAGCAGCTGGTCAGCAAGCTGCCGTTCGACTCGCTCTATAAATATATGGCCGTCAGCGGCGAAGCGGACGGCGAGGCCTGGGTGTTGATGACCGGCGCGCCGGACGTGCTGCTGTCGCTCTGCACGCATCAGCAGAGCGCCGACGGCGCACAGCCACTGGATCGCGCCTACTGGGAGGCGGCGATTACCCGCTACGCCAGCGAAGGGTTGCGCACCGTCGCGGCGGCGTGGAAACGCGTGCCGAAGGCGATCGACTCGCTGGATCATGCGGATCTGCGCGAGAATATGGTGCTGCTGGGGCTCGCCTGCATGATGGATCCGCCGCGTCCGGAAGCGGTCGCGGCTATCGACGACTGCCAGCAGGCCGGCATCCGCGTCAAGATGATCACCGGCGATCATCAGGAGACGGCAATGGCGATCGGCAAAATGCTGGGCATCAGCAACAGCGATAAAGCCTTGACGGGGCGCGATCTGGAGCATATGAGCGACAGCGAGCTTGCCGAAGCGGCGCGTCAGTACGATATCTTCGCGCGCACCAGCCCCGAGCATAAGCTGCGTCTGGTGAAAGCGCTGGCCGCCAGCGGCGAAGTGGTTGGCATGACCGGCGACGGCGTCAACGACGCGCCTGCGCTGAAGCAGGCGAGCGTCGGCATCGCCATGGGCATCAAAGGCACGGAGGTGACCAAAGAGGCCGCCGATATGATCCTCGCCGACGACAACTTCGCGACCATCGCCGCCGCAGTGAAAGAGGGGCGTCGGGTCTACGATAACCTGATTAAAACTATTCTGTTTATTATGCCGACCTGCCTGGCGCAGGGCCTGCTGATTATTATCGCCATCCTGATGGGCAACCTGCTGCCGCTGACGCCGGTTCAGATCCTTTGGATGAATATGGCGACGTCCGCCACGCTCTCATTCGGCCTGGCGTTTGAAGCGGCCGAGGCGAATGTGATGCGCCGTCCGCCGCGCGACGTCAGCGCCTCGGTAATGGACGGTTACGCCGTCTGGCGTATGCTCTTCGTCGGCCTGCTGATCTCCGTTAGCGCCTTCGTTCTCGAAGCCTGGCTGCAGACGCGCGGCTATGAGCCGGAATTCATCCGCACCGTGCTGCTGCAGACGCTGGTCACCGCGCAGTGGGTCTATATGCTGAACTGCCGCAGCACCAACAGCTTCTCACTCGACAGCGGCATGCTGAAAAATCGCGGCATCTGGCTGGTGAGCGGCGTGCTGGTAGTGCTGCAGGCGCTGATTATCTATCTGCCGCTGATGAATACCCTGTTCGGCACTCGTCCGCTGCCGTTTAAATACTGGGTCATCGCCTTTATCGTCGGCGCCGCGATCTTCATCATCGTCGAGCTGGAAAAACAGCTGACGCGCCGCTGGCGCCGCGCCTGATTACCACTGAAAACGCCCTGTTCGCAGGGCGTTTTTTTATCGGCAGCAGCACACTTTGTGCAATAACATAATTAGACGATGTGATGAACGGTCGGGGATTATTAATAATCTTGCTGATTCGCTGCATTCTCAGGCGTCTTAAAAGTGATGTTTTCTAATTTATTGATTTTAATAATTTTTCCTCAATATCCCGCGCGTTGCTTTCTGCTTTCCTCTGTGAATAAATAAAGCCTGCAAACACAACAATATAGCCAGCGGCTCGAACCGCTGCGCCTGACGCCGTAAGTAAAGGCATTCTGCAGGGAAAATATGACTGACGAAAAAGCACGCCTGGCGAGGGAAATAAGCGCCAGAGTAGCCGATCTTGAGCCGCAACTGATCGCCATCCGACGCGATATCCATGCGCATCCGGAGCTCGGCTTCGATACGGTGCGCACTGCGGAGATCGTCGCTAACTGGCTGCGCGCCCATGGCCTCACTCCCCAAACAGGCGTCGGCCGCACCGGCGTGCTGGTAGACATTGTCGGCGCGCAGCCGGGTAAAACGCTGCTGCTGCGTGCGGATATGGACGCGCTGCCCATCCAGGAGCAGACCGGTCTCTCCTTCAGCAGCACGCTGCCCGGCAAAATGCACGCCTGCGGACACGATCTCCATACCGCTACGCTGCTTGGCGTCGCGGCGATCCTGCCCAACTACCGTCAACAGCTGAAAGGCCGAGTGCGGCTTATCTTCCAGCCTGCGGAAGAAACGCCGGAAAGCGGCGCGGAAGCGATGATCGCCGATGGCGCCGCTGAGGGCGTAGACTGGGCCGTCACGCTGCACAACAAGCCGGAGCTGGCGGCCGGCGACGTGGCGCTGACGCGAGGCGGCAGCACCGCCTCGAGCGACGAGTTCGACGTGCGAGTGCATGGCGTTTCGACGCACGCCGCGCGGCCCCATATGGGCGTCGATCCCATCGTTGCCGCGGCTTCTCTGATCGGCCAGCTGCAAACGCTGATCTCGCGCGAGCGCGATCCGGCCCACTCCGCTGTGCTGACTATTGGCCATATCCAGGGCGGCACCACGCACAATATCATTCCCGACAGCTGCCTGCTTCAGGGCACTATTCGCACTAAATCGCCGCAGGTGCGCGCCGATATGGAAACCTCGTTCCGTCGCATATGCGCAGGCGTCGCGCTGGCGATGAACGTGCGCGTCGAGGTGGACTATCTGCGCGGCGTGCCGCCGCTAATGAATGACGACCGGTTGATTGACGCGCTGGAGGAGATTCTTTCGCATCAGTTCGGCAAACCCATTGTCGCGAAACCGAGCGACAGCTTCGGCGCGGAAGATTTTTCCCTGTTTACCGAGCGCGCGCCGGGCTGTCAGATCCATATCGGCTCCGGCACGCCGGGCCGCGACGACCATCTGCATAACTCCGATTATCAGCCGGATGAACGCAGCATCGCCGCAGGCGCGCAGGCGATGGTGCGACTGGCCGTCGATCTGCTTTCTGACAATAATAAATGAGGATATCACTATGATGATGCGCAAAGGGCTGTTCGCGGCCACCCTGGCTCTGGGCCTGGCAGCCGTACCGGCGCTCAGCCTGGCAAAAGATTTTGGCACCCTGAAATTCGCCACCGAAGGCAGCTATCCTCCGTTTAACCAGACCACGCCGAACGGCAAGATCGTCGGTTATGAACCCGATATCGTGGCAGAGCTGGCGAAGCGCGTCGGCTTCAAATATGAAATCAGTGCGCAAAAGTGGTCAGGCATGATCCCCGGTCTGATCGACGGCAAATATGATGCGGTTATCGACGCAGTGACGGTTACGCCGAAGCGCGCTGAAGCGATCGACTTTACCCAGCAATACACCGTCAGCGTTTCCAGCTTCGTGACGGCCAAAAGCTCGCCGCTGGCGACGCTGCCCGGCACCGGCACCGTGGTGACGGCCGATGACGCTGCCGGCATGCAGAAAGCGATCGATGAACTGAAAACCAGCTTCAAGGGCAAAACCATCGCGGTGCAGGTCGCCACCATTCAGACGGACTTCCTGCAAAAATATCTGGGCGACGTCGCCACGATTCGTACCTATCAGGCCGGCCCGGAAACCTTTGCCGATCTAATGAACGGCCGCGTAGATGCGGTGATGGCGTCGCGCACTAACCTTAACGCCTTTGTGAAAAAACATGCGAACGCCATCAGCAGCAGCGGCTATGGGTTTAGCGGCGGCGTGCTGGGAGCGGGATCGGCAATTGGCCTGCGCAAAGGCAACGCTGAGCTGAAGGCGGCGCTGGACGACGCGCTTGCCGCGATGATTAAAGACGGCACGCTGAGCAAACTTTCCATCAAATGGTTCGGCGAAGACGTCGCGCCGAAAGCCTGATAGCCGATGTTGACCCAAATCGACTGGCAGCTAATTGGCTTCGGCGACGAAGGCTGGGGCGGCGTGCTGCTGAGCGCCGCCACGGTCACGGTAACCGTTTCGCTCTGCGCGTGGCTGCTGGGCGCAGCGCTGGGCAGCCTGCTCTGCTGGATGCAGATTGCCGGTTCGCGCTGGCAGCGGCGTCTGGCGGCAGGCTATATCACAGTGTTTCGCGGCGTGCCGGAACTGCTGGTGATCTACCTGTTTTACTTCGGCGGTCGTCAGGTACTCTCTTCGGTTGGAACCGCGCTGGGCATGCAGGGGCCGTTCGATATCAACGGCTTTATCGCCGGCGCTATCGCCATCGGCCTGATCTCCGGCGCCTACCAGAGCGGCGTGTTTCGCGGCGCGTTCTACGCCATTCCGCGCGGCACGCTGGAGGCGGCGACGGTCACGGGCATGGGGCGGCTGATGCTGTTCCGCCGCATGATTGTGCCCCAGGCGCTGCGCACCGCGCTGCCGGGAATGGGCAATCAGTGGCAGTCGGTGATCAAGGAGTCGGCGCTGGTCTCGGTGACCGGACTGGTGGAAACCATGAACCAGATCACCACGGCCGCCAACTCCACGCAGATGTCGTTTTTCTTCTACAGCGTCGGCGCCGTGATCTATCTGATTATCACCACCTGTTCCGACTGGGTCTTCCGCGCGGTAGAGAAGTTCGCTATGCGCGGCCAGCAGCGCGCTAACGTTTAAGGAAAGCCGATGGATCTCCCTTTTTTGCAGGAAACCCTGCTGGCGCTGCTCAAAGGCCTGCCGCTGACCATTAATCTGGCGGTGTTGTCGCTGCTGGGCGGCGGCCTGCTGGCGCTGGGGCTGAACCTGCTGCGTCAGACGCGCGTCGGTGGCTATTTCGCCCGTTTTTACGTCTGGCTGTTTCGCGGCACGCCGCTGCTGATTCAAATTTTTATGATCTACTACGGCCTGGGCAGTTTGCCGGCGGTGCGCGAAAGCATGTTCTGGCCGCTGCTGCGCGATCCTTACTGGTGCGGGCTATTGGCGCTGATCCTCAACGACGCGGCCTATACTTCGGAGATTTTGCGCGGCGGCCTCAACGCGGTGAGCCGTCAGTCGCTGGAGGCGGCCAGGGTCTGCGGCATGCCGTCGCATAAGATCTTCACCCGCATTACGCTGCCTATCGCCATCCGTCAGGCGCTGCCCGCCTACAGCAATGAAATTATCTCTATGCTCAAGTCTACTTCGCTGGTGAGTACCATCAGCCTGATGGAGATGACCGGCATCGCTGACTCTATCGTCTCCTCTACCTTCCGCGCGCTGGAAGTTTTCCTCAGCGCGGCGGCGATCTATCTGCTGCTCAGCATACTGGTGAGCAAAGGCGTCTCTCTGCTGGAGCGGCGCCTCTCCCCCTACTATTTCGGAGCGCGTTCATGACCCAACCAACCATCATGCTGAGCCATCTCAGAAAAAGCTATGCGGGACATGAAGTGCTGCACGACATCAGCCTGACGGCGCAGGACGGCGATGTCATCTCGCTAATCGGCGCCAGCGGATCGGGAAAAAGTACGCTGCTGCGCTGTATTCCCTTTCTTGAAGTGCCGCAGGCGGGCGAGATCGCCGTGGGCGAGAACAGCGTGACGCTGGATAACGCCGATGAAAAGCTGAGTCGCGCGCAGCGCCAGCGCATTAAGCTGATGCGGATGCAGCTTGGCTTTGTGTTCCAGAGCTTTAATCTCTGGCCGCACAAGACGGTAATGCAGAACATCATCGAAGCGCCGGTGCACGTACAGAAGCGCAACGTCAAAGAGGCGACGGAAGAGGCGGAGGCGCTGCTGCATAAGGTGGGGCTTTACGCGAAGCGCGACGCCTGGCCGTCGCAGCTGTCAGGCGGCCAGCAGCAGCGCGTGGCGATTGCGCGCGCGCTGGCGCAGCAGCCGAAGGCGATTCTGTTCGATGAGCCGACCTCTGCGCTCGATCCCGAACTGGTGGGCGAGGTGCTGCGCGTGATCCGCGGCCTGGCGGAAGAGGGGCGCACGATGATTATCGTGACGCACGAAATGGGCTTCGCGCGCGACGTGTCGAATAAGGCGGTGTTTTTGCATCAGGGAATGGTGGAAGAGGAGGGCGCGCCGGAGCAGCTGTTTCTTGACCCTGTTTCGCCGCGCTGCCGCGCGTTTGTAAACAGCCACTTCCAGCGTAATGCGAGCTAGCTGTAGGCTGAACTACACCACCTCAACCAGCTGGAAGGTCTCGAACACCAGCTCCATCTCGGGGTGAAAGGTGCCTTCGTTCTGGAAAAAGCGCTGATGCTCGCGGCGCCAGCTTTCCAGACTAAGATCGTCTTCGCCTTCCAGCATCGCCATCTCCGGCGTCACACGGTCGAAGCGGGTCAAAAAGAGGCCGGTGGTGCGGATTACGCAACGCGGCTGCCCCGCGCCGTCGAGGATAATGCTGTAGCCGCCAGGCTCAGGCTTTGATTCGTCATCCTGCCAGCCGTGCAGCGAGCCGCAGCTCGCCATCTTTTTACCGGCAATCACCAGCGTAACGAGACGATCGGCCAACTCGGCCGAGTCGCCGAACGCCCATGCATGCGCCTCTGGGTACTTCTCGATCAACTGCTCCAGCGAAACGGACATCAGATCACTCCCGATCGGGTGCGCCGCGGCTCTTTTTCGCGTGCGTAACGACGCACAAAGGCAAAGCAGGCCAGCGGCAAAGGTAAGGTAAACAACAGCAGCAGCCACAGCAGCACATAAACCGCATCCACGCCGTCATTCTGCAAATTGTTGTAGAGCTTAACCGGAATGCCCTGCGGGAAATAGGCAAAAATCATCACGATGCCGAATTCGCCGATAGCGCGCACCCAGGCGAGCGCTACCGCCGTCGCGAGACCCGGCGCGGCGAGCGGCAGTGACAGACGGCGAAAACGCTGCCACGGCGACGCGCCCAGCGTGCGGCCCGCCTCCAGGATGGCGACGGGCACGGCGGCAAAGGCCGACCGCGCCGCCGTAATAAACCAGGGCAGCGCGCCGTACCACTGCGCCAGCACAAAGGCGGCCGGATTGTTAACCAGCTCAACGCCCATGCGCGCCAGCAGCGAGCCTGCCGGTCCGTAGGGTCCATAGGCGCTGACCAGCAGAATGCCCATCGCCAGCGGCGGCGTCAGCAGCGGGATCAACACCAGTATCTCCACCACCGTCCGCGCCTTGCCGCGCGCCTGCGACAGCCACCAGGCGACGGGCAGGCCGGTGGTAACGATCAGCAGCAGCGATATCATTCCCAGCCCGGTCGAGATCGCGATAGCGTTGCCGTCGCCCCAGGCAAGATGAAAATGGCGCCAGCGAGTCAGGGCGATCAGCGTCAGGAAAGGCACCGCCAGCAGCGCAAGCGCGGGCAGCGATAACCAGAGTGCCGAAGAGGGGCGACGCTTTATCACGGGTAGAGCGCGTCGCCTTTAGGCGCGGCGTAGCCATTCTGCTGGTAGAGCGCCTGACCCGCTTTGCTCAGCATAAAATCGACGAAGGCCTGTCCCGCTTTCGCACCGTGAGGCGCATTTTTCAGCACCGCCGCGTAGTAGACCAGCGGCTGGGTGTGCAGGGTTTTCTCCTCGCCTTTGCTGTCTTTGATCGTAAAGCTAACGGTGTCGTACCACTTTTTAGCCTGTGCCGGATTGCTCAGATTAATCTCGTCCGGCAGCGCGACGTAGGGCAGATGCGCAGAGATGACTTCGCTTTCATAACCGGCCGCGGCGTCGACCTGGCCGCTCTCAAGCCGTGCCAGCAAACCGCCTTCAAGATGAGTCTGCGCCGGATTCTGCACACCGCCCATGATGCTGTCAGCTGCGCCAGGCTTGCCGTAATACTTCTCCGCCAGCAGCAGGGAGAAGACAATATTCTGCCCTTTAGGATCGTTAACCGGATCGGTACGGCCAAACTTCAGGCCGGGCGTCGCCAGCAGCTTAAGCCAGCTGGCATTGCCTGCCTTCGCGGCGGCGGCGAACTGCTGCGCATAGGGGCCTTTTGGGCTATAGGCGATCACCATGCTGGTGCTGGCGACTGGCACGGCGTTATCGATCAGGCCCGCCTCTTTCAGGATCTGCATCGGACCTGGCGTAATTGAGACAAAAACGTCAGCGGTGATTTTTTTGCTCGCCAGCAGTCGCGCCATGCCGTAGGCGCCCTGACCCTGTCCCTGATAGCTGCCGTGGTTGGCTTTGGCGAATGCCGGGCCTAAACTCTCATCCATTACCTTGCCCATTGAACCAGCGTAGGTGACGCGAATATCGGTCGCCATGGCGGAAGCGCTGCATAATAGGGCGCTTATCAACGCGATAAGCCTGAGCTTTTTCATCTGCACTCTCGTTATAAAGTAAAGTAGATAGCGATTATCGTGAGGTCGCGTCAGCCAGACAAGCGTCAGCCGTGCGGTAAGAGAGAAAAGGCGGCAGCGCGAGGCGGAAAGTCGCGCTGCGTTGAGGAAGAGTTTAGGTTTCGTCTACCAGCAGGTCGCTTCGCCAGCGTGGCTCGGCGCCTGGTTTTCATGCGGACAAAAGATAATGCGATCGCGGCCCTGCTGTTTGCCCAGATACATTGCCCGGTCGGCCTTTTCGATCAGCGTCTGTAACGCCTCATCGCTGTCTGCATGCACGGCGCCACAGGTTACCGTGATCTGCAGCGTGCCGGTCGGCGTAATGAAATTATGCGCGCGAATCTGCGCCATAAGTCGCTCCAGCGTGGCGTTAAAGGCCGCATCGCTGTCGCAAACATGCAGCAGAATAAATTCTTCGCCACCAAAGCGGTAGGTTTTGTCCTGGCTGCGGCTATTCATGGAGAGTAAGCTGCCAAGTTCTCTCAGCACTGCATCGCCAGTCGTATGGCCATATTTGTCGTTGACCTGTTTAAAGTGGTCAATGTCAATCAGGGTCAGATAGAGCGAAGGCGCTTCATTACGACCAACAGCCTGCTGCAGTAACGGGAAATCGCGATAAAGCAGTTTTCTGAGCGGCAGCCCCGTCAACGCATCGTGGTTATTCCGTAGCGCGATCAGCTCGGTTTTATAACGATCGATGGCGTCGAGGAAGGCCCGCTGGTCCGCGTAATAGTCCTGTAGCTGCGCGCGCGTTAAGGTGCCTTGCTGCATTGCCAACAGCAGTTCGCGCATAGAGGCGTGGATAGCCGCGTGGCGCTCTTCAATTTGTTTAACCGCTGGATCTTCAAAATTCTTCAGCCGCAAACGAATGGCCAGCCATTTACTGAACCGGCAGTGCAGATGTGATTCGGTGTCCATCACCTCTGGATCGGGGCTGTCATGGAACAGCGCCGTCGTGGTTAGTTGACTGGACCAGATATAATGTTGAGCGATTGCCTGATTAAGTTCGCCGATATCCCGTTCTAATTCAAAACCGTTAATTTTTCGCAGCGTTATCATTTTATTAGTTACGTTAGTAAAACATTAATGAAGGGTAGTAAGAGACGTGTCGAAAGGCGTTGATTACGATCATATCCTGCGCGTTATGATTTCTCAGTGCGGGGTAAAAGAACCGTTTATGATTAATTTAGCAACGAATTTTTAATGTGATAAATATATGCATGATGTAACGGCAGGTTTCTGCATGGCTATATTTGGCGAAGATGCCAATGGGTTAAATCCATATTTTGTAATTAGCACTGATGAAAAAAAGCGTGATGACGCTTCTATTGTTGTTCAGATTTTAATCGCAGTGGAAGAAAACAGTAAAATATAGAATGGCCGCTTTTGCCTCTTGCATCCTGCGCCGCTGCGCATCTTAAATCGCTGCTGAAGTGGTGAATAATGGATCCTCATCAATAATAAGTGAACCGGCAAAATATTAACGGCCGGTCTCAAAAGAGAATGCGGCTCTGCGCAACAGGCCGGAGCCCTCCTTACTTATAACATGAGGTAAGCCATGACTATCGCTTCGCTTAACGAGTCATCACGCGATCTATCGCAGTTTGTCGGTACGCATTTTGTCTATACCTACGATAACGGCTGGAAGTATGAGTGGTACGCGCGTAATGAAACGACCTGCGACTATCGCATCCATCAGGGCCTGGTTGGTGGGCGCTGGGTGACTAATCAGAAGATGAATGCCGTGCAGTTTGCCCCTGGTATATTTAAGGTGGACTGGCATGAACCGACCGGCACCTGCGTCAGCCTGCTGTTTGACTTGAACCGCAAACTGCTGCATGGCACCATTTTTTTCCCGCAGTGGATCGCCGGAGAAGGTCAGCATCCTGAAAAAACCATCTGCTATCAGAATGAGTTTATCGAAGATATGCATCGTTTCAGAGATGAAGGCCCAGCCTATCCTTATGTCATCATTCCCGAATTTGCCGAAGTTACCTATATGAAAAATGAAGGGCCCGATAACGACAGCGTTATTGACCGCGCGCCGGGACAGTTGCCTGAAAATTTCTTTGAAGGGAAATAACGACCTCGCTCTGCCGCGTGCGTCGCGGCAGAGCCTACCCCATCCTCCTTTACCATGTTGCCCTCGCGCCAAAAAACCACTTTTCAGCTGGCTTGAAACGAGTCGCGCTGGCGATTTAATCCCCGTAATAACGCTTTTTGCATGCCTGGCGTCGTAATTATTCACTCGCTGACATATTTTTACATGCTTATACGATTTTTTATTTAAAGGCAATATAAAAACAATGCATATCAGCGCGTTAATAATAATATTCAGGTGACGTAGCTAAATTTAAAATTTTTGCTGGTAGGAATTATCCTGAATTAACAGCGTGCGCAATAAAACAACGAAATTACAATAAACCCTTGCTCGCAAAGGATAAATTCTTGTTGGATTAATGTCTGGTTTTTTAGCCGCGTTCTCGTCTTTGTTTTAATTTTCTTTTTTTTTACCGTTTGGCTTGCAACGGCTGGGTTTTGATTCAGACTTAAGTTTCATTAGTTGTAAATGCTTTTGATTTGATTATATCAGGGTGTTTATTTCAACCGGGCATTTCATTAAGGGTGAAATATGGCTTCTTCTTCAAACAACGACGAACATCCAAATGCAGAAGAGGAAATACTGCATCTGGCTGAAGAAAAGCTGAGCGTATCGCGAGAAGAAGTACTGGATGGATATGTCACTGTCAAACGCCAGACTTCCACGCATAACGAGCCAGTAAGTCTACTGTTGCGCCGGGAAAACGTCGAGGTGACGCATGTGCCGAAAAATGAGCGCATCGCGTCTATGCCGGATATCAGGGAAGAGGAAGGCGTCCTTATCGTTCCGGTCGTAGAAGAGGAAGTTGAAATCATTCGCAGGCTGGTTTTGAAAGAGGAGTTGCATATCCGGCGAACGCATGAAGAGGTTCCCTGGGAAGAGACCGTTTCACTACGTAAACAGCATGTCGAGATTAACCGGAAAAAAGACGACACCTAAGCCATCATCACGCAGGAGGAAATCATGGCACACGAAAAAATCGTAACAATGTTCAGTACTCTGGCTCAGGCTGAAGGGGCTAAGCGTAGCCTTATCAAGGCGGGTTTCGCCGAGCATGATATTGATGTGATTTCTGGCGAGCGTCTGAAATCGGAAGGACACGAAGCCCGTCATCCAGGCTTCTGGCAGCGTCTGTTCGGCAGCACGCTGGATGAAGAGCAGAGCGGCGTGTATGAAGATGCGATTAACTCAGGCAGCGTCGTGCTGACGTTGCGCGCTGAAGAGGATAAGCTGCCGCGCGCCTACAGTATTCTGGATGCGCATGACACCGGCGAACTGCCAGCCGGCAACGGCCTGTCGCAGGATGACGGCTACACCGTTTCGACTGCGCAGAGCGCGACTGGCGTCAACAGCGTTGCCGACAGCGGTCTGACGCAGCCGGTTCGCACTTCGCTTACCGGCGATGAAAGCGAAGAAGAAGTGCTGCGCCTGGCTGAAGAGCGTCTGGAAGTCGGCAAACGTCTGGTCAGCGAGGGGACCACGCGCGTCCGTCGCTATACCGTGACCGATCAGGTTTCAGAAAATATCTCTCTGCAGGAGCAGCATGCGGATATCTTCCGCCGTTCAACCAACGATCTGGCCGCGACGGATAATGTTGACTGGGAAGATAAAACCATCGAAGTAGCGGAAACGCATGAGCAGCCGGTTATCAACAAAACCGCGCGCATCAAGGAAGAAGTGGTGGTACGCACAGACCAGAGCGAGCGCGTTGAAAACGTCACAGATTCTGTTCGTCGCCAGGAAGTGGACATCGATCATGCAGACAGCCATCTCGCTGCGGATGCCCCTCTGACAGGTACCGGCAGCGCTACGGCAAAACCTGCCGGCGCTTTTAACACTACCGGAACCACCGGCGCAGATGACGATATCGTTGAGAGAAGCGGCGTATCAGGCGTTGAAGAAAAGGATAAAGTCGATCCTCTGCTGAAACGTCCATAAGGTTCTGTTCAGTCTGGCGAGCAGTCGTCAGGCCGAACCTGAACAGCTGCAGCGGGGAAGTCAACGCGGTTGCCCTGGTGTTGGCTCGCTGCCAACCTCCCCGTCTGCACGCATCAATCTATCGGCATTGCCGCAATTTTCAGTAGTTTATTATATTGCCAGATGTTACCGAAAATTCGCCGCACGCTGCGTTTTGCTTTCTGCTTCGCTAACCGCATGATTGCGCAGCCGTTGCCGCAGGTTAACTCAACGCGTTAAATGCGGATTCGTCTAGTCTGCGCTTTTTTGGTCAGAAGGCGTCTGAATTTAGCGTTGTTGCAGCGATATGTCAGGTTTTTCATAGCCGCCCGAAGGAGCTTTTTTATGTCTGAACGTCCCGATACTGAACCGCTGCCGGATGATGCGGAAATACCTGCTTACGAAGATGACGACACCGACCAGTAATCCATATCGCCTGCGCTCTCCGCAGGCGATGCTTTCTATGCCATCAGACGCTTTGCCCACTCGCTAATCTCATCGCCACTGCCCATCTCCGGTTGAATTAACCCGTTGATCATAAAAGTCGGTGAAACGTGCACGCCATTCTGACGCGCATATTTGCAGTGCCACTTGATCTCGTTTTGCAGCTCTGCGCGGTCGAATGGGGCGCGAGCGTCGACGTCGCTATAGCGCTTAAGGCGGTCGATTATTTCTTCAGGCGTTGTGTGCATATTGGGGCCGCGACAGTGATCGACAAACTCGAACTCTTCGCGGTGATCGGCTACCGCTTTCATCACCGCTCTGGCGGCATGTTTCCCGTCGGGTAGAGTCGAGGCCGCCAGAATATAGCGCACAATCAGCCCTGAAAAGAGATGCCACGGCTGCGACTGCAGGCGGATTTTCAACGTCATCTCTTTTTCGCCGACATATTCCAGCAGCGCATCAAGCTTATTGAAGGCGCGTACGGAAAAAGGGCATGTTGGTTCCAGAAAAATCTCGAAAACGCATGGTCCCTGGCCCCACACCAGCGCATCAGCCACAAATTTGTCTCTGCTCATTTTTTCTCTCCTGTTAAATCTAAAACCTCTGCCATTCAAAAAATTGCCCTGTCTCAGCACCTTACAAGGTTGCCCTAATCAGGCATCAAAAACCCGCTTTTACAGCTAAACCAGCCGCTTTTTTGAAAACGCTTCCACGGTGATAATCCCGCTGTGTAAAAGTCGCCGAAAGCCCGATGATGCAGCTATAGTTAATGCCATGTTAACATTATCTCGCCCGCGCAGGTGTCAACCGCGCGGTAAAAGTTATAACTGTTCCGGAGCCGGAAAGCGCTAGAAGAGGTTGATTTTGCTTACTAATCTTTCCTGGAAAACTATCCATGACGTCATTATCAAGACCATCGAAGAGATGCTGGACGAGCAGCAGACGCTCAACGTTCCGACGCTGCGCGCACGGCTGAAAGAGCTGGCCGAAAGCGAAACCGATGAGGTGATGGTGTTGTGCTACTGGCAGGCGAGCAAAGTGCTGACGCGACTGCCGCCCACCGTTACGGCCGCACAGCTGATGAGCGCAGCCCGCCACGCTTTTCGCACACCGTTGAATCACGATCTATTATAAAAACGGCTCGGCACTCAGCGGTAAACCGCTGCTGGCGAAAACGCGTAAAGTAAAACGTTTACAGCAATTTATGATGTACAAAGCAGCGTGCGTCAATTCAGTAAGGAACCGCTATGTCGCATTTCCGTCCGGTGGCGCTTCAGCACGCCAGCCGTCTGCTCAATCACGGTCCTACCATTCTGATTACCAGCCAGCATCCGCAGACTCAGCGCCGCAACGTTATGGCCGCCGCCTGGTCGACGCCGGTGGAGTTTACGCCGCCGCGCGTGGCGATCGTGGTGGATAAGGCGACCTGGTCGCGTGAGCTGATTGAGTCGAGCGGCGCCTTTGGCGTCTGCGTGCCGGCTGCCGCCTTCGCCGATCTGACCTATGCCGTCGGCAACCGATCGGGGCGCGATGAAGATAAATTCGCCGCCTGGGATATTCAGGCCATCAAGAGTCCTGAGCTGGGCGTGCCGCTGCTGGAAGAGAGCTGCGTCGCCTGGCTGGAGTGTCGGCTGCTGCCGGCAACAGAGGCGCAGCAAAACTACGACACTTTGTTCGGCGAAGTAGTGGCAGCGGCAGCTGACAGCCGAGTCTTTTATGACGGTCGCTGGCATTTCAGCGCCGAAAACCGCGCGCTTCACACTTTGCATCATCTTGGCGGCGGGCAGTTCGTGACGGTTGCGGACAGCTTCAGCGCCAAAATGCCTTGAGCGCATTCACTACCTTAGCGAGGAAAAGCATGAAATTTAAAAGTTACGCGGCCATGAAGGCTGGAGAAGCGCTTCAACCCTATGAGTACGATCCCGGCCCGCTGGCCGCGGAAGATGTCGAAGTTGAAGTCGATTACTGCGGCGTGTGCCACTCCGATCTCTCGATGATCGACAACGAGTGGGGCATCTCGGCCTATCCGCTGATCGCCGGTCATGAAGTGATTGGCCGCGTGGTTGCGCTGGGCGACAGCGCCAAAAATAAAGGCCTGAGCATGGGCCAGCGCGTCGGCATCGGCTGGACGGCGAAAAGCTGTCAATATTGCGACGCCTGCATCAACGGCGAGCAGGTTAACTGCGTCAACAATAACGTTCCCACCATCAGCAACCATGGCGGCTTCGCCAGCCATTTACGCGCCAACTGGCAATGGGTTATTCCGCTGCCGGAAAATCTGGACGCGGCGACCGCCGGTCCGCTGCTGTGCGGCGGCATCACCGTCTTTAAACCGCTGCTGATGCATAACATTACCGCTACCAGCCGCGTGGGCGTGATCGGCATCGGTGGTCTTGGCCATATGGCGATTAAACTGCTGCGCGCGCTGGGCGCGGAAGTCACGGCCTTCAGTTCGTCGCCTTCCAAAACTGAAACCATTAAGCAGATGGGCGCGGACTACGTCGTCAATAGCCGCGATCCTGAGGCGCTGAACAAGCTGGCCGGTCAGTTCGACCTGATCATCAGCACCGTCGCGGTGGATCTTGACTGGCAGCCCTATTTTCAGGCGCTGGCGGCCAATGGTCGCTTCCACACCGTGGGGGCGGTGATGAAGCCGTTCGAGGTGCAGGCGTTCAACCTGATCCTCGGCGATCGCGGCGTGACCGGCTCCTCTACCGGTTCGCCGGGCCAGCTGCGCTCGCTGCTTCGTCTGGCGTCGCGTGCGGATGTCGCGCCGACCGTGGAATATTTCCCGATGTCGAAAATTAACGACGCGCTCGATCACCTGCGCGCCGGCAAGGCGCACTACCGCATCGTGCTGAAAGCGGACTTCTGATCGAACAGCGCGCCCTCGGGCGCGCTGTTTTATTACATCAGGCCTTCCGATTTCATCGCGGCGATCACTGACGGACGCTGCGCATGAGTCGCAGCAAAGCGCTGCAGCGCCGGCCAGTGATCCAGGCTGAAATCAACCACGCGGAACCAGCTCAATACGTTGAACAGATAGGCATCGGCAATGGTGAAGTGGTCAGCGTATAAATAGCGGTTATCTCCCAGCGCTTCCGCCAGCCAGTCCAGACGTTTGGTCAACGTCGCCGTCGCAGCCGCCTTCCATTCCGGCGTGATAGCCGGGTTGAAAAACGCTCCAATGCCTTTGTGCAGCTCGGTGGAAATAAAGTTCATCCACTCCAGCACCGCATAGCGCGCTTCGCCGCCTGCCGCCAGCAAATGGCTCTCCGGCTTCAAATCCGCCAGATACTGGGCAATAACGGCGCCCTCGGTCAGCACGTGGCCGTTGTCGAGCTGCAATGCCGGCACATAACCTTTGCTGTTGATCGCCAGAAAATCGTCGCCTTCGACGGTACGTTTGGTTTTTAAATCCACTGCAACGGAGGTATGCGGCAATCCGGTTTCGTGCAGAACGATGTGGGTCGTCAGCGAGCAGGCGCCCGCTTTATAGAACAGCTTCATCTCGTTGTTATCCCTGTTTTGTTTTTTGCTGCCGCAGTCTACGGCAGCGCGGACCGCTTGCGCCATTGCCTTTTGTGCTAACAGGCTAGAATGACGAGAATTTTGCCGTTCACTTCAGGCCTGGCCATGTCTGGTATGCGCTTGCCGCTATAAGAGAAAGCTTATATATTTGTATAAGGAATCGCTTATAAGGAGAACTGGCGATGTGGGCGGTAATACTTACGGACGAGTTTAAAAGTATGGCTACGCGGTCAGGAACCAGCCTTAAAAAAGCGCATCGCCGCCAGCCTGCTAAACCTCCAACATTATGGACCAGCTTTGCCTCGGCCCTATGCGGACACCGTCAAGGGGTCCCGGTTTACCAATATGAAAGAACTAAGAATTCAGTACGGCGGACATCCTGTACGCGCCTTTTATGCCTTTGATCCGGCGCGTCAGGCGATTGTGCTGTGCGCTGGCGATAAAACGGGCGATAAGCAATTTTACGAACGCATGATAGCGCTGGCGGATGACATATTTAGCCAGCATCTGGAAGAACTTAAGAGAAACCCTCATGACTGAACTGAATGATTTCCTGAAGGCTGAGTTTTCTGATACTGAACTGGCGGATGTTCAGCAAATGGCTGGCACCATGATCCTCGAAACTGGCCTGCAACTGTTACGTGAAGAGCTGGCAATCTCGCAAAAAAGCGTGGCCGCCGCGATGGGCGTTAAGCAACCGCGGATCGTGCAAATTGAACAGGCTGGAGCCGATCAGCGTCTGATTACGATTAAGCGTTACGTTGAAGCGATGGGCGGCACGCTAAGCCTGTTGATCGAAATGCCTGATGGCCTGGGCGGCCGAACGCTGCGGGTCTAAGTGCACCTCCTCAGCGGCAGAGCAATGCTTCACTTTAAACCCTGCGGCGAATTACAGGCCATAGCCTAAACTTACTGTTCGCCTGCGGGGTGCCGCAGCAGATGATAGCCAGCCTGAGCTGGCTGGCAGGATGCACTGACGGGAGAAGATATGCTGTGGTTGTGGAACGCTGGAATCGTATTACTGACCGTCGTAGCGATGGAAATTACCGCCGCGCTGTCGCACAAATATATTATGCACGGCTGGGGGTGGGGCTGGCACCGATCGCATCATGAGCCGCATAGCGGCTGGTTTGAGGTCAACGACCTGTATGCCGTGGTGTTCGCCGGGCTGGCGATTCTCTTAATCTACCTGGGCAGTCGCGGCGTCTGGCCGCTACAGTGGATAGGCGCAGGCATGACGCTTTATGGCCTGCTCTATTTTATTGTGCATGACGGGCTGGTGCATCAGCGCTGGCCCTTTAAGTACATACCGCGTCGCGGCTACTTTAAGCGACTCTATATGGCGCATCGTATGCACCATGCGGTGCGCGGGCGGGAAGACTGCGTTTCCTTCGGCTTCCTCTATGCGCCGCCGCTGGCGAAATTACAGGCGACGCTACGCCAGCGCCACGGTCGTCAGCCTAACGCGGACGCTGCCAAAGCTCGGGCGGACGCGGCGGCGAAGCGGCCGCCCGAGACCTGATCGCCTGCGCCGCACCCGCCGCCAGCAGCAGGAGCTTCTCCTGTTTGCTGGTGGACTGGCGGCGATCCCAGGCGGTTTCGCCCGCGCCGTAAACCTTAACGCCAATGCGGCGATAGACCTCTTTCGCCGTGGCGATCGCCCAGGCGGAGCGCAGCGGCAGCCCAGCCAGGCCTGCTGAAGCGGAAGCGTAATAGGGCTCCGCTTCGCTTACCAGCCGCCGCGCCAGTCCCGCCAGCATCGGTCGATGCGCGCGATCGGCAAAGTGAAGTCGATCGAGACCGGCCTCTTCCAGCCAGCTTTCCGGCAAATAGCAGCGGCCGACGCGCGCATCCTCGACGATATCGCGCGCAATATTGGTCAGCTGAAAAGCGATGCCGAGATCGCAGGCGCGATCCAGCACCGCCTCGTCGCGCACCCCCATGATTTGCGCCATCATCAGCCCGACTACGCCCGCGACGTGGTAGCAGTAGCGCAACGTATCCTGCAGCGTTTCATAGCGCGCGCCGCGCACGTCCATGGCGAACCCTTCCAGATGGTCGAAGGCGTAAGCGGGGGAAATGTCGTGGCCGAGCGCCACCTCCTGAAAGGCGGCGAACGCTGGTTCGTGCATTTGCGCGCCCGCATAGGCCTGCCGGGTTTTGCACTCCAGATTCGCCAGGCGCTGCTGGGGCGTCTGCGCCGAAGGGATCTCGCCGGGAAAGCCAAGCTGCTGGTCGTCGATCACGTCGTCGCAGTGCCGGCACCAGGCGTAGAGCATCAATACGCTGCGGCGCGTTTTGGCGTCAAACAGCTTCGAGGCGGTAGCAAAACTCTTCGAGCCCACCTCCATCGTCTCCACGGCATGGTGCAACAGCGTCGGATTATTCATGCAGATCCTCCAGCATCAGGCTTGCGGTGGCTTTGGCGGAACCGATCACGCCGGGAATGCCCGCACCTGGATGCGTGCCCGCGCCGACCAGATAGAGATTGCGAATATGACTGTCGCGGTTATGCGGCCGGAACCAGGCGCTCTGACGCAAAATCGGCTCGACGGAAAAGGCGGAGCCCTGATAGGCGTTAAGCTCGTCGCGAAAATCGAACGGCGTAAAGATGCGATGAGTCACCAGCTGGCTGCGCAAGCCGGGCATATAGTGCTCTTCCAGATAGGCGAAAATACGATCGCGCAGGCGCGGCCCCTCAACATTCCAGTCCAGATCGGCGGTGCCGAGGTGGGGCACCGGTGCCAGCACGTAGTAGCTGCCGCATCCCGGCGGCGCCAGCGAAGGATCGGTGACGCAGGGCGCGTGAAGATAGAGAGAAAAATCTTCCGCCAGTCCGTCGCGGTTGAAGATCTCGTCAATCAGCTCGCGGTAGCGCGGGCCAAAGCAGACGGTGTGGTGCGCCAGCTGATCGTGATGGTGGTTCAGGCCGAAATAGAGCACGAACAGCGAATTGCTCATGCGCTTGCCCTTCAGCTTTTTGGCCTGCGCGGCGGCGGCGGGATGTTTGCCGAGCAGATCGCCGTAGGTATGCACCACATCGGCGTTAGAGGCGACCGCGCGGGTCTCGAATACCCGGCCATCCTCCAGGTGCACGGCAGAGATCGCGGCGTCTTTCGCCTCTATATGGCTGACGCGGGCGTTCAGCTCCAGCGTGCCGCCTAAATCCTGAAAAAGCTTCAGCATGCCTTGTACCAGCGCGCCGGTGCCGCCGCGCGGAAACCAGACGCCCCATTCGCGCTCCAGCGCATGGATCAGGGTATAAATCGACGAGGTGGCGAAGGGATTGCCGCCGACCAGCAGCGAATGAAAAGAGAATGCCTGACGCAGCTTATCATCTTCGATAAAGCTCGCTACCTTGCTGTAGACGCTGCGCCAGGCCTGCAGGCGCGCAAGCTGCGGCGCGGCGCGCAGCATATCGCGGAACGACAGAAAGGGAACGGTGCCGAGCTTAAGGTAGCCTTCGGCGAACACGGCGCGCGAATAGTCGAGGAAGCGCTGATAGCCCGCCACGTCGTCTGGATTGAATTTGCGGATCTCCGCCTCCAGCCGCGCCTGATCGTTGTCGTAGTTAAATACCTCGCCCGACTCCCAGCAGAGCCGGTAGAAGGGCGTCACCGGCAACAGCTCGACATAATCGCTCATCGATTTGCCCGCCAGGGCGAACAGCTCTTCGATGGCGGAAGGATCGGTAATCACCGTTGGGCCTGCATCAAAGGTAAAGCCCTGATCCTGATAAACATAAGCGCGGCCGCCCGGCTTGTCGCGCTGCTCCAGCAGCCGCGTTGGAACGCCCGCCGCCTGCAGGCGAATCGCCAGCGCCAGTCCGCCAAATCCTGCGCCAATTACCGTGGTGTGCTTCATCGTGATGCTCTTCGTCCAGAAGGGTGAGTGAGAATAGCCTGCAGCGCCGCCAGTACCGGGACGGGCGGCTTGCCGCTAAGAATGCGCGCGCGGTCGGCCAGCGTAAGCCGTCCGGCGTAAAACCGGGCGATGAGCCCCTCGGGCAGCCCGTAAAAGCGCTGCATCACGCGCCAGCGCTGGTCCCCGTCGGCCGCCAGAAACAGCATGCGGTTGAGCATGCGAAAGAAGCCCTGCCGCCGCCATGCTGCCTGCGCGAAGCGGTGGATACGCGGCGCGAGCGCCTCAGGGGAGAAATCGGCCTCTGTGGCGAGTGCATCCGCCAGCGCCGCCGCCAGCGGCAGTGAATAGCCGGTCGTAGGGTGGAAAAGCCCGGCGCGCAGGCCGACGCTGGGCGGCCGCTGATGCCAGAAGCGGTCGAAGTCGCCCGCCAGGGTAATCGGCAGCGCGCCGCGCTCTTCGCGCATCAGCGTCTCCAGCTGCCAGCCCTGACGCGCGGCGTAGTCGCAGATATTCTGCCGCGCCTGCGCCGCCGCCAGCGAGGCGTCGTCGATATAGTGAGTATCCTCGATCAGCAGACGCGTCGGCGAGAGCGGCAGGGTATAGACGAAACGATAGCCGCCCTGCTGGTCGACGGCGGCATCCATCAGAATCGGACCCTCAAGCCGATGCGGCTGGCTCAGGGTCCACTCCTGACCGAGAAAAGCCTGAAAGCCGATCTGCAGAGCGGCGTCGGGCTGATAGCCGCGGCCATCGATCACGGCGCGCGCGCGCAGCACTTCGCCACTGGCGAGCTGAACGTGGTCAGGCCCGCTGCAGGCGATAGTCTGGTTAAGCCGCAGCGCGTCGCCGAGCGTCGCGCGCAGCACCTCGTCAAAACGGGCGGAAGTCATGCAGAAATAGCCGCTGTCGAGCTGACGCGTCAGCTGAGGAAAGCGCACTTCGTAGTGCGGCCAGCGGTGCGCCACCAGCGGCGCGATCCACTGATGCTGCGAGGCGCTGAGATCCTCTTGGTGGAAGCACCAGGTGTGGTTGCCGCCCGCGCGGGCGTCGGCTTCAAGCACCAGCACGCGCAGACTGGGCTGCTGCTGTTTAAGCCGCAGCGCCAGCAGTCCGTTCGCCAGCCCGGCGCCGAGCAGTAGCAGATCATACTGCGATGTCATAGCACTTCTCCGCAGGCACCGGCTGGCGCGTCAGCAGCGCGCGTTCGGTAATATCGGCCGCACGCTCGACGCCGCCGCAGGCCGCCAGCTGCGGCTGCAGGCGCGACATACGCTGTTTAATCGCCCGATCGTCCAGCAGGCGACGCAGGCGACGCGCAATCTGATGGCTGGTGGAGAAGCGCGACGCGCGTATCCCCAGGCCATGGTGCGCCAGCCGCGCGGCGATGCCGGGCTGATCGAACGCCAGCGGAATCGCCAGCAGCGGCGTGCTTTGCGCAACGGCGTCCAGCACCGTATTCAGACCGCCGTGGGTAATGGCCACGTCCGCCTGCGCCAGCGCGGCGCGCTGGTCGACGAAATCCGTGACCTGGGCGGCGCCGGCGCGCAGCAGTTTTCGCGCCTGAAAATCGCTCAGGCCGCCGCAGTGGGCGATCAGTAACTCCGCCTGCAGTTCACGACAGGCTTTCGCCAGAGTTTTAAACAGCCCATAGCGGCCGCCCTGCAAGGTGCCGAGCGAGGCGAAAACGCGCGGCTGGCCGCCATTGCTGAACAGCGGCAGCTCAGCGGAGGTCGCCGGTTCGCGCAGCGGGCCGGTGGCGTGGAAATGTGCGGGCAGTTCGCCGCGCGGAAAGTCGAGTGCGTGCGGCAGCTGGCTGATTTGCGCCAGCGGCGACAGACACTGATGCGGCTGACGGCGGTCCGCAAGGCCGAAAGCGTCGGCATGACGCGCCAGCACGCGATCGTGGCTGCGCATCAGCCAGTCGTAAATTTTTTCGCTGGAGGCGAAGCGCTCGCGCGCGGCGCTGCTGGTGCCCCACAAAAAGGGCATCACCGGCAACGGAAAATGCGCTTCGCGGTTTACGGGCAGCGCGCAGGCGACCGAAACGAATGGCAGCCGCAGCGCCTCCGCCACCAGTCCGCCTGCTGGCGCCATCTGATCGACAATAACGCCGTCTACCGCCAGCGCCCGCAGCGCATCCGGCAGCTCCCGGCACAGCATATCGGTGCTGCTGGCCATATCGCGGATCAGGCGCAGAATGCCTAATCCCCCAGGATGGGCCGCCAGCTGCAGCGTACGATCGAGCGTGCCGACAGGATGCGACGCCAGGCCGATGGCGTGAAAGCCGACGGACACATCGCTGAGCAGCGCAGCGACCTCTGCCTGCTGAATAAAGGTAATTCGATGGCCGCGCGCGATTAACCCCTGTGCCAGCGCCTGAAGCGCGCGCACGTGACTGTAAAAAGGCGGGGCGATAACCGCGAAATGGCTCATTCGCTTTCTCCCGCGCGCCGCAGCGGCGCGAGGCGCAGCTGGCGCAGGTTGGCGCTGCCGGTGCAGAAACAGGCGACGCGCAGCTGTTCGATCAGCGTCTCAAAATGCGTCACTACCGCGTCGGCGGAGTGCAGGGCGCTGCTAAGCACCGCCGCCGCCTGGCCGACCACGTCCGCGCCCAGACGCAGCGCTTTCGCCGCATCGATGCCGTCACGAATGCCGCCGGAGGCGATAAGCGGCATGGCGGGCAGCCTGTGGCGCACGGCGCGCAACGCTTCATCAGTGGGAATGCCCCAGTCGGCGAAAGCCATCGCCACCGCGCGCTGCTGCGGCGTGCTGGCGCGTTCGCCTTCTACCGCCGCCCAGCTGGTGCCGCCCGCGCCTGCGATGTCGATCATGCTGACGCCCGCCTCGGCAAGCCGCTGCGCAACCTCGGGCGAGATGCCCGCGCCGACCTCTTTCACGATGACCGGCACGTCGAGCGTTTTAACAAGTTGTGCAATCGCCTGCAGCACGCCGCGCCAGTCGCGGTCGCCGCCGCGCTGCAGCGCTTCCTGCAGCGGATTAAGATGGACGATCAGCGCATCCGCTTCAATCATGCTGACCGCGTTCTGCGCCAGCCTGCGGCCCTGCTCGCCGAGAATCTGCGCGGCGCCCAGATTCGCCAGCAGCGGAATATCCGGGGCGATACGGCGCAGGTCGCGCGTCAGGCCGAAATTGTTGTCGCTTTCCAGCGCCACGCGCTGTGAACCGACGCCCAGCGCCAGGCCAAGCGCCTGCGCCGCTTCGGCGAGATGGTGATTAATAGAGAGGGCGCGCGCCGCGCCGCCGGTCATTGAGCTAATCAGAAAAGGCGCCTGCATGGGGCGATTGAACAGCCGGGTGCGCAGATCGATCTGATCCAGGTGCAGTTCCGGCAGAGCGCAGTGCGTGAATTGCCAGCGGGCGAAGCTGCCCGATGCTGGCGTGGTGTTACGCAGAACAATGTCCAGATGATCGTTTTTGCGTTTCGTCAGGTCCGTGTCCTTCATTGCTGCTCCATATACTCAGACGGGAAACGCGCGGTCAGCCGACCATAGCGAGTTTTTTGTCGAACCAGGCCTGCACGAAATGCCGGGTGGTGTAACCGCTGTCGCAGGCGGAAGCCAGATGGCGATCGGCGCGGCGCAGATGGTCGCGCAGCCGCTTCTCCACCGCTTTGCTGCCCAGCATATTGACCAGCGTCGATTTTCCCACATCCTGATGGGCGTCTTTTCCAGTGTCGCTCTGACCGTCGGTCAGGTCGTCCAGCAGCTGGAAAGCCTGGCCGAGATCCC
Organism: Pantoea sp. GABEPS69; assembly: GCF_045780835.1. NCBI lineage: Bacteria > Pseudomonadati > Pseudomonadota > Gammaproteobacteria > Enterobacterales > Erwiniaceae > Pantoea > Pantoea sp. GABEPS69. The sequence continues at coordinate 495,170 of NZ_CP118619.1, read as the reverse complement.
GCGCAAAGCGGTGCAGCTTTTCACGCGACGCCAGCGGCGCGCCGGCGGCCACCGAGGCCATCTGCATCGCCGCGCTGAACAGCGCGCTGGTTTTGAAATGGTTAGTGAGCTGAATAGCGTCGGCGCTGCGCGGCTGGCCGCCTTCGGTCAAATCGCGAAACTGTCCCTGTACCAGCCCCTGAATGCCGACGGAGTGGGAAAGCTCCGCCACAGCCTGGGTTTTCGCCTGACTGCTGATGCCGTCCGCCATCGCGATAACGCCGAAGGCGCGGCTCAGTAAGGCGACGGCGGCCAGAATCGCCACCGGCTCGCCAAACTGGCGATGGATGGTCGGGCGGCCGCGCCGCAGTTCGGCGTCGTCCATGCAGGGTATATCGTCGAGTATCAGCGAGGCGGCATGCACCATCTCAACGGCACAGGCGAAATCGAGCAGGCCGCTGAGTTCGTCGCGGTAGCCCAGGTCGTGCGCGGCCAGCATCAGCAGCACTGGCCGGATGCGTTTGCCCGGCGCCAGCGCCCCTTCGCGCATCGCGAGCCCCACGCAGTCGCGTTCGCTTTCTACCGGCAGCAGTCGATCAAGACGCTGTTCGATACTCGCGAGTAACATCAGGGGATCGCTGTAAATGAGGGTAGGATCTCTTTCAGCAAAAATGGTCATGATGGCAGTCCTTACTTGCAGGTGAGCGTCGGCCTGTCGTAATTGCAAATGAACAAAGTGGCGCAGAAGGAGCCATCTAAGAAAAAGTGAATCCTGTTATTTTTAGCACCACCGTAAACTGAACATTGTTGTTTTGTTTTGACGCGGCGGTGCAATAAAGCGTAGACGAGAATTGCCGCTCTGACGGGTGAAACGGAGATAAGTGGCAATAAAATAATAATTTTATTCACGAACTAAGTGCGGCGTCAGAAGGCGCAGGCCCTTCGGACAACATCTGGTTAAGCAAAGCGACGGCCTCTTTAACCTCCTGTGCCGTGAGCGCGCCATCTTTCGCGAAGCGAACGACGCCCTGCGCGTCCAGCAGAATGACCGTAGAGCCGTGCGGCGTCAGCTGCCAGCTGTTTCGCGCCACGCCGCTGCTGTCGATAACAAAATGCTGCCAGGGCGCGTCGCGCTTGCTCGATTTGATGCTGCGCTCGACGAAAATCGCGCTGCCGGGGATTGCATCGTCTGTATTAACGATGGTGGTGGTCTGAAAGCGGCTGCGCGGAAAGTTCGCCTGCTGAATGGCGGCGATCAGCGGCGCGTTTTGCTCTTTGGCCGAAAGCCGTCCGGCAACGTGGATCACCATACGGACTTTGCCGGTCAGCGACTGGCTGCTCCAGCGCTGGTAGCCCAGCATCTCATGTTGCATCACCAGTTCGCCCTCGTTGGCGATAAAGACTGGCGGAAGGGTTTTGCCCGTTTCCACGCTGTGCGCGGCGGTCAGGCCGGGAACAAGCAGGCAGATAAGCAGCAGAGAGTAGGGTTTCACGCAGCCTCGCACACAGAAGGATGAGCCTCAAGCCTGGGTGAAAATCTGCCGCTTCGCCAGTCAGGAAAAAAATGAATTTTACGCTTAGCTCAAATTTTAATCATACCTTCAATGAGCCAGATCAAACAACGTGCGGTCAAAGGATTCGATGATGCAGAGAATCATTGGCAAAAGGAGACGTATATGAAAAGTGAGTTAATGACCCTGTCTGAATTCGCGCGCTACCTGGGCGTCTCTCCGCTGAGGCTGGTGCGCGCCTACTGTAATCGCGGATCGCTGGACGGGGTGCCGTTGCCCGAGCCGGTAAAAAACGTGGCATTCAGAGAACGCTGCTGGTCGCGCGAGCAGGTGCGCCAGTTCCGGCATACGCTACAGCGCGCGCGTCACCACGGATAAAGAAAAGGGAAGGTTTTCACCTTCCCTTGCTTTAACTGCCGCTGACGGTTCCGCTCATCACGCCGGTCGCTTCCGCATCCACCAGAAAGCAGATCAGCGTGGCGTCGCGCTCGGCGGTTACGGCCGGCAGCGCTTCGGTGTCGCCGGCCACATCGCCTTTATGCAGGCGCTGCCCTTCAAGATTCACCACGCCGTCCAGCACCGCCAGCCAGGGCGCGAAGCCGGGAAGAGCGGGTACCTCCAGCGTGTTGCCGCGCTCCAGCCGCACGTCGTAAATATGCACTGCCTGACGCAGCGTCAACGGCGCGGCGCTGCCTTCCGGCCCTGCCAGCCACGTCCAGGCGTTATGGGCGACGCCGTCAGCGCGCTCCAGCAGCTGGGTTTTCGCTTCGCCGCCGGCGCGCGCTGGACGGATAAACGCCTGCAGCACTTCGGCTTCAATCAGCGGCGCGGACTCTTCGTGCCGCAGGCCTTCGCCCGCATTCACCACCATTACCCGTTTCGCCGACAGCGGCGTGCGTTCGCCCTGCAGGTCGGTATGCTGCACCGATCCGCGCCAGACGTAGCTGAGGATGTCGTCGTTCACATGCTCGTGCATTGGAATACGCGCGCCGAGTTTCAGCGTCGTCATATCGACAATCGCCAGCGGCCCGAAGCGTTCGCCCGGGCGCAGACGGCGAATGGTAAAGGGACCATATTCAAACAGCTGGCCGCGATGGGCACGCACAACATTCATCATCTTCTCCCGTTATGAGCTTATAAAGCGATGATAAACCGATCGGGAAAGATGAGAAGGAGGGGGATTTGCTGAGAGAGTTCAACTTTTTTGAATAAGCTGCCCGTCGCGGGGACGGGCAGCAGACGCCTTTATTTGCCCTGTTCGTCGCTCTCGCCGAGGAAGAAATACCACAGCGGAATCGACATCAGACCGGTAAAGACCGAGGTATAGAGAAGTACCATTAACGCCTGAGTGACGTACATCATCAGCGACCAGTCGCTAAAAGCGATCTGATACTGCTCGATAACGCCGCTGATAATGGCTTTACCCATCACCGTGCCGACAATCAGCCACAAAATCACCACGCTGCGCAGGAAATAACGCATCTCTTTCTGCTTTGCAGCGAAGCGCCCGCGCACGATACCCAGCGGAGACTGCTGCTCCAGCGGCGTTTCCGGCTGCGGCATGGCGGCGCGCTGTGCCTTGCGCCAGCGCAGCAGATCGATAGCGATAAACGCCAGCAGGCTGCCTCCCATTACCGGCAGCGCCCAGCCCAGCGCCAGCGCAACGATCAGCGAGGCGGCCTGCGCATAGCGCGGCATCGCCAGCCAGGCGACAAGAAGCGTTTGCGCCGGATTCTGCGCGGGCAGCGCCGGGCGACGGATCCACCACATGCGGTAGCCGAGCGCGATGGTGGCGCACAGACCCAGGCCGAACAGGGCCAGCAGCAGTTGATTCGGCCAGCCGAACAGCACGCCCATATGGGCGTCGACGCCCCAGCGCGTCAGCTTCGCCACCAGCGGAAAATGCGCGAATTCCACGCGGTCGACGATGGCGAACGTGGCGGGATCTACCGAAACGGCGTCAACCTGACTCGGCCAGCTGCGGTCGATCTCGCTTACCGTCCAGGCCTGGCCCTCTGCTTTCGGCTGGCGCAGCTCCAGTTTCGCGGCGCGGATGTCGCTGCGGCGCGCGGCGTTAAGCACGCTGTCCCAGTCGGCGTCCGGCGCATTTACCGCTCTGGCCGGCTGCGCTGGCATCGCCATACCGCTCATATCCATGCCGTCCATCTGCGGCATAGCATGATGATCGGCATGGGGATCGGCGCTGGCGGCGGGCGCGCTGGCGTCCAGCGCGGTGCGCACCTGCGGCGTCATCCAGCCCAGTTCGCTGCGCATTTTATCAATATTGCCGCCCGCCCACTGCGACCAGGTGAGGCCAGTGACCGAGAAGAAGAGCAAACCCAGCGACAGCGCCAGGCCAAGCGTTACATGCCAGTGGCGGGCGAAGGCGAAGCCCGACGCGGGCTTTTTCATCTTTCTGCGCGGGCGCGTGCCGAGCCACAGCACCAGTCCGCCGAGCGCGGCAACCCACAGCCAGGAGGCGGCCAGCTCGCTGTAAATTCGACCGACGTCGCCCAGCAGCAGGCCGCGATGCAGCTGATCCAGCCACATGCGCAGCGGCAGCACGCCGCTGGTGCCGTAAACCGTCATATCGCCCTTGACCTGCAAGGTGTAGGGATCGATAAACACCGAGCGCGATTCTGACGGACCAAGGTCGTTCTGGCTGAACTGCACGCGCGTGGTCTCCTGCGCGCCAGGTGCCGGACGCACCGCATAAACAGGCGCCGCCTCGCCGATATGGCGGCGCGCCGCGGCGACTTGCGCCGAAAGCGGCTGCGCCGTTCCCTGCGGCTCGGTGGTCAGCGCGGAAGCGTAAAGAACATTCTCAATCTGCGGCGTCAGCACGTACAGCGTGCCGGTCAGCGCCGCAATAAAAATAAAAGGCGCGATAAACAGCCCGATGTAAAAGTGCAGGCGGCGCAGCAAAGTGAATAACGAGCCGCGCGGCGGCGCCGTTTCCCGAAGTGATGACATAGCACATCCATTTTTATTCAGTTAAAGACGAACCCGCTTCCGTCGCTTTACGCGGCGGAATGGCAGGCATTCTGATTAAAAAACGCAGCGGGAAGGCGGGGCGCGAGGCCGGTAGACGCGGCGTTCGCGTCGGCACAGCGGCGGGTCCGCGCGCAGCATCGAGGGCGGCGCGCGCGAGATTAGCATCATCAGCCAGAGAAGGGGAACCGCAGCCCAGATCATCAGCGGCACATGCACCAGCAGCTCGCAGTAGCCGCAGGCGACGCCCTCTTCGCCCGACATCATATGGCCGGAAGGCATCATGCCGTCGTCCATATGATGCATCATCGGCATGGTGTCGGCGCTGTGCGACATCGCCATCACTGGAGCGGCCATCGCGCCGCCGTGGCGCGCCATCAGATCCTTCGACACCACGGGCGCGACGAACAGCAGCAGCACCGCCAGGATAGCCAGGCAGGCGCTGAGTCGCTGTTGCAACGGGGTGAAAAAGGTCATGAAAACATCACTGGCTGGTAAACGTCAGGCGCTATTTTAACGCGTTACGGTTCTCAACGGGGCTAATTCTGTAAAAATTCTTAGGGTATACGTGTACAGCCTGACGTCCGCCGCGCATGCGCTAGAGAACCGAGCTGCCAAGACGATCGCTAAGCAGCTCCAGCGCGGCGGTGCCCGCCAGCGAGTTGCCGATGGCGTCCAGACCTGGCGACCAGACCGCAATGCTCATTTTATTGGGAATGACAGCGATAATGCCGCCGCCGACGCCCGACTTCGCCGGCATACCGACACGCCATGCGAACTCGCCCGCGCCGTCATACATGCCGCTGGTGATCATCAGCGCGTTAATCTGTCTCGCCTGGCGCGGAGTAATCATCTGAACGCCGTTCGCCGTTTTGCCCTGGTTGGCCAGATAGACGAAGCTGCGCGCCAGCTCGACACAGTTCATCGACAGCGAGCAGTAGTGGAAATAGGTCTGCATAACCTTGCTGACGTCGTTATGAAAATTGCCGAACGACTTCATGAGCCAGGCAATGGCGGCGTTGCGCGCCGAGTGCTCATACTCCGAGCGGGCGACGTGACGATCATAGTTAATATCGGGCTGGCCGCTTAGCTGGCGCACAATCTCCAGCATGCGCTGGCGCGGCGCGGTCAGGCGCGTTTCCAGCATATCGCAAATCACCAGCGCCCCGGCGTTGATAAAAGGGTTGCGCGGCTTGCCGTGCTCCAGCTCCAGCTGCACCAGCGAGTTAAACGGCTGGCCGGAGGGCTCTTTGCCGACGCGCTGCCAGATTTCATCGTCGGAATAGCGGGTGAGCGCGACGCTTAGCGACAATACTTTAGAGATGGACTGGATGGAGAAACGCTCCTGCGCGTCGCCCGCCTGCCAGCTCTGACCGTCAGGCGTAGCCACGGCGATGCCGAGCGCGTGCGCAGGCGCTTCGGCCAGCGCGGGAATATAGCTGGCGACGCTGCCGCGCGAGGTAAGCGGGCGTACCTGCTCCAGAATCTCTTCCAGTAGCGCATTGCTGAGTTCGGTCACGAGTGAATCTCCTTTTCTGAGGCGTCTGGCGCCGGATAATGAACGTGAGTCGCCGCTGAATCAATGCAGCGCGTGCAAAATCTGTGAACTCTTCACCGCAACCCCGAGGCCGCTATGATAACCAGCCTGTTTGACGCTTTACCGCAAGCCGCCGTGCGTGGCGAGCAAGAGACATTTGAAGAGTTGCTGCGGCGACCCGAACTGCGCATCGAGCGCATTGTCTCTACCGGCCAGGCGAGCCCGCCGGGCTTTTGGTACAGCCAGCCGCAGGGAGAGTGGGTGCTGGTGGTGCAGGGCGCGGCAGGGTTGCAGCTGGAGGGTGAAGCGCAGGAGCGGGTACTGCGCGCGGGAGATTTCATCAATCTGCCCGCGCGGACGCGCCACCGCGTGAACTGGACCAGCAGCGACGAACCGACTCTCTGGCTGGCGGTTCATTATGAGCTGCCGCCAGATGAGGGAAGTTAAAGGCTCACTCCATCTGCCTGGCGCTGCCGGCCAGCGGCGCGAGCAGCATTTGCGCAAAGCTCAGCAGCGCCAGCAGGGTCAGCGGCAGCGTCCAGTCGCCGCTCCGCTGGTGCAAAATGCCGAAAAACAGCGGGCCGAGCGCCGCCAGCGCATAGCCTACGCACTGCGCCATGCCGGAAAGCTGCGACGCCTGACGATGATCGCGAGCGCGCAGGTTAAACAGCGACAGGCAGAGCACCAGCGAGGCGCCCGCACCTAAGCCGGCGATAATCAACCATAACGCCGCCAGACGCGGCAGCAGCAGCAAACCCAGCACGCCGCAGAAAATGGCGGCGGAAGCGACAAAGGCCGTCAGACGCGCGTCGCGCAGCCGCTTTAGCGCCACCATACAGCCGAGGTTAGCGACAATCGCGATAGCCTGGTAGAGAAACAGCAGCCAGCCCGCTTCCGCCTGGCTGTAGCCTTTACTCTGCGCGTAAGGCGTAAACCAGTCGATCAGGGTGTAAAACGCCAGCGACTGTAGCGCCATAAACAGTGAAACCTGCCAGCCGATCGCCGACCGCCAGGGCGTCGCACCATCTGCGGCGAGAGAGGGCGTGACGCCTGACGAGCCAACAGCGCGCGGCGTCAGTAACGGCAGCCAGGCGAGCAGCGCCACAAGGCCCGGCACTGCCCAGACGCCGAGCGACAGGCGCCAGTCCGCGCCGGAGAGAGCGGCGAGCGGCACGGCGATCCCTGACGCCAGGCTAGCGGTCAGCGACATGGTGGCGGCATAAAGCCCGATATATTTCGCGGTGTGTTGCGTAAAGTCGCGTTTGATAAGCGGCGGCAGCAGCACGTTGGCGGCGGCGATGCCGGCGCTAAGCAGCACCGTACCGCTCCAGAGTGCCGCCTCAAGCGGCAGCCAGCGAACCATCGAACCCAGCGTTATCAGCAGCAGCGCCGCCCAGAGGCTGCGCTCCAGCCCAAAGCGATTGCCCAGCATGGCGGCGACCGGCGCCAGCGCGGCGAACAGCATTAGCGGAATGAAATTAAAGAAGCCCGCGGCGGCGGCGCTCAAGCCGAAAGCGTGGCGTACGTTTTCCAGCACCGGACCGACGGCGGTAATGGGGGCGCGCAGGTTCGCGGCGGTCAGCAGCAATACCAGCAGGAAAAAGCCAGATTGGGTAAAGCGAGAAGCGCGTAGAGCAGAAGCCTGTGGAAGGGTCATAAGATTCGCATCACAAAGTGCGGCAAAGCCGCTGTGGTGCGTTGGTTGACGTTAACGCTTACGCACCAGCAAAAGGGGGCCGGTGTCTGCGCGCTACTTTACTGAGGGATGCCGCCGCTGTAAAGCTAACCCGCAGCGGCGGCGTTTTATCGTGCTGTGCGATAACCTGCTGAACGGCAATAAAAGCGCTGGCTTATTTTTGCCAGGCAGATACGCCGCGCGCTAAATAAGCGAGCCGATGATCCAAATGTGTTTTTTAATAGCGGGATCCTGCCGCGCGCTATTTAACTGAAGCGGCAGCGTCAGCAAAAATAAGATTATTCCTTAATAATCAATCCCGTTTTATTCCGCGCTTCGCTTTTATTAAATTTGCGCAATTGTACTTAGCAACTATTATTAATTTCTGTAGCGTCCTGGCCAGGAAAGCAATCACCTGATTTGATAAGAGGAACTTGTAATGGCGATTAAAACACTGGTGGATCTCTTTATTCATGACCTTTCTGATGTCTATAGCGCAGAAAAACAGATCACTCGCGCACTGCCGAAAATGGCGCGCGCTGCAACAGACGCATCGCTAAAAGCCGCGTTTGAAGCGCACCTGGAAGAGACGCGCGGACAAATTGAACGTCTGGATCAAATTGTTGAAAAGACAGAAGAACTGCGTATTCGCCGTATGAAATGCCATGCACTGGAAGGCTTAGTGGAAGAGGCTCAGGAGATTATCGACTCCGTTGAAGCGGGCCCGGTACGCGATGCTGGCTTAATTGGTGCCGCCCAGAAAGTCGAACACTATGAAATTGCCACCTACGGCACCCTGACGGCAATGGCGAAACGCCTGGGCTTTGACGAGGCGGCGAAATTGCTGGCGGAAACGCTGCAGGAAGAAAAAGCCACGGATGAAAAACTGAATGTGATTGCTGAAAAAACCAGTTAATTATCCGACGTGATGAAATCTGTATTTGCAGCGCTCACAATTTTAAAGAGGTGAATCATGTCACATCAAGAGAATTATCTGGCCTGGTTGAAAGACGCACACGCCATGGAAAAGCAGGCGGAAAGCATGCTGGAAAAAATGGCGTCTCGTCTCGAACACTATCCCGATTTAAAAGCGCGTATCCAGCAGCATATTGAAGAAACGCGCCAGCAGCAGTCGTTATTACAGTCGGTAATCGATCGTAACGACACCTCAAATTCCGCCTTTAAAGACGCTATGGGCAAGCTATCGGCAATGGGCCAGGCGATGGGCGGCATGCTGGCTGACGACGAAGTAGTGAAAGGCGCGATCAGCGGTTATGTCTTCGAACAGTTCGAAATCGCTAACTACACCTCGCTAATCGCTGCGGCGGAGCTGGTGGGCGACCACGAAGGCGTACGTATTTTCGAACAAATTCGTGAGCAAGAGATCGCGATGGCGGAATGGTGTCTGACGCATCTGCCGGACGTAACTCAACAGTTCATGACGCGTGATGCAGCTGAAGGCGTTGAAGCGAAAAAATAATAACGCCGCAGCCAGGCCCTCTTCTCAGAGGGCCGACAATCCAACTTGAAAGGAATGAGCAATGTTCAGACACGTTAAGAAACTGCAATATACAGTCCGTGTTGAAAAGCCCAATCCAGGACTGGCTAACTTGCTGCTTGAGCAGTTTGGTGGCCCGCAGGGCGAACTCGCTGCGGCATGTCGCTACTTCACCCAGGGTTTGGGCGATGACGATCCAGGCCGTAAAGATATGTTGATGGATATCGCGACGGAAGAGTTGAGCCACCTGGAAATCATTGGCTCGCTGGTGGGTATGCTGAACAAAGGCGCGAAAGGTCAGCTGGCTGAAGGCACAGAGGAAGAGGGCGAGATTTATCGCAACATTACCGGTGCCGGTAACGACAGCCATTTGACCTCGCTGCTTTACGGCGGCGGGCCGCCGCTGACTAACTCTGCCGGTGTGCCATGGACTGCGGCCTATGTCGATACCATCGGCGAAGTGACCGCCGACCTGCGTTCAAACATCGCCGCCGAAGCGCGCGCAAAAATCCTGTATGAGCGTCTGATCAACATGACCGACGATGTCGGCGTAAAAGATGCGCTGGGCTTTTTAATGACGCGTGAAGTCGCGCACCAGATCTCGTTTGAAAAAGCGCTTTACTCAATTCGCAACAATTTCCCGCCAGGTAAATTGCCGCCGATTGAACAGTACGCCAACGTCTACTACAACATGTCTGCCGGCGAAGGCGATATGCGCGGTAGCTGGAACTCTGACGAGAACTTTGAGTTCGTGGCCGATCCGGCGCCGGCAGTTGACGGCGGCGACGGCAGCGCGTCAGTAACCCTGCCGTCCGATCAGGCGACCGATCTCGCTAATATGGCCAGCCGCACCGCCTCCGATCCCAGCCTGAACCCAACCACGGGTGCAGAGCTTGGCTCAACGCTGGGCGAAGCGAATCAGCTGAAATCTGATAAACCTCGCTCGTAAGCACCTCTCGCGTCAGTCACAATGCTGACTGACGCGATATTCCCCTTTTTGAACGATGCTTCAGCACAGGCTCGACGCCGCGTCCGCTTTCCCTGCTTAATGAAATTCCGGTTCAGGAAAATGGCCGCAGTCATTCTGGCTGGCGGTTGTGCCTGGCTGGCAGGTTTGCTGTCGCGTTTCAGCGGAAGGCACGGGTTTTTCTGGCGCCATGGGGCCTGACCGACAGGCGCTAAGCAGAGTAATAAACAGGGCAAAGGCAACAAAACGCATATCCGCTCCTTGTGATGAAATGAAGTAAGCAAACAAACGTCGTTGGTCAGCAGCGTGACCAGAGGCGTACTGCTAAGTGTAGCTGGCGGCAGGAAAAGGTCGAAAAATCAGGATGAAGCCGCAAGGCGGCTTGCAGGGCATTCGGGATCAGAACAGGGCGAACATCAGGGCGACGGGAAAGCTCATCGGCCAGGTGGCGCCGACCAGAAAGGCGCTTAGCGCGCGAATCGTCAGCTTATCCTTTGCGATAAAAAAGGTGATTAGCGTGGCGATCGAAGCCATAACCGCATAGAACACCAGCATATGTTGATAGAGGCTCATCAATACTCCGCATCGTTATAGTGGTTTTGTTGCGCACTATGCGGAAAATCGTGATCCAGATCAAGTAAAAAGCCATGGTGTTTTTTAAAGAATTTGATTTCTTACTGACAGGGCGTCTGACGCGAGCGATTTCAGGCTGAAATTCGCCGAGAAAAACGCGCCAGGTCCTTCAGGCGCGCGGCTTGCACGCGCGAATGCGCGTGGCGAAGTCAGCTCGGTTTAGAGAAAGCGCTGTTCGATATCGCGCCAGCTATCTACGCGCACATAGCCCGTTTCCTGCTGATTCTGCGCTGTGGTGAACAACACGCCTTCGCCGGTGAACTGTGCGAAGTTCTGCGGGTGGGCGTCAATCAAATAGTCTGCATTGAGAATGCCTTTGCTGCTGCAGCAAATGATATTCATCGGGCTGATAAACGGAAAATTCGCTTTCAGCCATTCAAGTTTTGCCGTTAGCGAGCGCGGGAATTCCACCGCCGCAGTGGTAATAAAAATTTCATACTCCTGCGCCAGGCGCTCAATAACGCGCTGCGCATCGGGCAATGCCGGCAATCCGGCGTAAAAACTCTCCTCGCCGATCAGTTCTTCAATCTCCTGAAACAGCGCCGGGCGCGACTGTTGTGGTTTTGCTGAGTCCAGTGAACCTGTTTGAGCCTCATGAGAGGCGGCGTCAGGGCTAAATTTGTGGTTCAAGTCGATAATGACTTCATCCATCTCAATGGCGATACGTTTCATGGTTTCCCCTCGTCAATCATCATGCCAAGGCGGCTAGAATAGCAGTCGCGCGGCTCCGCTTGTAGTCTCTGAATAAACGCCTTCCAGACAGGTTATTAAATAAGCAATTGAAGCCTGTTATGTCGTGGATTACTGTGAGGTGCGCCAGAAGCAGGGAAAAGAGAGGAGAATGCCGCCCCGAAAGGCGGCACAGAGGCTTAACTTTGCAGATAGAGCGCTTTGATATCTTCCAGTGTGGCCTCGCGCGGATTGCCGCCGGTGCAGACATCGTCCAGCGCAGCCTGAGCCAGCGCTGGCACATCATCCGGATTCAAACCGACGTCGCGCAACGAAGCCGGTATGCCCACGTCGCGGCAGAGCTGTTTTACCGCCTCGACAGCCGCCTGACGCGCTTGCGCCAGCGACAGCGTATCCACGCCTTTTACCCCCATCGCGCGCGCGATATCGCGATATTTCTCGCCGGTGTAGTCTGCATTCCACGCCATTACCCTGGGCAGCAGGATCGCATTGGCGACGCCGTGCGGCACGTTATAAAAAGCGCCCAGCGGGTGTGCCATACCGTGCACCAGGCCAAGCCCGACGTTGGAGAAGCCCATGCCGGCGACATACTGACCCAGCGCCATCTGCTCGACCGCCTGCATATCGCCTTTCACTGAATCGCGCAGCGACTGGCTAATGATTTCAATGGCGTTGAGATGCAGCATATCGGTCAGCTTCCAGGCGCCGCGCGTAATATAGCCTTCAATGGCGTGCGTCAGCGCGTCGATGCCGGTTGCGGCTTTCAGCGCTGGCGGCATGCTGGCCATCATCTCCGCATCGATGATCGCCACCTTTGGAATATCGTGCGGATCGATGCAGACGAATTTACGGCGTTTTTCTTCGTCGGTAATGACATAGTTGATGGTGACTTCCGCTGCGGTGCCTGCGGTAGTGGGGATCGCGATCAGCGTGACGCAGGGATTACGCGTCGGGGCGAAACCTTCAAGGCTGCGCACGTCCGCAAACTCAGGGTTATTGATAATTATGCCGATCGCTTTGCTGGTATCTTGCGGCGAACCGCCGCCGATGGCGATAAGATAGTCCGCCTCAGCGCGCTTAAATATCTCGACGCCGCGCTGCACCACGGCAATGGTGGGGTTCGGCACTACCTCGTCGTAGAGCGCCCAGTGAAGCTGATGCGCATCCATCAGGTCAGTGACGCGCTTCACCGCGCCAGCGGCAACCAGCGCTTTATCGGTAACGATTAGCGCCTTCGCCAGGCCTCGCCGCCTGACTTCATCAGGCAGGTTACGGATGGCACCTGCGCCAAAAAAAGCGGTCTCATTCAAAATCATACGCTGTGTCATTTTCACATCCTTGCTCAACAAAATTCCCATTACCTTCCCGCTTAACTGCTCTGCGTTTCTGCTGTCTTCGTCACATTCCCTGTGGAATACAATTGATAAAAATCAACAAATTAGCAGTTGCTTGCTCAAGCAGCATCATTTTCTGACCCAGGTAAAGCCATTCCTGCCAGGCAAGTTTCTCATCCTCTGTTAGCCTCAATGGGAGCATTAAAGCTTTAACCAATGGAGGAAATGATGGCGAAACCGCAAAATCACGGCTGGAGACTGGCCTCGCGCCCGCACGGTAAACCGGTTCAGGAGAACTTCGAATTCGGCGAAATTCCGCTGCCCGCGCTGGAAGAGGGCGATCTGCTGCTGCGCACCATCTACCTGTCGCTCGATCCCTATATGCGCGGCCGGATGAGCGACGCAAAATCCTATGCCGAACCGGTGAAGCTGGGCGACGTGATGGTCGGCGGCACGGTGAGCCGCGTCGTGGAGTCGCGCCATGGCGATTTCCAGCCAGGCGACTGGGTGTTGTCGAGCGGCGGCTGGCAGGCTTATTCGGTCGCGCCCGCCTCTGCGGTGAAAAAGCTGGGTAACGACCTCGCTAACCCATCCTGGGCGCTGGGCGTGCTGGGTATGCCGGGCTTTACCGCCTATATGGGCCTGCTGGATATCGGCGAACCGCAGCCTGGCGAAACTCTGGTGGTGGCTGCGGCGACCGGGCCGGTGGGCGCAACGGTAGGGCAGATCGGCAAGAAGAAAGGCTGTCGCGTCGTCGGCATCGCCGGCGGCGAAGAGAAGTGTCGCCATGCGGTCGAGGTGCTGGGGTTCGATCTCTGTCTGGATCACCATCAGGATGACCTGGCGGCGCAGCTGGAAAAATCCTGCCCGGAGGGCATCGACATCTATTATGAAAACGTCGGCGGCAAGGTATTCGACGCGGTATTGCCACTGCTGAATACCAAAGCGCGTATTCCGGTGTGCGGGTTGGTCTCTGGCTACAGCGCAACCGAGCTGCCGGACGGCCCGGATCGCCTGTCGCTGCTGATGGGCGATATTCTCAAGAAACGCCTGCGGGTGCAGGGCTTTATCATATTCGACGACTACGGCAATCGCTATGGCGAGTTCCTTGAGGCGATGGAGCCCTGGGTAGAGCAGGGTGAGATTCGCTATCGAGAGCACATGATCGACGGATTGCAGAATGCGCCGGCGGCGTTTTTTGACATGCTGGAGGGGAAAAACTTCGGCAAAACCGTGGTGCGCGTGGCGCAGGACGAAGAGTAAAACAGAGGTCCCGCCCGCAGGCGGGACTTTTTTTATGCCGGGATCAGCTTTTCCTGCTTCAGGCGGTCAAACAGCGCGAAGAGATCGTCGCGCGTGCTGTGATAGCCGGTAAAGCCCGCTTTGCGGCTCTTGCTCATATCGGTGAAGACCTCCATCGGACGGCCCAGATCGGCATCAGTGTGCCACCAGGAAACCAGACGGTTGATATCCGCCTCGCGTAGCTGGTAGTGCTGCGCCACTGCTTTCCACTGCGCCTCGGCGTCTGTCATACGCTGTTCCAGCGGCTGGGTTTCATCCGGCATCGGCTGTGCCTCAATGCCAAAGTAACTGGCAATCTCGCCCCACATCCATTTCCAGCGGAACACGTCGCCGTTTACGGTGTTGAAATCTTCGTTTTGCGCGCCCGGCGCGCTGGTCGCCCATTCCAGCTGCTCCGCCACCAGCGTCGCGCTGCTCATGTCGGTTACGCCGTGCCACTGCGCCGCCGAACCGGGAAAGATAAACGGCAGGTTATGGAATTTGCACAGCGAAGCGTAGACCGCCAGCGTCTGTCCCATATTCATCGCGTTGCCCAGCGCAAAACCGATCACGGTGTGCGGGCGATGCACGCTCCAGCGATAGCCATATTTCTCCGCGCCGGCGAACAGTTCATCTTCCTGCGCGTAATAGAAGTTATCGACCGGCTGGCGTCCCTGCTCTTCACGAAACGGCGTCATCGGCACCGCGCCTTTGCCGTAAGCGTCGAACGGCCCGAGATAGTGCTTAAGGCCGGTCACCAGCGCGACGTGACTGCCGTTAAGACGGTCGCCCAGCGCCTCTATTACGTTGCGCACCATTGCGCCGTTAACGCGAATGTTCTCTTTTTCCGTTTCCTGGCGCGCCCAGACGCTGAAGAAAAGCGCGTCGGGCTGGAGATCTTTCAGCGCGTCTTTTACCGAATCCGGCGAGGTCAAATCGGCGGTAAGGGCATGGCAGCCCTGCGGCACCGGCGTGCGTCCGCGCGACAGCCCGTAAACTTCCCAGCCATCCGCCAGCAGGCGCTCCGCTGTCGCGGTGCCGATCACGCCGCTGATCCCGGCGATAAGTGCTTTCTTCGACATGCTTTTCTCCCTTAGTTCTTACAACAAGACAATAGGGGAGTGTAGACCGAGATCGACGGTTAAGCCTGGCGTGCAGGCGAACTGGCTCAGGCCGCGCCAGCATCCTGGGCTAACTTTCCGTCCTGGCTGGCGAGCTAATAAGGTTCATCGCAGCGCAGCGCCTGATGGCCTGGCGCGCATTGGCTACCTGAAGTTTATTGACGATATTGCCCATATGAAATTTTACCGTACTAACGGAAATAACAAGGATAGCGGCGATCTCCGGATAGGTCTTTCCCATGCTGGCCCAGTAAAGCACCTCATGTTCGCGCTGCGTAAATATTGCTTTGGTTGCGTCCGGGCGGATAGCCTGCGTCCCTACAGCCGCCATATCAACCAGCCTGTACATTTGCGCATTGAATTCAATTAGCCGCATCTGCATAAGTTGTCTTTCGCACCAGAGAAGCGATTCGGCCGCATAACAGTCGTCGCTTTGGGTGATAACCGAAAGCAGCACTGGGGAAAACGTCAGCCAGTCGAATTAATTTGGTTCGCTGGCTGACGTCACTATCAGATATTCGAATGCTCAAAAAAACGTTTAATTTAATGCTTCTTATTGACATCCGACCCCGCAGGCAGAGCAGATTTATAATTATGAACTGCTGAATTTAACCTTCATCTGAAAATAAGAATGAATGTAGCGTCAAAGCCTGATGCTTACGTAAAGTTTAATTGAATTAATCATCATTTTGAATGAATTCCCAGCACCCAGCGCGTAAGAAGAGAGTAAGCCAGTCGCCTGGCTCACCCCTGACGCTGGTCCCTCACCCATACCAGCCATACCCTTTCGGCTCGCGTGAAAAGCCAGCGCGGCGCAGCGCGTCGATCAACGGCGACTGTCCTGCGGGTTTGCCGTCGATCGTTTCCAGCGTAAAGCCAGACGCTCTCTCTCGACGCAGCGCGACGGCCAGTGCCGCGATCGCGGCGGCGTGCCAGCTCTCTTCGCCATAGCTCAGGAGTTCTTTACCGCCCTGCGCCAGGTAGAGCGCCAGCTGACCGTGACAGATCACCACCAGCGCGCCGCTGCGGCGAACCGGACGCGAAGCGGCGCTATGCGCGGGCCAGCGCAGCGTTACGCCAAAGGGAGAGGCGGGATCGACGGCGGAAAGCGCCACCGCCAGCGGATCGCGCGCGGCGCGTTCAGCGATAATGCGCAGGCGCTCGATAGTGGCGTTCTCCGCAAACTGCGCGCCGCCCAGCCCGGCGACGAAGCGACCTCGCAGCACGCGTCCGGCATCCTCCAGCCCGCGCATCACCGGCTGCAGCGCCGGGAATCCGCCCGGTACCTGCTCTGCAATCGCCGCACCGCGCGTCACCACGCCCCAGCGGTCCAGCATATTCTCGGCAATCGCCAGCGCCAGCTGGGCCGGGGGCGCGACCGAACGATAAAGGCGCGACCAGCGTCCGGGCAGGGCGGGCGTGGCAGGACGTCCCAGCGGGAGGCTAATGCGGCCGCGTCGCGTGCGCAGCGAACGTGTCGGTTTCGCCCGCGCGCTGTTCGCCATGCCGGTCAGCTGGCGCAGCGCCGCCCAGGTATCGGAGGTGACATAGCCGGCCCACGCCAGCTCCCACAGCGCGCTCTGGATCTGCGCCTCATCGACGGGCTGCTCAGCGGCGACTGCGGCGGCGATCTGGTGCGCGAACCATGCGCCGCCATCATCCAGCCGCGCCAGAATAGCGTCGTGCAGCGGCGTCAGACGCAGCGCGTCATTGCCCTGTGGCAGCGGCAGCAGCGTTTCTGCCGCGAACTCGCGCAGGTGCAGCGAAACCAGACCGTCGTTATGACCCAGCGAACGCTCGCCTGCCCAGATAACGTCGCCCGCCGACAGCAGCTCGTCCAGCATCGCGGGCTGATAGTCATGCACGCGCGACGGCAGGATTTGCGACTGCCAGATCGAGGCAGGCAGCGCCAGCCCGGCGAGCTGTTCAACCACGCGCGCCACGCCGTTCACCCCTTCGTAACGTCCCTGCGCGACAGGCGAATGCGGCGCCTCGCCGGTTAATCCCTGCCGCTCCAGCAGTAGCGATACCCAGGCTTCCGACGGCACCGGACGCGTCGCCTCGCGCGCGGCCTGCAAAGAGCGAA
Organism: Pantoea sp. GABEPS69; assembly: GCF_045780835.1. Taxonomy (NCBI): domain Bacteria; kingdom Pseudomonadati; phylum Pseudomonadota; class Gammaproteobacteria; order Enterobacterales; family Erwiniaceae; genus Pantoea; species Pantoea sp. GABEPS69. The sequence continues at coordinate 477,867 of NZ_CP118619.1, read as the reverse complement.
TGCGCAGGCGCCTGAAAACCTCTTCGGCCACCCACTGTTCGCGCCACCCGGCCCGCTCTTCTTCGGGCAGGCCAAAATCGCCCTTGAGCAATTTGCCCTGGCTGCGCATGCGCTCCAGCGTTTCGCTGACCACCGCCGGGCCCAGCCCGAAATGACGCGCCAGCTCGCCAGTGGTAAAGGGCGTATGGGTGCGCGCGTAGCGGCTGAACAGATCGCGCAGCGGATCGGCGGCCGGCTGTAAAAAGGCAACGGGAATATCTGGCGGCAGCGTTACCCCTAGCGCATCGCGCAGGCGCGCGGCGTCTTCAATCGCTGCCCAGCGCCGTTCGCCGCTAATGGTGACGTCGATGGCGCGATGTGCCTCCACCAGCTCAGCGATGGCGCGCTCGGGTGCGTCGCCGTCGAAGCGGGCGGCCAGCGCCGCTGCGCTCAGCGGGCCCAGCTCGCGCAGCAGATCGGCAACGCCCTCTTTTTCGCTGACCCTGTAGCGCGCGGCGAGGCGCTGCAACTCTTTCGCTACCTGGGCCGTCACCCCGGCATCCAGCAGTTCGCGCATATCGGCCTGGCCAAGCAGCTCGCTCAGCAGGCCGCTGTCGAGCGCCAGCAGCGAGGCGCGCCGTTCCGCCAGCGGCGCATCGGTGGCGTAGATAAACTCTGCCACGTAACCGAACAGCAAGGGCGCGGCGAAAGGCGACGGCGCTTCGGTCGTCACCTCGGCAAACTGCACGCTGCCGTTTTGAATGCGCGCCATCAGCTCATGCAGCGCAGGCAAATCGTACACATCCTGCAGACACTCGCGCGCCGTCTCGATCAGAATGGGAAAATCGGGATAGTCGCGCGCTATCGCCAGCAGCTCTCCGGCGCGCAGACGCTGCTGCCAGAGCGGCGAGCGCTTGCCAGGATTGCGGCGCGGCAGCAGGAGAGCGCGCGCCGCGCATTCGCGGAAACGTGCGGCAAACAGCGCCGAATGACCGATGGCTTCCGCGACCTCGCGCGGCAGGGCATCGGCGTCGAACTGAAACAGCTCGGCGCCCGGCACGCGTCCTTCCATATCGGGAAAGCGCGCGACAATGCCGTCATCGCTCGCCACGACAGAGGGATCTAGACCCATCCTGCGGCGTATACGCGCTGCGACCGCCAGCGCCCAGGGCGCGTGTACGCGCTGGCCCCACGGCGAATGGAGAATAACGCGCCAGTCACCGGTCTCATCGCGGCAGCGCTCGATCAGCAGCGTGGCGTCGGTCGGCAGCAGACCTGTCGCCTCGCGCTGCTCCGCTATCAGCGCCTGAAGATTATGCTGCGCGCTGGCGTCGAGTCCCGGTATCTGGCTGACCTCGCCGGACTGCTGCGCCCAGTCCAGCTGGCGTAAAAAGCGGCCAATGCTTTCGCCCAGCAGCGCCGATCTTCCCAGCCCGTCGCCACGCCAGAAGGGAAGACGCGCCGAGCGGCCGGGCGCGGGCACCACCACCACCTGATCGTGAGTGATCTGCTGAATGCGCCAGGAGGTGGCGCCGAGCGTGATAATGTCGTTTACCCGCGATTCGTACACCATCTCTTCATCCAGCTCGCCGACCCGGCGCGATCCCGCCTGCTCTTCGCCTTCGGGCAGCATCACGCTGAAGGCGCCGCGATCGGGAATAGTGCCGCCGCTGGTGACGGCGAGGTGTTGCGCGCCGGGACGAGGCGTCAGCAGATTCGCCTCGCGATCCCATATCAGGCGCGGACGAAACTGGGCGAACTCGTCGGAGGGATATTTGCCCGCCAGCATATCCAGCGTGGCGTCAAACAGGCTGCGCGGCAGATTGCGAAAAGGATCGGCGCGACGCACGACGGTGAACCACGCATCCACCGAGAGGGTATCCATCGCCACCGCGGCGACCGTCTGCTGCGCCAGCACGTCGAGCGGATTTTGCGGCGGCGCAACCGGCTCCAGTTCGCCGCTCAGCATGCACTGCACAATCACGGCGGCGTCGAGCAGATCGCGCCGCGTGCGCGGAAAAACGATGCCGCTGGAGATGCCGTCGACCTGATGGCTGGCACGGCCGACGCGCTGTAGCGCGCTGGCGACCGAGGGCGGCGCGCCGACCTGGATCACCAGATCGACCGTTCCCATATCGATACCCAGTTCCAGACTTGAGGTGGCGACGACGCAGCGCAGTTCGCCAGCTTTGAGGGCGTCTTCGATTTCACGTCGCTGCTCTTTCGAAACCGAGCCGTGATGCGAGCGGGCGATAGTGGCTGACGCGCCGTCGCTGCGTTTCTCGGTGCCGCCGCTGAATGATCCGTAGGCGTGGGCGGGTTTCGCCCGCGCCTCTGCATCGCCGAGGCTGGCGGCGTAGCGTTCGTTAAGCCGCGCCGTCAGCTTCTCCGCCAGCCCGCGAGAGTTGGCAAACACGATGGTGGCGCGGCGCGCCAGCACCAGCTCAAGGATGCGCTGTTCGATATGGGGCCAGATTGAGCCAGATGCGATGCTGCCGTCGGGCGCGCCGCTGCTATCGGGGCGTGCTGGTATATCGGTCATATCTTCGACCGGTACGGCGATGCGCATCTCCAGCGCGCGCGAAGCGGGCGGGTTAACGATGAGGGTTTCCTGCGCGCCGCCGAGAAACTGCGCGATGCGCTCCACCGGCCGCACCGTGGCCGAGAGACCAATGCGCTGGGCCGGCTGGGGCAGCAGCGCATCCAGCCTCTCCAGGCTCAGCGCCAGCTGCGCGCCACGTTTGCCGCCTGCCACCGCGTGTACCTCATCCAGAATCAGCGTTGTAACGCCGCGCAGCGCTTCGCGGGCGCGCGACGTCAGCATTAAAAACAGCGATTCCGGCGTGGTGATCAGGATATCGGGCGGCGTGCGCTGAAGCTTAGCCCGTTCATTAGCTGGGGTATCGCCTGAACGCATGCCCACCGTCAGCGTAATCGCCTTTTCGCCGCGCGCGTGACGCTGCTGGTAAACGCCCTCCAGCGGCAGCTGCAGATTGCGCTGCACGTCCGCCGCCAGCGCCTTAACCGGCGAGATATAGAGAATGCGCGTGCGCGTGGCTTTCTCCGGCGTCTCCTGCGCTTCGCGCTCGCGAAACAGCGCGTCAATAGCATGCAAAAACGCCGCGAGGGTTTTACCCGATCCGGTCGGCGCGATCACCAGCGCATGTTTGCCGCTGGCGATGGCATCCCAGGCCGCCGACTGCACCAGCGTGGGCGCGGCGAAGGAGAGCTGGAACCAGCCTTGAGTCGCGGGAGAAAAGCGTGAAAGCGCAGCAGCCTTAGCGGACATATAAGATTGAAATCACCGTGTTAGCAGGGAATGCCTAAGCGTAGACCCTGGCGCTAAGCGCTGCGCGGTGAAAAAATGCCTCAGGTTTTGCTTAATGTTGTGTTCTCATTTTTATGCCTGTTCCCGCTGCGCCTTCCATACTTAGGCTTCAGCCATCCAAACGGAGACAGAATTCATGAGATTAGCAAGCGCCTTTCTGCTGGCGGCACTGCCGGCGGCGAGTTTCGCCGCCGCGCCGCTTTTTACGCTGCAATCGCAGGATTTTACGGACAACGCCTTTTTACCAAAATCGTTTGCCGGAAATAATAAAAGCAGCCCCGCCTGTACCGGCGACAACGTCTCGCCTGCGCTGAGCTGGTCGAACGCGCCGCAGGACACAAAAAGCTTTGCGCTGCTGGTCACCGATCCTGTCGGGGCCAAAGGCCTCGGCGTCACCCATATGGTGGCTTACAACATTCCCGCCGCCACTACCGCCTTCGCCCAAGGCGATCTCACCAAAGGCAAAGGCTATACCGGCGGCAAAAATTCTCCTGGCACCAACGCCTGGTATGGGCCATGCCCGCCGGTCGGCAGCGGCATGCATCACTATAACTTTGTCGTCATCGCTACTGATTTGCCGCCTGAACAGCTTAAGCCTGGTCTGACGCATGAAGAGCTGGTAAAGCAGCTAAAAGGCCACGCGCTCGGCGCAGCCTCGCTGGTGGGGCGGTTCAGCAACGATCCGCAGGAGTAAAAGAGCAGGGCGCAGGCCGAAACGGCCTGCGCGGCGTAGCTGCCGGAGATGTGGTTTGCCGCCAACGCGTTCGCCTGGCGGTAAACCACGCCCGCCTTTAGTGATGACAATAAAATTCCCTGGTATAGCATCAGATTCAGCTATTAATAAAAGCGTTCAATTAAAGTCAGAAGAAGAACAAAAAAATTATCTGTTATATTAGGCAAAACTCGACTGATTATTGCGCGATTTTTTCTGATGACGGCCGACGGCTAATTTTGCCGCCCGTTCGCCCCGCTTCAAGCGCACGTTCACGACTGTTTGTAACATTCCCGCCGCTTAGCTGACCGCCTTTGCGCCCCGCAACCCGCGCCCTTTCCGGGTTTTCCGCAAAGTTACCCGGACCACCGCGTCGTTGAAACATATCGTCACCTCGCTCAGGGAAAAATATCCAGAGACGAATGAACTATGAAATCAGAAACCTGATATTTCAATAATGCACTGCAGAGATAATATTTAATTCCTGAAAAGGATTAATAGTCAGGCAAAATCTGGCGCATCTAATCTGTTCATATTAAATAAATTAAATGACACTTTTGTACAATTATTTTTCAGCTGTACATATTTTCCGAAAATGCTAATTCGTGAAGGTAATCACAGAGTAATCACTGTCATTCCCGTTTGGTTTCGCTTAAGTCAGCATTAAGCTCTGATGCGGCTGCCAGGCAGGCAGCAGAGAAAGACATTGTGCCTCACACTATTGCAGCGGCTGGCGCGCCAGCAGCGCAGCGGGACATTTCAGTGGTCTATACTCGATGTAACCGAAGCGAGAAACAGCCAGCAAGATGAGGTGACAATGAGCGAAGAGGATGAACGCCAGCTGTTTGAGCGCTGGATCCGCAGCGATGAGTTTTTTGAGGAGCGCTGGCTCAGACGAGACAGCTTTCGAGGCTATCGCTACCATCTGGTAGAAAATCGCTGGAAGGCGTGGCTCGCGCGCAGCAAACTGAGCCCGTAATCTCTTGTCCTGATGCAAATCTGGCTTGTAAATGAGACTCTCACCAGACAAAAGCGTCGGTTGCTTTTCTCCGTTATTACCCCTGCAAGAAAAAACTCACTCCTGATTGACCACTCTCTCTGAAACATAAACGCCAGCTCGTAGAAAAATCAATCAATATGAATGCCAAAGCGGAAAATTTATTAATTCAGTACAGCGACTGCGCCTCTGTAACGCTTATTTTTTCTGCCAGTCTAGGCCGAAAATAAATGCTGGCGCCGGGGTATCGGCATGCGTGCGGTAAACTTTAGTTTTAGATAGTAATAAAACCTTATCCTCCAGCATGGCTTACCTTGATGGGAATAATCAATAAAAAGATTTCTTTTAAGTTTATGTATTGTAAGATTTTTAATCAGTTTGGCTTAGTTTTATCATGCAGTAAATATCGTCTTTACACTCAGTGGTAAATCACCGTTAGCAACCTATACTCCATTTCCGTTGCGTATTTTTGCCGTGCGTTTTTAAAAAAAGGTGTCGCAGAGTATTAGCGGCGCAACCCTGACTATTTGTTGAAAAATTAGCCCGGCTTATTTTTTACACTTATTGCCAATGCCACCAGTCAGACTTACCAGGATGGAAAATGATGAAAAACCTGCTTGATAAAATTAACCTGCCCGTTAAATTTCTTATCCTCGGCTTATTCGCCCTGATTTTATTTGTTTTACCGACGACGCTCTTTATTCAGACCGGAAATCAGCTTATCGACGCCAAGCAGCGCGAGCTGAGCGGCGTTCCGGTGGAAAAACATATGCTGAAGCTACTGAACCTGCTGCAGCGTCATCGCGCGGAAACGGCTATCGCTATCGCGCTGAAGAAGCCTGACAACCCGCCGCGTATGGCGCTGGTGGCCGAGATCAACCGGCTCTCCGACGTTATTCAGTCAGAGCTGCGACAGCAGGACGCTAGCGCGCAGCCGTTGCAGCGTCTTGATAAAATGGGACAGGCGTGGCTACAGCTGCAGAGCGATATCAACGGCGGCGCGCTCTCTTTCGCTGACAGCCTGACCGCGCATGCGCAGCTAATCCAGCTCATGCTGAGCGCCAATCTTGACGTGCTGGACTATTACGGCATGTCTCTTGACAGCGATTTGAATACCTACCAGCTGATTACCAGCATTTTTAACCGACTGCCGCAGCTCACCGAGACGCTGGGACAAATCCGGGCTGCCGGCGCCTCGCTGCTTGGCTCTGGCACCATTTCTGAAAGCGATTACAGCCGCATGTCATTTCAGATAGATACGGGAAAAGTGGCGCTGGATCAGTTTAACGGCAACCTTGAGAAGGTCTACGCCATCGAACCGGCGTTGGCTGCGGATTTTGGCGCTGCCGCGCAGGAGGCGGAGCGCCAGGCGCTCGGCGCGCTGCAGCTGGCCGAGCGCATTTTTGTCAGCAGAAGCGCCAGCGTCGCGCCGGTTGAATATGTTCAGACCTTTACCCACGCCATCAACCAGTTCAGCGCGCTCGGCGAGCAGAACAGCGACCGCCTGACGCAGATGCTGCAAAAGCAGATCGATACGCGTCGTCATGCGCAATTTATGCTGCTGGCCGGTCTGCTGGCGGTCGCGCTGGTAGCCATTTTCATGGCGCTGATGATCAGCCGTTCGGTTACGCGACCGCTGCAGGACGCCGTTCGCCTCGCCAGCCAGGTCGCGGCAGGCGATCTCACCTCGACGCTGCACATTGGCGGCAGCAATGAAATGGCTGAGCTGCTGCACGCCCTGATGAAGATGCAGCAGCACCTTGCCCGTCTGGTTTCCGATATCAAAAACCATGCCGCCACTATCGCGACCTCTTCCGAAGAGATAGCCCAGGGCAACGGCGATCTCTCTTCCCGCACGGAAGAGCAGGCCGCCTCGCTGGCGCAAACCGCCGCCAGCATGGAGCAGCTGGCCTCGATTATTCAGCAGAACGCCGACAATACCCGCTTTGCGTCGGATAAAGCGGTTTCCGCCACCCAGGCGGCTCTGATGAGCGGCGAGGCGATGGATTCGGTGATGGAGTCGATGCGCAAGATCCGCGGCAGCTCAGGCCAGATTGAGGAGATTACTTCAGTCATCGACAGCATCGCCTTCCAGACCAATATCCTGGCGCTCAACGCCGCGGTAGAGGCCGCCCGCGCCGGCGAGTCGGGCAAGGGCTTCGCGGTGGTCGCCACGGAGGTGCGCGCGCTGGCGCAGCGTTCGGCCAGCGCCGCGAAGGAGATCAAAAGCCTGATTGAGCAGTCGGTCGGCCAGGCGCAGGAAGGAATGAACATGGCGCAAAGCGCGGGCGAGAAAGTGAAGCAGAGCCTTAACGCTATTGAGCAGACCTCGCAGCTGATCCGCGACATCTCCTCTTCGTCGGCAGAGCAGAGCAGCGGCGTTTCGCAGGTCAATATTGCGGTTAATCAGATGGATCAAGTGACCCAGCAGAATGCGGTGCTGGTGGAGCAGTCGGCGGTTTCGGCGGACGATCTGGCTGAACGCGCCGGGCAGCTGCGCCATATGGTCGCGGTATTCCGTACGCTCTGAAGCTGCAGCAGAGCGTCAGCAAAACGGCAGTAAGTTTCTGCCGTTTTTGCGTAACGCATACGGCTGAAACCGCTATGCTTATGGACCAGACCAAAAAGAGCAGAGGTAGGTTTGTATATAACAGAGGTCGATGTCGATCATTATGCGCTTGAATTAAGACGCATTGCAGCAGGGTACCAGACAGGCGAAAAATTACCGGATGTAAAAAAGAAGGTCGACGGGCTTATCGATATGCTTAAAGCCACGCTGACCAGCGATGCGCAGCAGCAGGTGCAGGCCTGGAGCGAGCTGGCGGATGCCTTGAGCTACTACATGAAAAACACCGCCGATCCCGACTGGACCACCATCATGGCCTACGCCAAACGAAAGGTGAACCGCAGTAAACAGAACGCCATGTTCAGACGTAAACGCTTCAAGGATTAAACCGCCAGCGGCGGTTTTTTTCTGCCTGTCATCTCCCTCTTCGCGCCTCTTGCTGACAAATTCCGCTATCCCGCTCAGGCTATACTCTCCTGCTTCACCGCCGTGCAATGGTGTTATGCAGTAATGGTTTGATGCGCAGATTCACCCGCTATTTACCCTCAACACGCAGTGTTACCGGAATTGGGAGATCACCATGAAGAAGATTGGCATCAACGGTTTTGGACGTATTGGCCGTCTGGTTTTAAGACGTATTCTGGAACAGCAGGAAGCCGTGGAGGTGGTGGCGATCAACGATCTCACCTCGCCCGAGATGCTCGCCTATCTGCTGAAGTATGACTCCAACTACGGCGCATTCCACGGCGACGTCAGCGTGGACGGCAACGCGCTGCTGGTTAACGGTAAGAAAATTACCGTTTTCGCCGAGAAAGAGGCGAAAAACATTCCGTGGGGATCGCTGGGCGTTGACGTGGTTATCGAATGCACCGGCTTCTATACCTCGGCGGAAAAAGCGCAGGCGCACCTGGACGCGGGCGCGGGCAAGGTGCTGATCTCCGCGCCGGCCGGCGAGATGAAAACCATCGTCTATAACGTCAACCACGACACTATCAGCGCCGAAGACAAAATCATCTCCGTCGCCTCCTGCACCACGAACTGCCTGGCGCCGATGGCGAAAGCCCTGCACGACAATTTCGGCATCAAGGTCGGCACCATGACCACTATTCACGCCTACACCGGCACTCAGGCGCTGGTGGATGGGCCGCGCGGCAAAGATTTCCGCTCCTCGCGCGCCGCAGCGGAAAATATTATCCCACACACCACCGGCGCGGCGAAGGCGATCGGGCTGGTGATCCCAGCGTTGACCGGCAAGCTGAAAGGGCATGCGCAGCGCGTGCCGACCAAAACCGGTTCGGTCACCGAGCTGGTGTCGATTCTGGATAAAAAGGTCACGGTCGACGAGATCAACGCGGCGCTCAAGCGCGCCTGCGAGAACTATGAATCTTTCAAATATACGGAAGATCAGATCGTCTCTACCGACGTGATCGGCGTGCCTTACGGCTCAATATTTGACGCGACCCAGACGGAGATCAGCGAAGCGGGCGACCTGCAGCTGGTGAAAACCGTCTCCTGGTATGATAACGAATATGGCTTCGTGACCCAGCTGGTGCGCGTGCTGCATCTTTACGTATCGCTGTAATCGCAGGCGGGCTGCTCAGCCCGCCTTATTTCCCAGCTGCTCCTGCAAAAAGTTCAGCAGCACGCGGTTCACCTCGCTGCGCTGGCGATGCTGCGGATAAACCGCATTCAGGCAGAGCGGCGCGGGCTGATATGCCTCCAGAACGCTCACCAGTTCGCCGCGCTTTAGCGCCGGCTCGACGATAAATCCCGGCAGCAGCACCAGTCCCAGCCCGGCGATCGCCGCATCGCGCAGCACCTCGCCGTTATTGCTCAGCATCGGGCCCTGCACCGGCACGCTCTTGCTTTTGCCCGCCTGCTGGAGTTCCCAGCCGCTCAGGGCTTCTCGGCCATAGCGCAGGCAGGCGTGCTGAGCGAGGTCGTCCGGCGTAGCGGGCGTGCCCGCGCGCGCGAGGTAAGCGGGGCTGGCGCAGATCAGACGCCGCTGCTCGCCGAGGCGGCGCGCAATCAGGGTCGAATCCGCCAGCGCGCCGATGCGAATCGCCATATCGAATCCTTCGCCGATCATATCGACGTAGCGATCCGCCAGCTCGATGTGAAACTGCAGCGCAGGATGCTGCGCCAGAAACTGCGCGATAAGCGGCGAGAGGTGGCTCATGCCGAACGACATCGGCATGCTGATGCGGAACGTGCCATGTAGCTCCTGGCGTCGGGTCGACATCGCCTGCTCCGCTTCATGGATATCGTCGAGAATGCGCTGCGCATGGGTGAGAAACAGCATGCCCGCTTCGGTCACTGAAAGCTTACGCGTATTGCGGATCAGAAGCTGCGAACCGAGCGACGCCTCCAGCGCGGCCATACGGCGGCTGACGTACTGCTTGGAGAGCATCAGCTGTTCCGCCGCGGCGGTGAAATTGCCCGCATGGATCACGGCAACGTAAATACGAAGATCTTCAGTCTGCATATTGTCCACTTATTTGTGACAGTGATTGCCATATTGGCCTGTTTTTAAGGGTTTTAGTTTACGGTATTGTCTGTCCCATCGGAAGGGCACAGGCGCTTCCCCCTTACAACACAGGAGCAGACCATGATTGAGCAACGACTGTCAGAGCAACGCGGCCATGGCGACCACGGCTGGTTGAACTCACGCCACACCTTTTCGTTTGCGAACTACTGGGATCCGAAACAGAGCGGCTTTTCCGACCTGCTGGTGATCAACGACGATCGGGTTGCGGCTTCTCGCGGTTTCGGCGCGCATCCGCACTCCAACATGGAGATCCTCTCTTACGTGCTGGAAGGGGCGCTGGAGCATAAAGATTCCATGGGCACCGGTTCGGTTATCGTCCCGGGCGACGTGCAGCTGATGAGCGCGGGCAGCGGCGTGACCCACAGCGAGTTCAACCATTCGAAAAGCGAAGGCGTGCACTTTCTGCAGATCTGGATTGTGCCGTCTGAAAAAGGAACGCCGCCCGGTTATCAGCAGATTTCGGTGCCGGAAAGCGAAAAGCGCGGTCAGCTGCGCCTGATCGTTTCGCCCGAAGGTGAGGACAATGCTTTATCGGTGCGTCAGGATATGCGCCTTTACGCCGGTCTCTTCAATGGCGATGAGCAGCAGACTTTCCCGCTGGACGAGACGCGCTACGCGTATATCCACGTTGCGCGCGGCAGCGTGACGGTGAACGGCATGCGTTTCAATGCAGGCGACGGCGCGCGCGTGCGTAACGAGGCAAGCCTGACCTTTAGCGAGGGCGATAATGCCGAAGTGCTGCTGTTCGACCTGCGTCCGATCGAGGTGAATCATCCGAGCCGCTGATCGCTGTTAAAGGCCAGCACCCTGTTACTTAAAGCAGCACGTCGCATTGTCGACGTGCTGTTTTCGCTTATTTATCGTCCCGCTCTTCCTCTTTCTCCAGCCCAAGCGGCACTTCATGATCCAGCCTGTGCGGCTTCAGCAATTGAATATCCAGAATCACATAGGTCATGGTGGTAATAAACAGCGAGATCACGCTACCGATAACGCCGCTGGTGGTGAAGGTAAAGAAGTTGTACATCACCACCCAGGTTACGCAGATAAACAGCGCCAGCGCGACGTTAATCGCGGAAAACGAGTAGTGCGTGGTGCGCGCGCCGAGATCCATTATCTGCTTATAGAGATTGCCGCCGGCATACTTCTCCAGCAGCACGATGGATCGCTCCCAGTTTTGCTGCCGGCGGGCGCTGCTGCGGGTAACGAACAGAAACAGCAGCGACACAAAAAAGCCGGAGAAGGCGAGCAGCACCGGTACCGCCTGCAGCGCGTAGTCGAGGCTCTTATGACCGGTGGTGCGCGAGAGATCCAGCGTCAGCGAAGCGCCGAGCGCGGCATAGAGAAAGACGAACAGCGCCAGGAACAGCGCGTTACGCTTCCAGTCGCTCTCTACTTCGACAGTTCGCTGCGCCCGCGCGCTTTGCAGCGCCTGACGTATTGATTCCGCCTGTGCGGAGCCTGGCTCGATCGTCTCTACCGGCTCGCCGAAAAAAGTGTGCAGAAATGGCTCATCCGCTTTTTCAATTATCATTTCTTTTATCCATAAAGGTGATACGCGATGGGCACAGTGTAATGGAGGGACAGCGCAGGGCAAAGCGCGGCCCTGCTTGCAGAAAATTTACTCAGTATGCATCGACGGCGTGCATTACGTTTTAGCGCTTTACTGGCGTGTATCGCTTTTACTTTCTCTCGCCATCCTGTCGAGGCACTGCTTATTGGCATATCCGTTGAGAAGCGGTTACTGGGCGGGCGAATCCAGCTCAGGAATGCCGCTGCTGCGATCGGCGTAGGCCGCCTGAAAGGCTGGGCGTTTTGTCCAGCGCTGCCAGTACGCATCTAAGAACTCAAAACGCTCGTCAAGTGGAGTGGCATTGACCGGGAATTTCGAGAAGGCGATCGCGGTTGCCAGCGTGATGTCCGAGAAGGTCGGGGCGTCGCCGCCAAGCAGCCATTCACGGCCGTCTGACAGATGACGATTGACCAGCGCGGCATGAGTTAGCGCCTCTTTACGGCAGTGTTCGCCCCAGGCCTCATTTTTGGTCAGTTCAAGCTTGAAGCCGAGGCCGGTATGCAGCACGTGGAACGCTGTTACGATGCGGTACAGGATGTGCACCCACACCCGGTTATCCCACATGTTGTCCAGACCCTGTTCCAGTGCGGTCTCTCCCATGATCTTGCGGCCGGGATACGTCTGGTCGAGATAACGAACGATAGCAGCCGTTTCGGAAATGTAACTACCGTCAGCCAGTTCAAGGGTGGGCGTTTCGCCCCACGGGTTCATATTCAAATGACGCCAGCCACGCTGTTCGCCTACAGGGGACATGTCATAAATGGTCTCGGCAAAGTGATCAGCGATGCCTTTTTCGTGCATGAACAGACGCAGACGCTGTGGATTGGGGAAGGCAGAAGGCGAAGTAAAAAGCTGAAGTTTAGTCGTCATGGTAAATCCTAAGGTTGATGGCTGAAGTGTCTAACTAACGTAAGTTAGGTAAACCTTGGCGGGCGATTTGATGCACGTCAATATCTATCTAACGCTTGTTAGGAAAATCTTTTGTGCGACTTGCGATTGATAAGGGGACGTTTAACCTGCGTTGGGGTGCGCTTATAGGGTTCGCTATGAGCGAGAAGCGGGCATTCAGTGTATAAGTAAAATAAATGCTGATTTTGCATTCAAGCCTTGTTAACTTAAAGGACAATGAAAACACACTCCGTCTTGTTCCATTCAATTATTATTATCACCTGTCTGACTCAGGTGGGATAGCGTTCGCCATTTTCCCGCCGGTAAGGCGGGCCTTACCGGTAATAATCCAGTGAGGTAAATAATGGACACTGCTACAGTAACCGCGTTAGAGAAACCTACTTTGCACCTGTTATGTGGAAAAATCGCATCAGGAAAATCTACATTGTCAGCAAGACTGGGTTCATTACCCGGTACCGTAATTGTCAGTGAGGATTACTGGCTAGCAGCCCTCTTTGCTGATGAAATGCAATCCATATCTGATTATGTACAGTATTCCTCACGACTGAGAAATGCTATGAAACCTCATCTGGTGTCATTACTCAAAGCTGGTTTATCCATCGTTCTGGATTTTCCGGCAAACACACAAACACATCGTGAATGGATGATGAGCATCATTAAGGAGTCAGGTGCCCGTAACAGGCTGCATTATCTGAAAGTATCAGATGAAGTATGTAAATCCCGGTTACGCGCCCGTAATGCGGAAGGTGCGCATGAATTTTCGGCGTCAGATCAACAATTTGAAACTATAACGCGTTATTTTTCAGAACCAACGGATGATGAAGGTTTTGATATTATTGAATACAACTGAATTTATCTTTCTGCATATAAGCCGCCAGTTGGGGGCATTATTAGTTTCCCATTTCTTATGGTTATATAAGATGCTGAAGCGAACTAAATATTCGCTTCAGGCTAAGCACGGACAAGTCAACTGAGTTGAAGGCCCGCTGTAATTAAAACGCGGACCTAACGAATCTTAGTGTAGGCTGCAATATCACGATGAAACCTACCTGATGAGCGTTTCATACCTGAAGCTTCTTTCTGCCATGTCGTCACGGGAAGGTTCATTCACCGTCATACTGTGCTCTTGTTTCCCGGAAATAACTGGCGGATGTGATAATCCAGGACCATAAAGGTAGCATCCGCAGAAGCATTTCTTTTCCCATATCTGTAATCGCATAAACCACCCGGGGCAATTTTTCCTCATAATCATAGCGGGATATAAGCCCGTCCCGCTCCAGATGGCGCAGTGTTCGCGTCAGCATTCTTTGAGTGACATTCGTAAGGTAGCGGCGTAACTCTCCGTAGCGAAGAGGCCCATGGGTACCAAGAATATGCAGCACGCCCAGCGACCAGCGATTACCTGCATGGGCCAGGATCTCACGTTTTAGGCCCTCATCATCGTTGCTTAATTCCTCGCAAAACTCCCTGGAAAATTGCAACAGTGCTTCCCGCTCAGTCTCCATATCACCTCCGGTATCATGCGTGTGCCTAATTGAAACAGGCCATGTCAGCTGTCAGGATGACGTTTTTTATACAACAGGAAGCAACAATGAATACCGATAAAAAACCTAAATATACTGTTCTAATACTGGGTGCAGGCGAGCTTGGTATTCAGGTATTGAGAGCGATGAGCAATAAAACGCAGGAACATACCGATGTAAAAATTAGCGTGTTACTCAGAAGCGAAGCCGTCCATGCCGTTTCTGGCTCGCGTAAGGCACGTCTGGATGAACTGACGAAGCTTGGAATCACTGTAGTAGAGGGCGATCTGCAGGAAGAGAATATTGATGAACTGAGTGAACTCTTTGCTGCTTTCGACGCCGTCATCAACTGCAGTGGTTTTGTCGGTGGGCCGGGAACACAGATAAAAATTACCCAGGCGGTATTGAAAGTGGCTGTAGCCCGCTACTTCCCATGGCAGTTTGGCGTCGACTATGACGTAGTGGGTAAAGGCAGTGGGCAACAAGTCTGGGATGAACAACTTGACGTTCGCCAACTTTTACGCCAGCAAAGCGCGACAGATTGGGTCATTGTATCTACAGGTATTTTTACTAGCTATCTGTTTGAGCCCGGTTTTGGTGTGATTGACGCGCAAAGTAAAACTGTTTGTGCTCTGGGAGACTGGCAGTACGCGGTAACCCTAACCACACCTGAAGATATCGGCCAGCTGACTGCGGACATTTTCTTTCATCAGCCCACTTTCAAAAACGAGATTGTTTATATTGCAGGTGATACGCTGACTTATAGTGAGCTTGCTGATTTAATGAGTGATCACTGGGGCACTGAAGTAAACAGAAAATTACTGGACGGGCAAAAGCTTCAGGATGATGTGCAGCACAATTCGCAAGATGTAGGTGCAAATTACCGACTTGCTTTCGCACGGCCAGACGGCGTAGCCTGGAGTAAGCGTAATACTTACAATCACCGTCAGGGAATTTCAACGACAACGGCCATTCAATGGCTGGCAAAACAGAACCACATCTAGCACTCCGGTACTGTTAAGCATAATTTTAAGCGGCGCAGACTGAAATCAGATGCCGACGTCGTTAATATCTATTGCTATTGTCTTCAGCGCAAAAACTGCAGTTTTGCTGACTTTTTGGTTTACTCATCTATCAATAGAGCCAGCGCTTAAAATGATAGCCCTAATATACTCAGGACCTGCCTTTGCCCTAAATCAGCGTTCAATCTCCGCTTCTGGCACAAAGCAGACATTCAGTTCACCCTTTGTCAGCAGCATGGTTTTTCAAAGGGGATTGCCCGTATTGCAGCGCTGAGGCGATAAGTGGTTAAGCTACTCAGGCGCCTGTCAGGCTATTTTTGTCCAGGGCAGAGAGCATCTCGTATAGCTAAGGCTGAATCACCTTACCCTGTTCATCTAGCAAATCCGTCAGCAGCGCCGTCCCATCGCTTCCCACGCGAAATGCCCCGTATCGTGCCTGCGCGAAACGCTCGCCATGACCTTCCTGAGAGAAATAAGCGTTGGTTCCGACGGTCAGCGAGCCAGAATTGTGATGATATTTCACCCTTAGCTGATTCGCCTGCAGAGGCTCACCCTGATCAAACCGGGCCTGAGTCGCATGATGCTGCGCATCGAGGTCAACAATCAGGGTCCCGCTGGTGGGCAGGCATGGCGCTGACAGGGTCGCGCGGCAGGCCACAGCCTGTTGATAAAACGTCTGCTCCAGAGGTCGGGTGAGGGCATAATTCAGCGCCATGTAATCACCCTGCATCAGGGAGCGCGGGTCAACCGGCGCAAGAGGTAAAATCATGAGCGCGCCCTGTTTCAGCAATTGTTCTTTTTGCCAGATGCTGACATTGACGACCACCAGCGCCAGCGTTATCACCGTGCATGCCAGCCATCGGCTCTGTTTACGCATTCTCACTGGCACCTCCAGTCTGTGCGGGTAACACTTTCCTGACTCCCCATGCCAGCCCCAGTAAAACCAGACCGCCAGCCAGCAGAAGCAGCGCTTTGTGCAGCAGTATTACCTCCAGAAAGTAATACCAGCCAATGAGATACAGCACCATGAAACCGCCACTGACCACCAGCAATCCCAGACTTCCCTGATATCGCGCCATCAGAATCAACCACAAGCCCAGCCCAATACCCGGTGCATAGAGGGCAACAATCCCGCAGATAAGGGCTGCGGGCAGTGTGATAATCGAAAACAGCGGCTGGCTGTTCTTTTTCTGACTAAGCGCACTCAGCACTAAACCTGCTGCTATTCCTGTGCCTGTCGCAGACTGAAGCAGAGAAAAAGGCGCAGTAGACCAGATGAAATCCGTAAGAAACGCCGCGTTTATCCCGAGGAAAGTCAGCAACATCAGGCCCGCCGGGATGCCATACAGCAGGGGATATACCGCGTCAGCATAGGGCCCTGCCTGTAACCTCA
This sequence comes from Pantoea sp. GABEPS69, assembly GCF_045780835.1. Taxonomy (NCBI): domain Bacteria; kingdom Pseudomonadati; phylum Pseudomonadota; class Gammaproteobacteria; order Enterobacterales; family Erwiniaceae; genus Pantoea; species Pantoea sp. GABEPS69. The sequence continues at coordinate 461,320 of NZ_CP118619.1, read as the reverse complement.
GCTGATGACTGACAATCCAGAGCCACCAAAACATGACCGCCGCCACCAGTGTGGAAACAGCAAAGCGACCCGCCGTCGGTGACAGGTAAAGCCGGGCCAGCAAATAGCCTGCCAGCACCAGAAAAAAGGTCAGGGCAGTGATGGCCATAAGCCGGTAAGTGCGGTCAGGCATAGCCACCGCCATCGCGGCAAGGATCGGCAACGCACACAGTGAACTCAGCATCATAAAGCGCACGTCACTGCTCGGGATTTGCAGCACAACGCCGACTATCAGCCCGCACGTCGCCGCAATGGCCCATGCCAGCCCAAGGTGATATTTACCGTCGCGCTCATTGCGCAACAGGCCGCGCGCAATAACGGCGAGCACCAGTGAAGGAAGAATAAAAGTAACAGCGTTCGGGTCATCAAGCAGGTCAGCGATATAGAGCAGCAGTACCATCAGTAACAGAATGATAATTGCGGCGACCCAGCCTCCGACGCTCAGCGCCAGCCTCAGATACCAGGGCAGGTCAGAAGCATGACCGCGTTGCTGAATCTCCTCAATCTGCGAGACGCTCAGCAAGCCCCGCTGACACAGGGTATCAGTCAGTAAGAGCAGCTCGGCCGGAGCCTGATCGACAGGACCTTTTTCAGCCAGCTTGCGTTGCCACTTCAGCAGGATCGTGCCATTTGCCGCCACCCAGAGAATCATTAGGGTGCCGGTCAGAAACAGGTCGCCCGTATCATAGGCTAACAGAAATAACTGCACGATCAGCGCGCAGCCCACAACGGTCAGACTTGCGATGCCCATCGTCAGCATGCAGAGATCCACAAAGCGATAACGGTACAGGTAGTAGCCTGCCAGCAGGGCGATGATCCAGCTGGCCGTAACAGAAGTAAAGTGATGAGCACTATGCCAGTCAGAGATGTTTTCGGCCACGAGGGCGGTCAGCAGCAGCAGTAAAAATCCGGCCATTACCCGCGAGAACCAGCGGCTTGCCAGCCAGCTCTCAGGGCGATGCGTTATTGCCCGCCAGGCCAGGACCTCCCTGATAATCAGGCAGGCTGCCAGCAGCGCCAGATAGCCGTAAAGCACCGTCGTCGGGAGCCGGGTGATGCTGTCAGACACGGCGACATCCAGCAGCGAGGTCGGCAACGTGGTGGTGTAGAGCTGGAACGCCAGGTTAGCGATCAGCCAGCTGCAAAACCACAGGCTGTTTTGCCGGGCGATCAACGCCAGCGGCAGAAGAACGCATAACCAGGCCCGGAATAGCTCCCAGCTGTCCGCACCGGTCTGATAAATCTGTCCATAAAGCGCAAACAGGGCACCGAAACTGAGCCCTGCCGCCAGCAATGCGCTGCGAGCCAGCCTGCTGTACCAGCGCCACCAGACCACCACCGCCAGCGCGACGATCAGCAACTCGGCCAGGGCGAATTTCGCCATCTTCGGTAGCCAGGCCCAGTTCCAGGCAATAAAAAACAGCGATCCGGCAACCAGAGAGAGTAATCCCAGAAAGCAAAGAACCGGTATAAGAAACTGACGCCACTGAGTATCTGAAGGTCTGATACCACAGCAAGCAAAGATACGCTGGCAGCTCTCCGGGTTCAGGCTCCCTGTTTTAACCAGGCCAGCGATCTGACGGCAAAGATACGCTGCCGTCCGTGACGGCATCCCGGTTATGCTATCAGGTGCAATCTCGCTCATTCTTTCCCTGCCACTGGTTACGGTGTGACGTTGATAATGACGTTAACCACTGTTCTTGCCCGCGATTAATCCCTGTGCCGGTCAGTGACGCTCTGCTGAGCGGCTGATTATTTTGCTGAACAAATGTAAACATCTTTTATGGGATATAACAGCGTAAATCAAAGGCGAGCGGTGAACTCTGCGCGATCCATCGCATCCTGATAATCATGACTATCGCTGACCGGAAGCGCCTGCGTTTACTGCTCGCGGAGTCTGGATAGCTGTATCTGAACAGACAGGTTCATCCCACTAACCTGACGGGGGAATAATTACCCGGTTAACCGCCAGTGTTTCCCGGCGATTTCATTTTTCTGTCATTTTTATTCTTTAGGCTCGTGGCTTTCCTTTATGGATATAAAAACATGAAAATAAAAGCTATTTCTCTGGTTATTGGCTGTGCGCTCTCTTTATCAACGTTAGCGGCACAGCCGAAGGCCGAACGTTACGTCGTCAGTTTCCCCGAAGGGACACGCGTGAGCTACAACGGTGCGTTCGCCAGCGCATTTCCTCAGGGACTGCCGGTGGGGATCGGCTCTGGTTTACTGTTTACCGGCAAGCAGGGGGATGCGCTGACCTTCGCGACCGTCACCGATCGCGGGCCAAATGCTGATTCGCCTGATGCGGGTAAGAAAGAGTCAAAGATTTTCGTCACGCCGGACTTCGCACCACTGCTGATGAATATTGGGGTGCAGAACGGCAAAGCAGAGGCCACAGATGCCAGACCGTTGCACGACGATAAGGGCAACATTAACGGACTGCCGTTGCAGGATGACGTCATCGGATCAACCAATGAGGTCGCGCTCAGCGATACGCTGAAAGTGCTGCAGGGTGATAACCGCGGTCTGGATACGGAAGGCATTACGCCGGATGGGAAGGGCGGATACTGGCTGTGTGATGAGTATGGTCCGTTCCTGATTCACGTTGATGAACGCGGCAAAATCCTGGCGATTCGTGGGCCGCAGGCCGCCGAAGGGGAGAGATCCATCGCGGGCGGTCTGCCGAACATACTCAAATGGCGTCAGCCCAATCGGGGCTTTGAGGGCATCACCCGCATGCCCGATGGGCGCATCATGGCTGCGGTGCAGAGCACGCTGGATATCGACGGTAAAAGTAAAAAGCAGGCGCGTTTTACCCGCCTGGTGAGCTTCGATCCAGCCACTGGAAAAACCGCGATGTATGGTTACCCTGTCGACAGCGAGGCTTACAGTAAAAACAGCGACGCAAAAATTGGCGACATCGTGGCGATCGACAATCAGCATATCCTGCTGATAGAACAGGGCAGCGACAAAAACGACGCCATGCGCAACCTTGTCTATAAGGTGGATCTCAGTCCGGCTAGCGAGCTTTCACCCTTTGATAAACCAGGCGAATATCCGGAGTTTGACGACGAGAAAAGGCTGGCCCAGCGCGGCATTAAACTTGCCGCTAAAACGCAGGTGGTCGATTTACGGCAACTCGGCTGGCAACAGGAGAAGGCCGAAGGGCTGGCGCTGATCGACAATAGAACGCTGGCGGTCACTAATGACAATGACTTTGGTGTTAAAACGGTAATGAAGAACCCGGTTGAAGGTAAGAAGCGCAAGGATTACCGGTTGACCGAGCAGGGAACGCTGACGATAGATGATAAGCCGGTTGCAACGACTATCGATCTGAAGCCGCTGAAGAAACCGGAGTCGGATAGTGAGTTGTGGATTATTACGCTAACGGAATCGCTGAAATAAGATTCAAGGGTATGAAACGTCAGGGTCCGCTTCTGTTACAGGGCTGCTGTTGCAGCCCTCGCAATTTAGACTTCAACAGACTCAGATATTTCCAGAGCATCATCGACTTCAATGCCAGGGTAAGGAACTGTGCTTTCGCGTTTTTTATGACCCAACAGTAGCAGGGTTAACCTTAACTTTTGTTTTTTTAGATTTTATATCGAGTTGTCTTTATATCGCATGCAAAACCGCATCAGGCGGACTGCTCGCCACTGAATGCACGCCACGCGGCGAGGGTATCCAGCGATTCCCGCAGCAGTTTGATTTTTCCCTCTTCTGCTACCAACCTTCCGGCATATGTCTGCTTGTATAGCCGAGCGGTGCCCGCCAGTTCGGCTTTTACGCTGTATTCGCCAAAGGCCTGTGTTGGGGTATCGATAAAGAACTGAATATTGCGGAAGCGGAAATCTGGAATTTTCACCAGCAGTCCGGCGATGAAGCGTTCGATTTCAGCCGGCCCCTGCACTCTGTGCGGCAGGCCAAGCGTTTGCAGATAGGGCAATTCCAGCACGCCATCTACGGCAAAAAGCGCCGCGGCGGCTTTAGGATCCTGGATACTGTCCAGGTAGTTCTGAAGTAATTGAACGGCAGTTTTCATGATAAGAGTGCTCCTGTTTTCAGGGCCGGACGACTGTCGTCGGCATGAAGCAACAATATTGAAACTCAGGAGCAATCAAAATAACAAAGAATGAAAGACATCATTTCATAAATGAAATGATAAAAAGGATCACTCAGGCCAGCGCCATTCAGGTTCACTGAGATGTCTGGCGAAGAAATCCGACAGCACCTTGACCTTCAACGGGCGGCTGCGCGAAGTGGGTGTAACAAAATAGAGCCCACCTTGTGTCATTGACCACTCGTCCAGCAGATGTATCAGGCGGCCATCTTTCAGATACTCCGCGGCGATAAATTCTGGCAGTTCCGCAATCCCAAGACCGGCCAGCAGGGGGGGCAGCAGTGCATCAGAGTTGGTTACGCGCAGCGGTCCGCTCGGGACAATATCTTCCTGCGCGCCGGAGTTATGCGTAAAGCGCCATACCTGGCTTCTGGCGCGATAGGCATAACTGAAGCACTGCCGGGAGGTGAGTTCACGCGGATGTTGCGGTACACCTTGCTCAGCAAGATACGCCGGTGAGGCCACCAGATATTGCGTCACGGCACACAGCCTGCGCGCCACCAGCGAAGAGTCCGGTAATACGGCAATACGTAACGCGGCATCAAAGCCTTCAGCAATCAGATCGACCGAGGCATCGGACAGATGCAGGTCGACACTCAGCTCCGGGAACTGGCGGATAAGTTCTGGCAATAAGGGAGCTACCCAGCGCAAGCCAAACGACATGGGCACCGCCAAACGTACCTGTCCCCGCGGCTGAACCGACAGTTCATGGGCTTCGCTTTCCACTTCTTCTGCCTGGCGATACATCTCTGACGCCTTTGCCGCCATGCTTTGACCGAACTCCGTTAACGCCAGCTGGCGCGACGTCCGGTTAAACAGCCGACCGCCCAGCCGTTCTTCCAGGCGAGCAACTGCACGTGACACGGTGGGCACGGAAACCCCCATCACCCTGGCCGCCGCCGCAAAAGAACCTTCCTCTGCCACTTTCGCAAACATCGCGAGTCCTTCGAAATCGGGGAATCTGTTCATTTCAAATCTGCAATGATGAGTTTCAAACCATTCTATTTTGAAAGTCGCCGTACGTCGATATGCTTATTCCATCGCGACAACAACCGCTGTCGTCAATGAGCTAATTCACCGATCACAGGAATATAAGACATGAAAACTCAACGTATCGCTTCAACTCTGTTTGCCTCCTCTCTGCTGCTGGGCGCAGCCAGTTTCTCTGCTCCGGTTTTTAGCGCTGACCCTACGCCGCTGGTCACCATTTCAGGCGTTGACCACGCTGGTATCAATGTTCCTGACCTGGCTGAAGCCATTGCGTTTTTCCAGACGACTTTTGGCGGCAAGATTGAATCGGACATCACCCCTGGCGCTATCCCGGATGCGTGGAAATCGGCGTTTAACTGGCACCAGTCCAGTGACCTCAAGCGTTTTGTCATGATGCGTCTGCCTGATGGCACCGGAATCGAACTGTTCCAGTACAGCGGTGCGCAAATCGACCATACACGTCCACATCAGGATGATGACGGTGCGACGCATATCGCGCTGAGAACCCATGATGTGCCCGCCAGTTTTAAAGCGATTCAAAAAGCCGGACTTAAAACCCTGAATGAACCAGTGACCAACGCCGACGGCACCCAGTGGTTTTATTTCCTGACGCCATGGGGCTCGCAGATTGAACTGGTAGGCAAAACGAATACAGCAAACTGACAGAGGACGCAGATATGAAAAAGGTCCTTACCCAATCCCTGCTGCTGGCGGCACTGCTGGCCGGATCAAATTACGTATTAGCGGAGAACACAACCATGAATATCACCACGGCACAGATCGCACCCGCAGGTTTACAGAAGCTGATCGATCGCCACTTTGCTATCTGGAATAACACCGATGCCGTTGAGCGAGAGAAAGCCTTTACTGCGGTTTACTCGTCAGATTTTTTCGTTGCCGATTATGACGGACTGAACGCAGGGGTGGACCGCGTGAATGCCGCCATCAGTAGAGTTCAGTCACAGCATCCGGGCTTTATCTTCACCCCGGCAGCTGTCGAGTGGAATCACGGCATTGCCCGTGTGACCTGGGGTTATGGTCCAAAAGACAATCCGTATCTGGTACGGGGAGAAGATGTCTTTACGGTCAGCGCGGGTAAGTTGTCGAGCGCCCGGGTCTTTCTTAATAAATAACGTGCTCTTTATTTTTTGATTATCCAGTCACGTGGAAAGTGTTTTCTGAATTCATGCATTTTTTCGTACTCATTAATGACGTTATAGTGCTAACCGAACTCAGCAGGCTGATCTTCACTGTAAATAATTGACTTTAATAGCTAATTCATACTTTGATTAAGGAGTTCCAACATGAGTAAAAAACTGTCAGGCAAAATCGCGTTAGTCACGGGCGGCAGCTCAGGCATTGGTCTGGCCTCAGCGCAGGAGCTGGCGGAGCAGGGGGCGAAAGTCTACATTACCGGCCGCCGCCAGGAAGAGCTTGATGCGGCAGTAGCCTTTATAGGGCCGTCAGCCACAGGGATCCGCGCGGATGCATCAGTCCTCGGCGATCTCGATAGGGTGTTTTCCACCATTGCGGGCGAATCAGGAAAACTTGATGTGCTGTTCGCAAATGCAGGTGGCGGTGACATGATGCCGCTCGGCGCCATCACTGAAGAGCATTTTGACCGTATTTTTGGCACCAACGTGCGTGGCGTGCTGTTCACCGTACAGAAGGCGCTTCCACTGTTGACCAACGGTGCCTCCGTCATTCTAACCGGTTCGACCGCTGCGGCGAAAGGTACGGCCAGCTTCAGCGTTTACAGCGCCAGCAAGGCCGCCGTGCGTAATCTGGCTCGATCCTGGGCGCTTGACCTGAAGGAACGTGGCATCCGCGTCAATGTCGTTAGCCCGGGTCCTGTCCGTACACCAGGTCTGGGAGGTCTTGTACCGGAAGAGCACCGCCAGGGGTTGTTTGATGCGCTCGCTGCTGGCGTACCCTTAGGGCGTTTGGGTGAACCGGACGAGATCGGTAAAACCGTGGCATTCCTGGCGTCTGATGATGCGAGCTTTATTAATGCTGCGGAAATATTTGTAGACGGCGGCTTAGCGCAGATTTAATTCACTACCAGACAGACCTTATCAATTATTTATAACAACGACGACATGATTATTCATTTTGTCGATAGTTAGCCTTGCGCCATGCATATCAGAGCGATGAATAAATGCCGTTGTAAAAGACGATATTTATTCTCTCGGGTATAACGTCAGGCCAGGAATAACCTGCACATCATCAACGGAGAAAAAGAAATGGGCTTTATTACCACACCTGATACAACCCGTCTTTTTTATAAAGACTGGGGTGACAAAAATGCACAGCCGGTTGTTTTCTCGCACGGCTGGCCATTAAGTTCAGATGCCTGGGATGGACAGATGCTTTTCCTGCTGCAGCAAGGGTATCGTGTGATAGCGCTTGACCGTCGCGGCCATGGTCGCTCCGACCAGCCGTCTTACGGCAATGACATGGACACCTACGCCGACGATCTCGCCGTGCTGCTGAATGAGCTGGATGTAAAAAGTGCGGTACTGGTAGGACACTCGACCGGTGGTGGTGAAGTCGCGCATTACATCGGGCGCCATGGCGAAGCTCGCGTAGCAAAAGTGGCGCTGGTTGGCGCGGTGCCGCCCATCATGGTTTCATCGGCTGAGTGGCCTGAAGGTACCGATATGGCAGTGTTCGATGGCATTCGCAAAGGTGTCTTTGATAACCGTTCAGACTTTTATCTCAACCTCGCTATCCCTTTCTACGGAATGAATCGCGAGGGGGTAGAGATCAACGAAGGTCTGCGCCTGAGCTTCTGGAATCAGGGCATGTCAGGCTCGATTGTCGGTCAGTACGCCTGTATCCAGGCGTTCTCAGAGGTGGATTACACCGAAGATCTGAGAAAAATCACCGTGCCGGCGTTGGTCATTCATGGCGATGATGATCAGATCGTCCCCATTAACCATGCTGGCCTGCTCTCTGCTGACATTATTCCTCATGCCGAGCTGAAAATTTATCCAGGTGCCTCTCACGGTCTGGCGGCAACGCATCAGGATCAACTTAACCAGGATTTGCTGGGGTTTATTAAGTCGTAGGTCATCCCTGTTAGCCGCCTCATTTAACCATGAGGTGGTCACGCTATTTAATTTTATTACCCTCACGCCGCATTTCCTTTTTCTGTAATAAAGGCACGCATGCGTATGAAATTATATCAATTAATTCCTTCCCTGTTGGTGCTGTTATTTATGGCGGATGTTGAAGCACAGGATCATGCTCATCAGGGTGCTCAGTCGGACGCTGCTGAAGCCGCATTCATGCAGGACAATCAGACGGCGATGAACCGGATGATGGCAGGCATGGAGGCTAAGCCCACATGCAACATCGATGAGGATTTTGTGGCGATGATGGCCCCGCACCATCAGGGCGCGATAGACATGGCCATCGGCGAACTCCGCTACGGCACCAATCCGCAGCTTCGCCGTATTGCGCAGGAAATCATTGTCACTCAGCAGCAGGAGATCACTGCTATGTATCAGGCATTGAATAAACCGCTGCCGCCTGCGCAGGCGGCTCCCGATCAGATTGCGCCAGTAAAGGGGATGACTCCCTGATAACCCTCACCGATCTTCCTTTTGACAGACCCCACTAAACAGGATGATGCAATGAAAACGTTATTAAGGACCGGACTTGCCTTCGCTGTCGCGTTCTCCGCCTGGCCCGCGATGGCAGGCCAGGCTCCCTTTGGTGCTGCAGCCTCCGAGCTCCCTCTCAGCCACCATGACCGTGTGTATGCCGCAGAACAGTTCTCAAATACGGTCTCCGTCACCGACCCAGCCAGTAATAAGTTGCTCGGCGTCATCCGACTGGGCGATTCCCAGCCGGCAAACCTCAGTCCCCTGTACAAAGGCCAGGTGTTGGTACACGGCATGGGATTTTCACCGGATCGTAAAACGCTGGTAGTGGTCTCGATTGGCTCAAATTCGGTGAGCTTTATCGATACTGCCACCAACGCAGTCAGGCATATCACTTACGTGGGACGTTCTCCGCACGAGGCGTTCTTTACGCCGAATGGAAAAGAAGTGTGGGTGACGGTCCGTGGCGAGGACTACGTTTCAGTACTTGATGCCAGCAGCGGTGAAGAGAAGACGCGCATTAAAGTGCCTGGCGGTCCGGGCATGCAGATCTTTTCGCCCGACGGGCGGTACGGTTACGTTTGCTCTTCGTTTAACCCGGAAACCGTGGTGGTTGACGTCAGTACGCACAACATTGTCGGCTCGGTAAAACAGGCCAGCCCTTTCTGCCCGAACATTGCGGCAACTCCCGATGGAAAACAGGTATGGTTTACCCTTAAGGACACGGGGAAAGTCCAGGTCTTTAACGCAAGGCCGCCATTCAACATATTAAAAACGCTGGATACCGGCCCCATCACCAATCACGTCAACATCGTAGAAAACGCGAAAGGCAGTTTTGCATGGGTCACCGTCGGTGGTCTGAACCGAGTCAACGTCTACCGCACGGATGATTTCTCACAGGTGGCCTCCATCCCGGTCGGAAATCTCCCGCACGGCCTGTGGCCATCTGGTGACGGGAAGCGTATTTATGTCGGTCTGGAGAATGCCGATGCGCTTGCAGCCATTGATACGACAACTTACAAGAGAGTGGCTACCATCCCGATTGGACAGGCACCGCAGGCTGTTGCCTATGTGCCCGACGCTGTGCCGCAAGGGGATGGCATACAGGGCTTGCAGCCTCTGGGGATAGCCGGCCAGGCAGTGCATCTCCAGTTGAGAAGCGTGGGGGCTGCCGAAAATGCGCAGGCGACGACAACGGTTTCACTGTTTGAACAAGGGATAACGCAGGTTCTGCAGGCGTCGGCGACGGGTTTAGCACCCAAACAACCTTACCTGCTGGCATTGTCATCGCGAGCCGACGGCAGCGGTGAGCTGGAACCATTGACGCGCTTTATGACTAACCCTGCTGGCGCGGCCATTGTTAACGCGGTTGGCCCGATACGGCAAATCGTGGAGGCCCATCACGCGGATGAACGTCGCTACCTTGTGATTGCCAAAAGCGACGGCAGCCAGTTGGGGAGCGTCGTCCAGGTGCAGGCGCGCTAATACTTCACTAGTGTGTTTAATCCAGCCATGACGCGTCGGCATGACTGAAATTCTGGCTCACTATTACCCGTCTAAATGGCGGGTTTTTTTATGGATTATTACGGCAAAAACGCCTCTAATTTTTATTCATATTTTTTGAATGTTTTAAGTAAATCTCTTTGCTTTTAAACCGAGGGTCGTAAGCGCATGATTAATCCATCGAGGCAAATAGCCTTACAAACTAAATAAATCATTGAGGAACAGATCATGAAAAACATCAAAACTTTCGTTGCAGTTATCGCTCTCTCTGCTGTTTCATTCGGTAGTTTTGCTCAGAGTGTAACCGCGTCAGCCTCTACTCTGGATGCTGCAGAAGCGCAGATTGCTGCTCAGGCACATCAGGCAGGTGCTTCGTACAAAATCACAGGTGCACGTTTCAATAATGGCGCCTACATCTCTGCCGAGTTGAACAAATAAGCAAGGGTTTTAGTGGGTGATTCAGGGCCGCGAAAGCGGCCTTCAGTTTTTGGGCACAAGCCAGGAATAGCGGGATAAAAGGCGGTGCTGATCAAATGTTTCTGACGAACTTTTTGCTGCTGGCAGTAGAGTAACTTTAACGGCTGAGTAAGTTTTTACTGGTTCTGACGCTCATTCGCTTATTCAAAAACGTGGCACTTAGCTGCTTATGCGTAGGGCTTAGAGGGCGGGTATGAGCGAGAAGCGGACGTTTGTTTAAAAGCAGGAGCTTTGTCGCAGATGATGAAAAAGGGTCAGGCCAGGCAGAGTCTTTGCACTACTCATAAGGAACAAACGATATGAGCTTTAAATTTACTATTGTGAATTTAATTTCACTATAGTAAATTTAACCAGGCTCTTCTTGTACGTTAAAGCACCCGGTAAAAATCACCATAAGGTTGAAAAATGTTAGTAATCAGAATATCCCGACCCTCTGAAGCGTCAGAAATTATACAAATTTGGAAGAATTCCGTAGATGCTACGCACGATTTTTTGACAGCTCATGATCGACAAGAAATCGAAAAAGAAGTTGTCAGCTTTTTTTCAAAAACCCCTGTATGGGTTGCAACAAATCGGGATGATCAACCACTGGGATTTATGTTTTTGCATGATGGTCATCTGGAGGCACTTTTTGTAGATGCTTCTGCTCGCGGACTAGGCGTTGGCAAAAGGTTGATTTCACATGCGCTGGCGCTGCATCCGGATCTAAGCGTCGATGTAAATGAACAAAACCAGCAGGCTGTAGGGTTTTATCAGCATATGGGTTTTCAGGTATTAGGGCGTTCAGAGCGGGACAATCAGGGGAGGCCATACCCCCTGTTGCATCTAAGACCAGCTAATAAGATGTAACCATTGCGACAGAGAAAATTTCATTATTCTTTTTGGCTAAAAGCGACGATGTAAGAACAGCTCTGCTCACTGTCAGGGTTAGTCATTTGGTACTCGCTTGCAAAGGTAAGGGCGAGACAGTCACCGGCGCGTAAATGATGAGTCTGTTTATTGACCAGAAAATCAAGACTGCCACTCAGCACCCAAAGTGTTTGCCCGGAAAGATGTTCATTCGCCGAAGCGGGTATCGTCAGCTCACCCATGGCAGGAATTTCAACTCTTATAAGTTCCGGACATGCCCCTGCCGGGGAAAGAGACCAGCGAGTAATACCTGACTGCTCATCCGTCCAGTGCTGTTGCTGATGAGAAAAGAGAACCAGTGAGTTCTGTTGTAGTTCAAGCTCTGCGAAAAGCTTTGATAAGGTAATATTCATCGCGTTAGCCAAACGACTAAGTATCATTGCACTGGGGCTAGAAGTACCTCGTTCAACCTTGCTAATCATAGCCTGACTAACGCCCGAACGTTGAGCAAGCTCAGTTACTGTCAAGTTGCGAGCCTTTCTGTGTTTAAGCAATAAACGTGCAATGTCGCTATCTACTATCTGATTTTTAGATGTTTTATCCATCTTTACCCTCACTTTTGCCAGCCTGATTATGCCATTACATAAATCAGGCTGGAATAATTGATTGTACAAGTTTGATAAAAACCGGCATCGAATAGTAGGTCTCCGCCTTTAAGAACACACGCCATCATTTGAGCATCAATTTGCAACGATTATGGCCGCTTATGGCACAAAGCGGACATTCACCATTACCCAATAAGGCTTACAGCGTGTTTATGCGATTTAAATAAAAACACCCTGGCCTGATAATCTCAGGCTGGCTCAGGACCAGGGATATTTCGGCTCAGTAAGGCCAATTTAATCAGTGCCACCCCAGGCGTAATCAATGTAGCCCTCTCTTCCCTGGCTAAACCAGGTGTTGCGATCGTCAGGCGTAAGCGGCTGTCCTTGAGCGACACGATACGGAAAGTCCGGGTTGCTTATAAAGGGTCGGCCAAAACTGACCGCATCGCCGGTTCCCTCCAGCAGGGCCTGCTCAGCACGGGCTACGCTGAAGTCCGAGTTCAGGATTAAGGGACCGCGAAAAGAGCCTCTCAGCGCCTGCGCCAGCGGAGGCTGCTCACCCACGCCAAACGTGCCATCAATGGGTGGCTCTCTTAACTCCAGGTGAGCAATCCCTATATCTGACAACGTCTCTAGCGCCAGGCGAAAAAGCGGCACAGGATCGGAGTCACGTATGCCCTGGGTTTCACCATTAGGAGAAAGGCGCACGCCGACCCGATTTGCGCCAATCTCATCTGACACCGCTTGGGTAATCTCCGCCAGCAGACGAATGCGATTTTGCCTTGAGCCGCCATAGTTATCGGTTCTGAGGTTGTCGCTGTCGCGTAGAAACTGATCGATAAGATAACCGTTAGAGGCATGAAGCTGTATGCCGTCGAAGCCGGCATTGATGGCATTTCTGGCGGCTTGCCGATACTGCTCGATAATCTCGGGGATTTCGCTGAGGTCGAGCGGACGCGCCTGTTCATAAGCTGTTTTTCCCGCGTAGGTATGAGCATGGCCCGGCGCGGTGGTTGCTGATGCCGACACAGGCTGCGCGCCGCCCATGCTGGAGTGAACCACGCGGCCCATATGCCACAGCTGCGCAATTATCCTGCCGCCTGCAGCATGCACCGCCGAGGTAACGCGCTGCCAGCCCGCTATCTGTTCTGCATTCCATATGCCGGTGGCATAGGGCCAGCCCAGGCCCTGTCTGGAAATGCCGATAGCTTCGCTAATGATTAAACCTGCAGACGCTCGCTGAGCGTAGTACTCCGCCATTATTGCCGTTGGCACATTATCCCGCGTGCCGCGAGCGCGCGTCATAGGCGCCATAATAAAACGATTAGGCATGGCGATAGCGCCCAGCTGCAGGGGTTCAAAAAGTTTACGCATTATTTTTTTCTCCAGGTCAAAAGCCGGACGTCTCAAACGAGGCGTTGTCCACCATCGATGTGCAGCACCTCGCCATTCATAAACGGGTTCTGCATGAGAAACAGCACGGCGGCGCCCGCCGCATCAGCGGAAACAATCTGCTTTAAGGGAAGCTGCGTGCTTAAGGAAGCAACGTAGCCGTCTCGCGCGTCGCCCAGCGTACGTCCCAGCAGGGCCGTATTGGTGGTGCCCGGCGACAGCGTATTAAAACGGCGCGGCGCTAACTCCAGCGCAAGGCCTCGGGCAAAACCTTCCATCGCTGAGGAGGCGGCAGCCAGAACAGCCGTCCCGATGGCGTTGGGGCGATCGGCCAGAATGCCCGAGATAAAGGTAACGGAAGCCGTTTCGCTCAGCCGCTCGCCAAGCGCGCGAAGAATATCGACCGAAGCCCAGATGCGCTCGTCGAACGCGCGGCGCAGATAGCCGGTGTTCGCATCCATAATTTTCCCTGCCACAAAGGACCCTGCCAGCAGAACCAGGTGATCCACGGCGCCGATGTCAGACAAGGCGACGTTAACGGCTTCTGTATCGGTAACATCCGCACTACGCCAGTCGAATCCGTGCTGCAAAGCGACACTCGCTGTGCGAGCCGCATCCGATCCGATAATAGTGACGCGGGCGCCGGCTTCCTTCGCCTGGCGCGCAGCCGACAGGCCGATGCCAGAACTGCCGCCAAAAATCACGATATGGCTGCCAGCGATGCCCTGCGCCTTGTCTGTAACTGGAAGGTCTTTGGTGATGTTCATATTCTTCTCCGGGAATGCAGTTGTGGGTTATTAACTCTTCCCGGACATACTAGGAGATTTTATTTGCTGATTTAATGGCGTTAATACTCACCTTGTAAGTGCCATTATGGAACAAATCAGGTTGTAGATTTAGGCTCGCACCCAGGCAGAGATTCAGATTGGTTCTTTCACGGCCATCAGTTCCTGTTCCCAGGCGGTTGGCGACGCAAACACCTCGCTTAACATATCGATAAATGCCCGTACGTTAAGGCTGTTACGGCGGCTCTCAGGCCATAGCGCTGTGATCCAGGCACGATTGAAGGCGTATGCCGGCAGCACAGGTACCAAAACGCCATTTCTGACGTGATGGGCGCTCATATAGGTAGGTAAAAATCCAATGCCGCCGCCTGCCGCGATTACGCCAGATACGATTTCGCTCGCGTCCGCCATCATCCAGGCGTTGACCGGGTACTCCTCAATTTCATCTTTGATACTGAATGCCCAGCGAAATACCTGCCCGGTACTTTGGAACCGAAAATTAACGCAGTCGTGATCCTTTAATTCGTCAGGATGCGAGGGCATACCTTTGCGGTTGAGATAGGAGGGCGAAGCAAAAGCGCAGACGCGATGATGACCTAGCCGACGAGCAATCAGGCGGGAATCTGGAATACTCCCTACCCGGAGGGCGATATCGATGCCTTCCGCCGCCATATCGCTGACCTGATCGCTGCTACGAATATCGACAAAAATATCGGGATAGCGTTCATGAAAGGCGGGTAACGCTGGGGCCAGTATATGCACGGCAATGGGCCAGGGCGCCGTTACTCGCAGCAGGCCAGAAGGACGGCTTCGGGTAGAGATGACAGCCTGCTGAATATTTTCAGCTTCTTGTAGCAGCTGGAGCGCCTTTTCATACAGCACCCGGCCTTCCTGCGTCAGATGTAAAGAGCGCGTGGTGCGGGTAAAAAGCGTCAGGCTCATCTGCTTCTCAAGCCGCGCAATACTTTTACTGACGGCTGAAGGAGAAATACCCAACGCTTTAGAGGCGGCAGAAAAACTGCCGAGCGATGCCGCACGCGTAAATGCAATCAGGCCCGTCAGGCGTTCAATCGTAATCTGTTCCATAAAGGCATCTGTTCATCAAAGATTCAGGTTTGTGAATCATATAAAACGGAACCTGTATTGAACAGTTACTCTGTTGCTGGTAACAACGTGCGGTTGAAACAAAACGCCTGCTACCGATAAGCGGCTGCGGGCGTTTGCAGCGATGCAGCTATTTGTACCGCGCCTGAGCGCGGAGAGTTGCGTCCATCGAGGCGACGAAAAGGCTCCGCCGCCCGCGCTGGAGTACAAACAGACTCGGCAAGCCTCTGGCTCATTGCCACTCATTAGGGTAGATATAGGCTGGTGTTGGTTACGTCACCCAGTGCGTGAGAGGCTGCAGAATGGAAGGCCGCATGATAAAGGATAATCAGCATCAACCCCTGTTTCCGGATGATTATTAAGGGAAATGCAACTTTTCTGAAAAGAGCGGCGCCAGGCTCTCTTCTTATAACAAAAACGCAATAAGAAAATCGATTACTGTTTACATGCCTCAGGTTAACACCACGTGCTTTCCTTGTCTGGCAAGGGCTAAGGCTAGTTTGCCCTCTATTGCGCAGAGCCGTGAGAAGAGAAGCTTTTGCCACAGAGTTATAACTTACCGCTATAACATATGCCTTTCCATTATCGGCCAGGCCCGTTTAGAGGTGTTATTTTAAGGCTCTGTAAAAACAACATAAGTGACAAAACGATGGCGTCACATATTATTGATTTTCTTTTAATTGGCAACAATTTTGGTACACCAGAAATGCGCGACGTCTGGTCGGAGCAAAACCGACTGCGGCAGCAGGTGCAGGTCGAGGTTGCGCTGGCGCAGGCGGAAGGCGAACTTGACGTCATTCCGGCGCAGGCGGCAAAAACCATTGTCGAACGCGCCGATCCGTCGAAGCTGAATATCGACGAAATCGCCCAGCAGGGCGCGCAGATGAAACACTCCCTGATGCCGACGCTGATTGCGCTGCAAAAACAGTGCGGCGAGGCGGGCGAGTTTATCCACTACGGCGCTACTACCCAGGATATCGTCGACACCGCAACCGTACTGCAGTTGCGCGACGCGTTCGCCATTATTCAGCGCGACGCGACCCAGCTGGCGAATGAACTCGCAGTCGTCGCCAGGCGCTATCAGCATACCCCGATGGTGGGCCGCACTCACGGCATGCAGGCACTCCCGACTACCTTCGGCTTCAAAGTGGCCGTCTGGCTGGATGAGTTCCTGCGCCATCTGACCCGCCTTAACGAGATCAAATCGCGCACGCTCACGGGCAACATCAACGGCGCCATCTCTACCTACGCCTCCTTTGGCCCGTCAGGCCCGGAAGTGGAAAAGCGCACGCTCGATATTCTCGGGCTGGCGACGCCGAATATCGGCTGGCAGTCGGCGCGCGACCGCTTCTCGGAGTTCGCCTCCGTGGCGGTGCTGATCAGCGGTACGCTGGGCAAAATCGGCAACGAGCTTTACAACCTGATGCGCACCGAGATCAACGAGATTGAGGAGCCGTTCTCCGCCGGCAAGATCGGCTCGACCACCATGCCGCACAAGCGCAACCCCGCCGCGCTGGAAGGGCTGGCCAGCCTGACCGCACCGGTGCTGAAAAGCGCCGCGCTGATTTATGAATCGATGCATGTCGAGCACGAGCGCGACGCCATGAGCTGGCGCGCCGAGTGGATCGCGCTGCCGGAAATCTGCATTTACCTCTCGGCGCAGCTGCAAAACGCCATCGCCATTCTGCGCGGCATGACGGTGAACGAAGCGCGCATGCGCCGTAATCTCGATATGCAGGGCGGTTTGCTGCTGTCGGAAAAAGTGATGTTCGAACTGGGTAAAAAGATGGGCAAGCAGACCGCGCACCACCTGGTGTACGAGTGCGCCATGCACGCCTGGGAACAGCAGCGCGACTTCAAAGAGACGCTGCGCGCCCATCCGCAGATGGACAACAGCATTAGCGACGACGAACTGAACCGCTGGCTCGATCCGGTGAACTATCTCGGTTCGGCGCCGCGCAAGGTGGATGAGGTGCTCGCCGCCGCGCAGGCGTCGGGTCTGCTGGAGATGCGGGCATGAGCGACAGCTTCCGCCAGCTGACCGAGGCCGATACCGCGGCCTATTACGCGCTGGTGCATGCGGCCTATGCGTCCGCGCGCGATCTGGGCATTAAATTCGATGCCGCTACGGCCGATGCGGCGCAGATGCAGCGCCATCTCGCCGCTCACGGCGTCTACGGCATGTTCCGCGACAGCGAACTGGTGGCGTCGGTCACGCTGCGCTATCCCTGGGGGCCGCTGCCTGGCCCGTTCGGGCTGCCGCATATCGGCTGGTTCGCCACCGCGCCGCACTATCGCGGACAGCGGCTGGGCGTGAAGATGCTGGACTGGCTGGAGCAGGCGGTGTTGCGCGATCAGCTGCGCGCGCCGGCCTATTCTCTTGGCACCGCCGAGAGCCATCCGTGGCTAATTCAGCTTTACGAGGCGATGGGGTTTGAGAAGGTCAGCAAAAAAGACCTCGGCAAAGGCCACATCACCGTTTACATGCAAAAAAACCTTCATTCACCGCACGCCCGCTAAGCGCGGCTGCAGATAAGAAACCAGGGAGATCACCATGAAAAAAGGGTTAATCGCACTGTCCGTCGTAATGGCGGCCTCACTGCTTAGCGCCTGCGACAACAGCGACAAATCGGCCCAAGGCGGCTCCGACGCATCCACTATCCGCGTCGGCGCGACCGGTCTGAGCTTTCCCGGCGCGTTTAAGAAAGATGGCAAGCTGACCGGATTCGACGTCGAGGTCACCGAAGCGATCGCTAAAGATCTGAACTACAAAATCGAGTGGGTCACCTCTGACTTCAGCGGCCTGATGGGCCAGCTGGAGGGCGGCAAGCTCGATACGGTGGCTAACGTGGTGGCGATCACCCCGGCGCGCCAGGCGAAATATAACTTCTCCACCCCTTACAGCTATTACGGCAGTCAGATCGTCACCAACAAAAGCAACGCCGATATCAACACGCTGGACGACCTGCGCGGCAAAACCATCGCCGGCGTTCTGGGTTCTAACCACCTGGTCAACCTGAAAAAAGCCTTCGGCGATAACGGCGTAACCATCCGCACCTACGAGAGCCGCGACGGCGCAATGAACGACGCCATCAACAATCGCGTACAGGGCTACGTCAACTCCGGACCGATTCTGCTGGCGGAGATCAACCAGAAAGGGCTGCCGCTGAAGTTTGTCGGCCAGCCGCTGGTAATCGAGTCGGTCGGCTTTCCGTTCCACAAAGATGAGAAGGGCGACAAGCTGCGCGCCGCGTTCGACAAAGAGGTCGATGCGATGCGTAAAGATGGCCGCCTGAAAGCGATCTCGGAAAAATACTTCGGCGAAGATATCACCGCGCAGCCGTCTCACTAATCCTGGCGTTTACTTGTCAACGTTTGCCACCGCCGGGTGGCAAACGTCGTTAAGGGCTTTTTATGAATTTCGATTTTAATTACCTGCTGAAAATTTCGCCGCAAATCCTCAGCTATCTGCCGGTTACCCTGATGCTGGCGGTGGTGTCGATGGCGTGCGCCATGGTGATCGGCCTGGGGCTGTCGCTGCTGCGCAACAGCAAATCCATGCTGGTGAGCAAGCTGGTCGAGCTCTATATTTCGCTGTTTCGCGGCATGCCGTCGCTGGTGCAGCTGTTTATTATCTACTTCGGCCTGCCGCAGCTCTTCCCGGCGCTGACCGGCATGTCCGCCACCACCGCCGCGATTATCGGCTTCAGCCTGAAGACCTCAGCCTATATGGCGGAGATCTACCGCGCGGGTCTGGCGTCGGTGGATCCCACGCAGATGGAAGCGGGGCTCTCTATCGGTATGCGTCGGGCGCAAATCTATCGCCGCATCATTCTGCCGCAGGCGCTGCTCAATGCGCTACCCGCCACCGGCAACACCTTTATCTCGCTGATCAAAGATACCTCGGTCGCCTTTGCGCTGGGCGTTTCGGAGATGTTTGCCGAAGGCAAAATGATCGCGGCGGAGTCGCTGCGCTACTTTGAAACCTTCCTCGTAGTAGGTCTGATTTACTGGCTGGTGATTATCGGTTACGCCCGCCTGCAGGCGCTGCTGGAGAAAAAACTCAGTCACTCACTGCAACGCTAAGGCTCTTATGATCAGTGTAAAACAGCTCAATAAACGTTTCGGCGACAAGGTGGTGCTGGACGATATCAGCCTGACTATCGGCGAAGGCGAAGTGGTGGCGATTATCGGGCCCTCCGGCTCCGGCAAGTCGACCCTGCTGCGCTGCCTCAACTTACTGGAAAAGCCGGAGTCCGGCGTGATCCAGATTGGCGACGTGGCGCTCGACACCGCCAGCTACAGCGCGAAAGAAGAGCATGCGCTGCGCGGGCAGACCGCCATGGTGTTCCAGAACTACAGCCTGTTTCGCAACAAAACCGCGCTGGAGAACATCACCGAAGGTTTGATCATGGTGAAGAAGATGCCGAAAGCGCAGGCCAGCGAGACCGGCATGCAGCTGCTGGAGCTGGTCGGTATGGCGCCGCAGGCGCATCAGTATCCGATCACCCTTTCCGGCGGTCAGCAGCAGCGTGTCAGCATTGCGCGCGCGCTGGCGGTTAAGCCGCGCGCCATTCTGTTCGACGAGCCGACCTCCGCGCTCGACCCCGAGCGCGTGCACGAGGTGCTGCAGGTGATGAAGAGCCTGGCGCAGCAAAAGACCACTATGGTCATCGTCACGCACGAGATGCAGTTCGCCAAAGAGGTGGCCGATCGCGTCATCTTTATGGCGGATGGCCATATCGTCGAGCAGGGCCCGGCGGAACAGGTAATCAGTTTCTCCGACAACCCGGTAACGCGCCGCTTTTTGCGCCAGATGACTAACATCGACACGAATGATGATTTCAATATTTAAGCGTGCCGCCGCATACTTTGCCGCAGGCCGTCGCACTGGAAGGAAATAATATGAAAGAGATCCGCGAGCAGGATCGGGCGCTTGCCAGCCAGATCCAGGCGTTTCGCCACGACATGCACCGTTTTCCCGAACTGTCGAATCAGGAGTTCGAAACCACTAAAAAAATCCGCGCGGCCCTGACCGCGGCGGGCATCCGCATCCTCGATCTGCCGCTGAAAACCGGTCTGGTGGCCGAGGTTGGCGAGGCGGCGGGGCCGCTGGTGGTGGTACGCTCCGATATCGACGCGCTGCCAATTGAAGAGGAGTCGGGCGTCGACTTCGCCTCTGAGAACGCGGGCGTGATGCACGCCTGCGGTCACGATTTTCACACCTCTGCTGCGCTGGGCGCAGCCATTCTGCTGCAGCAGCAGGCGGCCTCGCTGAAAGGGCGCGTGCGCATCCTGTTCCAGGCAGCCGAAGAGACCGGTCTGGGCGCCCCCGACCTGATCGCCACCGGCGCGCTGGACGAGGCCGCGGTGATTTTCGGCATTCATAACGATCCGACTTTGCCAGTGGGCGTGGTGGGCGGCAAAGAGGGCGCGCTGACGGCAGGGGTCGATCGCTTTGAAATCAAGGTGGCGGCCAAAGGCGCGCACGCGGCGAAACCGCATGAGGGCAACGATCCCATTATTATCGTGGGGCAAATTATTAGCGCGGTGCAGACGCTGATCAGCCGCAACGTGCCGTCAGATCAGAACGCCGTGGTCTCGATCACGCAGATCCACAGCGGCAGCACCTGGAACGTGATCCCCGATACTGCATATCTGGAGGGCACGGTGCGCACCTTTAGCAGCGAGGCGCGCGCGTTGATCGAGCAGCGTTTCCGGGCGCTACTGGACGGGCTCGCCGCCGCGTTCGGCGCGCAAATCGAGTTCCTGTGGCACGCCGGCCCGCCTTCGGTGGTGAATACCGCGGAGTGGGTCGATTTTGCGCTGGAGCAGGCGAGCGACGTCGGTTTCGAGGCGCGCCGCATCGACGCCAGCCCTATTGGCGAAGACTTCGCCTTCTATCAGCAGAAGATCCCCGGCACCTTTATGATGGTCGGCTCCGGCGGGCCCTGGGCGCTGCACCACCCGAAGTTCCGCGTTGACGATAAAGCGCTTTTCCCGACCGCGCAGTATCTGGCGCAGCTGGCGGTTAACGCCTTGAATAAGCTGGCTTGATTCTTTTCTATCCGGGGTGAACGCCTGCGCGTTCGCCCTCTTGCCCCGCATTCCCGCGTTTAGCTGCTTAAGTTTCAATCGCCCACGCCGATAAGGTTTTTAACAGCGCTGCTGTTTTATTCGCCTGTATCCGAAAAGTGGGGAAACCAATAATGAAAGCGGATCGCGTTCCGAAAAAGAGATTAAGTACCCGCGCCATGATGCTGCTGACCGGCGCGCTGACCATCGCCACCGGCTTCGCCGTCACTATCGGCGTGCTGAGCTGGCAGTCGGGCCAGGCGCAGCGCACGCTGGCGGAAGAATATCTGCAACAGATTGCGCGCAGCAAGGCGCTGGAAGTAGAGCAAAGCCTTAACCATGCGCGCGATGTGGCGCAGAGTCTGGGGCAAAGTATCATCGCGCTGCCGGATGCCGGCGTGCACGATCGCCACGTCGCCGACAAGCTGGCTGAATATGCGCTGCGCAGCAACCCTGACTACCTCTCCATTTCCGTTATCCTGGAAAAAGATGTTTTCGACGGACGCGACGCCGAGTTCGCCGCGCAGAGCGGCCAGGCGCCGGAAGGGCGTTACGCCTGGTTTGTCGATGTCGATCAGGCGGGCAATTATAAAATGCATCCCCTGACCTCCTATCTGACGCCCGGCCAGGGAGATTACTATCTGGTGCCGCAGCGTACGCGCAAGGACTTTCCGACCGAACCCTACAGCTATGCCTATAACGGCGTGCCGACGCTGCTGACATCGATCACTACACCGATTATCGATCGCGGCAAACTCTGGGGCGTGGTTACTTCCGATATTTCGCTGGCGAAGCTGCAGCAGCGGGTAAATGAGATCAAACCCTGGCAGGGCGCGGGCTACGCTATGCTGCTCTCCAGCGGCGGTAAGATCGTCTCTTCGCCCGATAAAGCGCAAAATAACCAGCAGTGGAAGGGCGACAAAAACCACCTGACCACCGCGGTGACAGAGCAGGAGGATGCGCTGCTCGGCGAAAAATCGCTGATGACCTGGCAGCCGATTGCTATCGGCAACAGCAGCAACGTCTGGTATCTGGGCGTTGCCGCGCCGCTGGACTTAGTGATGAGCGCCGCGCGTCAGCAGCTACACAATGCCCTGTGGATGATGCTGGCAAGTATTGTGCTGGTGAGCCTGCTGCTGGGTGTGGTCTTCAGCCGCATCGTGCTGCGTCCGCTGGGCGGTGAACCCGCCGATGCGGCCGCCTTTGCGCTGGCGGTAGCGGATGGACAGCTCAATACCCGCATTCCGCTGAAGGCGGGCGATCAGAGCAGCCTGTTCTATGCGCTGCATACCATGCAGGCGCGGTTGATTGCGATGGTCGGCCATATTAAAGAGACCAGCGCCTCGGTGCGCGACGGCGCGGAGGAGATCGCCAAAGGCAATATCAACCTGGCGTCGCGCACCGAGCAGCAGGCCGCCGCGCTGGAGGAGACCGCCGCCAGCATGGAACAACTAACGGCGACGGTGAAACACAACGCCGCCAATGCGCATCAGGCGACGTCGCTGACGGAAAATGCCTCTCAGACCGCGCGCAAAGGCGAGGCGCTGGTGGGCGAGGTGGTGCAGACCATGGCGCAAATCAACGACAGCGCGCGCAAGATCGGCGATATCACCGCCATCATCAACAGCATTGCGTTTCAGACCAATATCCTTGCGCTTAACGCGGCGGTAGAAGCGGCGCGCGCCGGCGAGCAGGGCCGCGGTTTCGCCGTGGTGGCGTCTGAGGTGCGCAATCTGGCGCAGCGCAGCGCCGCGGCGGTAAAAGATATCGCCTCGCTGATCGAAGAGTCGACGCAGCGCGTTGACAGCGGCGTTAGCCTGGTGCGTCATGCGGGCGACACCATGCAGGAGATCACCCAGGCGGTGACCTCGGTGCAGGCGATTATCGACGAGATTGCCACCGCTTCCGACGAGCAGAGCCGCGGCATTAGCCAGGTTTCCGTGGCGGTCAACGAGATGGACAGCGTGACACAGCAGAACGCCGCGCTGGTGCAGGAGATTTCCGCCGCCGCCAGCGCGATGGAGGATCACTCCTCTCTGCTGGCGCAGTCGGTCGAACAGTTCCGGCTGGAGGGGCAGCCTGCTTAAGCCCATATGCAAAAGCAGCCTGAGGGCTGCTTTTTTTATACGTACCTCAGCTGGTTCAGGCCCTGACTAATTGCGACAGCGAGAGGATGACGTTCAACCGCCACGACACGCCAGGAGGTCGGGCGCGGTTTAGAAATCATCTTCAGGCCATCGCTCGCTCATTCCATGTGTCGCGGTAAATAACATTCCCGTCGACATATTTCCATGTAATAGCTTCATAGCGCATTTCCAGCGTTTCCAGATGGGTGCTGCTCATGCCGTTAGGTGCAAGGTAGGGCGAAACGGTAGTGATTTTTACATTTTCCAAAATGATATTGAAATATTCGGCTTCTATACCCGCTTCCAGAATACGATACATTTTAATCGTCGCTTTCTTCATTGGGCGACCTTCACATACGGCGCGATAAAGAATCGGAGTAGTATTATCAAATTCTTTGACTATAGTAATCGGTCGATGAATGCGCGTTCCCGTTAATTTACCCCTGTTGGGATCAACCGGAATAGTTACGCCGTGAGAGAAAGACTTTAATTCGATAGAGCCTAAGCGCTGTGGCATTGTACAACCACCAATAACAGGCGATCCGTTTTCATCTTCAAGCCAGAGGTGTGCGGGAGTAGACATATTTTTTCCTTAAAATTTTACGATAATGATTTCCATGAATGTCACCATTTAAACAAAAAAATGACACTGAAGAAAAATAGAGGGATAGGCCAGAGTGGTGCATTGGGAAATAGCCAAATTTGCAATAATGCAAATGTTATAGTTAACAATGATGGGCCGTATAAGGATAGTAACGATCTGAAAGTTCTGTAAAGAACTCTAGAGATAAACTGCCGAAGCATTAGCGAATCATCCCTGAAATGATATTGGCAACTTCAGGATCTGAGATGCCTTGTACTATAATGCCGTTAACACGTTCGAAAAGTGGTTCTATCAAAAAATACATCATCTCTAAATCCTGACTATATAAAGCAGAGTAATAGACTGGATTGGTAAATTTAAGGCGGCTTGCGCTATTCGCCGCTTTCTGGATGATACCATAAATTCCGATGCCGTTAATAATACCAGACGCGCGGCCTCCCACTGATGCGCTCAGCTCAACATTCATATTCATGCCTGCAACGG
Organism: Pantoea sp. GABEPS69; assembly: GCF_045780835.1. Classification (NCBI taxonomy): domain Bacteria; kingdom Pseudomonadati; phylum Pseudomonadota; class Gammaproteobacteria; order Enterobacterales; family Erwiniaceae; genus Pantoea; species Pantoea sp. GABEPS69. The sequence goes on along the minus strand of NZ_CP118619.1, from coordinate 436,560 downwards.
CGGCAGATGCCGTTGCTAGTGCAAAACCAGTAGCTGTTAGAGAACTTGAAGCAATATGAATATTAACATCCATTAATAAGGTTTTAATATGTTGTAATTGATCGTTAGTCTTATATCTAAATATTTCTTGGAAATAAATTCTCAGCATCTCGCTAATAATATCTTCGTGCTGTAAAAGGCGTAATACGGCCAGAGTAAATCGATAATCCTCATTTCTCTGGTTTTCACATACATCGTAATATTCTTCAGTAAAACAGGACGTGTAATAAAGAGCGCGTCTTGCACCTGCTCCAATCGTATCTATCTGATCTAAAATGGCATGGCGAACACCTGTTATTGCATGGTCGAGTTTTAAAGCAAGAATATTATTAGATTGCAAATAACTGATAATGTCGTCTTTGTAATACATAGCCCTCTCCTTTTGGCTGTGGAACTCCTGAGTTAACCATCCCTTAGCTCCAGGCTTCACGTCAAAACAAGGAGGGTAACCATATTACCATACTAAATATAAGGTCTTTTAGGTTGATATGTAAACAGCGAAATTGTTCCTTATGGTGGTCGACGCTCTTTTTCAACGTAAGGGCTGAAAAGGGCTGACCTTCATGCCTCCGTAAGCGTAAAAAAAGCAGCCGTGAGGCTGCTTTTTTAGTACCGCCACTTAGCCTGGCCAGCGCGACTGCCGAATAATGCTGCAAAAATTAAGCGGCGCGAAGCCAGGCTCCTTGTCTGCGATCACATCCGCCTTGACGTTGCCGAAGGTGGTCTGCGGTTTGTGTTGAATGCCATCATAGAAGGCCTGAATAATCTCCTCTTTAAACGCGGCGCTGCGCGGATGCTGGCTTACCACCGCCTCGCGCGCCTCGTCGCTAAACTCGTCGTAGCGGATGCCCAGCACGTCCATTTCAACGCCTGCGGTCACCAGCGCAATCTCCGCCGCCATAAATTCAGGAATGCCGGGCGTCGTGTGCAGGGCTATCGCCGTCCAGACCTTGTCGATATCGCTTTGCGCAATGCCGTAACCGGCCAGGAAGGCTTTCGCCGCGTTTGCGCCGTCTACCTCGAACCGTTTGTCACAGCTGCAGTGCTCCTGCGTCAGGCCGATATCGTGAAACATGCAGCCGACATAGAGCAGTTCGCGATCGAACTTCAGCTCGCGCTGCTGGCCCGCCAGTGCGCCCCAGTAGTAAACGCGGCTGGAGTGGTGAAACAGCAAATCGGATTCGCTGTCGCGGATAAAAGCGGTAGCGTCGCGGGCGAGCTGTGTATCAGGAATGGCAATACCGTTTATATGAAAGCTCATCAGGATTCTCCGTTGGGTTAGCTGCCAGTGAGCATAAAACGGATGATCGCTGTCTCAAATTGCCTTATAACGATGATTCAGGACATAACAGCAGTTCAGGACACCCCGTAATCATGTCTCATTCCGTTACCCTGTTCGCGCTGCCCGGCGTGCAGCTGCTTGACGTTTCCGGCCCGCTCGACGTCTTCGCCGAGGCGAATCGCGCGCTGCGGCGCCCGTTTTACAGCCTGCGCGTGATGGCGGCGGATGACAGCGCCATTACCGCCTCTTCCGGCGTGCGGCTTAGCGCCGATTTCCTGCTGCACGAGGCGGGTCGCCATCCGATCGATACGCTGCTGGTGGCGGGCGCGCCGGATGCGCAACAGCGCTATTTAAACGAGGCGCAGTGCGCGCAGCTGAGCGCGATCTGCGCGCGCAGCCAGCGCTACGGCTCCGTTTGCAGCGGTGCGCTGCTGCTGGCGCAAACCGGCCTGCTACGCCAGCGGCGCGTGACGACGCACTGGGCCTGCGCCGATCTGCTGGCGCAGCGCTGCCCCGAGGCGCGGGTCGAGCCGGACGCGCTCTGTGTCTCGGACGGGCCGCTGCGCACCTCGGCGGGCGTGACCGCCGGGCTGGATCTGGCACTGCGGCTGGTGGAGGAGGATTTGGGTCGCGAGGTGGCGGAAGAGGTAGCGGCGAATCTGGTGATGTTTTTCCGGCGGCCGGTCAATCAGGGCCACTTCGCCCGGCGCGACAGCGTATCGCTCAGCGGCCGCGCCGCGCTGCAGGAGCTGCAGCGCTGGGCGCTGGCCCATTTGCCAAAGATTGGCGGCGTGCAGGATCTGGCGGCGCATATCGATCTCAGCGTGCGTCATCTTGGACGTCTGTTCCGTCAGGAGCTGGATATGCAGCCGGGAAGCTGGCTGGAGGATGCCCGTATTGAGAAGGCGCGCGAACTGCTGGAAGCGGGACGGCTGCCGCTCAAGGCGATTCCGGCAGCGTGCGGCTACCGCAGCGGCGATGTCATGCGCCGCGCTTTTGCCAGGCGCACCGGCATGACGCCGGCGGTGTATCGACGCCTGTTTTTGCAGTCGTCCGCCGTGCCGTGCCGAGAATAACCCGTGCCAGTTAAACGAAAAACGCCCCGAGCGGGGCGTAGTCAGAGCTTAAATGCAGCACAAAAGTGACCCACTGGCTGTTCAGGTCTCCAGCTCTACTTTAATCCAGCCGGGTTCGCGCTTGTCGAACGCCTCATAAGCCTTAATCACATCCTCAATCGGCTCGACTTTGGTCAGCACTTTGGCAGGATCGATAACGCCGCTGCGCGTCAGCTCCAGCAGATAGGGGATATGAGTATGGTGGTTGCAGTTGCCCATCTTCAGGGTCAGGTTCTTGTTCATCGCTTTGCCGATGGGGAAGATCTCCGCCGCGGGAGGGTAAACGCCAATGATGCTGATGCGACCCGCCTTTTTCACGCCCGCGATCGCCCACTCCAGCGCCTGGGTTGGCGCATCGCCCGGCACCCAGTTGCCATTCTGCGGATGGGTTTCAGGCGCCACCTGCGCCACTTCTTCGCTGAATTTCTCCGCTTTCTCTTCGGCCTCCTCGCTGGCCGGGCCGTGGTGAGCGTGCTGACTGTCAACGCCTACCGCGTCGATGGCGCAGTCGGCGCCGGTGCCGCCGGTCAGCATTTTGATCGCCTCCACCGGATCTTCGCGTTCGAAGTTAACCGGGAACGCGCCCTGCTGGCGCGCCATCGCCAGTCGATCTTCATGACAGTCCACCGCAATTACCCGCGCCGCGCCCATCAGCAGGGCGCTGGCGATGGCGAACTGCCCGACCGGTCCGCAGCCGAACACCACTACGATATCGCCGCGCGTGATATCGGCTAACTCGGCGCCGAACCAGGCGGTAGGAAAGATATCGCTGATCAGGATGGCCTGATCGTCGGTCACCCCGTCAGGAATTTTTACCAGCGTATTGGCGGCGTAAGGAATGCGTGCTTTCTCTGCCTGCAAACCATTTACCGGGCCGGTGGCTTTGGGGCCGCCGAAAAAGCAGGTGCCCGCCTCAGGGCCGTTGGGATTAGCGTTGTCGCACTGTGCGGTATGCCCGGCGCGGCAGGGAGGACAAACGCCGCAGGAGACGGTAGAGCAAACCACCACGCGATCGCCCGGACTGAAGTTGCGCACCTCGTCGCCTACCTGTTCAACGATGCCGACCGCCTCGTGGCCAAGAATGGTGCCGGGCTGCATATCGCTAAAGGTGCCGCGAATAAAATGCAGATCCGTGCCGCAGATCGCCGAGGCGGTAATACGAATGACGGCATCGCCCGGTTGTTCGATTTGCGGATCGGGAACGTTATCCAGCTGGATATTTCCCACGCCGTGCCAGACTAGTGCCTTCATTATTCACCTCTGTCGCATATATGTCGTTTGCTGGAAACAAGTCAGACTAAAAAGTATAGAAAGCGTCAGAAATCCTGCGCGACAGATAAATAAGCGCGACGGTTAGCAATGTTTAACACTTTTTGGGATCTCTCTCATAAATAAATATACCTCGCTGAAATATCTGGCTTTTTATAAGTAAACCCAAGATTAAATGCGGCTATTTTCACCAGGCTGTGGTTAATAAACGAAGCCGTTAAATGGCAGGCAATGTAATAGTCGCTAAGCTGAAGACATAACTTTACATAACAAACAAAAAGCACGCTGGCAGAAGCCAATTGCAATGTCGAGAACGAGGCGTTAAATGTCAGAGAAAACCTGTACCATTATTTATAATGGCGAACCCCTGGTGGGCGCCGTTAATCAGCCCTTGATCGACTTTCTCTCCGAGCAGGGAAAAAAATTACCTCACGTTTGTTACCACCCGGCGCTGCAGCCGCTGGAGAGCTGTGATGTCTGCTGGGTGGAAGCCAACGGGGAAAAGGTGCGCGGCTGTACGCTGCGCACTTTCCAGGGACTGGAAATCAACAGCGAAGGGGAGTGGCCGCGCGCCGCGCAGCAGGAAGGGATGGACCGCATCCTGAATCGCCACGAGCTTTACTGTACGGTTTGCGAGCACAACACCGGCGACTGTACGCTGCATAACACCGTCGCGGATATGCATATCCCGATTCAGTATTACCCCTACCAGCGCAAGCCCACCAGCAAGGATCACTCGAATCCCTTTTACACCTACGATCCCGACCAGTGCATTCTCTGCGGACGCTGCGTCGAGGCGTGTCAGAACGTCGAGGTGAATGAGACGCTGAGCATCGATTACACCCAGGAGCATCCGCGCGTACTGTGGGACGGCGGCACCCAGATCGCCGGATCGAGCTGCGTCAGCTGCGGCCACTGCGTGACGGTCTGTCCCTGCAACGCGCTGCTGGAGAAGACCATGCAGCCCGACGCGGGACCCTTTACCGCAATGGATGAAGGACTGAAACGTCCGATGATCGACTTCGTCAAATCGCTGGAGAACAGCATCGGCATGGAGCCGATCACCGGCATCTCGCTGATCGATGACGCGCTGCGTCAGGCGGAAATTAAGCGCACCAAAACGGTCTGCACCTACTGCGGCGTGGGTTGCAGCTTCGAAATCTGGACGCGCGATCGGCATATCCTGAAGGTGCAGCCGGTCGCGGATGCGCCCGCCAACGGCATTTCCACCTGTGTAAAAGGCAAATTCGGCTGGGACTTCGTTAACAGCCCGGAGCGCCTGACCACGCCGCTGATCCGCGAAAACGGCCGCTTCCGTCCAGCCAGCTGGGATGAAGCGCTGGATCGCGTGGCGCAGGGGCTGCGCGACGTGGCGCGTCAGTACGGCGGCGACGCTATCGGCTTTATCGGTTCCAGCAAGGCCAGCAACGAAGAGGCCTACCTGACGCAGAAAATTGCCCGCCTGATTTTCGGCACTAATAACGTCGATAACTCGTCGCGCTACTGTCAGAACCCGGCGACCGAAGGACTGTTTCGCACCGTGGGTTACGGCGGCGACGCGGGCACCATTCGCGACCTGCAGAAAACCGATCTGATAATCACCGTCGGCAGCAACCTGGCGGAGAACCATCCGGTTATCGCCTCGCACATCAAGCAGAGCCACAAGCATCGCGGGCAGAAGCTGCTGGTGGTGGATCCGCGCAAACATGAGATGGCCGAGCGCGCCGACCAGTTCCTGCGCATCAAGCCGGGCACCGATATGGTGTGGGCCTCGGCGATGGCGAAATATATGTTCGATCACGGTTATGCCGACGAGGCATTTCTGGCGCAGCGCGTCAATCAGGTCGAGGAGTATCGCGCGTCGCTGGCGCCCTTTACCCTGGACTTCGCCAGCGAAGTCACTGGCCTGAGCGTGGAAGAGCTTACCACGGCGGCGGAGATGATCGGCCAGGCGGGCAGCGTCTGCCTGCTGTGGGCGATGGGCATTACCCAGCACAGCCACGGCGCGGACACCAGCACGGCGCTGTCGAATCTGCTGCTGGTGACCGGCAACTACGGGCGTCCAGGCACCGGCGGCTATCCGATGCGCGGCCACAACAACGTACAGGGCGCGAGCGATTTTGGCTGCCTCAGCAACATCTATCCCGGTTATGAAAAAGTCTCTGATCCATTGATACGTGAAAAATGGGCGCGCGCCTGGGGCGTCAACCCGGAGGCGCTTTCCGACCAGCCCGGCGCGGACAATTTTATGATGGTGCAGCACGCGCACGAAGGAAAACTGCGCGCCATGTATATCACCGGCGAAGAGACCGCTTTCTCCGATGCGGACTCCACCAAAGTGCATGAAGCTTTCAGCCGCCTCGATTTTATGGTGGTACAGGATATTTTCATGAGCCGCACCGCCGAGTTCGCCGACGTGGTGCTGCCGGGCTGCCCGAGCGTGGAGAAAGAGGGCACCTTCGTCAACACCGAGCGCCGCATCCAGCACTTCTCGCCGGCGATGGATCCACTGGGCGATAGCCGCCCTGACTGGTGGATTTTCACCGAGCTGGCTGCACGGCTGGGCCATCACTGGAACTACCCCAACCCGGGCGCGATTATGGCGGAAGCGGCCGGCATCGCGGAGATCTTCGCCGGCGTCAGCTACGAGCGGCTGGTGGGCTGGCAGTCGCAGATCTGGCCGGTGACGCCGGACGGCGAGAGCACGCCGCTGCTCTATACCGAAAAATTCAAGTTCCCCGACGGCAAGGCGCGGCTCTACCCACTGGAGTGGCAGCGGCCAATGGAAGAGGCGGATGCCGAATACGATCTGATGCTGGATAACGGCCGCATGCTGGAACACTTCCAGTCCACCAATCAAACGGGCCAGGGCGGCCGCATGATGTCGCTCTCGCCTAACTGGTTTGTCGAGATTTCGCCGCAGCTGGCGCAGGCGCGCGGACTGCAAGAGGGCGAGTGGGTCACGCTGACATCGCGGCGCGGCACGGTGGAGGTACCGGTGGTGGTGACCGATCGCGTGGCGGGCAACGTGCTCTTTATCCCGATCCATCACGGCAAGCCGGGCGTCAACGGCCTGACGGGCGAGCATCACGATCCCGACGTCAACACCCCGGCCTACAAAGAGATTGCCGTCAATATGACAAAACTGGCGCGCACGCCGCAGCCGAATCCGATTCCGCGCCATAATTTCCGCCACGGCCAGCGCACGCCGCTGGATCATCTGCCCATTGAGCAGAAATGGCAGCAGGAAGGTTATGTCGAGCCGCCTGAACACGTTGAACACCCGGAGAAATTCTAATGGCAGAACGACTGTCCTATACCGTACCGCCGACGCGCACCGAAAAAACCGCGCAGGAAGCGATGGACGAACTGGTGGAAAATCTGCATGAGCACGGTTTTCTGCGGCTGGCGAACGACGCCATCAAGGCCAACAACGATATCGGCAAAATTCTGGTTGCCGGCCTGAACCGGCCAGGCACGCAGAGCGCGCTGCAGAATATATCGCTGATCCTGATGACGCTGAGCACTATTCCGCCGGAGCGGCTCAACCATATTCTGCTGGCGCTGCGCGACGCCGCGATGGCGATGAAGCCCGCCAGCGACGCCACGCAGCAGGAGGGCCACGCTGCGCCAGGCCTGCGCGGCGTGCTGCATCTGCTGAGCGACGAAAAACTGTGGCAGGGACTGCGGCCGCTGTTCGCCGCGCTGGAGGCTTTTTCCGCCGGCATGCAGCGCGAGGAGGAGAAGCCGATCACCCGCTACAGCGGAAAGCCGAGCAATGAGTGACGCGGAATGGGTGCTGCTGCTGTCGCGCGGCCAGTTCGCCCTGACGATGGGTATGCATATCACCCTGGCGGCGCTGACGCTGGGGCTGGCGCCGTTTCTGCTCTGGTTTGAAGCGCGCTGGCTGTGGGGAAAGCAGCCGGGCGCGCGCGAGGCGTTGCTGCTGTGGCTGAAAATCTTTGCCCTGACGGTGGCGATCGGCGCGGTATCCGGCGTGGTGATGGAGGTGCAGTTCGGCACCCACTGGGCCGGACTGTCGCAAAAAGTTGGCGGCGTCATTGGCCCGCTGCTGTTTTATGAAGTGCTGGTGGCTTTTTTTCTCGAGTCGGGGCTAACCGGCGTGATGCTGTTCGGCATGGGAAAAATCAAGCCGGGCGTTCATTTTATCGTCACCTGCTTTGTCACGCTCGGCGCCTTGCTGAGCGCCTTCTGGATCCTGGCCGCCAACTCCTGGCTGCAAACGCCGGTGGGCTTTACGCTTGACGAGAGCGGGCGCTTTCAGCCGGAAAGCTGGGCGATGGTGCTCTCTGCGCCGTCGTTTCCCTTTCGCTTTAGCCATATGCTGCTGGCCTCGCTGATTGCCGTGGCCTTTATGATCGCGGGCGTGGCGGCGCGCCGTTTACTGCTTGATGCTCAGGAGCAGGCGGCGCGGCGCATGCTGACGGCCGCGCTTACGTTCACGCTGGTGGCGGTGCCGCTCCAGGTGGTGGTCGGCGATCTGCATGGCGAGAATACGCTGGCGCACCAGCCCGCCAAGCTGGCGGCGATAGAAGGCAGCTGGCATCCGCCTGCGGCGAACGAGGGCGAGCCGCTGCGGCTGTTCGCCTGGCCTGACCAGCAGGCGCAGCGCAACAAGCTGGAGCTGGCGATCCCCGATATCGCCTCGCTCTATCTGCGCCATAATCTCTCTGGACACATCAAAAGCCTGAGTGAATTCGATGCGCAGACTCTGCCGCCGGTCGCGCCGGTTTTTTTCGCTTTTCGCCTGATGGTGGGGCTGGGCGTGGTGATGCTGCTCGCCAGCCTGGTGGCGAACGTACAGCACTGGCGCGGAAGACTGACCACTTCGCGCCGCCTGCTGCGTATGCTGGTATGGCTCTCCCCCGCAGGTTTTATCGCTATGCTGGCGGGCTGGCTGGTAACGGAAATCGGGCGTCAGCCCTGGACGGTTTACGGCATGCTGCGCACCGCCGACAGCCTCTCACCACTGTCGCTCTCTACGACCATAGCGGTGCTTATGGCTATCGTCGTGGTTTACGGCCTCAGCTTCGCGCTGGGGCTGCGCTATCTGATACGCATGGTGTCTGCGCCGCTGAAGCCAGGGGGTGACGTTGTCACGCAAGAGATCAGGACAGCGCCATGACTATCGCCGACCTTGCCGCCCTGATGCTGCTGCTCTCTATGCTGATTTATGTGCTGCTCGACGGCACCGATCTGGGCGTCGGCATGCTGCTGCTGGCGTTTCACCAGGAGTCGCAGCGTAAACGGATGATCAATACGCTGCTGCCTGTCTGGGACGCTAATGAAACTTGGCTGGTGCTGCTGGCGGGCGGGATGTTCGCGCTTTTTCCTCAGGCTTACAGCCAGCTGTTCAGCACCCTGTGCGCGCCGGTCTTCGCCATGGTGCTGGCGCTGTTTGTGCGCGGTCTGGCGCTGGAGTATCGGGCGCAGGCAGACGAAGCATTCCGCCACTGGCTGGATCGCCTGATGTGCGCCAGCTCGGCGCTGGCAGCGTTTCTGCAGGGCTGGTGCGCGGGCGTCGTGTTTAGCGCCGATCCGCAGCGCGGGCTGGAAGCCGGCTTCGCCCTGACGCCGCTGCTGTGCGGCGTGGGACTGGTGGTGATCTATCTGTTGCTCGGCTGCTGCTGGATCCGCTGGCGCGTCGGCGAGGATACGGACGAGCGGGCCAGCATCCTGGCCTGGCTGTTCTGGATGCTGTCGCTGGTGATTTTTCTCTCGGTGCTGCTGCTTAACGGCGATATCTGGTCGGCAAGCTGGCAGCGCTGGCCGGGTAAGATCGCCATTACGCTGATTTTCATCTTTTGGCTGGCTCAGCTGCTGGCGCTGTGGCGTGGTCGCCCAACATGGCAGCTGGCATTAACGCTGTGGTTGATTGCTGCGGTGTTCACGGGCGTCGCCTGCGGATTTTATCCCTGGCTTATTCCGTACCAGCACGATCTGCACCGCAGCGCCGCTTCGCCTACGACGCAGCGCTTTGTGCTGATCGGCGCCGCCATCGTGATGCCGCTGACGCTGCTCTATCACAGCTGGGCGTTTTGGGTATTTCGCGGCAAAGTGCGCTAGGCCTTGCCGCTCTCCGTTTGCTGCTGCCGCGCCAGGGTGCGGGCCAGAATAGACGAGTAGAGCGGCTTGCCGCCGAGGAACTGCGCCAGCAGCGTCGCGCCCAGTCCGGTGACGATCATTGGCAGGATCAGCTGATAATTATCGGTCATCTCCAGCACCAGCACGATGCCGGTCAGCGGCGCGCGCACCGACGCGGCCAGCAGCGCGCCCATGCCGGCAATGGCGAAGGTGGCGGGCTGCAAATGGTAGAGCGGGAAAAGATCCGCCATCAGCACGCCGAAGGCGGTGCCCAGCACGGTGCCCAGCGCCAGCATCGGCGCGAAAATGCCGCCTGGCGCACCAGAGCTGAAGCAGAGCAGCGTGGTGAACAATCGCACCGCAAAGATCACCAGCAGCACGCCGAAGGTGTAGTGGCCGCCGGTCGCCTGCGGGATCAGCTCGAACCCGCCGCCTGTGCCCGGCGCGAACCACAGCGCCAGCAGACCGCAGCCGCCGCCGAGCGCGCCGCCGATGGCGACCGCGCGCCAGATCCGGCCGGCATAGAGGCGGGCGAAGGCATCCTGACAGAGAAAAATCAACCGGTTAAGCAAGACGCCCACCATACCGAACAGCATACCCAGCACCAGATAGAGCCACAGCGTCTCTACCGGCGCGTCCGCCAGTTTGCCGACAGAGATCACCGGATGCGCGCCATTGATCAGGCGAAAGACAATGCTCGCCATAATGACGCCGGTGAAGACCGCCTTGATAGAGATGAGGTTGTAGCGAAACTGCGGCCGCATCTCTTCGATGATGAAAAGGATGCCCGCCAGCGGCGCGTTAAAAGCAGCCGCCAGCCCCGCCGCCGCGCCGGTCGCCAGCAGCGAGTGGCGCGCTTCGTCGCTGCGAATACGCAGTAGATCGAGCACCATGCGGCCGATATTGCCGCCAAGCTGCACCGTCGGTCCTTCGCGACCCAGCACCATGCCCGCGCCCAGCGTGCCCATCCCGCCGAAAAACTTCACCGGGATAACGCGCCACCAGCGTACGGGACGCAGCTCTTCCAGCGCGCCTTCGATTTCAGGGATGCCGGAGCCTGCGGCTTCCGGCGCAAAGCGGCGCACGAGAAAATAACCCACCATCGCCAGCAGCGCGGAGAGCATAAATGCCAGCGCGTAGAGCTTCCAGCCGCTGAGCAGCGTCGGATCGGCCAGCGACAGACGCCAGTGCTGCACCCAGTGGACCGCGCTGGCGAATGCGCTGCCGACCAGCCCGACGATGACGCCGACCAGCGCGGCGGAGATAAGCACCGCGACAGGGGTTTTATCGCGGTTAAGCAACGCCCGGAACATGCGATTGCGCGCCGGGATCGACTGAGGAACGTTAACTGAGGAGTGCGTTTCGTTATTCACTGTCATTCACTGCTGCAGAAAAGGAGAGCTGAAGTTTACTGCAATCGCCATTTTCCGTCCTGCATTGAGATCATTTGCTCGCTAACGCGGCTACTCCGCTTCGACCGTCTCCTCAATCATCTCTTCGCCCTGATTATGGATATTGCCGACCTTCTTCGTCACTGGATGCCAGCGAAATGCCGTCTCCGGCAGCGCCGCCTGCTCGGCGATTTTTTGCGCCCGTTCAGGCGAGGTTTCCTCGCTGAGCCACTCCTCCACCGCGTCGGCGCGCAGCACTAGCGGACGACGATCGTGAATATCTACCATGCCTTTGTTGCTGGCCGCGGTCACGATAACGAATCCCTCATGCCCGTGCTCTTTATCAAAGGGCGCCTTGCCGATAGCGGCGAAAAACAGCGGCTCGCGCTGCTGGTGGTAGATAAAAAAAGGTTGTTTGCGGCTACCCTCTTTTTTCCATTCGAACCAGCCGTCGGCAGGCACTACGGCACGGCCATGATGCCACAGCGGCTTGAACATGCGGCCGGTGGGCGCGGTTTCGCTACGGGCATTAATCAGCGGCTGCTTATGCCACCATTCGGGGCCGTAGCCCCAGAATACCGGGTCGAGATGCAGATGCTCGTCGCGCATGTTAAGCAACAGCACGCGGGTGCCCGGTGCAACGTTGTAGCGCGCAATCGGCTCGGGATCGTAAATCAGCTCGTCGTCTGCGATGCCGAGCGCGTCAAAATAGTCGTTCCGGCTGCGATACTGCGCAAAGCGTCCACACATAGTCATTACCTCCGCTGTTAAGCATAGACTGCCAGGCGAGCGGCATGAATTCATTACTAAAGCTTACCGGTTTTTGTCCGTTAATAGTGTCAGATTGTCTTGCGCAGCGCTGATGCAAGAAGACAGGCGGCGTGAGATGCATGAGGGACGTTAAAAAAGGAAAGGCCAGTGAATATCAAGACTATTGCAGCAGGCACGCTCGCTATCACGCTCCTTGCAGGATGCGCAGGCGGCAAAAAACCCACGGTAGTTAAAGGCTCAGGCGGCAGCAGCCTGGAGGTTCTTACTACCCTGGCGCAGACCGATATGAACGGCAACCACTATCCCGACGCTCACCTGCGCGTTGTTGGACCTGGCTCCACCGGCGTGGTTGCGGGCCTGACCGCGGTAGGCGCATTGCTGGGCGGTGCCAGCATCAGCTCCGATATGTTTGATAAAAAGGGGTATCGGGGCACGACAATAGACGCCTTGCCGGAGCCGACCAGCCGCTACTTCGCACCAAAGGCAGAAGCGAAAATCGCGGAATATTTAGATAAGAACGGCGGAAGCTATGCCTGGCAGCACGCGCTTATTATCGGCGCGTCAAGCTGGTCTCTGGTCTATACGGATTTATCCTCCGCTAACAGCAATTACGATCTCTCTTATCGCGTTATTTTCTATAAGCGTCCTGAGGGCGGCACGGTGTTTAGCGCCTTTACGGTGGCAAGCTGCGAGCCTGCGGCGAAAACCGCACCGCTGGCTGAATGGCAGGCGAACAATTATCAGAAAGTGACGCAGGAAACAGAGAAAATGATGGATGCCTGCCTGCTGGAACTTGATAATCAGCTGCCGCGACTGTTGAAAAAGCCCTCCTGACGCGCGGTTTAGGATAAAGACGCTGCGCCGTATCGGCAGCGTTTTCCAAAAGCGATAAAGAATAACCGGCAACCGCACGTTATTAAGCATTATTTTGGTAATAGTTTACCCATAGCGATAAAGTTCAACTTTTGGTAAAGGTATCGCGGAAAAAACAAACCAATTTCACAGAAAAAATTCGAAGTTGAACGCTTTCCCGCTGAAGTTGCTCTTAAGCGTAGCGCCTAATCCAGCCTGAAATCTATTTACGCTCCTTTCACGCTATTACCCTAAAAACTGACTATCCTTCTATGAAATAAACGACTTTCAGGAGGGAAGATGAAGTTTTTCTATTTCGTTTCGCTTATCGCCGCTGCCGGTTATCTGCTGGCTTTTCTGCCCAAACTCCGAACCAAACGTGAACCCGTCGCCTATTGGGGATGCTGGATTTACCTGGCTGCAAATGCCATTTACTGGGCGATCTATGCGCTACGTTATTATTTCCATTTTTAACCGCAGAAATAGTCTGCCGCAGGAGAAGAGATGTCTGAAAATAAACGTGACCTGATGCCTTACCTACTTTATTACTGCCAGTCTCGCCTGCTGGTGGAAAATATTGACGGCCATGTGGTCGATATCGGCGGCGCCGAGCTGGTTGGCGGTAAGCTGCGCTGGCAGCTCGACGGCAAAAAGGCGAAAGGCGCCACGGAAAATGAGGCTGAAGAGATGCTGAATGATGTCGCCCGGCACCTGAGCTTTTTATTCGTCGACGGTCAGTTCACCAGCCTGCCGGACGTGCGCGGCGAATATGGCGACCGTCTCGATAACGCGCCGTCACGCGAAATTTCGCTGTCGGAACTCAACGACAGCGACGAAGATATCGTGCGTTAACCGTCGCCAGGCTGCCTCCGGCAGCCTGGACGACCGTGTTAGCTGGCGGCGCGCTGCGACGCCATGCCCGGCACCAGAATGACCTTGCGGCAGTCATCCTTGCGCTTTTCGAAGATCTCATAGCCGTGCGCCGCGTCTTCAAGCGGCATATGGTGGGTAACGATCTCTTCCGGCGTCAGCAATCCCTGTTCGATCAGCGACAGCAGGCGCGGCAGATAGGCCTGCACGTGCGTTTGTCCCATCTTGAACGTCAGCCCTTTATCAAAGGCGTCGCCGAACATAAAGCCGTGAATAAAGCCGGCATAAACGCCCGGCACGCTCACCACGCCGCCGCGCCTGACGGCGGCGATGCACTGGCGCAGCGCCTTGCCGCTGCTGCCTTCCAGCTTGAGGTTGCTTAATACCGTTTCGGTCAGGCTGCCTTTCGCTTCGAAGCCGACAGCGTCGATAACCGCGTCAACACCGCGATTATTTTTCGTATGCTCGATAATCCATGCCGCCGGATCGTCGATATCGTCAAAGTTAATTGGCGTGACGCCGTAACGCTGACGGGCGAACTCCAGCCGATAATTGTTATGGTCGATCATAAAGATCTCTTCCGCGCCGACCAGGCGGGCGCAGGCGGCGCTGAGCAGCCCCACCGGACCCGCGCCGAAAATCGCCACGCTGGAGCCTTTATCCAGACCGGCGTTCTGCACCGCCTGCCAGGCGGTCGGCAGGATATCGGACAGGAACAGCACTTTATCGTCCGGTAGCGTCAGCGGCACTTTAAACGGGCCGACGTTGGCTTTCGGCACTCGCACATATTCCGCCTGACCGCCGGGCACGCCGCCGTAGAGGTTACTGAAGCCGAACAGCGCTGCCGGCGGCGTAATATTCTTTTTGTTCAGGATAGCGCCGCGGCCGCTGTTGGTGGTTTCGCAGGCGGCATACTGATGCAGATGGCAGTAGAAGCAGTCGCCGCAGGCAATGACGAAGGGCACCACCACGCGATCGCCGACGGCGACGCTGGTCACCGCCGAACCCGCCTCGACGACTTCGCCCATAAATTCGTGGCCAAATATTTCGCCATGCTCGGTACCGGGGATCTTGCCACGATAGAGGTGCAGGTCAGAGCCGCAAATCGCCGTGGCCGTCACGCGCAAGATAATATCGTCCGGCTCCTGCAGAACAGGATCGGGAACGGTCTCAACGCGAACCCGGTGCGGGCCATGATAGGTCAGAGCTCTCATAACAACATCCTTTCTTGATGAGTGTGCCGGTCGCCATGACGCAACACGGAAATTCCACGCCGGGGGTGCGCTTCCCGTACTTTCAGGGATGGCTGGCGTAGAAGACGGAGTTGGTTTAAGCCTGGCCGCAGATACAGGTAACGCAAGCGCGGCGGCTGTTGCGCAATCAGGCGAGACGGCAAATTCTTAGTAAAACGCTTAAAAAAAATACTGGATATAACAACAGTATCCTGTATACTTATTCAACAGCCCAAACGGCTGCGTACGTTTGCATGAGGTGACGCTGATGATGTTCTCTACTGAAAATCTTTCTGCTCTCAACGCTTCTGTCCTGATGAGCAGCCGTGAAATCGCCCGACTGACCGGCATTACCCACGGTGAAGTAAAACGTTTGATCAAAAGCCTGGAAACCGCACAGCGGCTTTCGCAGCCGGTGACGATCAACCTTTACGAGCATGAAGGAGAGATGCGTCAGGAGTTCTGCCTGAACAAGCGCGACTCGCTGTTAGCCGTTGCGCGCCTGTCGCCGGGCTTTACCGCCGATCTGCTCGATAAATGGCAGGAGCGTGAGAAAGTGGCGCATCTGCCCGACTTCACCAATCCCGCCGAAGCCGCGCGCGCCTGGGCCGAGCAGTTTGAGCAGCGCCGCGCCGCCGAAGAACAGCTGGCGCTCTCCGCCCCAAAGGCGGAATTTTTTGACCGCTTCGTCGAGGTGACGGACTCGCTTGGCTTTCGCCAGCTGTGCAAAATGCTGAAGGTGAAAGAGCCGGAGTTTCGCCAGTTCCTGCTGGAGCGCAATATCATGTACCGTGACAAAGGCACGCTGACGCCGCAGCATCACCATATGCAGGCGGGCTACTTTACGCTGCGCTCGGGCGTAGGAGAAAATCAGCATGCGTTTTCGCAGGCGCGCTTTACCGCCAAAGGGGTGAAGTGGGTCGCCAGCCTGTGGGCGGGACATGTCGCTACGCAGCCTAAAGGCGTCGCCGCCTGAATCTTGCCGCATTCATGTTAAAACCGGTCGCTGACCGGTTTTTTTATGCCTGCAATTCAATGGCGCATCATAGCCCGTTCACGATGGTGATCATCGCTTCTGCTACGTCGGCGCGTGCGGCGCGGGCGTGCTGATAGGCCTCGGAATGATAGCAGTCGAGCGCGCTCTGATAGTCGTCGAACTCGATTAACACATGCTTCTGAAATGCGGCGCCCTCCAGCGACGTCGCTTCGCCGCCGCGCGCGAGAAAACGTGCGTTGTAGGCCTGAAAGGCGGCGGGCGCCAGCGCCATATAGTGCTGATACTGCGTCGGGTCGTGAATGGTGACGTGCGCAATCCAGTATGCGGCCATGGTTTACTCCGGTTGAGAAAGGATCTGCTTCGCCAGGCTGGCGGCTTCGGTGAGATGTTCATAAACCGCCTGTTTCGCGCGCGGCGCATCGTTCTGCTCGATCGCCTGGCAGATGCGCGACATGCGTTCAAAGCCTGCTACCTCGCGCTCCGGCCAGGCAAGCGTCAGCGCGCGAAGGCGGCTGATGCGGCTATTCATACGCTGTACAATCTCCCAGGCGATGGTGTGATGCGCCACGCTGAACAGCGTTTCGTAAAACGCCTGCGACGCCTCGACGCGCTTGATATCGTCGTGCTCGCGCGACGCCTGCGCAATCTGCTGCAGCTGCTGGCGCAGCCGCGCCTTATCGGCCTCGTTAGCGCGCTGCGCGCAGTCATAGGCCGCTTCTTGCTCCAGCAGCAGGCGAATATTATAAATCTGCTCGGCGATCTCCCACGTCAGCAGGGCGACGATCGGCCCTTTTTTCGGCAGGATCTCGATTAGGCCTTCCGCCTCCAGATAGCGGATCACTTCACGTACCACGCTGCGGCTGACGCCGAGCTGCTCGGTAAGCTGACGCTCCACCAGCCGATCGCCCGCCTTGAAATAGCCGGCTATAATCGCCTGACGCACTTTCTTCAGCGCCAGTTCGCGCAGAGTCACCGGCGCGTTTTCAATTCTCAGAGAATGGTTTTCAACCATCAAATCCCTCTGTATTCAATTAGATAAATAAACCTGACGCGGGTCCGACTGCGCCGGAAGATAACTTACTATTAACACCGAACGATCGACGCGCGCAATGCCCTCGCTGCAACAGCGGATGCGCTTTCAGACGTTAAATTCGGCCCGCCTCACACTTTTGCATTCTGCTTAAAAATAGTGCATCGCGCCAGTTGGCGACGCGCAATGCCTTGATGTACGTGTCTTTTTCGCTTACGCATTTTAAATTTGCCAGCAACGAGCGGTTAAATAACGCGGCATTCCCCCTGTCTAAAATCCCTTTTCAAATCAGCTCACTAACATCAGCAAATCATCGTCAACAGCCATTAAAATGCCATATCGTATGATGGTATACCATATTTTGACATGGCAATTTCCCCAATGCTATACCACTCACGAAACATTCATTTAGCATTTTGATAACTTTCAGGAGAGGACTATGCATCCCGCCATTCGTAAAACGCTCGTGACCACCGAAACGCTGTACGTCGACGGCGGCAAGGCTGCCGCTAAACCGCTGGTGATGATCGCCGCCGCCGCCGTAGTGAAAAACCCCTGGGCCGATCAGGGCTACGTTGAGGATCTCGCGCCGCAGATCCGTGAGTTCGCGCCGGTGCTGGGCGAACTGCTTACCCGGCTGATCCTGAAAGAAGCGGGGAGCGGCGAAAACGTCGAAGCCTTTGGCAAAAGCGCCGTAGTCGGGCTCGATGGCGAACTGGAACACGCTTCCGCACTGATCCACACGCTGCACTTCGGCAACCACTACCGCAGCGCGGTACAGAGCAAAAGCTATCTGGCGTTTAACAACACGCGCGGTCCGGCCAACACGCCGGTGCTGATCCCGATGATGCATAAAAACGACGAAGGCAGCCGCGAACACTACCTGACCATGCAGTTTACTATCGGCGACGCGCCGCGCTACGACGAGATCGTCATCGCGCTGGGCGCGGCGATGGGCGGCCGTCCGCATCACCGTATCGGCAACCGTTACTCCGACCTGAAAGAGTTAGGCCATGATGCGAAAAACCCAGCGGCTCTCTAGCAGCCAGATGCGCGTCAGCTATCTCGAAGCCGGGCAAGGCGCGCCGCTGGTGCTGATCCACGGCGTCGGGATGAACGCCGAAGCCTGGTACCCGCAGATTGAGGCGCTGAGCGCGCGCTTCCACGTGATCGCGGTCGATATGCCGGGGCACGGCGAGAGCGACGCCTTTAGTCGGCCGGTCTCGCTGCCGGACTATGTCGCCTGGCTGGCAGAGTTTCTCGACCAGCGGTCGGAGTCACGCTTCGCCGTGGCAGGGCACTCGATGGGCGCGCTGATCGCCGCCGGGCTGGCGATCGACTACCCAGAACGCGTCAGCCACGCCATCGTGATGAGCGGCGTCTACCGCCGCAGCGACGCGGCGCGTCAGGCGGTACTGCGGCGCGCTCAGGAGCTGGCGGCCGGCAGCGCCGATCTCGATTCGCCGCTGGCGCGCTGGTTCGGCGACGACGAACACGAAACCGCGCTGCGCGATCGCGTCGGCGGCTGGCTGCAGCAGGTCAATCTTCAGGGTTACGCCGACGCCTACCAGGCGTTCGCCAGCGGCGACGAGGTCTACGCCGATCGCTGGGACGAAATGGCCTGTCCGGTGCTGGTGCTGACCGGCGAGCTGGACGCCAATTCGAATCCGCAGATGGCGCGCGCCATGGCCGCTGCGGCGCCGCATGGACAGGCGATCGTTATCGCCAACGCGCGGCATATGGTGAGCCTGACGGACGCCGAGCGCGTCAGTCAGGAGATGATGGACTTCTTAACCGCGCCCGTCGCGGCGGAAAAACAGATCAACGCACTGGCAGGAGTTTCTCATGCAGACAGATAAACGCAGACAGCTGCGCGACGCGTTCGGCGCTTTTATGACCGGCGTCACCGTGGTGACCAGCCGCGACAAAGCGGGCCAGCCGATAGGCTTTACCGCCAACTCTTTTACCTCGGTGTCGCTCGATCCGGCGCTGCTGCTGGTCAGCATCGACAAGCGTTCGGCCAACTTCGCCAACTTTACCGAGTGCGCGCACTTTGCGGTGAATATTCTGGCGGAGCAGCAGAAAGAGACGTCGAATATCTTCGCCTCGAAGGTAGAGGATCGCTTTGCGCTGGTGGAATGGCGCGCCAGCGACAACGGCACGCCGCTGCTGGAAGGCAGCTCCGCCTGGTTCGACTGTGCGCTGCATCAGGTGGTGGACGCGGGCGACCATGCGATCCTGATCGGCAGGGTCGACGAGTTCGACTCTCAGGCGACCGCCGGTCTGGGCTACTACCGCGGCGCCTATTTCACGCCGTACCAGAATGCGCAAACCCTGATCAATCGCCTGACCGTTGAAGTCAGCGCGCTGATCGAATGCAACGGCCACGCCATCATGGTGCAGAAAGAGGGCGCAGCCAGCCTGCCTTCGCGCCATGTCGCCGACGGCAGCGTCAGCGAGACCCTTACTGCGCTGATGGCCGATCTGGGCGTCAACGCCAGTCCCGGCTTCGTCTATTCGGTTTACGAAGATCGCCAGAGCAACAAGCAGCACATTGTCTTTCTCTGCGCGCTGCCGACCGACAGCACGCCTGGGGCGCTCAGCCAGGGCGAATGGCTCGATCTGGAAAAAATTTCTGCGCTTTCCATCAAAGATTCGGCGCTGAAATCGCTGATGAACCGCTTCGTCAGAGAGAATAGCGTCGGCAATTACAGCATCTATTACGGCGATGAAATCAACGGTTCAATAAAACAATTCGCCAGCTGAAACTCGTACCGGGGTACCCTATGAAACTGTCACTTTTTATCCATATGGAACGCATTTCGCCCGATGAGCCGCAGGACAAGCTCTACCAGGAAATGATGGCGCTGTGCGAGATGGCGGATCAGGCCAATATGCACGCCATCTGGACCGGTGAGCATCACGGCATGAACTTCACCATCGCGCCTAACCCGTTAATCAACCTGGCGGATCTGGCGAACCGTACCAAAAACGTGCGGCTCGGCACCGGCACGGTGATCGCGCCCTTCAACCATCCGCTGCGGCTGGCGGGCGAGGCGGCGATGACCGATATCATTACCGGCGGTCGCCTGGAGCTGGGCATCGCGCGCGGCGCGTACAGCTACGAATATGAACGTATGATGCCGGGCCTGACCGCCTGGGATGCCGGCCAGCGCATGCGCGAGCTGGTGCCGGCGGTGAAAAAACTGTGGGAAGGAGACTATGCCCACGACGGCGAGTTCTGGCAGTTTCCGCTCTCTACCTCGTCGCCGAAGCCGAAGCAGCAGCCACACCCGCCTGTCTGGATCGCCGCGCGCGATCCCAACAGCCACGAGTTCGCCGTGACTAACGGCTGCAACGTCCAGGTTACGCCGCTGCATCAGGGCGATGAAGAGATCGTACGTCTGGCGCAGTGCTTCCACGAAACGCGCCAGCGCCTCGCGCCGGAGAAGCCGCTGAAGATCATGCTGCTGCAGCATGGCTACGTGGCAGAGGACGAAGCGGACGCACAGCAGGCGGCGGAAGAGCTTAACCGCTTCTACAACTACTTCGGTGCCTGGTTCAAAAACGAACGTCCGGTCAGTCAGGGGCTGATCCAGCCGCTGAGCGATGCCGACATTGCCGCCAATACCTACTACTCCGCCGCCGCGATGCGCAAGAACCTGGCGATCGGCAGCGCCAACGAGGTGATCACGCGGCTTAAGCACTACGAAGCGCTGGGCTATGACGAATTTGCGCTCTGGATCGACAGCGGCATGACGTTCGAACGTAAAAAAGCGTCTCTGACCCGCTTTATCAACCAGGTGATGCCCGAATTTCACTAACAGGTGCCGAGATGGAATCGTTCAAACTCTTTATCAACGGCCAGTTTGAGTTGGGCGCCGCAACGTTCGACTCGCTGAATCCCGCCACCGGTCAGCCGTGGGCGACCATCGCCGAAGCGCGCGCGGAAGAGGTCAACCGCGCCGTCGCGGCGGCGCATCAGGCCTTTAACGCGCCGGCATGGCGCGACCTGACCGCTACGATGCGCGGCAAGCTGCTGATGCGGCTGGCGGATTTGGTCGAACAGAACGCTGATGAGCTGGCGCGGCTGGAAACGCTCGACACCGGCAAAATCATCCGCGAAACCCGCGCGCAGATCGCCTATGTCGCGGACTACTACCGTTACTACGCCGGACTGGCCGATAAGATGGAAGGGCGCGTGCTCAGCATCGATAAGGCCGACACCGAAACCTGGACGCGGCGCGAGCCGGTAGGCGTCGTGGCGGCGATCGTTCCCTGGAACAGCCAGCTTTTTCTCTCCGCGGTGAAGATCGGCCCGGCGCTGGCGGCAGGCTGTACGCTGGTGGTGAAGGCGGCCGAAAGCGCGCCGACGCCGCTGCTCGCCTTCGCTCGCCTGATTGCCGAGGCGGGTTTCCCGGCGGGCGTCTGCAACGTTATTACCGGCTTCGGCGAGAGCTGCGGCACGGTGTTGACCACTCATCCCGACGTGGCGCATATCGCCTTCACCGGCGGTCCGGAGACTGCGCGCCACATCGTGCGCAACAGCGCGGAGAACCTCAGCAAAACCACGCTGGAGCTGGGCGGCAAGTCGCCGTTTATCGTTTTTGACGACGCCGACCTGGAGAGCGCGGCCAATGCGCAGGTGGCGGCGATCTTTGCCGCGTCGGGCCAGAGCTGCGTCGCTGGTTCGCGCCTGCTGGTGGCGGAAAGCATCAAAGACCGTTTTCTGGCGACGCTGGTGGCGCGCGTCGAGCGCATCGTAATCGGCGCGCCGCAGGAGATGGCGACGCAGTTCGGCCCTCTCTGCACGCAACAGCAGAAAACCCGCATTCAGTCGCTGGTCACCCGCTCGCTGGAGCAGGGGGCGAGACTGCTGACCGGCCACTACGTTATCGACCGGCCCGGCTTCTACTATCCGCCGACCATTCTCGACTGCTCTGCCGCGCCGCGGGCCGAAACCGTGGTGAACGAACTGTTCGGTCCGGTGCTATCGGTGGTGAGCTTTCGCGACGAAGCGGAGGCCATTCGCCTCGCCAACGATACCGCCTATGGGCTGGCCGCGGGCGTCTTTACGCAGAACCTGGCGCGCGCCCATCGCGTGACGAAGGCGCTGCGCAGCGGCGTGGTCTGGATCAATACCTACCGCATGGTGTCGCCGCTGGCGCCGTTTGGCGGCTACGGTCTGTCGGGCCACGGCCGCGAAGGCGGCATGGAGGCGGCGCTGGAGTTCACCACCACCAAAACGGTGTGGCTGCGCACCAGCGATGAGCCCATCGGCGATCCCTTTATCATGCGTTAATTGCGTTTCCACACCAGGAAAAAACCTCACGGACGAGGTTACCCGCAGGCGCGCGCCGCACGGATACCGGCGTCGCGTCTGACGTAAAGGATGAATCCAGAAGCCCGATTGTTGTCGGGGCCACGACGGCCTCCGGCCAGGCTTTGCCGCAGTTCAGCTAAACAACCCTACACATCACAAAATAAAAATCCCCAGTGCGGAGGATAAAAATGTCTCAAAACAACGTGATAGAAAATAAATCGGTAGACTACGTGCCGGAAAACGAGCGGCACGGTCAGGCGCGCAGCCTGTTCACTCTGTGGTTCTGCACCAATATCGCGCCGCTGGCGGTGGTGACCGGCGCCATCTCGACCCAGACTTACCATCTCAATATTCTCTCGGCGATCTCGGCGATTATCGCTGGTCATTTGTTTGGCGGGCTGTTTCTGGCGCTGACCTCGGCGCAGGGGCCGCGCGTCGGCATTCCGCAAATGGTGCAGAGCCGCGCGCAGTTTGGCCGCTACGGATCGCTGCTGGTGATCTGCTTTACCACGGCGATCTACCTCGGCTTTTTTATCTCCAACGTGACGCTCTCCGGCAAGGTGATCAATAACGTGATCCCGGCGCTGCCGGTCCACAGTGCCACTATCCTCGGCGCGGTCGCGGCAACGCTGATCGGTATCGTCGGCTATCGCTTTATCCACCATATCAACAAGGTCGGCGCCTGGGTCATGGGCATTGCGCTGGTGGTGGGGTTGATCGTGATGCTCGACCGTCCGCTACCGGTGGATTTCTGGCAGCGCGGCAGCTTCAGCCTCAACGGCTGGTTCGCCACGTTCTGCATCTGCGCGGTGTGGCAGATTAGCTTCTCACCCTATACCTCTGACTATTCCCGCTATCTGCCCGCCAATATCGGGGTGTTCAAACCCTTTATCTGCACCTGGCTCGGCGCCTGCTGCGGCACAATTCTGGCATTTTTGTTCGGCGTGGTGGCGGTGAATTTAGTCGGCGGCGAAGGGGATGCGATGGCGGCTGTGCGGCAGGCGACCGGCTGGCTCGGGCCGATCCTGATGGTGCTGTTCCTGCTGAATATCATCTGCCATAACTCAATGAATCTTTATGGTTCGGTGCTTTCGCTGATTACCGCCTTGCAGACCTTCCGCCCGGCCTGGCTGCCGGCGGCGCGCGTGCGCGTGGTATTTTCAGCGGTGGTGCTGGTGGGCGGCGTGCTGGTGTCGCTGGCGGCATCGGCCAACTTTGTCTCCTTCTTCCTGAATCTGATTTGGGCGCTGATTGGGGTACTGATCCCCTGGAGCGTGATCAACCTGCTCGACTTTTATGTGGTGAAGCAACAGCGCTATGACATCCCTTCGATTTTCCGCGCCGACGGGGGGCGCTACGGGCTGGTGAACGCCAACGCGCTGCTGATCTATTTCGGCGGCGTGGTGGTGCAGATTCCGTTCGTTGAGAACGCTTTCTTTACCGGACCCTACGCGCATCTGATCCCTGGCGCCGATATCTCCTGGGTGATCAGCCTGGTGGTGACCAGCGCCGCCTATCTGCTGTTCCATAAAAAAGGCGCGTCGCTGACGGCGCCCCAGCAGCAGCGCGCGCAATAGGTAAAGCAACGCCGGAGGCGATCCCGCTTGCTGACGGCAAATGCGTGAGCTAGATCTTAAACCCTGTGTTTTATTCAGGACAGGGAGAAATTTTATGCTCAAAGCACCGTTAGCGTTACTGATGATGGCGGTTTCCGCAGCGGCTGCGGAACCGCCGACGCCGCACGTGCGGCCGCTGCAGGTGGGCAATCTCACTATTCAGCAGGGCAAACCGGCCATTATCGTCTCGACCACAGGCGACGATGCGGAGAGCGCGCTGAAGCTGGCGCGCCAGGCCGCGCAAACGCCGCAGGTGCAGATGGCCGAACTTCGCGTCGATAAGCTCGATTTCGCCACTAACGTTGACAAAGTCGCGCAGCTCGGGCGAGAGATGCGCCGCGAACTACAGGGCAAACCGCTGCTGCTGACGCTGCGCACTAAAAACGAAGGCGGCAGCCTGTCGCCGGACGACGCCAGCTATATCGCCCTTTATCAGCAGTGGATCGAGGCAGGCTTCGCCGATCTTATCGATATCGAGATGCGCATCGGCGCGCCGGCGGTGGATCGGCTGGTGACGCAGGCGCACCGCCGTCACGTCGCGGTTATCCTCTCTTATCACGACTTCCAGGCGACGCCGGATAACGCTGACATGCTGCAGCGGTTGGCGTGGCAGGAGGCGCACGGCGCGGACATTCTGAAGATAGCGGTGATGCCGAAAACGCCGCACGACGTCAGCCGCCTGAGCGACGTGACCTGGCAGATGCGCCAGCGCAGCGACAGGCCGCTGCTGACCATGGCGATGGGCGGCCTGGGCGCGGTGACGCGCATGTCGGGTGAGATTTTCGGCAGCAATCTGACTTTCGGCACCCTGGACGAAGCGTCCGCGCCGGGTCAGCTTGAGGTGCAGGCGCTGGATCGGGCGATGAGCACGCTGCATAAGGCGAATGCGTCATCATTTTAAATTGCGATTCAGTAAAGACTAACGATTGTAGCGTGCCGTTATAGCCCTGACAAAGCGCTTGAAGTATCCCCAAGTTGGGGGTAATTTACTCTCAGGTTCGGGACAGGGAATATCATGGACGCTACTTTCATCGAGCTTGCCAGCTTTCAAAGATATCGGGCTGAGTACCTTACTGACGATCAGTTTCGGCAGTTTCAGAACATGTTACTGATGAATCCTGAAAAGGGCGATCTTATTCCTGATACAGGAGGCTTACGTAAGGTTCGCTTCAAGGACGAACGCAGAAACAAGGGAACGCGAGGCGGTATCAGGGTTATCTATTACTGGTCGCTCGGACATCGCCAGTTCATCCTGTTTACGCTCTATGACAAAGACCAAAATGACGATTTGTCCAGACAACAGTGCGATGCGCTTGCTGAGGCGCTTAACGTAATTAAGAAAGGGTTGAGAAATGGCTGAACGCGATATCTTTAGTGAACTGATGGCAGGTATGCAGGAGCTAAAAGATCATCAGGAAGGCAAAATAACGCTTAAATCCTATAAAGTTGAAAAACGCGCGCCTGCCACGATTGCACCTGAAGAGTTACGTCGCGTGCGTGAAAATCTTAATCTCTCTCAGGCTGTTTTCGCTCATTATCTTCACACAGGTGAGACCACCTATCAGAACTGGGAGCAGGGGCGCGCAAAGCCTAATGCTCAGGCTGTGTTGCTGATCCGTATGGTTCAGCAAAATCCCGACACGCTTAACGTACTCGCGCATCTCTGAACAGGGCGCCAGCCTGATTACCTGCCGAAGAAACACCAATAACGTCGAGCACCGCTCAAGCAACGGCGGTGCGCGATCTTCCTCTCTTTTTTCCAATACCCGTCAGCGCTGATAAAAGCGGTCGCAAAATCTCTTGCTGGCGCCCAGCCGCGTCGACAGGCGATAAGCGCTATCCTGCATTGCGCGGGCAACGTCGCGGTCGGTGCGTTCCGGCGTCAGACGTGATGAGGGGCCGGTAATAGCCAGCGCGGCGGCCAGCGTATCGCCCTCGCCGAATACCGGCAGCGAAAACGCGGCGATATGCGGATCGCGAATGCCGGACGTATAGAGCGGCAGCGCAGGCGGCTGGGCAAACAGCGGCTCGTGCAGACCCCAGTGGCGCAGCACCTGGCCGATAGCGGAGTTATCCAGCGGCAGCGAGCTGCCCGCCAGCCGCGTTTCGCGCAGCCCTTCCGACGACTCGGCGCGGAACAGGCAGAGCCGTTGCCCCTCCTCGATAACGTACCAGGAGGCGCTTTCGCCGGTGGCGGCCGCCAGCGCGTGCAGCTCCGGCTGGACAATGTTCGCCAGATGAAAAGATTGTTCATAGAGCTTGCCGAGATAGAGCAGACGCGGCCCAAGCGAGTAGCTGCCGTTCTCACGGCGGATGACATAATGCATTCGCTCCAGCGAATTCATCAGGCGATAGACCGTGGTTTTATGCTGACCCGAGGCCTGCGCCAGCGCGGTCAGCGTCAAGGACTCCTCGCCCGGTTTAAAGCAGTCGAGCAGCGCCAGCGCTTTCTCTACGGCAACTACGCCTTCATTTCCCATCCTGTTCCTCCTGATTTTGGCGCTACGGATTGTAACCTGCAATTTGTGATTTACATCGTGTTTACATCACAAATGAATCGTTAACAGTGGCTTTGCCAGAGGCTGGCTGGCTATAGTTGTTGTATATAGTAAAACATAGTTTTACAGAGTAAAACAACAGGAGCGACAGCCATGACCGATCATCCATCATCTCTATTAAAACGCGCTATTGCGCGCGTCGAGTCCGACCTCGTCAAACGCGCCGCAGAATTTCAGGCGGCGATACTCGCGGATGTGGCAGGACGACGCGGCACGCTGCACGGGCGAATTAAACCGCTAAACCCAGCCATGAAAGTCGCCGGGTCTGCGGTAACCGTGGAAGTGCGCCCCGGCGATAACCTGGCCATTCATGCGGCGCTGGCGATTGCCCAGCCGGGCGACGTTATCGTCGTCGACGGGAAAGGGGATCTTAGCTGCGCCCTGATCGGGGAGATCATGTCTGCCCAGGCGCACGCCGCCGGTATCGCCGGGATAATTATCGATGGCGCAGTGCGCGACAGCGATGCGCTGGCACAGGGCGCTTTTCCGGTTTTCTCCGCCGGGCTTAATCCCTGCGGTCCGACTAAATCCATTGCCGGGCGCGTTAATCAACCGGTATCGGTGGCGGGCGCGGCAATCCAGCCAGGGGATCTGATTATCGGCGACGCGGACGGCGTGGTAGTGCTGCCGCGGGAAGAGGTCGCAGCGCTGCTGGAGCTGGCGCAGAAAAAGCTGGATAGCGAAAATCGCCGGCTTCAGGCCATTCGTCAGGGCGATATTCGCGCGCCCTGGCTGGAAGAGGCGCTGCGCGCGGCGGGCATGCTGAACGACGGGGAGATGCTGTGATGAGCCATAAGCCGACCATTATCATTACCGGCAGCGATCTGGCGCAGGAGGCGGTCGATCTGCTGCACGCTTATCAGTTGGTCTATGCCGGCCGTCAGCCAGGCGAGGCGGATCTGATCGCCCTGTGCCAGCAGCATAATCCGCTCGCCATCATTGTGCGCTACGGCAAGATTAACGAGCGCGTGATGGCGGCCGCCCCGGCGTTGCGGGTGATTGCCAAACATGGCAGCGGAATCGACGTGATTGACCAGGCTGCGGCGGCGCAGCGCGGTATTCGCGTGCTGGCCGCGGTGGGCGCCAACGCCGCCGCCGTCGCGGAGCACACCTGGGCGCTGATCCTCGCCTGCGCCAAATCGGTAATTACGCTGGACAGGCGCATGCGCGAAGGGCACTGGGATAAAGCGCGGCATAAATCGCTGGAGCTGGAGGGACGCACGCTGGGGCTGATCGGACTGGGCGCGATCGGCGGCCGCGTGGCGAAAGCGGGCGCGGCCTTCGGCATGCAGGTCATCGCCTGTGATCCCTGGGCGAAACAGCTGCCTGACGGATGCGAATCGGTCGAGCTGGCGACGCTGCTGCGTCGGGCCGACGTAGTGTCGCTTCACTGTCCGCTGACCACCCAAAACCAGGGCATGATCGATCGCGCGGCGCTGGCGCAGTTCAAACCAGGCGCCATGCTGATCAACACCGCCCGCGGCGGTCTCATTGATGAAGAGGCGTTAGCGGAAGCGCTGCAGGACGGCACGCTGCGCTGCGCCGCGCTGGACAGTTTTGCGCAGGAGCCGCTGACCGCGCCGCACCGCTGGCAGCATCTGGACAACCTGATCCTCTCTCCCCATATCGGCGGCGTAAGCGATACCTCATACGTAAAAATGGGCTGCGCGGCGGCGCGCAATGTGCTGAGCGTGCTGCAGGAAGACGCCGCCGAGGCGCCTTCGCCG
The DNA here is from genome assembly GCF_045780835.1 of Pantoea sp. GABEPS69. Taxonomy (NCBI): domain Bacteria; kingdom Pseudomonadati; phylum Pseudomonadota; class Gammaproteobacteria; order Enterobacterales; family Erwiniaceae; genus Pantoea; species Pantoea sp. GABEPS69. Next base: position 408,383 of record NZ_CP118619.1, on the reverse strand, counting down.
GTATAAATAGCAGGCAACAAAAAAGGCGCTTATCGCGCCTTTTTTTACGCCTGTCGATTGCTTATCGCGGCTGCGCCTCAGCCTCAACCCGCAGCTGCGACTTGCGGCCCATCACCAGCACCGCGATACCGCCCGCCGCGCAGAGCAACGCCAGCGGCATCATCGCCAGCGTATGGCTGCCGGTCGCCTGGTTGATCATGCCGTACACGTTCACCATCAGGCCGCCGCCGATCAAATTGGCGACGGCGCCGATAGCCGCCAGCCCGGCCGCCGCGGTCGAAGAGGATAACCAGCCTGAGGCCAGCGCCCAGAACGGACCTTTCATCGAATAGGCGCCGATCAACACCAGCGACAGGATCACCACGCTGCCGGTGAGGGACTGGCTGATAAAGGCGGAAAGCAGGCCGCCCGCAATCAGAAACAGCGTCAAAGCGGTATGCCAGCGTCGTTCGCCGGTGCGGTCTGAACTGCGGCCCCACACAATCATCAGCACCGATGCCAGCCCGTAAGGGATCGCGTTCACCAGGCCAGTGGTAAAGTTATCCAGCCCAAACGACTTCAACAGCTGCGGCGACCAGACGCTGAGCGTGGATCCGGCGGCGGAAGCGCCGGCGTAGATCAGCGCCATGACCCAGATATGCTTGTGGCGCAGCAGCTGCCACAGGGAAATATGGCCGATGGCTTTGCGTTGGGCATTTTCCGCCGCCAGAGTGGATGAGAGCCAGCTGCGCTGCTCGCTGGTGAGCCAGCTCGCGCTGTCCGGACGATTGCTCAGCACGAAAAAGGCCGCCACGCCCAGCAGCACCGCGGGAACGCCTTCGAGAATGAAGAGCCAGTGCCAGCCGCGCATGCCGAACCAGCCGTCCAGCGACAGGATCGCGCCGGAAATCGGCGACCCGATAAAGTTAGCTGCCGGGATCGCCACCATAAAGGTGGCGATAACGCGCGCGCGGTACTTCGCCGGGATCCAGTAGGTGAGATAGAGGATAACGCCGGGAAAGAAACCCGCTTCCGCGGCGCCCAGCAGAAAGCGCAGCAGATAAAGCATTTCGCTGCTCTCTACAAAAGCGGTGCAGACCGACACGATGCCCCAGGTAATCATGATGCGGGAGATCCAGATCTTTGCGCCGATCTTTTGCATCGCCAGGTTGCTCGGCACTTCAAACAGAAAGTAGCCGATAAAGAACAGGCTGCTGGCCAGGCCGAAAACCGCTTTCGACAACCCCAGATCCTCATTCATTTGCAGCGATGCCATGCCGATATTGCCCCGGTCGATGATCGCAATCAGGTAACAGACGATCAAAAAGGGCAGGATCCGCCAGACGACGCGCCTGACGGTTTGCCTTTCCAGCTCTGAGGGCGCAGATGAAGCGTGCATCTTTTCAGACATGATGTACCTCTTAACAGAAGTCGTCCCCGGCAAAGCGCGACCTTGCGGGAGTAGGTTGTTTTACTGTGTAAAACTGCTATGTACAGAGTACAACTCATTATCTCTGCATGTGCTTTTATCTGCAGTGGCATGTTGCAAGGTTGAGTGAGATGTCACAAAAAGATGGCGCGATGATAGCGGTTATGTGATGGCATTAAAATTCTGCCCATGATTGGGCAGGGGAAGGAAACAGGTAATGTTCCCCGGCGGGCGCCAGGGAACAGCATCAGAAGCTGTAGTTCAGACTGACCGACATATTGCGCGGCTCCCCGTAAACGGCAGAGCTGTCGAGGTAAGAGTAGTATTCGCGGTCGAACAGGTTATGAAGATTCGCCTGCACGGCCAGCTGCTTCGTCACCTGATAGCGGGCAAAGAGATCCACCAGCGGGTAGCTGCCCTGGTAGAGGCGCTGCGTCTCGCCGCTCGGTCCGGTGATATCCTGATAAACGCGGTTCTGCCAGTTTATCCCGCCGCCCAGCGTCAACTCCGGCAGCATCGGCAGGCGATAGCGGCTAAAGAGCTTGAGCTGCGTTTGCGGCGCAAAACTGTTGTAGCGACCGCTGCTGTCGCGCGCCACATAGCGCGTGGCGCTGAAGGTGAGTTGCAGATTGTCGGTGACTGCGCCATTCACCTCCAGCTCCGCGCCTTTACTCACCGCGCCTTGCGTCGCGCGGTAGGCCTGCTCGCTCGACCCGTTGACAAAGATGCCGTCAATCGCCTCGGCGGCGTTCTGCTGTTCGATGCGGAAAATAGCAAGATTGCTGGTCAGACGGCCATTCATCCAGTCCGCTTTCAGGCCGGTTTCATAGTTTTTCCCGGTAACAGGCGACAGCCAGGCGCCGTCGGCGCTGCGTTTGGTTTGCGGCGAGAAGATCGAGGTGTAGCTGGCGTAGGCGGAGAGACTCTCGCTCAGGTCGTACACCAGACCGCCGTAAGGCGTCACGTTGTTCTTGCGCATATCGCCGCTGCTGCCGTCGGTGCTGTACTGCGTATAGCGCGCGCCGACGATCAGCGACAGCGGATCGGCCAGCGAGAAACGCGCGGCGGTATAGGCGGATTTCTGCCGCACGATATCGTCGTTATTCAGATACCAGTCACCCCATTCAGGCTCGGCTAGGGAGCCGTCCCAGCTGCTGCTGAAGACGCCAAGCTGTTCGCTGCTGACCGGGCCGTTTGCGCTCCAGGAGGCGTTGTGCTGGCGGCTGTAGCTCAGCCCCGCCATCAGCTGATGCTGACGTCCCAGCAGCTCAAACGGGCCGCTGGCGTAGGCGTCCCAGGAGTCCAGCGTGCGTTTGCCGCGATCCTGGCTGCCGAAGCCGCTGGCGCCGAGTCCGGTTTCCTCGTCCGGATTATCCATAACGTAGAGCAGTTTGTCATTGAGGGTCTGTTCGCCATGGGTGCCGTTCAGCTGGAAGGTCCAGCCGTTGTCCCAGTTATGGGTGACGTTGGCAAATACCTTACGCGATTCCACTGCATAACTCGCCCAGTCGGTCGAGGTATTGGTGCTGCGGTCGTAGCGGGTGCGCGATCCGTTGCTGAACAGGCTCGGTAAGCCGCCCCAGGTGGGGTTGCCGGTATGCTGCTGCTGATAATCCCAGCCGAGCGACAGGGTGGTGTGGTCGCTCAGGTCGGCATCCACCACGCCATAGAGGAATTTTTTGGTTTTCTGGTAGCGATCGAGCCAGCTCTCCTGATTCTGGTAGCCGGCGATAACGCGGCCTCGCACGCTGCCGTCGGCGTTAAGCGGAGCGGAGAGATCCGCCACATAGCGCTGCGCGTTCCAGCTGCCGTAGCTGGCGCTGAGGTTGCCAGTAAAGGTTTTGCTGTCGGCGTGCTTGCGCACCATATTGACCGTAGCGCCTGGATCCCCCGCGCCGGTCATCAGGCCGTTGGCGCCGCGCACAATTTCGATGCGATCGTAAATCGCCGTATCTTCTGCAGCGTCGCCATAGTTCCAGGCGTCGCCCGTGGTGGTGGGGATGTTGTCATAGGAGAAGTCGGTGATCTGAAAGCCGCGCGAGTAGTAGTAGCTGCGCTCGCTGTCAACCTGCTGCGATGAGACGCCGGTGGCGTTGGTCAGCACATCATCTACCGTCTGAAGATCCTGATCGTCTATGCGCTGGCGGGTGACGACAGTAACCGACTGCGGCACGTCACGCGGCGTCAGCAGCATTTTGGTGCCGGCTCGCGTGGTGGTGACCTGATAATCCTGGCTGCTTTGTGCCGCGTCCGTCACGCTGCCGTCAACCACCAGCTGCTGAGGCGAAGCGTCGCTCTCTGCGGCCCAGGCGGAATGCGCGCCAGCGTGGATCGCCAGCGCCAGCAATGTGAGCGTGAAGGTTTTTATCGATCGTGGTGCGCGCGCTGCCGCGCCTGTTTCCCTGCCGCTGAAAGACATAATTTTTTCCATAAGGAAGTATTGTTATGGTGCCCTTGCTCGTCTCTGTCGCAACGAAGCGCAGAGAATATGGGACTGTAATGAGAACGTTAATGATAATCATTTGCTTTAATTCGGCGCACAGAAATTGCGTCGCATTTGTAATTAAATGTAAAAATAATATTAATCATGATGTTACAATTTGAATTGCATCATTTCAGCCGCAGCATCAGAACAAGCTGTTCATAAAGCAAACGTAATTACCTCTCTGAGCGGTACGGCGGCAGACGTCGTCCGGCCTGGCCACAGGCAACCGGATTGTCGACTTTAATGTTAATGAGTATGATTCTCATTCATTTTGCTATTCCCGCCTCGGCAGCGCCTGACGGGAGAAGCTTTTCCATTGATGGAGTCCTGCATGAAATCGCTATTCACCCCGCGCCAACGCGCGCTTGCCGTTGTCATTATCGCAGCGTCAGCTCTGACGGCCTGTCAGACACCGGCGCGCACTGCTGCGCCCGCCGCGACGGCTGTAGCTAAGCCCGCCGCCGCTAACCTGACGCAGCGCGAGCTGGGCGAGGGGCTTTACGAGATGGCTTACGCGCCTGCGGCAAACGCCCTGTTTGTCGCCAGCGCGCAGGGCTTTAATGCGGTAAACGGCGGCGTTATTTATCGTCTTGATCCCACTACGCTGGCGACCAAAGGCGTCACCCACACCGATCTGAAAAACTTCGGCATGGCGGTGGACAGCAGCGGAGATCGCTTTTACGCCACCAACACGCTTGACGGCGGCGTCTCGCAGGTGGATGTGCAGAGCGGCAAGGTGCTGCAGCGTCTGATGTTCAAAGGTAAAGATAAAGATGGCGATCCCATCGGTGCGCGAGAAGTGCTGTTCCACAACAACGAACTCTTCATCGGGGGCGTGGCCGATCCCGGCTTTATCTCTGTGGTGGATGCGAAGCGCATGACGCTGAAAAAGCGCATTCCCAACGCTGGAAAATGGGTGACCGGCATCATCTACTCGTCGCTGACCGACCGCGTCTATGCTGCCAACGGCGGCGGCGAAATTCTGGTGATCAATCCTCATACCCACCGTATCGAGAAACGTCTCTCGCCGCATGACGGCAAAGAGTATCTGTTCCTGAACCTGGCGGAGGATCCCGCTACCGGCCGCCTGTTCGTCACTGACGACTCAAAAGCGAAAGCCACGCTGGTGTTTGACGAGCGTTCCGGCAAAGTGATCAAACGTCTCGACGGCGATGCGCTGGGCATTAAGTTCAACCCGGCGCGCAATGAGATCTATATCAGCCAACGCGAGTCGAAGAAGGTGCTTCAGCTTGACGCCACCAGCTACGCAGTGAAAAACAGCTGGGCATTTAACAGCCATCCCAACAGCCTGCTGCTTTCCCCAGACGGCGGGGTGCTCTACGTCACGCTGAAGCAGGATTTCAACAAAGACAACTCCACGAAAGGGCCGGACAGCGTAGTGCGCATTGCGCTGCCGTAATGCGCCGCGCTAACGATAGAGCTTTAGATTGCCGGTCAGGCGGGTAACTGCTTTCTTCGGCCCCGCCAGCCCCAGTGCCACCAGTTCGATAGCGACTTCCTGTTGCAGGTAGTGGCCGCCGATCTCGACAGCTATGCCGATTTCGCCATGAGCGTTATGCGTCGCCTGCCGGGAATCAAAGAGATGCAGAGCATGTCCGAACCGACGCGGCCGGCCGTGTCGCTTTAGCCTTGAGTCATCCGGCGAAAGCGCGCCGCCTTGGCCCGGTTGCCGCAGAGTGCCATGCTGCACCAGCGGCGGCGATGCGCTTTGGTGCGGTCGTAAAACCACAGCGTGCAGTCGGGATGCTCGCACTCGCGCACCAGCGAGAAATCGCCGTTTACCAGTAGATCGGCAGCCTGTTCCGCCACCGGACCCAGCTGCTGCTCGGGCGTGGCCGTCGCGTAGACACGGCGATACTCATACTGGCCGTCGCGATTCAGCGTCAGCTCAAAGTGGCTGGAGGTGCTGCGAAGGAAGTGATTGAGCTGCTCCGGCTGCCATATCTCTTCTCTCTTTTTCCGCTGTACCGCCTGCAGGATAACGGCGCGCAGTTCACGCGCCGCCTTGAGCAATCCGCCAGCGTGCGCTTCACGCTCCCTCCCGGCTGACCCGCATCCCGCCGCCTCAAGCCAGCGCACCACATCCTCGTCACGCTGAAAAAAATCATGCGGCTCGCCATCGACCTGCGCCACGGTGTTCAGAAAATCGAGCGCCAGATGATCGCCAATCTGCAACGGCGCGGCGGGTAAGCTTTCGCTGTTTCTCTCTTTCATTTGATTTGGCTCTCCTGATAACCATTAAAGATTACTTTGAATGGTTACTCTCTGCAACGGTGACACACTCAGGTAACCGCTAAAAATAACTTTTAAAGGTCTGAATTCTGTGCCAGGGTATAAAACAACCTGTAAAAAACAACTTTAACGGTTACATAAGAGGTCGAAATGATCAGCAATCCGCTCTATCCAGTGCATTATCGCTATATCGACGCTGACGGCGTGCGCGTGTTCTACCGCGAGGCAGGCAATCCTGAACTCCCCACGCTGCTGCTGCTGCACGGCTATCCCAGCTCCTCGCATCAGTTTCGCGATCTGATTCCCTTGCTGAGCGACAGATTTCATCTGGTGGCGCCTGATCTGCCTGGCTTTGGTTTTACCGAAGTGCCGGACGCGCGCCGTTACGTCTATAGCTTCGACGCGCTGGGCGAAACGCTCGCCGCGTTCGTCGATGCATTACGGCTCGAACGCTACGCGCTTTACGTGTTCGACTATGGCGCGCCGAGCGGACTGCGGCTGGCGCTCGCTTATCCCGACAGGGTAACCGGCCTGGTGTCGCAAAACGGCAATGCTTATCTGGAAGGACTGGGCGACGCATGGGAGCCGATTCGCCGCTACTGGGCGCAGCCGACGCCGGAAAATCGCCAGGCCGTGCATGACAACGTGCTCAATCTGGCAGGGACCCGCTGGCAATATTTGCATGGCGTCAGCGACGAAACGCTGGTGGCGCCGGAAGGCTATATGCTCGATGCGCTGCTGATGGAGCGGCCCGGCAACAAAGCGATTCAGCTGGATCTCTTCCTGGACTACGCTAATAACCTGACGCGCTACCCGGCTTTTCAGCAGTTCTTCCGCGAAAAACAGCTGCCGACGCTGGTTATCTGGGGCAAACACGATCCCTTCTTTATTCCGCCGGGCGCGCAGGCTTATTTGCGGGATAACCCACAGGCGCAGGTCGAGCTGCTCGATACGGGCCATTTTGCGCTGGAAACCCATGCGGTCTATATCGCGCAGCGCATCAGACAGGTGATCGGCGGCGAAGCGGTTTAGATGGCGGATTTGCCGGGATAGCGTATGGTTAAACTTTGGCCGCACTATTTAAAGTGAATCATCAGGGGGGAAACATGGATTACGCTATCGCCAGCAATCTGGATGAGCTGAATGAACTGCTCAGCAGCGGGGAGCATAAATCAGTGGTTATCGGCTATGAGCTTTCTGCCGATGAGTTTTTTGGTATCGCGATGTACTGGGGCGATCGGGGCGCGAAAATCAAACGCGTCGACGGCAGTTTTCTGGTGAAGCTGGGGAAAAACGCCATTCCGCCGAACGACGAAATCTAGCATCTGGCTGAGTGATAACAGAGGGGCCGCGCTGAAGGCGGCCCATCTGGTAGCCTTACTGAATCTCCGGCCAGGCGACCGCCGGAATGCCGTTCAGCTGCGGGCGGGCAAACAAATAACCCTGGAAATTGCTGATGCCAGCGGCTTCCAGCCACATCCACTCTTCCGGCTTCTCGACCCCTTCAGCGATAACGCTGATCTCCAGCGAGGAGCAGCATTTAAGAATCGCATGCACGATCGCCTGTTTCGGCCCGCTTTTGTGCACGTCGATAATGAGATTACGGTCGATTTTAATTTTGTCCGGCTGGAAACGAGACAGTAGCGACAGCCCGGCAAAGCCGGCGCCGAAATCATCCAGCGCGATGCTGATGCCTGCCGCGCGCAGTTGCTTAACGGCGATGGTGAACTCATCAAGACGTGAAATCACCTCGTTTTCCGTCACCTCCACCACCACCTGTTCCGGCACCAGTCCATTCTGCTTGATCTGATCCAGCAAAATCTCTACCGCGTTCGGCACCACCACCAGCGACATCGGAAGTAAATTGACCGATAACGTCTGGCCCTGAATATCGAGCTTTTTCGCCAGCGCGAAGGCGACGCCTTTCGCTTTGATATCGGCAGCGTAAATCTCGTCGCCGGAGAACTGGGCGAAATAGTCGGTCGGCGCACTGCCGTCCGGCGTGCGGATCAGCGCCTCCAGCGAGACGATTTGCTGCATCAGCGGATCGATAATCGGCTGAAAGGCGAAGCTGCAGTCAGCGGCGTCCGGCGGCGCAATGGCTTTTTCCAGCGCCTCCTCTACGACAAAATGCAGGGTATCGGTCGGCGGGATTTCAAAGTAGTTGGCTTTTTCTCGCGCTTCGACGAAGGTGCGCAGGAACTGCAAGGCGCGGTCGTCATAGGTAAGCTGGTACTTTGAGGTACCTTTATTGAGCACCGCCTGCAGCACCGTCTCTTTGTCATACTTGCGCAGGTCGAACAGCTCCATGCCGACGTTGCCGAAGCGGCGCGACGGCGAATAGTCATACATCAGTTCAACTAAATTATGATGACGCTTATCCGCGCAAATGCGCTCATAAATGGCGCATACCGCTGCATCGGAACCCTCCAGAAGCTGAAAAAAATGGGTGCCGTCAAACAGCAAAATTCCGGTAACGTCGAAAGTCTCGTTCGTTGTATTGGCGCGTGTGGCTAAATTATCCAGCGTTTTTACAGGCACGTCGTCTGATAGATGGCTGCGATAGATTATTGTTGTCAGCATGGATAATTCCAGTCTTAGCTTTTGTGAGGCACACATTAACAGAGGTCGCGCAGGAATTGTCTAGCGCTTTTTTTTAGAAATAAAAAAAAGTTTGCGAGAAGGTGTTTTTTAAAAAACAGGTCATAACAGTTTTTCGTTTCGCTTAAATTCCCTTTCTTATTACGTTCCTCTTTTTCTTCGCCTATATTATTTATAAGCTATTGAAATTTTTCATTTTTTAGGGGAGTGAAATCATCTGCTTTCAGGTCAGATAAAGTTGCAAGAAAGATGCACGTTACCTCGGTACGCAGTAATGCGTAGCGCCTGCCGGCAGAGCCTGAAATACCCTCGCCCGGCATTAGCCGCTTCGCTTTAATAACCGCTTAATATTGCAAAAACGTTAACTATCGCCACGCTGCCAGTAAAGCGGCGAACCATACACCTCGACAAAGTAATCGATCACCGCGCGCACGCTGAGCGGCGGATGGCGCGTATTGGGATAGATCGCCGCAATTTGCTGCGGTACGGGATTGATCCCCGCTTCAAACTCCTCCAGCAGCCTCACCAGCTTGCCCGTGCGCAGATGATCGCCCGTCAGCCAGTCAGGAAAAAGCACCATCCCCATGCCGCCCAGCGCGGCGGTCAGCAAGGTTTCAGCGTTGTTCGACGACAGCAGCGGCATCACCGGATAGTGCACCCAGGGCGCGCCGTCGCGCCGGAACAGCCAGCGGTTGGCGCCTGCGGATCCGCGATAGACCAGACAGTGATGCTCGCTCAGCGCATCCGGACTGGCGATAACGCCATGCCTGGCGAGGTAGTCCGGCGCAGCGGCCAGATAGTAGCGCTGACTGCCCAGCACTCGCGCGTGAAATGAGGAGTCGGTGAGCGTGCCGATGCGAAAGATAAGATCGGTCGCGGTGCGGTGCGGGTCGACATAGTCGTCAGTTAGCGTCAGCTCAATCTCCAGCAGCGGATAGCGTGCAGACAGGCCCGCCAGCCAGGGCGCGATATGCCGCTGGCCGAAAAAAACAGGCGCATTAAGCCGCACCAGGCCTGACGGCTGAAGCGATCGCTCCTGCAATGCCTGACGCGCGTCGCTGAACTGGCTGTCGATGGCGCGCGCATAGTCAACAAACAGCCGGCCCGCTTCGGTCGGGATCACCGCGCGCGTGTTGCGGTAGAAGAGCTGCTGCCCCAGCGCATCCTCCAGCTGGAGAATAGTGCGCGACACCACGGAAGCGGATACCCCTTCGCGCCGCGCTACCACGGAAAAATTTTGCGCATCGTACACGCTAAGGAAAAAGCGCAGGGCGCGCAGATCAATCGAACCGGTACCGTCCATTAATGCAATTCCTGCAAAGGTGTTTGCTACACTATAGCGTTTTTCATCTTAATCGACTCCATTATGCTGTTTCGCTTCGATTTAAAGGAAGCGATTATGCAACTCATTTTTCTATTTCTGGTTATCGCCGGCGGGATGGGACTGTCGGTAGAGGCGGGGCTGCTCGGCCCATTGGGTCAGCAGGTTGGGGATCTCTGGGCAACGTTCAGCATTTTTGGCGTCGGCGCGGCGCTCACCTTTTTGCTGATGCTTTTTTTCAGCCCGCGCAATAGCCCGTCGTTTTTCGCCCAGCCGGGCTGGCAGCTGCTCGGCGGAATTTTAGGCCCTGGCTACGTGGTGATCCTGACGCTGGCGACGCCGGTGATCGGCATCGCCATGACAATGATCGGCATTCTCGCCGGTCAGGTATTTAAAAGCCTGGTGATTGACCACTTCGGCCTGCTGGGAACGCCGCATCGCAGAATCGATGGCAAGCGCATCATTGCGCTGGTGTTTATTGTTATCGCACTGGCGCTGGTCGCCCGAGGTTAATATGACGATTTTTATGATCTGTTTAGCGGTACTGGGCGGCGCGCTGCTGAGTATTCAGGCGGCGATTAACGGCCAGCTCGGCGCCAAAGTGGGCGTTTTCCGCTGCGCCTTTCTCACCTTCGCGCTGGGCGCAGTGGTAACGGCGCTGCTGATCTTCTTTTTTGAGCCGCCGCAGGCGCACAGCCTGATGGATGTGCCCAAGTGGCAGCTGCTGGGCGCGCTGTGCGGCGTTCCCTATATCGTGATTATGGTGCTGGCGGTGCAGCGCATCGGGACGGCCGCCGCTACCGTCGCGGTTATCTTCGGCCAGCTCGCCATGAGCATGCTGATCGATAATTTCGGCTGGTTAGGCAATACGGCAATCGCCTTCTCGCCAGGCAGGCTGGCGGCGGTGGTCTGCCTGGCGATTGCGCTGTTCTTTATCTACAGCAGCAACAAGCCGAAAAAAGCGAGTGCCTGACCGCGATGCCTGCGCCCTCTGCGCAGGCATTACTGATTGTCGCGTCTCGCATCCAGCCGGTTTTCAAATAACTGTTAAACTTACTGTTTGTGTTTAACAGGGGGAAATATGAAATTAGGCTTCGCGTGTAAATATCTGGATGCAGACGGCAAACAACATTTCCCGTTTAAGAGCACAACCCGTACCCGTTTTCTCAGATTGCCGCGCGATGAGCAGATTGCGCTGATCGCCAGCCTTGCCCGCCTGAACCTGACGAATTTTGCCGGCCTGCTAGCAACGCTGGCTATGCAGCCAGAGACCCTGCGCATGATGCGTATCGGCAGCGATCTGCTGCCGCTCTTTACCGTGCCGGAAGCGATGCCGCTCTACCGGGAATTTCTGCCCGATCTCTACCCGCTGTTTGAGCGCTGCGGCGCGCTGGCGCGGCAGCATGGGATCCGTCTCTCTTTCCATCCCGGACAATATTCGGTGCTGGCGTCGGATAATCCTGATGTGGTGCAGCGGGCGATCGAAGATGTGGAGTACCATGCGCTCTGCGCCGTACTGATGGGCTACGGCAAAACGTTTCAGGATTTTAAAATCAACATTCATATGAACGGTAAGAAAGGCTTCGAAGGATTTCAGCAGGCCTTTGGTCAGCTCACGCCCGAAGCGCGCAATATGCTGACGGTGGAAAATGATGAGATTTCCTGTTCGCTGGATGAGGTGCTGCAGGCGAGGGCGCTCTGTCCCATTGTATTGGATATCCATCATCACTGGGTGAAAGAGAACGCCTTTATTCAGCCGGACGATAGCCGTATCGCCTTGATTCAAGAGTCATGGCGCGGCGTTCAGCCGGTGCTGCACTATTCGATTTCGCAGGAAGGACTAATACCGGAACATGGCTATCCCGATCAGCAGAGCCTTGGCGTGGCGAAAACCAAACTGCGCGCGCATTCGGACTACTATTTCAATTCGACGCTGAACGACTGGGCGCTGTCGTTCAGCGCCTTTGATATCATGTGCGAGGTGAAAATGAAAAATCTCGCCAGTCAGCGGCTTTATGACTATGCGCTGAGCAGAGAGCTTATCGATCCCAGCCGAAGTGGGCGGTAATGGCGCGGCGGTAAGGGGTATCGATCTGCGCGGGCACCTGCAAAATATAGGCGCGCGCGTGGTCTGCCTCTTTGCCTTCCAGCTGCTGAAGATAGTCTATCGCCTGTGGCAGCGTAGGAACTAAACCTTCAACGCTGCCCAGCTTTGGCGGCAGTCCGGTCCAGATGACCGCATCCAGCTCACGGGCGCGCGCCCACTCGGCCAGCACGCCAGGCGTGTGCGCTGTTACGGAAAAAATGCCGATGCCGTCGACGCGTTCATCAGGGATCCCTTCGCGCTCGCGCAGCTGCAGGCAGGCTTGTCCTAAATCCTGCATCGCCAGCCTTGCCCACAGAACCGGCACCGGCGGCGCGTTCATGCAGATCGCGGTCGCCAGCTCGCCGCCGTCGCTGGTGCGGGAGAACTCGACTGGAAAGCGCGGGCCATCCTGATGCCATGCGCCTTCGACGGGAAGATCGCCCGGTTTCCAGATCAGCGAGCCCCAACCTAAACAGGCAATATTCATCGAGTGCTCCTGAAAAGAAAACCGCAAAAGAGAGGGTCAGTGCCTGCGTTTATCGCCCGGCATCGCATCGCCCTTAAAGTGATGCTCATTGTTGTTGCGATCGCGTAACGTCACGCGAGACTGAGTGGATTGCGTGGTAAGGTTCTGCTGCACCTCGTTAATGGCGCGAACGATAATCTGCTGCCGCTCTTCATCAGCTTCTTCCGCCGCCATGCGCTGCAGGACGTCCATCAGCGCGCGGCTGGAAACCGCTTTATCAGACAGCAGCAGCTCCAGCGTCGCCTCGCCAATAACGATGTCGGTCAGTCTTTCTTCATTACTTTTATACATAACATTTGCTCTGTGTCCCGCTGCACGCCCCAGCAGTTGGGGCAGGATTGAGGTGCGGTTGACTACAGAAAGAACCAGCGCACCTGGCTGGTGCTGGCGTGAGCCAGCGAATGCCTGCTTACATCTTAAGGCCGTGCCGGAAAAACGGAAATCGTAACTGTAATCGGGAATTAGCGGCCCAACAGCAAGCCGATCAGACGCTGATAGTGTTTCTCTTCTTCGGCCGTCGAGGCAACTTCCAGTCGTCTTACCAGCTTAGTGCAAATACCTTTACGGTTGACGTTTTTGCCTGCGCGGAGAAGCTCAACAACGATCTGGCCCAGCGTTTCCTGTTCGGAAGGCAGGCTGGCTTCACGAAAATAACGTGCGATATCTTCGGATGAAGAGAGAAGGCTGCTGCTCTGACGCATAATTTTACCCCAACAAAATGAGTTAAACGATGATCAGTCAAAAAAACTGACAAGTTGTACATCGATAGTAAATGTGTACAAGAATATGCAAGAAAAAGCCGTTAACTTTTTTGCAAAAAATGCTCTCAAATGAGTATATCTTTTGTTAACCCTTTGTATTGTGGCGAAAGCGGGCCCAGCGTCAAGTATTTTTAGGACTCTTTTACGGCTGTACAACTTCTGTTAACCGTAACGCCCTGCAGGAAATTTCCTGCAGAGCGTCCGCCTTATACCTGCGCCATACCGCCATCAACAAAAAGTTCGGTGGCATTGATAAAGCTGGCCGCGTCGGAGGCGAGGAAGGCAACCACCTTGCCAATCTCCTCCGGTTCGCCCAGGCGACCTAACGGCACCTGCGCCGCCAGCGCGTCAAACAAGCCCTGGCGGTTCGCTTCATCCACCAGCTCACCCAGGCCTGGCGTGCGAACCGGACCTGGGCTGACAACGTTAACGCGAATAGCGCGCTCTTTAAGATCCAGCGCCCATGAGCGGGCGAAATTGCGCACCGCCGCCTTGCTGGCGCTGTATACGCTAAATCCGGCGGTGCCCTGCACCGAGGTAGTAGAGGAGGTTAAAATTACCGATGCGCCGTCTACCAGCAGCGGCAGGGCTTTCTGCACGGTAAAAAGCACGCCGCGCACGTTGGTGGCGAAGATACGGTCGAAATGATTTTCCGTAATCGCGCCCAGCGGCAGCATATCGCCTCCGCCCGCATTGGCGAACAGAATATCCAGGTGGCCGGCGCTGCGCGCTATCTCGGCGTAGACCGCATCAAGATCGGTGAGAAGTGAGGCGTCGGCGCGGATGCCGGTCGCGGCGGAACCGATAAGCGCCACCGCTTCATCCAGCGCTTCCTGACGGCGTCCGGTAATAAAGACGCGGGCGCCCTGTGCGGCGAGCTGCTGTGCTGACGCCAGGCCGATACCGCTGGTGCCGCCGGTTACTAAGGCGATTTTGCCGTTAGGTGCGTTAGTCATGATTGTTTCCTCTTAAGCGTGTGGGTTAGGGTCAGTGCGCCAGGTCACTGCAGCGCTGAGGAGCAATCTATCTCTTACGGATTTGTTGAAAAATCCTGTAAAATGAAAAGCACTATTTCTGTGTGTGGATAATTCAGGGTTCAGGAGACGACGATGGATCAGCTGATGGCGATTCGGGCTTTCTCCCGCGTGGTGGAAGCGGGTAATTTTACTCGCGCGGCGGACTCGCTCGATATGCCGAACGCCACGCTCAGCAAGCTGGTGCAGGAGCTGGAGGCGCACCTCGGCATCCGTCTGCTGCAGCGCACCACGCGCCGCGTCACGGTGACGCCGGAAGGGCGGGAATATTATGAGAAAACGCTGCGCGTCCTGCACGATCTTGAGGATATCGACGCCTCTTTCAACGTGGCGCGCAGCTCGCCGCGCGGCGACTTGCGCATTGACGTCGGCGGCTCCACCGCCAGCGAGGTGCTGATTCCGGCGCTGCCCGATTTTATGGCGCGCTATCCCGATATTCGTATCGATCTCGGCGTCGCCGACCGCGCCGTCGATCTGATTAGCGACAATGTCGACTGCGTGATCCGCGGCGGCCCGTTAAACGACTCCTCGCTGATCGCGCGCCAGATCGGCTTTGCTACTCTAATTACCTGCGCCACGCCCGCCTATCTCAAGCTCTATGGCGTTCCGGCCTATCCTGACGAACTTAAAAACGGCCATCGATTAATCAGCTACCTTTCGCCGCAGAGCGGACGCGCCTTTCCCTTCCGCTTTGAGCGCGACGGGGAAAAAACGGAGATTAAGGCGGACTATCGCGTCGGGGTAAACGAAAGCAACGCGCATCTGGCGGCGGCGCTGTCAGGGCTGGGCATCGTACAGACCTTTACCTATGCCACCGCGGCGCATATCAGAGCGGGGAGACTGGTGGAGATCCTCACGCCGTGGTGGCCGGCGCGCTATCCGTTTCATGTGGTTTACCCGCAAAATCGCTACGTGACGCATCGACTGCGGGTCTTTATTCGCTGGCTGCAGGAAATTTTCCCCGCGCGGGTAGGACTATAACGTCCCGCCACGGCAGGACGTTATGCATTATCAGGCGAACTTAATTAAGATCATGCCTGCCAGCAGCAGACTCAGCCCCGCCCAGCCTCGGGCGTTGAGCCGCTGGCCAAACAGCACCCAGCCCGCCGCCACCGTAGCGGCGATGCCGAAACCGCCCCACAGGGCGTAGGCGACCGACAGATCGATACCTTTTACCGCCTGAGAGAGCGCGCTAAACGCCAGCAGCACCGAAACCAGCGAGGAGATACCCAGCAGCGGTTTTTTAAAGCCGTCGGAATATTTCAGAAAAATATTGGCGGCGATTTCCAGCAGGATCGCCAGCGCCAGCCAAAGCAGATGCGTAATATCAGCTGATGACATGCTGCGGCTCCTTCTTCTGCGTAGTACCGGTTTTAATCAGCATAATGCCGGCGATCAGTACCGTCAGTCCGGCGATTTTCATTGGAGAGAGCGGCTCTCCGAACAGCTGCACGCTAAATAGCGTAATTAATACGATGCCGATGCCTTCCCACAGTGCATAGGCGACGCCATGCGCGATTTTTTTGACGGCGAAACTCAGGAAAATATAGGAGCAGGCGATCATTACCAGCATGATTAAATAACCCGAGCCGCTTTCGTCGACGCTGGACCATTTCATCGCCAGCGTGCCGATAATTTCGCTAAAAATAGCAAGTAATAATAAAACCCATGCAAACATGGCTAACTCCTGTCGCAATTATTCAATTGACCTGCACCGCACAGGCGCAAGTTCCTTATGGCAAACGGAAACGAGGAGAGGGGCCTACAGGGCGCTACGCCAGTGCTGATCGGCGATATTCCAGACGGGAAGAGAGCAGATGAAAAGAGAATGATTGATAAATGCTACGCGCATAATTTAAACAAGACATCCACGCTGTTGCTTCTCATCGGTGGACGGATTGTACTCCAGTAATAAACACGGCGCAGTTATAGCATCTGCCAGTTGCCGTTTCAATAGCAGCAATTTCTAATATTGATTTATGACAAAGTTTATTGTGTCGTGGCTACGCCTGGTCTCAGTCAGGATAAAGAGATTCAATGCGGCTTCTTATAGTTACAACATACATATATAGCAATAAATATTCACTCTGACACCGTGCAAAGCATCTTCTGGCAGCAAAAGTGCAGTAGTGACGTTGTCACGAAGGCAAAAAAGGCCAGTCAGGTGCAGCGCTTGTTCTTGTTGCACATCGCAGCAGCAAGGCGCCCGGAAGCGAAAATGCCTCCGGATGCCTGCTGGTTTCTCTGTTTTATCCGTCGGGTTTTCGCGAACCGCAGAATAGTGTCCCGCGCTACGCCTGCGGATCGCCGCGCCTGTTTTTAAGCCGCTGGGCTAAATAGGGCGCGGTCACGCTGTTCTCAGCGCGGCTGACCTCTTCCGGCGTACCGGCCGCCACGATATGACCGCCATTTTCCCCTGATCCCGGTCCAAGATCGATTATCCAGTCAGCCTCGGATGCAATTCGCATATCGTGCTCTGCCATCACCACGCTATCGCCGCGTTTCACCAGCTGATCCAGCACCCGCATCAGCTTATCCATGTCTGAGGGATGCAGGCCGGTCGAAGGTTCGTCGAGCAGATAGAGCGTTTTGCCGCGCTGCGCGCGCTGCAGTTCCCAGGCGAGTTTGATGCGCTGGCACTCTCCGCCTGACAGCTCCGTCGCCGGCTGGCCTAGCGTCAAATAGCCCAGACCCAGCGCCTTGAGCGCGGTAAGGGAGCGCTGAATACTCTCATTGTCGCTGAAAAACGCGGCAGCTTCGTCTACCGTCAGCGCCAGTACGTCGGCGATGGTTTTGCCGTTCCAGTGCACTTCAAGCGTCTCGGCATTATAGCGACGGCCGCCGCAGGTAGAACAAGGCGCGCTCGCCTGGGGCATAAACAGCAGCTCAATGGTGATGAGGCCCTGTCCTTCGCAGGCGGGACAGCGTCCGGCGGGCAGATTGAACGAGAAACGGCTGGCGTCGAAGCCGCGCGTCTTCGCCTCATCGGTCTCGGCAAACAGCCGCCTGACGGTGTCAAAAAAGCCGGTATAGGTCGCAAGATTGGAACGAGGCGTTCGACCGATAGGGCGCTGATCGATACGTACCAGTCGCTTCAGGGAAGCGCCGCCGGCAACCACGTTGCCCTGAACCGCCGTGACGGTTTCATCCTCATCTTCGCCCTCATCGGCCGGTGTGTTATCCAGTCTCTGGAGCAATGCGGGCAGGACGCGAATCAGCAGCGTCGACTTTCCTGAGCCGGAAACGCCGGTAATCACCGTCATTCTGTCGAGCGGCAGCGAAAAATCGAGCGCACGCAGGTTATTGCAGGTCACCTGTTCAAATTGCAGCCACTGTTCAGGCAGGCTGCGCTGACGCAGGCCGGGATAACGATCGCCGAGCAGATAGTCTGCCGTCGCCGACCGGCCGTTGCGCGCCAGGCCGGAGGGCGCGCCGTTATAAACGATTTCGCCGCCCAGGCGGCCCGGTCCCGGTCCGATCTCCGTCAGCCAGTCCGCTTCGGCGATAACGTCAAGATTGTGCTCGACGATCACCAGCGAGTTGCCCGCTGCCAGCAGCGCGCGCAACGAGCGGATCAGCGCGCGTACATCTTCCGGGTGCAGGCCGGCCGCCGGTTCGTCCAGCACATACATGACGCCGAAAAGCTGCGAGATCAGCTGCGTCGCCAGCCGGATGCGCTGTAGCTCGCCCGAAGAGAGCATCGTCGTCCTGCGGCCGAGGGAAAGATGGCCAAGGCCGAGGTTTTCCAGCTGGTCCAGACGCCCGCAAATATCCGTCGCCATGCGGATCGTCGCTTCCCTTAGCGCCGTCTCTTCAGGAAAGAGAGAAGAAGCGCCCTTCGCCAGCGGGGAAAACAGCGCCTTGAGTTGAGCGATAGTCAGCTCGCCCATTTCAGCGATGTCGTAACCTGCGAAGGTCACGGAGAGCGCATCCTGGTTAAGTCGTTTCCCCTGGCAGAGCGCGCAGGGCGCCACGGCGACAAAGCGGGAAAGACGTTTTTTGACGCTCTCTTTGCCACCCGCGTAGCTTTGCAGCACATATTTTCTGGCGCTGGTATAGGTACCGGTATAGGCAGG
Organism: Pantoea sp. GABEPS69; assembly: GCF_045780835.1. Lineage (NCBI taxonomy): Bacteria > Pseudomonadati > Pseudomonadota > Gammaproteobacteria > Enterobacterales > Erwiniaceae > Pantoea > Pantoea sp. GABEPS69. The sequence goes on along the minus strand of NZ_CP118619.1, from coordinate 389,832 downwards.
TTCGACCTCAGCCGCTATCGCCGCTTTGCGTTGTTCGGCGGTAAGCCCCATAAAGATAGGCACAGAAGGCTGTTCATCAGTCATCAGGATCCACTCTCTGTCCCGTTCAGAGAGCGTTTCCCAGGGCGCGTCGATGTCGTAATCCAGCGCCTCCAGGATTGAGCGCAGGTTTTTCGCCTGCCAGCCATGCGGCCAGGCGGCGATAGCGCCTTCGCGAATGCTCAGGGATGCATCTGGCACCAGGGCCTCCGTCTTCACCTGATGCACCATGCCCATGCCCTGGCATGCGGGACAGGCGCCCTGCGGGTTATTGGGGGAAAAAGATTCGGCAGCCAGAAAGGAGACGCCGTCAGGCCGCTTCCCGGCGCGAGAATAGAGCAGTCTGAGCGTTACGGAAACGCGCGTCAGGCTGCCGACGGTGGAGCGCTCCTGCGCGCCCGCGCGGCTCTGCTGCAGCGCAACCGCTGGAGGCAGGCCATCGATGCTGTCTACGTCCGGGGCCGCCGCCTGATCTATCAGGCGGCGCGCATGGGGCGCGACCGATTCCATAAAGCGCCGCTGCGCCTCTGCATAGAGCGTGTCGAACGCCAGCGACGACTTGCCCGATCCCGAAACGCCGGTGAAAACCACCATGGCGTCACGGGGAAACGTGAAGGAGAGATCTTTAAGGTTATGCGTTCTTGCGCCCTGAACGCTCACGCCGCTGTGGTTGCTGCGATGCGGTAGGCTGCCGCTGTTTTCCTTTCCTTTAGACGTCATAACGCTCCCACAAAAAGAGTTTCTATAAAAAGTGTTGTTGTGTCGGCTCGCCGTCTGCGCAGCTAGCCGATAAGTCGTCAAAGGGTAGCAGGGATATGCGCTGACTGAGGCGCGGGAGATAAAAAGCAGAACGAAGGCTGGGGCGGCCTGAGCCGCCTGAGCCTGAAAGCGAAGAGTGTTTTATAACAGACAGAAGGCAGCAGGCGGTATTTAAGGTCTGCGCCGATTAGGACGGATTACAATATAAATCCTGCCGCCGCTGGCGCATTGGCGCTGTCGTCGGGGATATTATAGAGCGTCGCTTTTGCCGCCAGCAGCGGCTGGCCGTCGCTGCCCGATTTGTGTGATTCCACATCGGTAATGTGGTAGCCGACGGCGCCCGCTTCATGCGCTTTATGGGCAAACGCGGCGTTGAGCTCCTCCATAGAGGTTGCCCAGCTGACCGAAGTCACGGCGAAGGGCTGAACGGAAGCGATTTCACGCTGAGTGAGGCCCGTACGAATCAACACGGGATTCACGCTCTGCGGAGAGAAAATGGATAAAACATCCTGCACTAACTCTTTCATTAGCCGACTCCTTAAGGGATTAACGCACGGTTATTTTATTTTCGGTCGTAACGAAGGTAATAAACGCCAGAACTTGTTATGCGTTTTAGCTTTAATTGCTAATGAGATGTTATGGAAACAGCGGCTGATAACTTAACGAGGGTTTGGCGAAGATATTTTCATTTGATTACATTCTGGCTGTTTTTGACATGCCTGAATGAGAAGCGAAACGCCTCCGCAACCTGAAGGGGGATGCGGAGGCGGGAGCGGTTTTACCACCCTTTGATAATATCGCCTTTATAAAGCTCATTGGCTTTATCCAGCACTTCCTGCGAGCGGAACGCCTCTTTCAGCTTCTGGATATTGGGGCTGTCTTTATTATCTTCGCGCGCCACGATGGCATTCACGTACGGCGAGGCTTTCCCTTCCATAAACATGCCGTCGCGCGAGGCGGAGAGATTCGCCAGCGCGGCGAAGTTGTTATTGATAATAGAAACGTAAACCTGCGGGTCGTCGAGCGTGCGCGCCAGCTGCGGCGTATCGACCTCGACAAACTTCAGTTTTTTCGGGTTGTCGGTCACGTCCAGCGTGGTCGGCAGCAGGCCCGCTTCCGGTTTCACCTTGATGAGACCCTGCGCCTGCAGCAGCAGCAGGCTGCGGCCCAGCGTGGTCGCTTCGTTAGAGATGGTGATCGTAGCGCCGTCCGGCAGGGCATCCAGCGATTTGATTTTGCGCGAATAGCCGGCAATCGGGAAGACGAAGGTATTGGTGACCACGGCGAAATGGTAGCCGCGCTCTTTAGACTGCATCTCCAGATAGGGCAGGCTCTGGAAGGCGTTGGCGTCGACATCTTTATTGAACAGCGCTTCATTCGGCTGCACGTAGTCATTGAACGCCACGACATCGACATCCAGATGATATTTGTCATGCGCCACCTGTTTAACGGTATCCCATAACGTCTGGTCCGGGCCGGTATTAATAGCCACTTTGATTTTGCTGTCGTCATCTTTATTACAGGCGCTAAGCAGCGTAACTGACGCGGCCAGCAGAATAGAAAGCACTTTTTTGTTCATAAGCCAGATCCCTTTTGTCGTAGGGAAACGACTATAATCTACATCTAGACGTCTGTACATCCGTAACTGCGCGACTGCCGTTTTTTTATCCGCTTCATTTGACACCGTTTTCTACCGATGCACAGCTATTTTCACTCCAGCAGTGAAAGTGCTGCTGTCGCCAGCAGGTGTTTCTCCTGACACAGGCCGCCTATGCTGTTATCCAGCATTAGCAAACTTATTACTGCAAAAAGGAACAGAGATGAAAGCTATCGTCTACAGCCAGAATGGATTGCCGATCGCCGATCCGCAATCGCTCTACGACACTACGCTGCCGCAGCCCCAGCCGGGCGCGCACGATCTGCTGGTGAAAATCGCCGCGATCGCCGTCAATCCGGTCGATACCAAAGTGCGCAACAACGCGCCGACGCAGCAGCCGCGCATTGTCGGCTGGGATGCCGTCGGCACGGTAGAAGCGGTCGGCGAGAGCGTGACCCGGTTCAAGCCCGGCGACGAAGTCTTTTACGCCGGCGCCATCGATCGCCCCGGCTCCTACGCGGAATATGGCCTGGTGGATGAGCGTATCGCCGGTCACAAGCCTGCTTCGCTAAGCAACGCTGATGCCGCCGCGCTGCCGCTGACCTCGCTGACCGCCTGGGAGCTGCTGTTCGACCGCCTTGAGGTGAAAGAGCATGAGAACGAAGCGCTGCTGATTATCGGCGCGGGCGGCGGGGTCGGTTCGATTCTGACGCAGCTGGCCAGCAAGCTGACCGGACTGCGCGTTATCGCTACCGCGTCGCGTCCTGAAACCGCCGAGTGGGTGCGCGAACTGGGCGCGCACGACGTTATCGATCATTCTCGTCCGCTGACGGAAGGGCTGCGCGAAATCGGCGTCGAGAACGTTCGCTATGTCGCCAGCCTGACCCATACCGACAAACACTATCAGCAGATCGTCGAGGTGCTGGCGCCGCAGGGCCGTCTGGCGGTCATTGACGATCCGGACACCCTCGACGCGATGCCGCTGAAGCGTAAAGCGATCTCGCTGCACTGGGAGCTGATGTTTACCCGCTCGCTGTTCCAGACGCCGGATATGGCGCGCCAGAATGAGATTCTGGAAAATGTGCGCCGCCTGATCGACGATGGCACGCTGCGCACCACCAAAGGCGAGCATTACGGCGCCATCAACGCGGAAAACCTGCGTCGCGCCCATGCGCTCATCGAGAGCAACCGGGCACGCGGCAAAATCGTACTCGAAGGGTTTTAACCCAGCCTGACAAGAGAACCATCGCAGTTTGCCTGCGACAGACTACCCGGCCAAATGGCCGGGTTTTTTATTTGCGCTGCAAGGAGACCGACCGCTCGGCCTGCTTCCTGCTGGCCCGATTGCGAACCTGCGCTGCTGGCAACCGCCGCGCCGCCAGCGTGATGCCCGGGCGCCGCTGCCGCGTCCTTAACCACTATTTAGCGAAAAAGTCATGCCTGCGCTCGCAGAGCGCAATATTTGAGAATAACTCTCATTGCTACCAGTGCTGCTGTGCCCGTAGGTTGAGGCAACAGGTCAGACTGCGGAATATGCCGGATGTGGGAAGTGCCAGTTATTTATTGGGTGCTTCGCCGCCGGCAATAGCGTCGCAGTTAACATCAGGCGTTAAACGCTGCTTTGACCGCTGGCGAACGCATCAAATAATAAGGAATGTATGGGAGCTTACTGCAGGCACTGCCGCGCGCTTTTAAGTCGGGACGAATATTTCTGGTTTTACGACAGCTGTCTCCGCTGTGAAAAATGCGCGCAAATTCGTGCCGAAGAGCGAGAGATTTTCATTAAGTCGCCGCTATATGTCTGGAGTGAAATACGCTTTCAGACGCGCCGATTCAAACACCGGCTGGCGGCTTATTTGAAAAGGCAGAATCTTGTCTGAACAGCATCATCTGGTTTAACGCTGGGCAGAGAAAGAAGGGGTAAGTACGAACGGTTATTTCTTCAGAACGGCTTGTTTACCGGCCGCTAAAACAAGAGGACTGGCCTTTTTTCCCGGCGCTGCATCAGGACTGAAACCTGATGGCGTACATAGCCGATCCCCAGAATGAAGAAGAAATACGATCCGCATCGTTTGAAACGCGCTTATTACCCTGGCGTAAAGGCTATGGCACAGAATCGCTGAACGCCATCATTCGCTTCGCGTTCGATTCGCTGGGTTACCGAAAACTCACCGCCACGGTGACAGCGGGAAATATTGCTTCAAAGCGTCTGCTGCTTAAAAGCGGATTCAGGCAGAAAGGGGTAATTCGGCAAAGCTATTATTTAAACGGCGAGTGGCGGGACGACTGGGTGTTCGGGCTGCTGGCTGATGACTATCATGGCTAAACCTTACGTGGCAGCGCTACCGCGGCCGCTTCTCGCCGGTCAGGTGTAGATCCTGACGTTTCCTTTATCATTTCTCCCCGTGCCGCTGGCGCTGGGCGCATACCAGGCGCGCGATGCTTGCAATAAACTACCGCGCGATCCTGCCACACCGATGAAAAAGATTTAAGTTTCTCTCCTCTCTTCCGATAACCATTCCGCCACTCTGAGGGTAGAGGATGCGTTTTCAAATATATCCATCACCTGAGTGCGCGTCGGGGCGCGACTGTCCCGTTTTTTAATTTAACAAGGAGCAGTAAATGAAAAACCGCAATTTAGTTATGGCGGCTGTCGTCGCATCATGTCTGGTTCTCTCAGGTTGTAGCGCAATGGGAACGGCCATCAAGAAACGTAATCTCGAAGTCAAAACGCAGATGAGCCAGACCGTATGGCTTGAGCCGTCAAATGAAAAAACGGTGTATCTGCAGGTTCGTAATACGTCAGATAAAGATATGAGCGATCTTCAGACATTACTGGCACAGGATCTGCGCGCTAAAGGCTATACCGTGACATCGTCGCCTGACACAGCGTATTACTGGATTCAGGCCAACGTGCTTAAGGCAGAAAAAATGGATCTGCGTCAGTCGCAGGGCTTTCTGTCGACCGGATATGAGGGCGCGGCCACCGGCGCGGCGCTGGGTGCCGGCATTACCGCCTATAACAGCAACTCAGGCGGCGCTATTCTGGGAATTGGCCTCGCGGCCGGGCTGGCAGGCATGGCGGCAGATGCGCTGGTTGAGGACGTAAACTTTACGATGGTGACCGATCTGCAAATCTCCGAGCGCAGCAAATCCACCGTCACGACCGATAATATCGGTGCGCTGCGTCAGGGCAACGCCGGCATTAAGCTGCAGACCAGCAGCGAAGAGGGCAACCGCATGAAATACCAGACGCGCGTGGTGTCTAACGCCAATAAGGTCAACCTGAAATTCGAAGAGGCTAAACCGGTGCTGGAAGCCCAGCTGGCGAAATCGGTCGCCGGTATTATGTAACTTTCTTCGCTTCAGTCACGCCTTAGCGAAATCAGGCGTGGCTGAGCATCCGGTTATCGCTTTATGCCAGACGAGCATGAAATGTCCGGCTTTCCTGCCTTATTCATTCCCTCTTTTTTCCGCCTGACCCTTTCATCGGCATCGACGACAAAGATCATAACGAAGCGACTGGTCGCTTTCGTGCTACGCTTCAACGCCTGACAGGCGTAATAACATCCTGTCAAACCCCTTTTCGCGCTGAACAAGCGCCTGTAACCAGGGAAGATCTATGTTTCATCTGATTTTCAGTATACCGAGCTGGTATGTCATCATCCGTTTCCTTATCCCATTAGCGATGCCGCTAGCGTTGAAAATCGTCTTAGCAGCGCTGGTCTTGCTGGCCTCGCAATATCTGTTGATTAGCCGCTTTACCGCGGGCGGCATCTTTTCACCGGAGATGCCCCGCGCGCTGATCATCCTGTGCAACTGGGCGTTCGGCGCCGTGCTGTTTCTTGCGCTGCTGCAGATGCTGATTGACGCGGTGGCGTTAATGTCGCTTTTATTCAGGCATCCGCTGGAGATTACGCCGATGGTGCGTTATCTGGCTGCGCTGTTGGCTATGGCGCTGGCGGCCGTTGGCGTACAGCAGGCGATACGCGTGCCGCCGGTGAAAGAGGTCACTATCAGAATTGATCATCTGCCGCGCGAGTTTGAAGGCTATCAGCTACTTCAGCTGACGGATCTGCATATCACCAAACTTTTCAACGCCGCCTGGAGTGCAGAGATGGTCAGGCGGGCGATGTCGCTCGACGTCGACCTGATCGTTATCACCGGCGATGTTATTGATGGAACCGTGCAGAACCGCATAAAGGATGTAGAACCCTTGGGTAATCTGCACGCGCCGGACGGCGTTTACGCCATTACCGGCAATCACGAATATTTTTTCGAACAGCAGCGCTGGACCGAGCACCTCGCTTCGCTGGGCCTGCCGACCCTGCATAACAGCCACACTATTATTAAACGCGGCGCAGCGGAGCTGGTTATTGCGGGTCTGCCTGACATCTCCGCATCAAGAAGAAACGCGGACGGCCCCGATCTGGCGATGGCGTTAAAAGGCGCGCCGAAAAACGCCCCGGTTATTTTGCTCGACCACCAGCCGCGCAACGCGCGCCAGAATGCGCAGCAGCAGGTCGATTTACAGCTGTCGGGCCATACGCATGGCGGACTGATCGCCGGCTTTGACCGGCTGTTTGCCAAACCCAACGGCGGCTTTGTTTCAGGGCTTTATCAGGTGGATGGCATGCAGCTTTACGTGAACAACGGCACCGCCCTCTGGCCCGGCATGGCGATCAGGTTAGGGCGGCCGTCGGAACTGACGCGCATAACGCTGCGGGGAAGAGAGTAGCCACACGTACAGCCGCCTTCAGGCGGCTTTTCCGGCTGTTAATGCTTAAGCGGCACCGGCGGCGTGCCGTGAGTATGAAACGTCTCGATGGTTTTCAGCCCCCAGGCCTGGCCTTTTTTTCGCTCCGCCTCTGTCCAGATAACTGTTTGCCAGTCTGGGGCCAGAATCAGACGCGCGCCGGAGTTCGCCAGCTCTATGCGGTTGCCAGCAGGCTCCCAGACATAGAGGAAGAAGGTACCCTGAATCGCATGCTTATGCGGGCCTGTCTCAATGTGAACGCCATTTTCCAGGAAGATGTCAGCCGCGCGCAGAATCTCTTCCCGCGAGTCGGTGGCCCAGGTCACATGATGCAGGCGTCCGTTACCGCCGCCGTGCTCTTCGGTACAGGCCAGATCGTAAGTTTTATTATTGATGGTGAACCAGCAGCCGCCGATACGACCGTTATCCAGCTGAATCGTTATCCAGCTGAATCATCTCGGTTACCCGCGAGCCGAGGCAGGTTTCCATAAAGTTTCTGAACTCGCGCACGTCAGCAGCCAGCAGATTCAGATGATCGAGGCGTCGCGGGCAGGCTCCTCGCCCATGAAAGCGCTGCGCCAGATTTTTAAGCGAAGGACGTTCATTCAGTTCCGCCTGATAGCGGACGGTATCGTAATAGATCTCAAAAACGTGACCAAAAGGATCGGCAAAGCGGAAGGCGCGTCCATGTCCCCGATCGTCATTCGACCAGCCAAGCACCTCATAATCACTGGCCTCGATCGCAGCCACGCGTCGCATCAGGGCCGCTTCCGAGCTGGCGCGATAAGCAATGTGTCCAACGCCGGTCGTATGATGACGGGTAAGTTTTAAGCTATGGAACTCGTAATCATCCCATGCGCGCAGCCATGCGTGATTTTCATCCTGCGCCGAAACGGTAAGACCGTAAACATCGACGAAGAAGCTGAGACTCTCTTCAAATTTGTCGCTATAAATCTCAACGTGTGCCAGATGGGCAATATCAAAACAGGGTTCCGGCAGATGATTGGTCATAATGTGATTCCTGTAAATTTAATCCAGTTGAGCGAGCCAGGTTTTATCTGTTATTCAGCGTTTGTGAAAGCGAAGGAATGTCATTTAAATCCGCGCCTTTAATTTTTAACGCGAGCGAAACGTTACGGTGTAGCACGATACTTAACGCGGCGAGTAAGGCGGGTACGGCCAGAATAAAGAAAATGGCTGACTGCTCAGGAAACGCCCCTATTAATAATCCGCCGACAGACGAGCTCAAAATCGCGCCGGTGCGCCCAATGCCATGCATCCAGCTCACGCCGGTTGCGCGGATTTCGGTGGGATAGTAGGCCGGGGAATAAACCTGCAAACCATTTTGCGCGCCATTAATGCACATGCCGATGAAAAAAATAAATATGCCCAGCGCGGTGCCCGAAAAGCTGAACAGACCCTGCGCCAGCAGACAAATGCAGCCCAGCAGGTAAACGACGCCAATGACATATTTGGCATGTAACTTATCCATTAACGCGCCGACCAGAATGCCGCCAAGCGGCCCGCCGAGCTGGAACAAACCCGCCAGGATGGCGGCCTTTTCCAGCGAGATGCCGCCGGAACGCATAATTGTCGGCAGCCATCCGTTTAGCAGATAGATCACGAACAGCCCCATAAAATAGGTCGTCCATAAAATAAGCGTGCCGCGGGCGAAACCGTGACGAAACAGCTGTGAAATGGTGCTGTGGCGGTTAATGCGCGGCGAATTGATCACAAACGCGGCATCCTGCGTGAAATGGCCACCCATGCGATTCAACAGCGCGGCGATTGTCGCCCGCGGCGCCTTTCGCACCAGCAAATTCAGCGCGGATTCAGGCAGCAGCAGGCTCAGGAAGGGCAGCAGTATCAGCGGAACGGCGCCGCCGAAAATAAGCACGGCCGTCCAGTTGTATCGACTCAGCAGCGCGGCCGCGATAAAACCGCCTAATCCCGAGCCAATATTGAAGCCGCTAAACATCAGAGTAATCATCACGCCCTTGCGACGTTCCGGCATATATTCCGCCAGCAGCGTCACGCAGTTAGGCATAACGGCGCCCAGGCCCAGGCCAGCGATAAAACGCAACAGCGCCATCTGTAAAGGCGTCGCCGCGAAGGCGCAAATAAGGCTGAACACAGAGAACATCAGAACGGAGAGCAAAATAATCTTCTTACGGCCAAAACGATCGGATAAGGGACCTGCGATAAGCGCGCCGATCGCGACGCCGAACATCGCGGCGCCAAGGATCGGCCCCATCGCCGCGCGGGAAATGTGCCACTCCTCAATGAGCGCGGGCGCGATAAAACCCATCACCGCCGCATCGTAGCCATCAAACATAATGATAATCAGGCAGAGGAACAGTACGCGCCACTGAAAAGTCGAAATGGGTCGAGAATCAATCCAGGCCTTGATATCGACCAGCTTATTTGTGTTCATGAGGTAGCTCTCTTGTAAGGCACTGAGGGGCGTTTTGCCGTCATCACCATCTTTAACAATCCTGTTACACGGTATGCAGAGCGGCGCTCGGTGTCTGTCAAAAAAGGCTTTTAGCGGTATGAGTTGCGTTTATATTGTGAGCGAGTTGGCATACTCCCAGGCGCCAGCAACAGCGTGCAAGTTGCCAGCATGGGGCCTGCCGAGCGTTCACTGGCTATTCAGTGTATGAATTTCGTTTAGGAAGCGTAAGAGGCGGCCTCGGCGTTAATGCATTCAATCAACGCCAGCGTAGCGGGAGAGTGGAGCGCGGCATGGCGCAGCGTGATGCCTATTTCGCGGCGTGTATCGGATAATGGCAAGGTCAGCGGCAGCAAAATGCCGGCGCGCAGTTCATATTCCAGCTGATGCCGGGAAACCGCCGCCACCATGTCAGAGTTGAGCAGCAGACCGCGCACAATCGCGAGGTCGCCGCTCTCCACTACCGGAACGGGGGCGGGCAGGCTCAGCGTGTGAAAAGCGCGGTCCAGCAGATGACGTGCTGGCGTATTATCGCGCGGCAAGATCCACTGAACGGCGGTAAGGTCGACAGGCGCCAGGTTTTTTCCCGCCAACGGATGCTGCGGCCGTACCAGGAGGACTAACTCTTCGGTGAACAGCACCTGGCTGGCAATATCTTTCACTCCCTCATCGCGTCGCAGCGCGCCCAGAATAAGATCCACGTCTCCGGCCCGTAATTCAGTCACCAGGGCGCTATAGGCGCTTTCATTAGTGACCACTTTAACGGCCGGATGTGCCGTGACGAGGCGTGCGATAGCGCGGGGCAAAATCGTACTACGGCACAGCGGAAGCGCACCAATGGTGACGGTGCCCTGCAATACGCCTGCCTGCGCCGCCAGATCTTCAGGGATATGACGAATTTCATTCAGCGCGCGGCTGACAAGAGGCGCCATTTCCCGTGCGGCTGCGGAGGGGATCATCCCTTTAGGCGAACGCTGAAATAACGCCACGCCGGCGCCTTTTTCCAGCACTTTCAACGCGGCGCTGACGGCTGGCTGGCTGATACCCAACAGACTGGCAACGCTCTGCGTATGGTGCAGATGAAAGAGACGTAAAAATATTTGCAGGCGTCTGACATTAAACAGCCAGACGGGTTCGGCGTCATCACGCAGGCTTTCCCGCTGCTTAAAACGCGCCAGCAGGCCCGGTATCTGATTCAGTTCCTGAATAGCGCGTTGCGCGCGCGGCAGTACGCACTTTCCATATTCGGTTAATAACATGCCGCTGGCATGCCGTTCAAAAAGCGGAGCGGCCAGGGTGTGTTCCAGATCACGAATAGATCGCGTAATAGCAGACTGTGTCCGAAATAAATTTTCTGCAGCACTGGAGACCGTCCCTCTGCCAGCAACCATGCAAAGTGACCTTAATTGCATGATTTTAATATCATAATGATCATTTTTTGTTTTCATTTTTATCAGGTCTGAATACCAGATCGTCATCACAACATAAATAAAAATCATAGCTGAAGCAATGAAAGGCATTATTCGCCAGAAAAGCCGCATGCCAGGATGAAAAAAAACTAACAGCAGGAAAACAGAATGGAAGACGCGGTAAAAAAAAGTGCTTTAGTGGTCAGTGCGCATTCTGCTGATTTTGTCTGGCGCGCAGGCGGCGCCATTGCGCTGCACAGCGCACGCGGCTATGAGGTGCATGTGGTTTGCCTCTCCTTTGGCGAACGCGGCGAATCAGCGAAGTTGTGGCGCAAAGGAAACATGACCGAAGAGAAGGTAAAACAGCATCGTCGCACCGAAGCGGAAGCGGCGGCTAACGTTCTGGGCGCCAGTATCGAATTTTTTGATTTAGGCGATTACCCACTGCGAGCCGATAAAGAGACGCTGTTCCGGCTGGCGGATGTATATCGTCGCGTTCAGCCGCACTTTGTGCTGACGCATTCGATTGCCGATCCCTATAACTATGACCATCCTCTGGCGGCCCACCTCACGCAGGAAGCGCGCATCATCGCTCAGGCTGAAGGTTATCGCCCGGGCGAACCGGTGGTCGGCGCGCCGCCAGTTTACTGTTTTGAGCCTCATCAGCCCGAACAATGTCAGTGGAAGCCGGATGTGCTGCTCGATATTACCCCTGTCTGGGATAAAAAATACGAAGCTATTCAGTGCATGGCGGGCCAGGAACACCTGTGGGAATACTATACGCGCGTAGCGATGCAGCGCGGCGTGCAGGCGAAACGCAATACGGGCATTACTTCAGCGCGTGTCATCACGCACGGCGAAGGGTATCAAAGCCTGTTTCCGCGCGTGACGGAGGATTTGTCATGAGTCTGGTGAATAAAAGGGGCGTAGTGGTTCGTCATATCGAGCGTGCCGGCGACGCGTTAGTTAAACAGTTCGCACGGTATGGCGTGGCGACAGTTCATGAAGCGCAGCAGCGGCAAGGCCTGCTTGATGTACGAGTGCGGCCTCTCCAGCAAAACGTGACTGTCTCAGGTAGTGCCGTCACCGTGCTGGTCTCTCCCGGCGACAACTGGATGTTCCATGTTGCGGTCGAACAGTGCCAGCCGGGCGATCTGCTGCTGGTGGCGCCGACATCAGATTGTTATGACGGTTTTTTTGGCGATCTGCTCGCCACCTCCTTAAAAGCGCGCGGCGTCGTGGCGCTGGTGGGCGATATCGGCATCCGCGACAGCCAGACGCTGCGCGAGATGAACTTTCCCGTCTGGTCACGCGCTGTGTATGCCCAGGGCACGGTGAAAGCAACGCTGGGGTCCGTGAATGTGCCGCTGATTTGCGCCGGTCAACTGGTCTATCCGGGGGATATCGTTGTCGCCGATGACGATGGCGTAGCGGTTGTGCCGCGTGCCAATGCCGCCGCAGTAGCGCAGGCTGCGCAGCAGCGCGTCGCCGCGGAAGAGGGAAAGCGGATGCGTCTGGCGGCCGGCGAGCTTGGCCTGGATATTTATCAGATGCGCGCGCAGTTAGCGGAAAAAGGATTGCGCTACGTTGATTCGCTGGATGAACTGCAGAAGATATCGCCATGAAGCAAACCCTGATTCCCTGCGTAATGATGCGTGGCGGCACGTCCAAAGCCGCCTGCTTTCTGGCCAGCGATCTTCCCGCAGAGACGCGACTGCGTGATGAGGTCCTTCTGGCGGCGATGGGCTCGCCCGATCCGCGGCAGATCGATGGCATTGGCGGCGCCGATCCCCTGACCAGCAAAGTCGCGATTATTTCATCCTCATTGCGTGAGGATGCAGATGTCGATTACCTGTTTGCCCAGGTCAACGTAGATAAAGCGGTGGTGGATTATGGTCAAAACTGCGGCAACATTCTGGCTGCCGTGGCACCTTTCGCCGTTGAGAAAGGATTGATAAAAGCGCAAGGCGCGGTTACGCAAGTGCGCATTTACATGATTAACACGGGTCAAATTGCGCAGGCGCGCATCGCAACGCCGGATGGCACCGTTGAGTATCAGGGTGAGACGAAGATCGACGGTGTACCCGGTACTGCTGCTGAACAGGTGCTGAACTTTCAGGATATTGCCGGTTCCAGCTGCGGCTCGCTACTGCCCACAGGCAATGCGCGCGACAGGTTCGACGGCATTGACGTGACCTGTATCGATAATGGGATGCCCGTGGTATTGCTGCGCGCCGCCGATCTGCAACGAAGCGGACTGGAAACCCGTGAGCAGCTGGACAGCGACGATGAACTGAAAGCGCGGCTGGAGTCCATTCGCTTACAGGCTGGGCCGCGCATGAACCTGGGCGACGTAGCGAAACGCACCGTCCCCAAAATGACCCTCATCGCGGCGCCGGAAAAGGGTGGTGCGCTGACTACCCGCACTTTTATCCCTCATCGCTGCCATGCCTCCATTGGCGTATTGGGCGCGGTCAGCGTGGCGACAGCCTGTCTGATACCGGGTTCGGTGACGGAAGGGCTGGCGCACGTTAGCGAGGCGCGCGAACAGCGTCTGGCAATAGAACATCCCGAAGGTGAGTTCAGCGTAATGCTTACGCGGGATGAGTCGGACAACGTTATAAACAGCGGGCTGATTCGCACCGCTCGTTTGCTGTTTGAAGGACGTATCGCCATTCCCGGTTCTGTCTGGTCAGGCAAATAAGGAGTCGAAAATGACGCGTGTAGCCATTATCGGTTTTGGCGAAGCAGGGCAAATTTATGCGCAGGATCTGGCGCGCGCAGCGAATACGCGCGTTTGGGATAAAAAATTTATTACCGGGCAAAGCGACTGGCCAGGTGCGAAAGCGAAACAGGCCGCTGTACAGCCAGCACGCTCGCTGGCGGATGCGCTGGAAGGCGCTGAGTTTGTGCTATCGCTGGTCACTGCGGGTAACGCGCTGGAAGTCGCTACGCAGGCGGCGCCGTTAATGCAGAGCGGACAACTGTTTCTCGACTTCAACTCCGTTGCGCCTGACACCAAACGCGCGGCGGCAAAGGCGATAAGAGAGGGCGCGGGAGACTATCTGGACGTTGCTGTCATGGCTCCCGTTCCGCCCCAAAGGCTGCAGACACCGTTGTTAATTAGCGGTGAGGCAGCTGCTCGCGCCGCCGTCGCTTTATGCGCTATGGGGTGCAATGCCCGAGCCGTCAGCAAACGCATCGGAGAGGTATCAGCCATAAAAATGTGTCGTAGCGTGATGATCAAGGGTCTGGAAGCGCTCACGACCGAATGCCTCAGCGCCGCAAAGCAGTATGGCGTAGAAGAGGCGGTACTCGCTTCGCTGCACGCCAGCTTTCCCTCTCTGGGATGGGACGATCGGCTGCCGCATTATTTTATTAGTCGTGTGGCGGAACATGGCGTCAGACGCGCAGAAGAGATGGGTGAAGTGGTCAAAACGCTGCAAGATGCAGGCGTCGCCGCGCTGATGAGTCAGGCTATCCAACAAGTGCAGGCTGGGTTACCGGCCAAAATGGTTGAAAAGGGCGTAAGTTATCAGGAATTACTTCCTTTCTCCTGGCAGGATACGTTAGAGCGTCTGGCTAAATAGTTTCATCCGGTTTTAAAAAATATCCGCGACGAATAATACCTTTACAGAGGTAAGCACAATCACGCAGATACCGAATTTTTCATAATTACCTTTAATGAACCCTATGATCTCAGCGCCTGTCTGAGAGGCTTTTCTATTTTTAATGCAAAGGCAGGTCAATGATGAAAGCAGGATGGTATGGCGAGTTAACTCAGAGTGAGAAAAAAACGTGGTGGGCCTGCCTGGGCGGATTCACGCTTGACTCAATGGACAGCACAATATATTCGCTGGTCATGCCCATATTACTCAGCCTGTCAATTCTGACTAAGTCGGAGGCCGGTGTGTTAAGTTCCGCGTCGCTTATTGGCAGCGCGCTCGGCGGATGGAGCGCGGGCATGTTAGCCGATCGCTGGGGCCGCATACGGGTTATGCAGTTAACGGTTTTATGGGTAGCCTGCTTTACGGCGCTGACCGCGCTATGCGGCGAATTCTGGCAGTTTTTGACGGTGCGTTTTCTACAGGGATTAGGCTATGGCGGGGAGGTGGTCGTCGGCGGCGTGTTAATCAGCGAAGTGATCCGTGCAAGCTATCGCGGCCGCGTCGGCGCCTCTATTCAGAGCGGCTATGCGCTTGGCTACGCTATCTCCTTAGCGGTACTGCCCGTCCTGCTTAATTTCTTTCCACAGGAGGTTGCCTGGAAGCTTTTTTTCCTTATCGGTATCGTTCCGGCTATTCTCGTCTGGTTCATTCGCCGACTGGTTCCAGAGTCGCCTGTTTTTGCACACAGCACTGAAAACCAGCAAAAGAAAAAAATTACCGACATCTTTCATCAGCAGCATCGCCGGATAACCGTGACGGCGACCATTCTGGCCAGTGGGATATTTGGCGGTGCATATATTATGATTACCTGGCTGCCAACCTATTTACGGATGGAGTTAGGGTTACCGGTTGTCTCAATGTCTGGCTATTTGGCTATCAATATTATCGGCTCACTAATTGGTCCTTTTATTTATGGCAGATTAAGCGATAAGTTTGGGCGCTGGAAAACTATTATTGTTTTTCTGCTGGGTCAAATATTGGTCGTAAGCATATATCTGTTTGCGGCTATTAGCCTGGACATGACGCTGGCGCTGGGGTTTTTCATGGGAGCATTGCAGGGCGGGTTAGCTTCTGGTTTAACGCCTGCTTTTTCGGAGCTTTATCCTACATACATACGCGGAAGCGGCGCCGGATTTTGCGCCAGTTTTGGTCGAGGATTCGGCTCACTTATGCCCGCGCTGGTGGGCATCCTGTCCAGCCAGCTTCACTTAGGCTATGCCATGGGCATGCTGGCTATCGCATCATATCTTATCGGCATTACCGCTGCGCTGTGCCTGCCGAATGCAACCGGAGTCGATCTGTCGAAGATAAATTAATGACCTCCTCAGGCTGCGGCTGGCTACTCAGGCTTCCTTATTGTGCACAGCGCGAAAAAAATCGCGTTAAGGCGTCCGCAACGGCATCGGGTTTCTCCTCGGGCAGGAAATGCCCGCACTCCGTAATCGTTTCTCCGACAACGTCAGCGGCAAACGCGCGCAGAAGGAGAGACATATCCGGGATCGACCCCTGATCGGCGCTTAAACCCAGCACCGGCATGGTGAGCTCGCCTTTTTGCGCTAACGCCCGGTTTTGCTCAGCAGATAGCGCCGCCGAGCGGTAAAAGGCCAGACCTGCTCGCATGCCGCCGGGCGCGCCGTAAATCCTCAGATACTCGGCGATCTCCTCTTCGCCATAGCAAGCCGGACTGGCCGTCTTCGTCCAGAAAAACCACTCCAGATAGGCGCGCTCACGCCCCTCAAGCAGGATCTCAGGGAGATCGGGCACGGCGTGAAAAGCGAAGTGCCAGGTCTTCCAGGCATCAGGGGAGGCGGCCGGCAGCCTGTCCGGCAGCGTTACACCAGGGATGCCGGCATCCATCAGCGCCAGCGCCTCCACCTCCTGCGCGAACAGATGCGCATAGGGAAAGGCGACCCATGCGCCGACGTCATGGGCGGCGAGGCGGTATCGTTTGACGCCCAGATGAGCCAGAAGATCGTGGGTGCGGCGAGCGATGGTCTGCGTATCATAGCCGTCCAGCGGGCGATCGCTGTCGCCCTGACCGGGCAAATCGAGCGCGATAATATGGAAACGGCGACCCAGCTGCGGCATCACGTGACGCCAGGCGTACCAGCTTTCTGGAAAACCCGCCATAAGCACCACTGTCGGCTCTCCTGGCGCGCCGCCTTCGACGTAGTGAAAGCGTAAACCGTTGACGGTGGCGAATTTGTGGCTGAAACCCTCAGGCGCGGTCGGCATTGAACCATGGATCATGACGTGTTCCTTCTATGCAATGAAAGTGGGGTAGCGCTGCGGGTTGAACACGGCGGCATGCATGCCTGAGGCACGCTGCTTAGCGAAATTAGGAAACGATCATATCCTAATTGTGCCCGTCGGAGCGCGTCAAGCGTCAATGCGACTTTTCATGCAGGGACTGATTTCAGGCGATCAGAGGATTATATTTTGATTTTTTTTATTAAAAAATCGATAAAAATTCGGCATTTAAGTCGAATGCGATGGTCGCCGGCATAGACTATCGTTATATCCTGCGCCGGTAAGGCGTAGTCCGCAAAAAGCTGAATCAGCTTGCCTGCTTCACGCTCCTTGCGAACCATCCATTCAGGAAGAATGGCTACGCCAAGACCGGCGATAGCCATTGATTTAATGGCGGTTGACGAGTTGGAGTGGTATTTCGCTATGGCGCGTATTTCTGTGGACGTACCGTCTTTATGGCACAGCGTCCACTGCGTCGGCGTCTGTAAATTACTATTAGCAATCCAGGCTGCGGTGTTTAAATCTTTGATAGAGCGTAATGGATTATTTTTCAGCCATTCAGGCGAGGCGACCAGCAAAATATCATAGCTAGCTAACTTTCTACTTTTTAATTCCGAATCACGTAGTGTGCCAAGGCGAATAGCTAAATCAAGGCGATCGGAAACTAAATCATTCAGAGATGAGTCTGCGTAAAAATTAATACCCAGGTTGGGGTGTAGCTGGCAGAACTCTCCAGTCAAAGGAATGACATATTGTTCGCCGAATTCCGTGGTTGAAGTAATATTTAGCGCGCCAGAGAGCGACCGATGGCTGTCAGATACATTTTCCAGCGAGCTCTGGATATTAATGAAGATTTCGCAGAAATCTTTGTATAGCGCTTCACCCGCTTCAGTCAGGATAATACCGCGCGAGTTGCGAATTAAC
This sequence comes from Pantoea sp. GABEPS69, assembly GCF_045780835.1. Lineage (NCBI taxonomy): Bacteria > Pseudomonadati > Pseudomonadota > Gammaproteobacteria > Enterobacterales > Erwiniaceae > Pantoea > Pantoea sp. GABEPS69. The sequence goes on along the minus strand of NZ_CP118619.1, from coordinate 371,978 downwards.
AGCTGAACCTTAAGCGCCTCTTCGAGCGATTTGACATGAATGCTTGCCATGGCTTTGCTGATAAAGAGACGTTCTGCCGCGCGCGTAAAGGAACCGCAGTCGACCACCGCGATAAATGTCTGGATTCGGTTTAAATGGTTAAACATTAACTGTTAATTTTAAGTAAACACCGCGTTTAATTTAATTTAATCGACTCTCAACGTCAAGCCGCCTTAGACTCCGCGTCGGAGGTCACAATGACGTATCGCTATCGCATTGCTTGTGTTTTTCTTGCTGGTTTTTTTATCGACTGTATCAATATATTTATGTCGGCTATCGCCTTGCCTGACATATCGCGCGAGTTACAGGTCTCAGCTTCCAGCGTTGCCTGGGTAGCTAATAGCTATATTCTTGGTTTAACGCTTATTATTCCGCTTAGCCACTGGCTCGCCAGCCGCTTTGGCGCGCGTCTGACGATGACAGCTTCAATGCTGATATTCTCTGCTGGCGCACTGCTCTCTGGGCTTGCCGACCATTTTGGCAGCCTGGTGTTATTCCGCTTTATCCAGGGTGTGGGTGGAGGCTTGCTGATTCCCGTAGGGCAGGCGTTAACCTTTGACCTGTTTAAAAAGGATGAAAGAGCCAAAATTTCTACGCTGGTGATGGCTGTCGCCCTTATCGCCCCAGCCATTTCACCGGCTGCTGGCGGGGCAATTGTCGACCATTTCTCCTGGCGCTGGGTCTTTCTCTGCAATATTCCTTTCAGCCTCGTGACCGCTGCGCTGGCGCTGCTGTGGATCAAACCTGAAAAAAGCGTAGCGCCACGGCCCGATATCGTTGGCCTGATCATTATCAGCCTGGCGCTGACGGCTCTGCTGTCAGGCATGTCCTTATATGCTGATTCTGCTCACCAGAGCTTACCTTTGGGGCTGGTTCTGGCAGGCATAACGCTGGCTTTTGCTTATGTGCTGCACTATCGCCGCCAGGCTAACCCTGTGCTGGATTTAAGCGTGCTTGGAAACGCGCATATGCGTTTTTCGGTCATCGTTTATTACGCGGTGCCGGGCATCTTTACCGGGGTCAATCTGCTTAATATTTTTTTCGTGCAGGAGGTGCTGGGCTGGGCAGCGAGCGAAACGGGTCTGCTGATGGTGCTCTACGCCGGCGGATCGTTCTGCGCGATGACGCTTTGCGGCCGTTTATATAACCGCACCGGCGCCGCACCCCTTTTTCTTGCTGGTCTACTGCTTCACGCCGCTGGTATTGCGATGCTGTCGGTCACCGAGGCGTCACACGATCTTCTGTTTCTTGTTTGCGCTTATCTGCTCATGGGAACCGGGGGCGGTATAGCGGCCAATACCGCCCAGACCACCGCGATGATGGATTTTGAAGGGGATCGCCTTGCACGCGCCAGCACTATCTGGAATCTGAACCGTCAAATTTCTTTCAGCACAGGCGCAGCGGTTTTTACCCTGTTATTCAACCTGCTGCAGAAGTCCACAACGATGACGTCAGCTTACCATTCCGCGTTTCTTATTGCCGCCGGGCTAGGGTTACTTCCTCTGCTCGGGCTCATCAATCTTACCCAAAAATCGGAGGTCTTATGCGATCGGAAAGAGAGTTAATCGCCCATTACAGCGTGACTGAACTGCATCAGTGGATTGAAGAGGTATTTACCGGGCGCGCTGGGTATCCCTCAGCCCTTGATCGGCTGCTCGCCAGCTTCAGCGACTGTTTCAGCATGGTTACCATGAAGGGACAGCCTGTCGGCTTATCTGAAGTGGAAAGCCTGTTCCGTAACAACACAGGAATACGGCCAGACCTGCGTATTGAGACGGACGCCTGTGAAACGCTCGACCAGTCGGAAACGTCGGTAACCTGTCGCTATCGCGAAACGCATCATGAAAATGGCGCCACGCATGTCCGCTGGTCAATCGCCATTATTGAGTTTGTGTCAGGCCAGCCTCGCTGGCGCTACCTGCAAGAAACGGCGGTAGCGGAATCATTATGAAGCGTTTTGTCATCACGACTATTCGTTCTCTGGGCGAAGCCGTTCGCGAGTTCACTCTCGACGCGGATAACAATGAGCTGGCTTTGCTCACGCCGGGAGCGCACTACCGCTGGCAAATGCCTGACGGGATCGGCGCGCGGTGTTATTCCTGCGTCATGCTCGAACTGCCCGCGACCGCGCTGACGTTTGCTGTGCGACTCTCGCCGGACTCGTTAAGCAGCGGCTATCTGTCAGGTCTGGCGGAGGGGGACATCGTCACTCTGGAGGGGCCGTTCAATCATTTCCCACAGCTATCCGCGCCGTTGGATGGAAGAGATATCGTTATCGCCGGCGGGATTGGAATAACGCCCCTGACGGGGATCGTCACGCGTCTGGTCGACGCCGGGCGCCAGCCTGAATGCCATTACTTTGCCTCTTCTCGATCCCATGCGGCTTACTCGGATCGCCTGGAAAGTCTGACGCAAGAGAGGTTTCGTTTGCACACCTCAGAAGGCCCACGCATCACTATTGAGGCGTTGCTGGGTAAGCTGCAGCGCAACGATCGCATTCACGTTTGCGGACCGGCGCGTTTGTTGAGTGCGGTGCTGGACTACTGCGATGCCCATGATTTTCCCCGCAGCCATCTTGCATTTGAAATCTTTAACGCTCTTCCCACTGAGGCTGAAACGGGCGGTTATGAGGTCGAGGCGACAGAGACGGGGGTAAGGTTTCAGGTCACTCGCGGTCAGTCTCTGCTGGACGCGCTGGAAGAGGCCGGTCTGGAGCCCCTTTACGATTGCCGACGAGGGGAATGCGGACTCTGTGCGCTTGAGGTCGTTGAGGGAGAAGTCGAGCACCGCGACTTTATTATGACGCCGCAGGAAGCGGCAACCAGCCGGACAATTTATCCCTGCGTTTCCAGAGCTAAAGGAAGCGTTCTCAAATTAGCTTTATGAGTTAAGCCATGAACCTCAACAACCTTTTTCGCGGCAGCGAAATCCATAAATCCGCCTACCTTGATCAGACGCTTTTTCTCACGGAGCAAAAAACTCTCTTTGCGCACAGCTGGCTTTACCTGTGCCACGCCAGTCAACTCCCCGCAGCGGGGGATTATGTTACCGTTGAGCTTGCTGCTCAGCCCCTGGTCGCTATTCGTCAAAAAGCAGGTGACATCACCGTCTTGTTTAACCGGTGCCCGCATAAAGGCGTCAAGGTTTTAGCCGAATCCTCAGGCAACTGCGGTCGCTTTCTACGCTGTCCTTACCATGCATGGACGTTTAAGCCGACAGGTGAACTGCTGAGCATTCCTGTGAAAAATGAATACGATCCCTGTGTGATGTCCGCGTGTGAAGCAGGCCAGGGCATGGCGCGCGTCGAAAATGTCGTCAATTATCGCGATTTCATTTTTGTGCGTCTGAGTCAGCACGGCCTCTCTTTTGAAGCGTTTTACGGCGATGCGCTTTCTACCCTGGACAATATGATCGATCGCTCTCCAGCTGGCCAACTTCGTGTCGTCGGCGCGCCGCTGCGCCATCGCCATCGATGCAACTGGAAAATGGTCATGGATAATCAGACTGACACTTGCCATCCCATGGTGGCGCATGAATCTTCAGCAGGAGAAGCCGTCAATCTCTGGGCGCAGTCAGCGCGGCAGGCTGAGCAGCCGATGGCGGTGGAACTCTTTTCTCCGTTTATGTCCTCGCACGCTTTCTTTGCTGAAATGGGGATTCGCATCTGGCCAAACGGACACGGCCATACGGGAACCCGTAATTCAATCCACAAAGATTATTCAGCCATCCCCGGTTACTGGGAAAGTATGGTTGAAAGCTATGGCGAAACCCGGGCCCGGCAAATTCTCGATGATACGCGGCACAATACCGTCTACTTCCCCAACCTGATGGTAAAAGGCCCAATACAAACCCTTCGCATCATTCGTCCCGTCTCGGCCACCGAGACCCTGGTCGAATCCTGGATACTGGAACTGGTTGGCGCACCGCAGCAGATGCTGGAACGAACCGTTCAGTACAACAACCTGATCAATTCCCCCTGTTCCATGGTGGCGCATGACGATGTAGAGATGTATGAACGCGCGACGGAGGGGCTGCAAAGCCAGGCAAGTGAGTGGGTCAATATCGCACGTCTTTATCAGGCGGATGAGCAATGGAACCGCACGGCCGTCACCTCAGGAACCAGTGAGATTGCAATGAGAAACTTCTATGCCATGTGGCAGCATATGCTGGAGGAACATCATGTCTCCTGAACATGTTTATAAGCTGCTGACCGACCTAATCTATAACGAAGCCGAACTGCTGGACGAGCAAAATTACGATGCCTGGATGGCGCTCCTCTCTGAGGATTACACCTGGTGGATGCCCCTGCGTCATGGTCAGCCTGATCCTTTAACCGAGTCTTCGCTGCTTTATGAGGATCGTTTTGTCACGCAACTACGCGTTAATCGCCTGCGCAGCGCGCGTAATTTTTCTCAACAGCCAAAGAGCCGCAGTCAGCACCTTTTGCAGCGGCCGGTGATTGCCTGGCGCGAAGGCGAGCTAAAGGCTGCGGCTGCTACTCAGGTCATCTACAGCGAAAGCCGCGGCGAGCAAGAGTGGCATTACGCTGCCCGCATTGAGCATGCGTTTCGTCTGGTGGAAGGGCAATGGCTAATCGCTGCGCGCAAAACGATTTTGCTTAATCTTGAACGTCCTCTCGACAGCCTCCAGTTGATCATCTGAGAACACCTATGACATCTCCATCACATGAAAACGGGGCGGCGCATGCTTTCCCCTATATTGATACGCTATATGATTACGGTGATTTTCTTGCGCGAGCGCAGTCGCAGGGAGGCATCGGCCAGTGTCCAGAGAGCGAAAGCGCGCCTCGCGTCGCTATTATTGGCGCCGGCTTAAGCGGGTTGATCGCCGCGCGTGAATTGCTTCGGGCGGGAATACGCCACGTGACGCTGTTTGAAGCTGAGCAGGGCGGCTATGGCGGTCGACTGCTCAGCCAGCGCTTTGATCCTTCCATGCCGCACTATATTGCCGAAATGGGGGCTATGCGCTTTCCTCCCACGGAAGTCGGGCTGTTTCACTATTTAAACCATTTCGATATTAGTACCGCATCCGCTTTTCCAGACCCGGGCATTGTCGATACCGAAATCCACTATCAGGGACAGGCATTTGCCTGGCGCGCTGGCGCGCCGCCGCCCGCGCTGTTTCAGAAAGTCGATAAAGGATGGCGGTCGTTTATAAAAGAGGGGCTGACCCTGGATAACGGCAAGGTGCTGGTTGCGCCCGCCGCCATCACGCAGGCGCTGAAAGAGGGAAGGCTCGCAGACGCAAAAGAGGCGTGGCAATGTTATCTGGATCTGTTTGGCGACAGCTGTTTTTACTCGGCTCTGGTTCGCATTTTCACCGGCAAAAATCCGCCCGGCGGGGAGCCCTGGCTTAAACCCACCGATTTTGCCCTGTTTGGCTCGCTTGGCATCGGCTCCGGTGGTTTTCAGCCCGTTTTCCGCGCTTCTTTTATTGAGATCATGCGGCTGGTTGTCAATGGCCTGGAAGAGGATCAGCGGCTGGTGCCGGCAGGGATTGCTACGCTCACTCATCGCATGGGCGAAGAGCATATTGACGGGCAGCCCCTGTCGAGCCGCATCCGCTATCAAAAAGTCACGGCTATCGTAGAACGTGACGATAAGCTGTTCGACGTTGTGACCGCCGAGGGCGGAGCTACGCTGTTTGACCGCGTCATTGTTACGGTATCGACGCGCGCGATGCAGATCGCTTTAAAGCTCTCTCAGCGCCCGCAATGGCTCTCGCCAGAGGTCTCGCGAGCGATAAATGAGACGCATCTTATCGGTTCGTCGAAGCTTTTCTTGCTTACCCGGGACAAGTTTTGGCTAAAAGAGAAACTGCCGCACACCATCCTGACAGATACGCTCGCGAAAGGGGTCTACTGCCTTGACTATCAGCCAGGCGATCCCGACGGACACGGCGTCGTGCTCATCAGCTATACGTGGGAAGATGATTCGCACAAGCTGGTCACGCTGAAGGATAAAGAGACTCGTCTGGCAAGGCTTGTCGAGGAGCTCAGCCAGACCGCGCCAGATTTCGCCCGCCACCTTGTTCCAATGAATAACGATGCAAAATTTATTCTGGAGTATGACTGGCTGACCAATCCTCTCTCGATGGGGGCGTTCAAACTGAACTATCCGGGCGACGACCGTTACTCAGAAGCGCTCTTTTTCCAGTTCCAGAGTGCCGTCAAACCTGAGACCGACAGAGGAATATACCTCGCAGGATGCAGCTGCTCCTTTACCGGAGGGTGGGCGGAAGGGGCCGTACAGACCGGGATCAATGCCGCGTGCGCCGCTATCTCTAGTCTGGGTGGTTCGTTGATACCTTATAATCCGCTGCACGCCATGGCGCGCCATTTTCACTACTGAGAGCGACACGTTCATGCTGACTAAACAACCTGGCTCTTTGGCCGCTGAGGTGGCCTCGAATCGCCACCCGACCGGATTAAAAGAGAATCATCTGTACCGACTGGAACGCTACCGTGAAACGCTGTCGCTTAATGCATTTATTGCTTATGACCCGCAGCGTTTGAACGGTGAAGCGGCACCTGCAGAGAGCATCCACGCGCCGCTTTTTGGACTGCCTTTTTCCTGTAAAGACAACATCAACGCTCGCGGATTCGCGACGACAGCAGGTACGCCGGGACTGGCCGATTTCCTGCCTGAAAAAGACGCCCCCGTTGTTGCACGCCTAATCGAGCAGGGTGCAGTGCTGTGCGGCAAAAATAATATGCATGAATTATCGTTTGGCGTGACCTCATGTAACGGCACCTGGGGCACGGTAGGCAATCCCGTTCATCCCGGACATCTTGCTGGCGGAAGCAGCGGGGGGTGCGCGGCTGCCGTTGCTGCCGGCGCCAGCGCTTTCGCCGTCGGGACCGATACCGGGGGATCGGTGCGTATTCCGGCCTCGCTATGCGGTCTGTCAGGGTTCCGTCCGACCACCGGACGCTACTCGTCTGTCGGCATCGTGCCGGTTTCCCACACTCGGGATACGCCAGGCTTTATTGCGCCCGGCGTTTCCGATATCGTGCTGCTCGACGCCGCCCTCATGGGTGAAAAGCCGGTTGAGCCAGTTATGCCGCGCCGCGTGGGGATTCCTGAGCGCTTTCTGTGGCAGGAACTGGATATATCGGTAGAGAAGCGATGCCGGGAGGCTGTCGCCAGGCTTGAGGCTCAGGGCGTGGAGGTTATCAGACTTGATGACAGCCATCTTGGTGAACTCAATGCGTCAGTTCAGTTCGCCGTTCCGTTTTATGAGTTTTTTATCGATTTCCCTCGGTTTCTGCTGGCTGAAGGGCTCGAATGGCGATTTCACTCCATTCTGGAACAGCTGAGCGATGACCAGGTACGTAATCTTCTTCAACGGCAGCTGCAGCAGTGCAGCGTTTCCTGGGATGACTATCTGGCTGGCCTGTGTACGACAGGCGATGTTCGCACTGCCTGGCAAGAGATGTTTTCTGAACATCAGCTTGATGTTTTACTTTACCCAACCGTGAGCTGCGCAGTGCCGCGCCTGACAGATGCGCACGATCCTGCTGTTTTTGAAAAACTGGTTCGCAATACGGATATCGCAAGCAGTGCAGGCGCGCCCAGTCTGACTTTGCCGGTTGGAAGAGCAGGCGAACTCTCCGTCGGCCTTTCTGTAGATGGTCTGCCAGGAGAGGATCGCCAGCTAATGAGTTATGCTCTGGCCGTCGCTCGCCTGGTGCAGGCTTAATATTTTTTATCGGAATACGTAATGACAGAAATAGCATTAACCCAGCGTCAGCCTTCAGTATGGTGGGGCGCGATGATTATCTGCGGGACGGTAGTTGGCGCCGGTATGTTTACGCTGCCAGTGGTCATGGCCGGCGCCTGGTTCGGCTGGTCGCTGCTGATACTGCTAGTAAGTTGGGGATGTATGCTGCTGTCGGGACTGCTGTTTCAGCATGCGAGCCGCTATTTTCCGCTCGGGTCTGGCTACGACACGTTAACCCGATCGCTGTTAGGACGCCGGTGGGCCGCGCTAAATGGCCTGAGTATCCTGTTTGTACTCGGCATCCTGACCTATGCCTATATTTCGGCCAGCGGGCCGGTCTATCAGCATTCGCTTAACAGCGCCGGTCTGCCTGTCTCCACCGCGGGCGCGAAAGCGATCCTGACGCTGTGCGTCGCCATCGTCGTCTGGCTGGGCACAAAAGGGGTCAGCAGGATCATGACCTTTTGCGTGCTGGCCAAACTTCTGCTGCTGGTAACGGTCTTCGGCGGGCTGCTCACGCAGGTCGATCTGCTTACGCTTGCCGACGCCGGCAACGGCGAGGGCGGCTACTGGCCCTATGCGTTCGGCGTCCTGCCGTTTTGTCTCGCCTCGTTTGGCTATCATGGCAATATCACGGGCCTGATAAGCTACTATGGCGGCGAGCAGAAGCAGGTCAGGCGCGCGCTGGTTTACGGCACCCTGATGTCGCTGATTATCTATCTGTTCTGGATTACCGGTACGATGGGCAATCTGCCGCGCGCCGCGTTTCCCGCCGTGGTGGCGGCTGGTGGAGATATCGCCGCGCTGCTCGCCGCTTTACGCGATCGCCTGCATGTCGGCGCGCTGAGCTTTATGATGACGCTGTTTTCCCATTTTGCGGTGATTGCTTCGTTTTTGGGCGTAACGGCTGGCCTTTTTGACTTTATCGCCGATCGCCTGAAGCTCGGCGATACGCCGCTGGCGCGCTTTAAGGTGGCTCTGCTGACCTTTGTGCCCGCGCTGAGCGCTTCATTATGGTTTCCAGACGGCTTTCTCGCCGCTATCGGCTTCGCCGGGCTGTTCGCTACGCTCTGGGCGGTGATTGTGCCGGCGTTACTCTATATCAAAGCGCGCAGGCGCTTTGCCAGTGAGGAAAAAGCAGGGGCGCTAAGCACCTTTGCGCCGGCGATAGTAATAGCTTTTGGCGTGTTGAATATTCTGGCCTGGACGCTGAGCTGGTTGAATATGTTGCCCAGATTTAGCGGATAGCGTTTTTAATAACGGGCCTGCTGCCGTTGTTGTCAGCCAGGCCGGTTACTTTCATTACCCACTAAATATCCATGCCATTTTCCAGCAGGTTGCGGGCGATCCTTATGCTCGCTTTCTGCTCGTCTTCGCGTAAACCTTCCAGACGGCCTTCCTGTTGAAAAGGGAGGGAGAGCAACCGTATAAGCACAGCATCCTGACCATCAGTGATATCGCATTTAACATAATCATGATTATGCGCACTTTATTATATCAGGAGAGCATCCGACGTTGTGTCGGTTTTGTTTTGCTGGAACAGATTTCAACCAGCTTTTCGCCCCTGATATTAACGGGTTAAACCCGCTTCCTGTAACATGCCCAGCTGCATTGCATTTGATTTTATTTAAATGCAATATTCTTCTATTCATTACTTAACGCTAAGCATAAATGAAAATAAGCGCCCTGACTGAGCGACTCTCGCAGAAAATCGTTAGCCTGATCGATACCGGCAACATTGCACCGGGCGCGCACCTGAGCGTGCCGAAGCTGGCCGAAACCTTTGACGTCTCGCGCTCGCCGGTACGCGAGGCGCTGGTCTATCTCGAACAAAAAGGCGTTCTGCAGCAAAAGCTTAATCGCGGCTTTTTTGTTAAAGAGGATTATGCGCCACAGCAGCATGACGAAGCGGCGCCTGCCGACGGCAGCGACCTGCCGGAATATTATCAGCTGGCGGAAGACTGGCTGCAGGACAATATCGACGCGGAAGTCACCGAACTCTATCTGATGAAGCGCTACAACCTGACCAAAAGCCAGCTCTCGACGCTGCTGGCGCGCGGCATCAGCGAGGGCTGGGTTGAACGAAAACAGGGTTACGGCTGGCGTTTTTTGCCGGTGGCGAAAACCAAAGCGGCGCTGGAGCATATTTTTAGCTTTCGCATGGTGATTGAGCCGATGGCGATTCTGGAGCCGACCTTTAACGCGCCGCAGGAGAAGATCGACGAAATACGCCGCGAGCTGGAGATGCTGCTCGACAACGGCATTGAGCGACTCTCGCCAAAACAGCTGCAGCTTGCTGGCTACCGCTTTCACGAGACGGTAATCGCCTTCTCTAATAACCCCTTCTTCGAAATCTCGCTGCGCAACGTCAACCGCATGCGCATGCTTATGGACTACCGCATTATGGACGACCGCAGCCGCTATTACGCCGAGGTCAAAGACCACCTGCGCCTGCTGGGGCTGATTGAGTCGGGGCAGCGTATCGAAGCCTCATATATGATGAAGCAGCATCTGGCGGTGGCGCTGGAAAATAAAAAAATGCGCCGTATCAGCGCAGAAATCTGAATAAAAAACGGCTCATTTTCTGAGCCGTTTTTGCTTATGCCGCCGTTGAGTAGACAGGATAAAGCCCTAACAGCAAGCCTGTCCCCAGGAAGATCATGCAGAGCAGAAACGCCCATTTGAAGGTATATTTCTGATGATCGCTAAATTCGACGCCCGCCAGCCCCACCAGCAGATAGGTTGACGCCACCAGTGGACTGAGAAGATGCACCGGCTGGCCGACCAGCGAGGCGCGACCAATTTCGATCGGTTCAATGCCATAGGCTTTCGCCGCTTCCGCCAGCACAGGCAGCACACCGTAGTAAAAGGCGTCGTTCGACATGAAGAAAGTGCCCGGCAGGCTGATGAGCGCAGTGATCGGCGCCAGATAGGGTCCCCACGACTGCGGCAAAATAGCCAGTAGCGAACCGGACATCGCCGTCACCATGCCGGTGCCGGATAAAATTCCGGCGAAAATGCCCGCGGCGAGAAAGATCGAGGTCTGGTTAAGCGCCGCCGGCGCATGGGCGGCGATACGCTGACGCTGCGCATCCAGATGGGGATAGTTGATCAGCAGCGCCAGTGCGAAGGCGACCATAAACAGCACCGACAGCGGCAGTAGTTCCATCACCAGCGACGCCATAAGTATTAGCGTCAGGCCGGCGTTCAGCCAGAACAGTTTCGGCCGACGCAGCTCTTCGTTAACCTCATTAATCGCGGGCAGATAGCTCTCTGCGTCCTCTTCCACCACCGAGCCGTCGGTGCGAGTCTGAATGCTCAGTTTGCCCAGGCGACGACGCTCGCGAATGCCGATATACCACGCCAGCACCAGCACGCCGACAAAGCCGCACACCATCGACGGGATCAACGGAATAAAGAGATCGCTCGACTCCACTTTCAGCGAAGCCGCTACGCGCGCCAGCGGCCCGCCCCACGGCAGCAGATTGGTGATGCTGCCGGCCAGGAACACCACGCAGGTTAAAGAAAGTGGATCGAGGCGGATGCGTTTAAACAGCGGCAGCATCGCGGTGACGCAAATCATATAGGTGGTGGAGCCGTCGCCATCCAGAGAAACCATCGCCGCCAGCACCGCGCTGCACATAACCGCTTTCACCGGATCGCCATTAATAATCCGCAGGAAGAAGCGAATAATGGGATCGAATAAGCCGGTATCGAACATGGTGCTGAAATAAAGAATGGCGAAGATCACCATAATGGCGGTCGGCGCCACTTTCTTTAATCCCTCTATCATCATCTCGCCCATCTCGCCGCCGAAACCGGCAATTAACGCGAAGATAATAGGAATAATCGTCAGTGCGACCAGAGCAGAAAGCTTTTTAGTCATAATCAGGATCATAAAGACCACGATCATGCCGTAACCCAGCAAAGAGAGCATAAGAGCCTCCGGCGCCCTTATAAATAAAGGCGCGAGTAAAGTTGTCGTCGTTATATTTTTTTACAGCGCGGGAAAGTTAACTCATGTGCATACCGCCATTGACGGAGAAGTTCGCGCCAGTGGCGTAGCCCGATTCATCAGAGGCGAGCCAGGCGCAGATTGAGGCGATTTCCGACGGCGATCCCAGTCGCCGCACCGGAATCTCCTGCACGATCTTGTCGATCACCTGCACCGGCGTGACGGTTTTCAGCTTGCTGGTGGCGAGATAACCCGGCGACACGGTATTCACGGTGACGCCGCGCGCAGAGACCTCGCGCGCCAGCGCGCGGGTGAAACCGCGCACCGCATATTTTGCCGTGGAGTAATTCACCTGACCGACGGTACCGATTTGCGCGTTAAGCGAAGAGATATTGATAATGCGTCCCCAGCCGCGCGACATCATGCCGTCGATTACCTGACGCGTGACGTTAAACAGCGAATTCATATTGGTATCGATAACCGCTTGCCACTCCTGTGGCTGCATATCACGGAATAACGCATTACGCGCAGTGCCGGCATTATTAATTAGCACGTCTACTTCGCCGATCTCACGCCGGATCTTTTCAAAGGTTTTAACGGTGGAGTCCCAGTCGGCGACATTGCCTTCCGAGGCGATAAAGTCGAAGCCCAGTTTTTTATTATCATCCAGCCAGGCCTGTTTTCTTTTTGAATCAGGACCGCAACCGGCAATAACTTTAAAGCCGTCTTTTGCCAGCCGACGACAAATCGCCGTGCCGAGACTGCCCATTCCAGAGGTGACATACGCGATACGTTGGGTCATACCCTTACTCCCAGATGCATTTTTTTAACATTCGTTCACTTCGCGTTAACAGTAAGCGGCGTGCCCGCTTTTTCTGCAATCTGCCCGCGTCGAAAATGTGAACAGGATCGGCTAATTTATGCTTTTAAAGATATTTAAATGCAATAATGCAGTTTTTGCAGCACCACTCCCTGCTCCGTATCAGCACTATGAAAAGCGTATTAATGGCGACAGAGAAGGGTTTAACGCGCTGACAGGCAACTATCGTGATATCCATCACGACAAGGATTTTGCACTTATATTAATATAAATGCATAAATTTAGGGGGTTAGCATGATGTATGCCTATGTAGGTTGCCGCACATCCGCCTGGCGCGGCGCGCGCGGAAAAGGGATAGAGGTTTATCAGGTGCTGCCATCCGGTGAATGGCGGCTGATTCAGCGCGTCGAATCGGTGCAGGAGAACCCGTCATGGCTGACGCTGGATCCACTTCGCGATCGACTTTACGCGCTGCACGGCGACGGGGATGTGGTTGCGGTCTGGAAGCGCAATCAGGAGAGCGGCCTGCTGAGCCTGCTAACGCAACAGACCACGGGTCCGCGTCATGCACATCCCGATCTCGATCCGCAGCGGCGCAACAACCCGGTTGGCGCGGCGTTGACGCCTGATGGCCAACATCTGCTGATCGCCAACCACGAAGGGGGCAATATCGCAGCGCTCGCCATTGACGAACAGGGCCTACAGCCGCCTCACTCGCTGGCGCGCATTCCCGGCCACCCTGCCACGCCGGAAAGCCTCTCTCGACCGCATGAAATCGTCTTTGCGCCCAACAGCGATCTGTTCGCCGTGCCGATACAGGGACGTGCGGCGGGCAACGGCATTGATATGATCCGGCTTTATCGCTGGCATAAGGGTGAAGCGTGGCTGCTGGATGAAATCAGGCTCGCGCCTGGCAGCTGGCCGCGACACGTCGACTTTCATCCCAGCGGAAAATGGCTTTACTGCCTGAGCGAGCTGAGCAGCACGCTGACGGTACTGGAGGTGGATGCCCAGCGCGGCGCGCTAAGGCTAAAACAGACGCTGAGCGCGCTGCCGGAGGGCTATCTGACACGCAGCGACGCCAGCGAAATAGAGGTGCATCCCAGCGGCCGCTTTGTTTATGCAGCAAATCGCGGCCATGACAGCATCGGCGTGTTTGCGGTCGATTCACGCGACGGCACACTCAGCGTCATAGACTGGGTGGAATGCGGCGGCAAAACGCCCCGCTTCACCACGCTCTCGCCCGACGGACGCAGTTTCTTCAGCGCCAACGAGGAGTCCGATACCATTCAGGCGTTCGACGTCGATCTGCAAACCGGGCGGCTGCACAAGCGTCAGCAGACGATTGTCACGCCCAGCCCCACCTGCATCTGCTTCGCTAGCGCAGATTAACCACGCTGTCTGACGACTCCTCTTCCTGACCGCCCCGCCTGTTGGCGGCGGTCAGGCTTTCAATCAGGGTTTTTACCGACGGCGACGCCAGCGCGTGCGCCTTGACGCCTACCAGCAACTCCCGCCTCGCCCAGGGTTCAGCCAGCGGAATGGCGCGCACGCCGCTGTGCAGCGACGCAGGCGCGATCTCGTTGACTGGCAGGATAGCGATGCCGAGCTGCTGGCTGACCAGCTCTGCCATCGAAATAAAGCTGCTGACGCGCAGCCCGATGCTGAGCGTTCGTCCCAGCCTGCGCGCCTCGCGTGCCAGAATATGGCTCACGGCACTGTCGCGGTGCGGCCCCACTATTTTCTCATCCAGCAGATCGGCCAGCTGCAGTGACTTACGCGACGCGAGCGGATGATCGTGCCACACCAGCACGGAGAGCTGATCCTGCTGCCACGGCCAGACGTCGATGCCGGAGGCGGTGGTCCAGCTGGAGAAAATGCCCAGATCGGCGTTGCCTTCCAGCAGCCCCTGCACCACGCCGACGCCGGTCTGCTCTTCAATATCGATATCGGTTTGCGGATAGTGCGTCAGAAACTGGCTGATGGCGCGCGGCAGGCAGTGCATCAGCGCCGCTGAAATGGTGAAGATGCGAATATGCCCGCGGATGCCGGCGGCGTAATCGCTCAGCTCCTCTTCCATCTGTTCCAGATTGCGAAAAATCTGGCGCGCGTGATAGAGCAGCGAATGGCCCGCTGGCGTCAGCTCGATGCCGCGCGGCAGGCGCAGCATCAGCTGGGTACCCACCTGCTGCTCCAGTTCGGCGATGCGTTTGCTCACCGCCGATACCGCCGTATGCTTGCGCCGTGCGGCGTGGGTCAGGTTTTGCGTTTCCGCCACGGCGACAAAAAGAGATAACGAAACCAGATCGTAACGCATGGTCAGCCTTTCAGGGTTTGCTGGATAACAAAGGGCAAAATACCGCCGTGCAGCAGATAAGCAAGCTCCTGCTGTGAGTCAATCACCGCCGTCAGCGCAAACTCGCCGAGCAGCCTGCTATCTCGACTGACGCGCAGTTGCAGCGGCGTGCTGCCGGGCTGTAAATGGTCCAGCCCGATAAAGTCCAGCGTTTCGCTGCCGTCCATTTCCGGCAGACGCGCCGCCTCGCCCGCGCAGAAGTGCAGCGGCAGGATCCCCATGCCAATCAGATTAGTGCGATGGATGCGCTCAAAGCTCTCCGCCACGACCGCCTTAACGCCCATCAGCGCCTGCGCTTTCGCCGCCCAGTCGCGGCTGGAGCCGGCACCGTAACGTTCGCCGGCGAACACCACCAGCGGCACGCCGCGCGCCAGCCAGCTCTGCGCCGCTTCATAAGCGGGCAGGATCTGCTGACGATCGGCATCCCAGGCGAACCCGCCACCGCCGCGTTTTTCCGGCGGCAGCAGCCGGTTCGCCAGCGCCTTGTTGGTGAAAGCGCCGCGCACCATCACCTCATGATTACTGCGGCGCGTCGAGTAGAGATTGAGATCCTGCGGATCCTCATGGTGTTCCAGCAGCCATTTTCCCGCCAGGCTAGTAGGCGGAATAGCGCCGGCCGGCGAGATATGGTCGGTGGTGACGTCGTCGCCGAACCACAGAAAAGGCCGCGCCCCGCGTAGCGTCAGCGGCGCGGCGGGATCGCGCGGCAGACGCTGCAGATAACCGGGACGACGCAGATAGGTCGAGCTCGCTTCCCACGGATAGTGCATGCTGCCCGGCGCAGCGATCTGCTGCCAGTGCGGTGTGCCCTGCCAGATAATCTCGCGGCGCTTGACGTAAAACTCCCGCTTGATGGCGCGCTCGACCCACTCTTCCACCTCTTCCCGCGTCGGCATCAGATCGCGCATGCGGAGCGGCCGCTGCTGCGCATCGTAGCCCAGCGCATCGTTCAGCATATCGTGCGAGATATGGCCCGCCAGCGCCCAGGCGATCACCAGCGCCGGGGAGCACAGGTAACCGTGACCCAGGCTGGGATTGACGCGACGCGGGAAGTTACGGTTGCCCGACAGCACGCAGACCGCCTGTAAACCTTCGTTCACCAGCGACTCCATAGCAGGCTGCAGCGCGCCGGAGCTGCCGATGCAGGTCATGCAGCCGTAGCCGGTCACGTCAAAGCCGATCTTCTCCAGCTCGCTCAGCAGACCGCAGGCGCTGAGATAGTCGGTGACGGCGCGCGATCCCGGCGAGAACGAAGTCTTCACCCAGGGTTTGGGCTTCAGGCCGTGACGCGCGGCGTTGCGCGCAAACAGCGCCGCCTGGATCACCAGCCAGGGATTGGCGGTGGTGGTGCAGCTGGTAATGGCGGCAATGGCGATAGCGCCCTGCTCAATCGTCTGCGGATAGGCCTGATGCTGCCATTGCCGCCCGCGCGCCTCCGCCGTCAGGCTCTCGCGAAAGCTGTCACCGGCGCGGCTCAGCGGGACCTGCTGATGCGGATTCACCGGCCCCGCCATACAGGGCTCGATGCTGCCCAAATCGAGCTCGATTAACTGGGTGAAGTCGGGCGTCGGCGTCTGCGGCGTGCGCCAGAGATGCTGCTGCTGCATATAGGCGTGAATGATCGCCTGCTTCTCTTCGCTGCGTCCGGTCATCTGCACGTAATCGGCGCTGCGATCGTCCCACGGGAAAAATACCACCGTGGCGCCATATTCCGGCGCCATATTAGCGATGGTGGCGCGCGACTCCAGCGGCAGCAGATGCAGCGACGGGCCGGTAAACTCGACGAACTTGCCGACCACGCCCTTGTCGCGCAGCAGCCTGGTGATATGCAGCGCCAGATCGCTGTCGCTGACGTCCGACGCCAGCTCGCCTGACAGCGAAATGCCGATGACCTCCGGAAAGCGCAGCGTGACCGGTTCGCCGACCAGCGTCGCCTGCCCTTCCAGTCCGCCGACGCCCCAGCCCAGAATGCCCAGCGCGTTGATCATCGGCGTATGGCTATCCGTCGCCACCATGCAGTCGGCGTGCAGCAGCGGCACCTCTTCCTGCGCATCCACCGTGACAATCTCTGCGATCGCTTCCAGGTTCATCAGGTGAATAATGCCGGTGCCTGGCGGGATCACGCGGAAGTTATCAAGGCTCTGCTCGGCCCAACGAATAAAGCGGTAGCGCTCGGCGTTGCGACGAAAGTCGAACTGCAGGTTCTGCTCCAGCGCGTCGGCGGAGGCGTAGCTTTCGACGATCACCGAGTGATCGATGGTCAGCACTGCCGGAATATGCGGATTGATGCGCTGCGGATCGCCGCCGAGTTCGGCGGTGAGATCGCGCATCGCGGCAAAGTCCGCCAGCGCTGGCAGGCAGGTGGTGTCGTGAAACATCAGGCGGTCGGGATAAAAGGCGACCTCTCCAGCCGCCTCTTCGCCCTGAAGCATGCGCAGAAAATGGGGCAGCGCCTGCGGCGAGCGCAGCGCGACGTTCTCCAGCAGAATGCGCAGGCTGAACGGCAGGCGCTGTAGCCGATCGAGCGGCAGCAGCCGGGTCAGATCGAGAAACTGAAAGGGGCGGCCATCAATGACCAGCGTTGATCGTTTCAGAGATAAGGGCGATGTCATACAAACCTTCCGCTATCACAGCATTGTTATGTTCTCAGATGGATAACGTGCCACGCCAGAAGGAAGTTGAAAATTGAACCTTGAATAAGAGAGCGTTCTCATAACGAGAACGCTCTGCGAGCGGCTCAGGCGTCAGCCAGATAGCGGTCAATGATGGACTGCAGGCTGTCGTCCTGCTGCCACTGCGTCAGCAGTTCCACGATCTTTTCATAGCGCGCCGGCTGCTGGCGCGGCACACAAATCGCCTGATTGATGGCGCCGAAGTTGTCCGGCAAAACGCGATAGCCCGCCTGTTCGCGGGCGACGCGGGTCAGCGGCTGGCGAATGCCGGCCGCCATATCCCCTTCTCCTCTCAGAAACGCATCGATTGCAGCTTGGGAAGAGTCGAGTCGGTTCAGCGTCGCGTGCTGCAGTTGGCGCGTCAGATGCAGATCGTAGGCGGCACCTTTACCGACGTTGATGACCACGCCCGGCCGATCCATCTGGTCAACGCTCCTCCAGCTGCTCTCTGCTTTCACCAGCACCGTCCCTTGAATTTGGATATAGGGCTGCGTAAAGCGCAGCACCTCTTCACGTTTGGGATCGACGGCAAGAAACGCGATATCCCAGCGGCTATTTTTCGCATCGTCCACCACTTTTCCTGCGGTGGGGTAAGTGACGAACCGCGGCTGAGTGCCTAGCGCGGTCGCTATTTTACGGGCGATCTCGACGGTAATGCCGCCGGGTGCGCCGTCTGGCAGGGTGTTGGCCAGAACGGCGTTGCCGAGATTAATGGCGAAACGGATTTCTGAATCAGCGGTGACTGACATGCGGTTCCTCCGGGAAGCGGTCGTTTGGATCCTGCTGGCTGGTCTCGAAGTTCAACCGCTGGATTTTACCGGCGACGAAGAGATAGCAGCAGAGGTTCAGGAAGGCGCAGACGCCGACGAAAATCAATGCGCCGTTAAAGGAGCCGGTGTCCTTAATAATGTAGGCGATGATAATCGGCGTGAAGATCCCGGAAATATTGCCAATCATATTAAACAGGCCGCCGCTCAGCCCTACCGCTTCTTTCGGTGAGAAGTCGGAGACCACGCACCAGCCCATCGCGCCGAATCCCTTGCCGAAAAAGGCCAGCGACATGATCGCCACGACAATCCACGCAGAGTCGACGTAGTTACAGACCACCATGCTGACGGCCAGCAGCATGCCGATCACGATTGGCGTTTTGCGTGCCGCCGACAGGCTATATCCGCGCTGCAGCATATAGTCAGAAAGCACGCCGCCCAGCAGCGCACCTGCGCAGCCGCACAGCGCGGGCAGCGAGGCGACAAAGCCCGCTTTTAGAATAGTCATACCGCGGTCATGCACCAGGTAGACCGGGAACCAGGTGAGGAAAAAGTAGGAGAGCACGGTGAAAAAGAACTGCCCCATATAGACGCCCAGCGCCAGACGGCTGGTCAGCAATTTTTTGGTGTAGCCTCTGCCGCTGACGTCTCCTTTTTTCGCGGTTTTAAGGTTGGTCAGGCCGCCGCCGGACTGGATATATTCCAGCTCAGCGTTGTTCACCAGCGGATGGACTTTCGGCGTGTCCGCCAGCACACGGCTCATCAGCAGCGATATCAGGATGCCGATGCCGCCCATGAACCAGAATACCGACTCCCAGCCGAAGGTATAGGAGAACCAGCCCATCAATGGCAGGAACACCACCAGCGCGAAGTATTGTGCGGCGGTGGTAAAGCCCGAGGCTTTACCACGTTCGCGCGCCGGAAACCAGGCGGCGAGAAAGCGCGAGTTAGCCGGCAGCGTCGGCGCCTCGATCAGCCCCATCATAAAGATAAAGCCAAACATCATGACGCGCGTCACCCAGACGCTGTCGAACGCGGTGCTAAATCCCACCAGGAAAACAAAAAACGACCAGGCGAAGACGCCGGTCACCAGCACCTTTTTCGAGCCAAAGCGGTCCAGCAGCCAGCCCCCGGGATATTGTCCCAGCACGTAAGCCCAGGTGAAGGTAGAGATCAAATAGCCCAGCGCGACAATATCGAGTCCGGCGGCTTTCACCATATCCGTTCCGGCGATAGAAAAAGTAGCGCGATCGCCGTGATTAAGCGCAATACTGAGGAACACCATCAGCAATATCATATAGCGATAGTGCGTTGGTTTATTTTTTCGTGGTGCAGAGTTTAAGGTATCCATTATTTCGGCCTTTTCTGGCATTCGATTAGTTAAATCGGTAAAGTTCAGCCGGGTTTGCCACAAATAACTTGTGCCGAACCTGTTCGTTACTTGCCCAGTGGAAAATTTTCGAAAGAATTAATGCGTCGTCTGGCATCTTTTTATTTGCGCTAATCAGGCTGGGGTGCGGCCAGTCGCTGCCCCACAACACGCGTTCTGTCGCTTCACTTAAAAAACTTTTTATAACGGCGGACATATCCGAGACGTCATCGCGCCGCGACTGGTGATACAGCCCGGAGAGCTTGACCCAGCAGCGTCCCTGATTGATGAGCTCCCACGCTAGCCGCCAGGCCGGATGCGCCATCGGTTCAGGCTGCGGCAGACGAAAAACATGGTCGATCACCACATTACCCGGCAGCTGCAGCAGAAGTTTGCGCAGCGACCAGAGCCGATCGGCGCAGGCGTGGATCTGCAAATGCCAGCCGCGCGCCGCCAGCCGATGCGCCAGCGGCAGCATCATCTCCGGCGTGGTGGCGCTGCCGGCGCCGAAGTTAAAGCGCACGCCGGTCACGCCCGCCTGCTCCAACGCGTCCAGTTCAGCCTTGCTGATCCGATCCGTCACCACCGCTTCGCCGCGCGCGCAGTTGCCCGCCTGCGCCAGGGCCGCCAGCAGACAGCGGTTATCGGTGCCGTAGGATGAGGGCTGCACCAGAACATGCCGCTGAAAACCCAGCCGTTTTTTCAAACGCGAATAGTCGTCAAGCGTCGCGTCCGGTAAATTACGCGTATCGTCCGGCGCATAGGGAAACCGATGGTCATAAATATGGTGATGACAGTCGCAGCTGTTTTCCGGCAACAGGCTGTCCGGCGAAGATGAAATATCGCTATATTTCACCTCCTCCTTAATAGAGTGGCTATTCACGGCTGGCCTTTATTATTGACGGTTAGAAAAGAGATTACGCCATCAGGCGTTTTAATTTCGCGACGGCGGCTTGCGCGCTGCTTAATACCGGACAGGCGGCGGCCGCTTTTATTTCCTCGAAGGCGACTTCCATCGAAAAATGGGCCAAAACGATGGCGTCAACGTGCGGGTTCTGGCGCGCAGCTTCGACCACCAGCCGGTTATGAAGCTCAACGTCGCCTGCGCTCAACGCGTCGCGCGCGCCAGCCACCACCTGCGTTCTCAGCGTGGCCTTCGAGCCCTGCGCGGCGGCGAGCTGGTAAAATTCCGCCTCCATGCTCGGCACGGCGGGCGCGAAAGTTGCCAGCATCAGAATGTCGTTGCCCTGCGCCAGCGCCGCTTCAAACATCGCTTCGTTGGGCTTCAGCACCGGTAGGGCATGGCGCTGCGCGCTGGCATCGATCGCCTCTCCCAGCGCCGAGCAGGTAAACAAGATCGCAGCGGCGTGCATCGACAATGCATAATCCACCAGCGCGTCGATACGCTGATAAAATTCCGGCGTCAGCGCCCCAACCTTGCCGCGATCGCCGCTCAGCGCGTCATCCAGTAGGTTGGCGATCTCCGCTTCCGGCCACTGCCGCTCGAAGGTGTCGTTGACCGGCGCCACCGCCAGCGGCGTGGCGTGGATCAACACAATGCGTTGGCTCATGATGTTCTCCATGAAAACAGGCTGCCGCCCGTGCAGCAGCCTGACGTCAGCCGTTACGCGCGAATGGCCGCAGCCACGCGCTCCGCAAAGGCTTTGGTGCCGCAGCTGCCGCCCAGGTCCGGCGTGCGCGATTCCGGGTTTTCCAGCACTTCGTCAATGGCGCGGTTAATTTCCTGCGCGGCCTTGAGGAAGGTCGGCTGGTTATGCTTTTCCGCATACCATGCCAGCATCATCGCCGCCGACAGGATCATCGACACCGGGTTGGCCTTATCCTGATTCTGGATATCCGGCGCAGAGCCGTGCTGAGCCTGCGCGCAGCAGTGGGTATCGCTGGCCATGATAGAGCCTGCCAGACCCAGGCTGCCTGACAGCTCGCTCGCCAGGTCGCTGATGATGTCGCCGTAGAAGTTAGTGGCAACCAGCACGTCAAAACGCTCCGGGTTACGCACCAGGTGCGCGGTCGAAGCATCAACCAGCAGGTCGTCCAGCTCCACTTCCGGGAACTCTTTAGCAACGTCGCGCACGGCTTCGAGGAAAAGACCGTCAGTCATATGGAAGCTGTTGGCCTTGTGGATCGCCGTGACTTTTTTACGACGCTGCATCGCCAGCTCAAACGCCTTGCGCGCGATGCGCTCAGAGCAGTGGCGGGTAATTTTACGGGTAGAAAGCGCCATATCCGGGCTCGGCATCACTTCGCCCCAGCCGCGCGACATATTGCGATCGGGATAGAAGCCTTCGGTCGCCTCACGCATGATTACCAGATCCATGGTCTTGCCCTCTTTCATATTCGAGGTCAGGAACGGGCGGGTACGCGCAGGACGCACGTTGGCGTAAAGATCCAGACCGATGCGGAAGCCGGCAGAGACGTTGCGTCCACCCTTCTCCGGCGCCGGATAGTCAGCGTGGGACTGGGTGCCGAGGATAATACCGTCATAGGTTTTGGCTTTTTCCAGCGATGACTGACGCAGGGTAGTACCGTGCAGCTCCAGGCTTTTGAAGCCGACATCCTCATAGTCAAACTCGAAACCCAGGCCATAGGCTTTGTCCAGTGAATTCAGCACGGTTACCGCAGCTGAGGTGATTTCGGGGCCGATGCCGTCACAAGGCAGAACCAGAATACGCATATACACTCCAATAGTAGGTCAGTTTTGATTGCATTTTTATATCAATAAATGCACTGATAGCACGGTGATGCAGATCACATTTATCACACAAAAAAATCACATTTGTTCAAGGCTGTTTGATTTCAGTCAGTTAGCGGCAAGAGAATCGCCAGCCGACATATCCCTCTATATCTCTATTCATTACCCTACTTACCGCAATCAGTAATCAACCAAGTGCTGGATTAATTTTGTGATCTTAACCACAAATTAACATTCACACACTTTGCATTTATAAATATATAAAAGCAGTATGTGCCCATTCATTGAGCACGAAGGAAAAAGTATGATCAGGTTAGGCGTTATCGCCGATGACTTTACCGGCGCAACGGATATCGCCAGCTTTATGGTGAACGCCGGCTGGAAAGTGGTGATGTTTAACGGCGTGCCCGAAGAGGCGTTCGCCTCTGAAGGCGTGGACGCGATCGTTATCGCGCTCAAGAGCCGCTCGATTGCGGTAGAGGACGCGGTGAGCCAGTCGCTGGCCGCATCCAACTGGCTCAAGGCGCAGAGCTGTCAGCGTCAGCTGTTTAAATACTGTTCGACGTTTGACTCCACTGCGCAGGGCAATATTGGACCAGTCACCGATGCGCTAATGAAAAACCTCCACGCTGACATGACGCTGGTGTGCCCGGCGGTACCGGATAACGGCCGCACCATCGTGCACGGCCATTTGTTCGTTAAAGGCGAGCTGCTTAACGAAAGCGGCATGCAACACCATCCGGTAACGCCAATGAAAGCGTCATCGCTGAAAAAGCTGATGGAGGCGCAGTCAACCGGCCTGTGCGGCAATATCACCCTCGATACGGTAAAAAATCATCCGGATCAGATTCAGGATCAGCTGACAGCGCTACAGCAGAGTCAGGCTCGCTATGTGATTTTCGACGTGCTCGATAACGCCGATCTGCTGACCGTGGCGCGCGCCACCGCCGCGTTTCCGCTGGTAACGGGTGCTGCCGGACTGGGCTACGCCATCGCGGCGGTTGACAGGCAGCAGCAGCAAGGTGCTGGCAGCGCCATGACCATCGATGCCGAGGGCTATAGCGTGGTGCTGTCGGGAAGCTGTTCGTCGATGACCCGCCAGCAGGTCGATTTCTACCAGCAGCGTGCCGCCTCGCTGGCGCTGGACGTCGAAAAAATCCTTCACGATGCGGCCTATTTGCCTGTCGTGGCGGAGTGGGTACGCCAGCACGCTGAGGACGCCCTCGCCCCGCTGGTCTACGCCACGCAGCCGCCGCAGGTCATCGCGCAGATCCAGCAGAAGTACGGTGCGGCGCGGGTGAGCGAAAAGATTGAAGGGTTTTTCGCCGCGCTGGCGCAGACGCTGAGCCAGCAGGGTTTTAACAAATTCATTGTGGCGGGCGGCGAAACCTCCGGCGCCGTCACGCAGGGACTGCATATTCGCGGCATGGTGATCGGCGACGCCGTCGCCCCTGGCGTGCCCTGGACGCAGGTTCTTGATGAACGAAAATGGGTGATCCTCAAATCCGGCAACTTTGGCAACAGCGATTTCTTCCTGAAAGCACAGGAGCCTTTCCATGAGTGAATATCAACTGCGCCAGGATCTGGTGCGCTACGCCCGCTCAATGTATCAACGCGGCTACAGCAGCGGCGGCGCGGGTAATATTAGCCTGAAGCTGCCAGACGGCAACGTGCTGGCAACGCCGACTAACTCCAGCTTCGGCGATCTTGACCCTGACACGCTGAGCAAAGTGACCATGACTGGCGAGCTGCTGGCGGGAGAGAAAGCGTCAAAGGAGATACTGATGCATCTGGCGATCTACCGCCAGCGCCCGCAGTGCGGCGGCATCGTGCATCTTCATTCTCCGTGGCTGACCGCGCTCTCCTGCCTGCCCGGGCTGGATTATGACAACGCGCTGCCGCCAATCACGCCTTACTATGTAATGCGCGTCGGCAAACTGCCGGTAATTCGCTACATTCGTCCCGGTTCGCCGGTAATAGCCGAAGAGGTGGAAAAACTCGCCGCTGAACATAATTCGATGCTGCTGGCTAATCACGGCCCCATTATTTCCGGCAAAGACATCCGTGAAGCGGTATTCAACGCCGAAGAGCTTGAAGAAACCGCCAGACTCTATTTTATGCTGAAGCCGTTTGGCATGAATTCGCTGACGCCGGAAAATGTCGCCGAATTAAATCACCTTTTTAATATGAAATAGCCACTGTCTTCGCGCCCGGGTGACCTTCGCCCGGGCTTTCTGTGCCCTGAAAATAAAAACAGAGTTAATAAGACCATGTCATTGATGCTGATTACCGGGATCGTCATGTTTATCGTGCTGACCTGGTGTTTACTGAAAAATAGTTTTCCGCCGGGCATTCTGTTTATTATCCTGCCGACGATTGCCGCGCTGATATGCGGATTTGGTTTTAGAGAGCTGGGCGATTATGTTGCGCAGGGGCTGAAGTCGGTGGTGGGCACCGCCACGCTGGTGGCTTTTAGCGCCATGTTCTTTACGCTGATGAAAGAAGCGGGCGTGTTTGACGTCATCGTCCGTTTTATTCTGCGCTTTGTCACCCCGTCAACCTTTTCCATCTTGCTAGCGACGCTGGTCATCGCCTCAGTCTGTAGCCTCGACGGCAACGCTTACGCCACCCTGTTGGTCACCGTGCCCGCGCTGCTGCCCATCTATGAGAAGATGAACATCAGCCGAAAAACGCTGCTGCTGCTGGTGACGGTCGGCGTCGGCGTCACCGGCATTACGCCCTGGGGCGGATCCCTGAACCGCGCCGTCGCGGTCACCCATCTCGATATTCTCGCCGTTTACTACCAGCTACTGCCGCTGCAGGGCGTGCTTTTTGTGCTGGGCGTCCTGCTTTGCGCCTGGATGGCGCGCGTCGAGAACCGCAGAGGATCGGGCATTTCGCCCGAAGCTTTTTATGAGATGCGCCAGGCGATGCTGAACCCGCCGGCCAATCCGCGTCCCTGGCTGCTGAAACTCAACTTTGCGTTGGTTATCGCGACCATTGTAACGCTGGTGGCGGGCTGGGTGGCGGGCAATTTCCTGTTTATGATCGCCTTTGCGCTGGCGGTGATGATTAATTATCCCGACGCCAAAAAAGCGCAGCAGAAAATCAAAGAGTATGCGATTACCATTTTCCCGGTTATCGTGATTTTTCTTACAATCGGCGTCTTTGTCGGCATACTGCAGAATACTGGCATTATCAAAGTGCTGGTCAGTGAACTGGCAGCGATATTTCCTGACAGCCTCGGCCCGTATCTCTATCTTATTCTGGCGGCCTTTAGCGTGCCAGTGGTGATTTTAATCGGCTCGGACGCCTTCTATTTCGCCCTGCTGCCGCTGGCGGTTGGTCTGGGACAGAGTTTTAACGTCTCGCCGCTGCACGTCACCATCGCTATGTTGATCACCGAACAGATTGGTTTGCTGCTGAGCCCGGTTATTCCGGCAACCCATCTCGGCCTGAGTCTGCTCAATCTACGCGTGGACGAGCATATTCGTCACTCCATGATCAAGGTCTGGATCCTGAGCGTTAGCGCGCTGCTGGCGGCGATGCTGCTGGGCATCGTGCCGGTATAACGCCATGATCCCGGCAGAACGACATCAACATATTCTCGACGCGCTGGCCGACGAATCCTGCCTTAGCCTTGCAGCGCTGGCGGATCGGCTGCGCGTTTCGGTGATGACCATTCGCCGGGACGTCGCCGAGCTTTCTGCCTCCGGTGCGCTGATCGCCGTGCGCGGCGGGGTCAAGTCAATCGCCTCCGTCGCGCGCAGCCGCGAGGGCGTGGCAGAGAGCCGTTCGCTGCTGCGCGCGGCGCTGAGCTATCTTAAAGAGAGTCGCGTTATTTTCCTCGATAGCGGCGCGCTGTGTCGCCAGCTGGCGCAGCAGATCCCCTGGACGGCGGAGATGACGGCGGTGACCAACGACTTCCTGATCGCGGGCGATATCCTGCGTGACACGCCCGCGCAGCTTTTTTTTATTGGCGGCGAACTCAGTCGCAGCGACCATAGCTGCTATAAGTCGCTGGCGCTGGAGTCGCTCGGCTCACTGAGCTTCGAGCTGCTTTATCTGTCGCCGATGAGCTGGAGCGAGCGCGGCGTCTGGCATCATGATGAGCATCGTCAGCGCTGGTATCGCGCGCTGGCTACGGCGTCGCGCCGCACGGTACTGCTGGCGGACAGCCGCCGCTACGATCAAAGCGGCCTGTTCAACCTCTATAGCCTCACTATCGCGGACGTGGTGATCACTAATTTTCCTGCGGCGGAAAGGATGCTTCAGGGACGCGTTGATCCGCTGAAGCTGCATCCGCTGCAAGACTGACTCAGGCTTACCCGACAAGGAGAGAACGCATGACGCATACCGCATCCGGTTCCCGGCTGCTCCACCCGGCCGATATTCAGCCACACGAGCGCGGCGGCGGCGCGCGCACTACGCCGCTGGTGACGGCGGGCATGGGCGCCAGCGCCTTCATTACCGGCTACACTGAGTTTGCCGGCGGCGCCAAAATCCCTTTTCACTTTCATAACTGTGAAGAGAGCGTGCTGCTGGTGGAGGGACATGCCATTTTCGATATCGACGGCGAAGCGTTCGATCTTCGGCCGCTGGATGTCACCTTTATTCCCGCAGGCGTGCCGCATCGGTTCAGAAATGCTTCCGCCACCGAGACGATGAAAATTATGTGGATTTATGGTTCACCGGAGGCTACCCGTACGCTGGTGGAAACCGGCGAAACGCGACCGATCGCGGCGGAGCACATTATCAAAGAAAGAGGAGAAAAGAATGCCTGAGATTGTGGTGTATGCGGTAGAAGGCCGCTCTGCCGAGCAGAAGAAAACCCTGATGGTGAAGATCACCGAGGCGGTGGTAGAGAGCTTCGGCGTAGAGCGCGATCGCGTGGTAGTGTCGATCGTCGAGACCAAAGCCAGCGATAAGGCGCGCGGCGGCGTGCTTTATAGCGAGCGCGGTAAATAGCGCATCTCGCTGCCCGATCTCTCCCTGTCGGCTGTCAATTACGGGCTAACCAGGATATAAATGAAACGCCGTTTTAATTTATATTCACAGTCCAGATGACAGATGCAAGGAGAGACGATGTCAAAGAAAGCTGCCCTACTGCTGGCGCCGGGCTTCGAAGAAGCGGAAGCCTTTATCACCTTCGATATTCTGAGCCGGCTGGGCGTCGTGGTAACTACCGTCGCCTGCCATCCGCACAATCAGGTTGTCAGCTATCACGGCGTGGTGACGCTGGCGGATCGTTTGCTGGAAGAGACCCAGCACGAGCTGTTCGATGCGGTCATTATTCCCGGTGGCCCGGAGGGCACGATGAATCTGGCCGCGAGCCCAGCGGTGAGCGCCTTTATCCGCCGCCACGACGAGGCGGAGAAGATCATTGCGCCTGTCTGCTCTGCGGCGGCGCGCGTGCTGGCGGGCAACGGTCTGCTGAAAGGACGCCGCTATACCTGCTCGGGAGAACTCTGGATGCACTACGAGGATGGCGAGTATGTGATGGCGGACGTGGTAGAGGATGGCAATCTGCTCAGCGGCAGAGGGCTGGGCGTCGCTTTTGACTTCGCGCTGCAGCTGGCGCTGCGGCTGACCGGCAAGGCGGGCGCGGCGGATTTCCAGGCGGAGCATATCTACTATGACCGCTGGCGCAGCGATCGGCTGGGCAACTAATAGCGGGCCAGCCTGGCTGGCCCGTTTCGATATTAGACGCTTGGGAAGGTAATATTGTTGCCCGGCGCCTCACGATGCAGATGGATAAAGTTCAGGTGACGCTCGTACTGATCGAGAATGTCGATAATCACCTGCTCTTTGCTGTAGTCCATCAGATCGTTGCCTTGGCTCCCCTCCAGCAGAAAGGTTTCCAGCCGGTAGTAGGTCGATTTGCCGCTGCGCGCGCGATAGGTAAAGCCCGGCACGGAATACTGCTGCGGCCACACCTGATAGACGAAATCCTGCTCTTCGCCCAGGTTGACGCGCAAATCGATATAGCCCAGTGCGCTCTCTTCCGCTTCCAGCCGCTCCAGGGTCACGCGACCGCCGCGCAGCTCCAGCTCTTTCGCCACTTCCTGCATCGCCGGAAAGATCACGCTCTCCATCATCTGCTGGGTATAGCGCGAGCCAGGGTAGTTCATCAGCCGCGACAAACGTTTTTTCCAGCTCAGCCGGTCATTGCTGGTCGCCAGATAGGGCGCGGTATCGCGGCTGGCGCTGGCGCGACGGTAATCTTCCACCTTCAGGGATTTATAGAGCCCCGCCATCACGAAGAAGATCACGAAGCTGAACGGCAGGCCCATAATCACCGTGGTGTTTTGCAGCGCGGAGATGCCGTTGGTCATCAGCATACTCAGCGTCAGCACGCCGATCGCCACCGACCAGAAGATGCGCAGCCAGTTTGGCGCGTCGCTGTTAATGTCCTTCAGCTTCGATGTGAAGTTGCCCAGCACCAGCGAGCCGGAATCCGCCGACGTCACGTAGAACAGCATACCGGTAATGGTCGCCACTGAAGCGCTCAGCTTAAAGGCGGGATACTGCTCCAGCAGCAGATAGAAGCCGCGTTCCGCATGCGCCATCACCTCCTGCGCAAAGCCGGTATTGCCGTGAATAATCTCGTAGAGCGCGGCGTTGCCGAACACCGACAGCCAGAGCAGCGTGAAGGTAAACGGAATAATCAGCGTGCCCAGCACGAACTCGCGAATGGTGCGGCCGCGCGAAATACGCGCCAGGAACAGACCGACGAACGGCGACCAGGCGACCCACCAGGCCCAGAAAAAGAGCGTCCAGCTGTTCATCCACTGCGTGGGACGATCAAAGGCGAAGGTATTGAGCGTCATGCCCATAAAGCGGTTGATATAGTCGCCGACGTTAAGCACCAGCGCGTTAAGCAGGAAATCGGTTTTGCCGAAAAAGAGCACGAACAGGATCAGGCCAAGCGCCAGCGCCACGTTCAGCTCGGAAAGAATACGAATGCCTTTGTCGACGCCGGAGGTCACCGAAATGGTGGCGATAACCACCGAGAGCACGATCAGCGCGGTCTGCGCCGCCAGCCCTTCAGGGATATCGAACAGTACGTTCAGTCCGTAGTTCAGCTGCACTACGCCGATGCCGAGCGTGGTGGCGATGCCGAAAATGGTGCCGACCACCGCCGCAATATCGACGGTATGGCCGATGGGGCCGTTAATGCGTTTACCAAAGATGGGATAGAGCGCCGAGCGGATGGTCAGCGGCAGGTTGTAGCGATAGCTGAAGTAGCCCAGCGCGATGCCCATCAGCGCATACATCGACCAGCCAGTCAGACCATAATGGAACAGCGTCCAGACCATCGCCTGCCGCGCCGCTTCCAGCGTCTGCCCCGCGCCTTCCGGCGGCTGCATATACTGCGTGACCGGCTCCGCCACCGAGAAAAACATCAGGTCGATGCCGATACCGGCGGCGAACAGCATTGCCGACCAGCTCAGCAGGCTGAACTCCGGCTTGGACTGCTCCGGTCCAAGCTTAATCGCGCCAAAGCGCGAACAGGCCATAAACAGCACAAATACGATGTAAAGCGTCGCGGCCAGCATGTAATACCAGCCGAACGTAGACGATACCCAGTTCACTGCCGCCTGAATCCATGCCGCAGCCTGATCGCTGTAGAGTATCGTCACCAGTGAAAATGTCAGAATCAGTCCGGCCGAGGCGTAGAACACCACGGGATTGATTCTGTCCTTTTCACTTGCAGGTGGATTAATCATCAGTTACCTCTGGTTTATAATAAATTCAACAGGTTATATTGTCCTCCGCGTGTAAACGCGTCTCCTTTATTCTTCTCCTCCTGACCTTTAAGCGTAGCGGTAAAGCGATGAGTTGTACGCTGCGCTTTGCAACAATCAAGGCACAGTATCCTAACAACTTTCTTTTTTATATTGAACGTTCAATCAATAAAAGTTCTAATAGTGGACTTGTTTAGGGCGGAGCGCTTGTCATGCCAAAAGTAGGAATGCAGCCGATACGACGTCGGCAGCTGATTGATGCCACTCTGGAAACCATTAACGAAGTCGGGATCAACGACGCCACCATCGCGCAGATTGCGCGGCGCGCGGGCGTCTCGACCGGCATCATCAGCCACTACTTCAAAGACAAGAACGGCCTGCTGGAAGCCACCATGCGCGACGTGACGCGGCAGCTGCGCGACGCAGTGGCGGTCAGGCTCCGGCCGTTAGCCGGCGGCAGCACCGAAGCGCGCCTCTGCGCCATCGTCGAAGGCAACTTCGACGAAAGCCAGCTGCATAAGGCGGCGATGAAGGCGTGGCTCGACTTCTGGTCGAGCAGCATGCATCAGCCTCAGCTCAACCGGCTGGAGCGCGTCAGCAGCAGCCGCCTCTTCTCGTCGCTGGCCGCAGAGTTCCGTCGCGAGCTGCCGCGCGAGGCGGCGCGCACCGCCGCTTATGGGCTGGCGGCGCTGATCGACGGCCTCTGGCTGCGCGCGGCGCTGGGCGGCAAGCCCTTTGATTTTCAGCTGGCTCGCTCGCTGACGACCCAGTTCATTCGCCAGCAGTTAGCTGGCAACACCCATTCCTGATAAGGAGGAACCATGTCCCGATTCGCAGAGCAGCACCTCTATATTGATGGCGCTTACGTCCCGGCAGCGGCTGGCGACACCTTTGACACCATCAATCCCGCCAACGGCGAAGTGCTGGCGAAGGTGCATGAGGCTGGCCGCGACGACGTCGACCGCGCCGTAGCCGCCGCGCGCAAAGGCCAGAAGGTCTGGGCGGCGATGACCGCGATGCAGCGCTCGCGCATTCTGCGTCGCGCGGTGGATATCCTGCGCGAGCGCAACGACGAGCTGGCCGCGCTGGAGACCCTGGACACCGGCAAGCCGCTGAGCGAAACCGCCAGCGTGGATATCGTTACCGGCGCGGATGTGCTGGAGTACTACGCGGGCCTGGTCCCGTCGCTGGAGGGCCAGCAGATCCCGCTGCGCGATACGGCTTTCGTCTATACGCGTCGCGAACCGCTCGGCGTGGTGGCGGGTATCGGCGCGTGGAACTACCCGATTCAGATCGCCCTGTGGAAATCCGCGCCGGCGCTGGCAGCCGGCAACGCAATGATCTTTAAGCCGAGCGAAGTGACTCCGCTTACCGCCCTGAAGCTGGCGGAAATCTACAGCGAAGCGGGCGTGCCGGACGGCGTGTTCAACGTGCTGCCGGGCAGCGGCGCGGTGACCGGTCAGCTGCTCACCGAGCATCCCGGCATCGATAAAGTCTCTTTCACCGGCGGCGTCGCCAGCGGCAAAAAAGTGATGGCTAACGCAGCGGGATCGACCCTGAAAGAGGTCACCATGGAGCTGGGCGGCAAGTCGCCGCTGATAGTCTTCGACGATGCGGATCTCGATCTCGCCGCCGATATCGCCATGATGGCCAATTTCTATAGTTCCGGACAGGTCTGCACCAACGGCACGCGCGTCTTTGTTCCAGCCAGCCTGAAAGCGGCGTTTGAAGAGAAAATTTTGGCGCGCGTCGCCCGCATTCGCGCCGGCGACCTCAACGATCCCGCGACGAACTTCGGCCCGCTGGTGAGCTTTGGTCATCGCGACAACGTGATGCGCTACATCGAGCGCGGCGTTGTAGAAGGCGCGCGCCTGCTGTGCGGCGGCAAGCGGATGACGGGCGCAGGCTTTGACGCCGGCGCCTGGGTCGAACCTACCGTCTTTACCGACTGCAGCGATGAGATGACCATCGTGCGCGAAGAGATCTTCGGACCGGTGATGTCGATTTTGACCTATCAGAGCGAAGAGGAAGTGGTGCGTCGCGCCAACGCCACCGAGTACGGCCTGGCGGCAGGTCTGGTCACGCAGGATCTCAATCGCGCGCACCGCGTTATTCACCAGATTGAAGCGGGTATCTGCTGGATCAACACCTGGGGCGAATCCGCCGCAGAGATGCCGGTCGGCGGCTATAAGCACTCCGGCGTCGGCCGCGAGAACGGCCTGATGACTCTGCAGAATTACACCCAGGTGAAATCCGTGCAGGTCGAGCTGGACCGTTTTCAGTCTGTATTTTGATTAATGAAGAAACCTGAGGAGCGACTAATGGAATTTGATTACATCATTATCGGAGCCGGATCCGCAGGGAACGTTTTGGCTGCCCGACTGACCGAAGATAGCGACGTCAACGTTCTGCTGCTGGAAGCGGGCGGCCCAGATTACCGTATAGATTTTCGCACGCAGATGCCTGCGGCGCTTGCCTTTCCTTTGCAGGGAAAACGCTACAACTGGGCTTACGAGACCGAGCCGGAACCGCATATGAACAATCGCCGCATGGAGTGCGGACGCGGCAAAGGCCTGGGCGGCTCATCGCTGATCAACGGCATGTGCTACATCCGCGCCAACGCGATGGATCTCGACGGCTGGGCGGAAGCGCCGGGGCTGGAGTCCTGGCGCTATCAGAACTGTCTGCCCTACTACCGCAAAGCGGAAACGCGCGATATCGGGCCGAATGATTATCACGGCGGCGACGGTCCGGTCTGCGTGGCGACGCCGAAGGCGGGCAACAACCCGCTGTTCGCCGCGATGATCGACGCGGGCGTCGAGGCGGGCTATCCGCGCACCGAGGATCTCAACGGCTATCAGCAGGAGGGCTTCGGCCCGATGGATCGTACCGTGACGCCGCAGGGGCGCCGCTCCAGCACCGCGCGCGGCTACCTCGATCAGGCGAAAAACCGCCCGAACCTGAAGATCGTTACCCATGCGACCACCGATCGCATCCTGTTCGACGGCAAGCGCGCCGTCGGCGTGCAGTATCTGCTGGGCGCGAGCAATACCTCGCACAAGGTGCATGCGCGGCGCGAGGTGCTGCTCTGCGCGGGCGCCATCGCCTCGCCGCAGATTTTGCAGCGCTCCGGCGTCGGCGCCGCCAGCCTGCTGAAGTCGTTCGATATTCCCGTGGTACACGATCTGCCCGGCGTCGGCGAGAACCTTCAGGACCACCTGGAGATGTATCTGCAGTACGAGTGCAAAGAGCCGGTATCGCTCTACCCTGCGCTGAAGTGGTGGAACCAGCCGAAAATCGGCGCGGAGTGGATGTTCAACGGCACCGGCATCGGCGCCAGCAACCACTTCGAAGCGGGCGGCTTTATCCGCAGCCGTGAAGAGTTCGCCTGGCCGAATATTCAGTATCACTTCCTGCCGGTGGCGATTAACTACAACGGATCGAACGCGGTCAACGCGCACGGCTTCCAGTGTCATGTCGGCTCAATGCGTTCGCCGAGCCGCGGCCATGTGCGCATTAAGTCGCGCGATCCGCGCCGCCATCCCGCAATCCTGTTCAACTATATGGCAAGCGAGCAGGACTGGCATGAGTTCCGCGACGCGATACGTATCACGCGCCAGATTATTAACCAGCCGGCGCTGGACAAGTTCCGCGGACGCGAAATCAGTCCCGGCGTAGAGTGCGAGACCGACGAGCAGCTGGATGAGTTCGTGCGCAACCACGCGGAGACGGCCTACCATCCTTGCGGCACCTGCAAAATGGGCAGCGATGAGATGGCGGTGGTGGATGGCGAAGGCCGCGTACGTGGCATGCAGGGGCTGCGCGTCGTCGATGCGTCGATTATGCCGCTGATCATCACCGGCAACCTGAATGCGACCACCATTATGATCGGCGAAAAAATCGCCGATAACATTCGTGGTCGCCAGCCGCTTCCCGCCTCGACGGCAAGCTACTTTGTCGCTGGCGAGACGCCGGTACGCGGCGAACCGCGACGCGCGTAACGCGCTTAAGCCCGCTTCGGCGGGCTTTTGCCGTTACATCATCTGCGGCTCGCGGATGGCATTGCCTTTGTCGAAACGCGTCAGGCGGTACGGCGCGATATCGGTAAAGAGCTGCCGATTTGTCATCAGCTGCGCGCAGAGCAGGCCCGCGCCAGGGCCGATGCCGAAACCATGCCCGCTGAAGCCTGAGGCGATAAACAGACCGGGCACGCGCGGCATCTCATCGATAACCGGCACCAGATCCGGCGTGGTATCAATCCAGCCGCCCCAGGCGTGATCGATTTTAATTCCTTCCAGCGCAGGAAACGCCCTCACCAGAATACCCAGCGCTTCATTAAGAATCTGCCGATCGGGCTCAGGATCCAGTACGCGAATCTTCTCGAACGGCGACACCGCGTCATTCGACCAGCGCCCCGCCGCCTCCGGCCCGTTAAAAAATGAGCCGTTCAGCCGGAGCTTGAGCTTTTTGGCGATCTTGCTGCGGTACATAGGGTAGAACTTCGTCGCATAGCGGATATTCTGCGGCGCGAGATCGAGCTGGCCGCGGCCAGGGATCGCCACGGTGTAGCTGCCGTCCAGCCGGCGGCGGATACAGAGCTCCGGCATGCTAAGACAGCCCTGAATTACCTCCGGCGCCGCCGTAGTTTTAAACGCGGTGCCGAGAATATTGGCGCTGGGCAGATCGATGCCGTACTGCTTGCAGAAGCGCGAGCTCCATGCGCCGCCGCAGCAGATCACCTGGCTGGCGCGCACGCGGCCGCGCTCGGTCCAGACGCCGGAGACGCGGCCCGCGCTAATATCCAGCCCGCGCACCGCGCAGCGTTGATGAACGGAGGCGCCCAGCTTTTGCGCGCCGACGGCGATAGCAGGCGCCGCCAGCGACGGCTCGGCGCGCCCGTCGGTCGGCGACCAGATGCCGCCAACCCAGCGCGCCTGGTCGCCCAGCCGCTCATGCGCTTCTTTCGGCGACAGCAGATGGCTGACGAAACCGAGCTGCTTCGCCTGTTTGCCCCACTTTTCCCAGCGCGCCACGTCTGCTTCGTTTTGCGTGCCGTAAAGGATGCCGCTGCGGCGAAAGCCGAGATCCAGGCCGATTTCGCCTCCCAGCTCCTCCCATCTCTGCAGGCTGCGCATCGCCAGCGGCAGCTCGTAGAGGTCGCGGTTCTGCTGCCGCACCCAGCCCCAGTTGCGCCCGGACTGCTCGCCGCCAATCACGCCTTTCTCGAACAGCGCCACCGCAACGCCCTGCTTCGCCAGCTCGTAGGCGACGGAAGTGCCGATAATGCCGCCGCCGATCACCACCACATCGACCTGCTCGGGAAATGTCGGGCTGTCTGTCACAGCATTGATTTTTATGCGCATAGAGAAACCTTTTAAGTTCAGGGCATTCAGAGATGCTTTTCAGGCGGGATATGCATGATCCACAACACTCTGGCATCGCTCTCGGTATGGTTGAAAATGTTGTGCGGCAGATGGCTTTTAAACTGAAAACTGTCGCCGGTCATCAGGCGCGCGGTATCGCCATTGATCTCCAGCGTCAGTTCGCCTTCAACCACCAGCCCCGCCTTTTCGCCCTGACCGATCAGCATTTCGTCGGAGCGGACGCCTGGCGGAATGTCGATGACCATGAACTGCATATCGTGGTCGCCCGACGGCGACAGCATCTCTTTGGCGATGCCGCGCTTGCCGACGTTGAAGCGCGGCCGCTCCGCGCCTCGGCGGACGTAATGCTCGGCGCCGCGCAGCGAGGCGGCGCTCTCCTCCAGAAACGCCGTCAGCGGCACTTTTAGCACCAGCCGCAGCTGTTCCAGCACCCGTACGGTGGGATTCGTCAGGTTGCGTTCAATCTGGCTGATAGCGCCGGCGGAAACGTTGGCCAGCAGCGCCAGCTCGGTAATGGTCAGATTGCGCGCCTTGCGCAGGCTTTTCAGCCGCGAGCCGATATCCGTTTCAGCGGCGCCGGGTTCCGCCTTGTGTTGCGATGCGTTTTTCATCTCATGCTCTTGTTTGCCGTCGCGCCTGTTCGCCGACCTGGGTTAAATCAGGGCATGCCCCATTTATCTTTGATGGTCTGAAGCGTGCCGTCCTGTTTCATAGCGGTCAGAGCGCTGTCGATCTCCGCCAGCAGCTTGTCGTTGCCTTTTTTCACGCCGAACGCCATGGGCGAAACATGTTCCGGCTTATAGCCCTCTACAACGTGCATGCCTTTCAGCCCGCCCGCTTTAGCCTGCGCTTTCAGTATGGGATAGTCGTTCATGCCCGCCGCGATGCGGCCCAGCGAAAGATCGCGCGTCATGTCCGCGGGGCTGTCATAGACCTTCACCTCTTTGGCGATGCCGCTCTGCATCAGGCTTTGCGTGTAGTCGGTGCCCGCCATGGTGCCCACCACGTCGCCTTTCAAATCCTGCCAGGAGTCATATTTTTTAGCGTTGTCGTCGCGTACCACCAGCCCTGCGCCGAAAGCGGTGACCGGCTGCGAGAAACCGATTCGCTTCGCGCGTTCCGGCGTCGGCGTCATACCGGCGACGATCATATCGATTTTCCCGGCGATAACCGACTGAATCAGCGTTGAGAACGGCACGGCGGTAAAATTGACTTCCAGATGCTGACGCCTGGCCACTTCCGCCGCGACGTCCGGCATAAAGCCTTCAATTTTTCCGCTCTGGGTATTCAGGAAGGTGGTAGGCGCGCTGGAGGGCGGCGACCCTGCCGTTAACGCGGCGGCCTGGGCGTTAACGCTGACTACTGCGGCGATGCTCAAGGCTATGGAGATATTCAGCAGGCTTATTTTACGGGCGACAGACATAACTCACTCCTGGTTCAGTAGCGAAAGGGCGAACGTCTTTTTCACTATAATGAAATTTATGCTGCCGCTGTCAACGTTTTATTTTGCGAAAACGCCGCACCTCACACATTGCTGAAAAAGCCGTTGCTTTAATCATTTCGCCTATCTATAGCTGTTTCTTATCGCGGTAATAACAATTCGCTATCTCGCGAGAACCGGTATTTATTGACAGCGTGTGGCGGGTAAAGATATTCATTATAATGAATTGCCGTTGCCCCAAACCCCGTTACGCAGCACGTTCAGGAGCCTAAGATGGACTGGAGCAGCATTCATACGTATCTGCCCTTTTTGCTAAAAGGGGCTGAAATGACGATCTCTATCACGCTATTGTCGCTGGTGATTAGCACGCCGCTGGGATTAATATTTGCCGCCGCAAAGATGTGCCCGTGGAAAATTATTTCCTGGCCGGTAGCGACGGTGATTAATATTACCCGCGGCCTGCCGATGATTGTGGTGCTGTTTTATATCTACTTTGTTTTCCCCGATATTGGCATCACCCTGACCTCTTTTCAGGCCAGCGTCATTGGCATCGCTTTTTGCTTTTCCACCTATATCGCCGAGATATTTCGCGCCGGCATCGAGTCGGTCGATCGCGGTCAGTTTGAAGCGGCGCGCTCAATGGGCATGGGCTTTGCCAAAGCGATGCGTCGCGTGATCCTGCCGCAGGCGTTTCACGTCGCGCTGCCGCCCTACAGCAATACGCTGGTGATGATGCTGAAAGATTCCGCCCTCGCCTCCACCATCGCCGTTACGGAGATGACCCGACAAGGTCAGCTGATCGCCGCGTCGACTTTTGACAACACCACGGTTTATACGCTGGTGGCGGTACTCTATCTGCTGCTGTGCATGCCGCTGATGGCGCTGACCAAACGGCTGGAAAAACGCCAGATTAAAGGAGCCTGAGATGATCGAGATTGACGAAGTCCACAAAAAATTCGGCCGCGTCGAGGTATTGAAAGGCGTCAGTTTTTCCGTAAACGCTGGCGAGGTGGTCTGCCTGATTGGCCCGTCCGGCTCTGGCAAATCGACCATTTTGCGCTGCATTAACGGGCTGGAAAGCTATGAAGGCGGCGAGATCCGCGTGCTGGATCGACGGGTCGATAACCGCCATATGAGCATTAACGATCTGCGTCGCCAGATCGGCATGGTGTTTCAGCGCTTCAACCTTTTCCCGCACCGCAGCGTGCTGGAAAATGTGATGGAAGGCCCTGTTCACGTCAACGGCGAGTCGCGCGCTCAGGCGGAAAAACGCGCCAAATCCCTGCTGGCGCTGGTAGGGCTGGCGGACAAGATCAACGCCTGGCCGGGGCAGCTCTCCGGCGGCCAGCAGCAGCGCGTAGCCATTGCGCGCACGCTGGCGCTGCAGCCGAAAGCAATACTGTTCGACGAGCCGACATCCGCGCTCGATCCTGAACTGGTCGGCGAAGTCTTGCAGGTGATGCGCAACCTGGCGCAGGAAGGGATGACGATGATTGTCGTCACGCATGAGATGCAGTTCGCCCGCGAAGTGGCCGATCGCGTCTGCTTTCTGCACAGCGGGCAGATTGTCGAACAGGGACCGGCGCAGCAAATTCTGCTGCAGCCTCAGGAAGCGCGCACGCAGGACTTCCTGCGTCGCGTTCTCGGCAGCAGCGACAGCCATTTTTGTCGCCAGTGTCAGGCGGTCGTTTAAAGGCTGCGCGCTCTGCGCGCGGCTGGCGCTAAACCGCAGTGGAGGACGCAGCGCCGGCGCGGCGCAGGTGTCCGCGCGCAGGACCTCTGTTCTCATAAAGTTATTCAGCGTTTATTCCCTCCGCTGACCCGCCGATTTGCCGCTTGGCTTTTTTTGTTTGGCTTCAAATACTTGTGAGAAAACCAGGCAGAGTTATACTTCGATCAACAGTGATTGCTCACTGAAACTAATAATCTCTACCCCCTTTTCTCTGCGTGCGGGATAACGCTTTTACTGCGGCCAGGCCCGGCCGGTCGCGCACCGTCTTCTTTTCCGGACACGGAATTCACGACAGCAACGTTGTTCTCTATAGCTTTTCCAACCTGATTGCTATGCCGGGGAGCATTCCGCGCGCGCAATAGCATAGGCCCTTTTTAATCCTGATTTTTACAGGAGGAGACGATGTTGCCTTTTTCTAGCTTCTGGCAGGCCGGGTACGAAGGCGCCGACCATATCAATACGGCAGGCCAGCGCCTGGTGATGGATGCGTTAACGGGACATCAAACGCGGTTTTACAGCGACTATCTCGCTTTACAGCATTTTGGCATCCGTACCGTGCGCGAGAGCATCGGCTGGCGCCAGGCGGAAGAGGATCCGGAACGGACGTTCGCCACGCTGCGGGCCAAAATGGAGGCGGCGCAGGAGCTGGGCATTCAGATTAACTGGACCTTCTGCCACTACGGCTGGCCCGACGACGTCGATCTTTTTTCAGACAACTTTGTCCCGCGCTTCGCCGCTTTTTGCCAGCGCGTCGCCGCTTTCCTGGCGCCCTGGTATCGTCGTGCGCCGATCTATTCGCCGATGAATGAGATCTCTTTTCTTAGCTGGGGCCTGTCGGTCGGTCTGTTCGGCAACCACCGCGAGGCGGATCCTGACGATATCAAGCGCCAGCTGGTGCGCGCGACCCTCGCGGGCTGCGACGCCATCTGGCTGGCCGATCCCCGGGCGCGCTTTCTTCATTGCGATCCTATTATTCACCTGGTTCCCGATGAAGAGAGCGAAGCCTGCTATCAGCTCACCGCCGAGTTGAACGACGCGCAGTTTCAGGCCTGGGATATGCTGGCCGGCATACGCAACCCGGAGCTGGGCGGCGCGCCGCGCTATCTCGATATCATCGGCGCCAACTACTATCACGCCAATCAATGGGAGGCCAATTCCAATCAGCGGCTGGCGTGGCACCTGGGCGACGGGCGAAGAAAGCCGCTCCATAAGCTGCTGCTGAATTTAGCGCAGCGCTATCAGCGTCCGATACTGCTGGCGGAAACCAGCCATGTCGGCAGCGGTCGTCCCGCCTGGATGAGCTATATCACCGCGCAGATTGCGCAGGCGCAGCTGGACGGCTGCGAAATCCTGGGCGTCTGCATTTACCCCATTATAGAAA
Source organism: Pantoea sp. GABEPS69 (assembly GCF_045780835.1). Classification (NCBI taxonomy): domain Bacteria; kingdom Pseudomonadati; phylum Pseudomonadota; class Gammaproteobacteria; order Enterobacterales; family Erwiniaceae; genus Pantoea; species Pantoea sp. GABEPS69. The sequence continues at coordinate 331,858 of NZ_CP118619.1, read as the reverse complement.
GCCCTCTCTGGGAAGATCCTCATCACTGGCCGCGCAGCGGTCTGTGGGATGTCGCCCCTGATTTTACGCGTCAGCTGCACCAGCCTACCGCCGCAGCGTTGCGGCAATCACAACGTTCGCTGCACCGGTTTCACGCGCTTTTGTCGCCGGCCGGCGAGCCACAGGAGTCCTCTATGAAACAGTCCGTTTTGGTGGTATTTAGTCATCTTCGCTGGGGTTTCGTCTTTCAACGGCCACAGCATTTACTGTCGCGTCTTGCCCAGCACCATCGCGTGCTGTTCATTGAGGAGCCGGTTTATCAGCCCGGCGAGGCGGGTTTACGACAGCAGTCGCCCGCGCCTAACGTTACCGTTATTGAGCCGCATACTGACGTCGCGGCGCCGGGCTTCCATGACAGCCAGATCGCCGTGCTGCAGCCCCTGCTCGCCACGCTGCTGGATAGCGATGAGCAGCCGCTGGTGTGGTTCTATACGCCGATGGCGCTGCCGCTGCTGGCCTGCTTCAATCCCAGCGCCATTATCTATGACTGCATGGATGAGCTTTCCGCCTTCAATATGGCGCCGCGCCAGCTGCAGCAGCGCGAGTCCGCGCTGCTGAGTCGCGTCGACGTGGTCTTTACCGGCGGCACCAGCCTGTATGAAGCGAAAAAGCATCGCCACCAGAACGTGCACTGTTTTGCCAGCAGCGTTGACGCCGCGCATTTCGAGCAGGCGCTCGATCGCAGCAACGGCCACCCGCTGCAGGAAAATCTGCCTGGCCCGATACTGGGCTACTACGGCGTGATTGACGAGCGTATGGATATCGCGCTGGTCGCCGCCCTCGCCGATGCGCATCCCGACTGGCACATCGCCATGGTCGGCCCGGTAGTGAAGATCGATCCGCTCAGCCTGCCGCAGCGGCCCAATCTGCACTGGTTCGGCCAGCAGCCCTATGAAGCGCTGCCTCATTTTCTGGCCGGATGGGACGTCTGTCTGATGCCGTTCGCGCTGAACGCCTCAACGCGTTTTATCAGTCCGACCAAAGTGCTGGAGTATATGGCGGCGCAGCTGCCGATCGTCAGCACCGCCGTGCCGGATGTAGTGCGTCATTACAGCGATATCGTCAGTATCGCCGACACGCCGCAGGGCTTTATCCTCGCCTGCGAAGCCGCGCTGGGGCTGAGCGAGGAGGCGCGGAGCCAGCAGGCAGCGCAGATGGCGGCGATCATCGCCGAAACGTCGTGGGATCGTACTGCGGAACAGATGCAGGCGCATATCGCTAGCCTGCGCGATAACGTGGTGCAGCCGGTTGTCGCCGCGAAAGTACCGGAAACTACCGACGGCGTGCGCGCGGTAACGCTGCGCCCGGTGGAGTGTCTGATCCTGGGCGCCGGGCCGACTGGCCTGAGCGCGGGCTACCACTACGGCGAAGGCGCGGTGGTGCTGGAGAAAAACGAGACGCCTGGCGGCTGGTGCCGCTCTATCGCAGATAAGGGATTTACCTTCGACTATGCGGGCCACATTATGTTCTCCAACGATCCCTACGTGCTTCAGCTTTACGACAAACTGCTGGGCGATAACCTGCACTGGCAAAACCGCGAAGCCTGGGTTTACAGCCATGACGTCTTCACTCGTTATCCTTTCCAGTCGGCGCTGCATGGGCTGCCGGCAGAGGTAATTGGCGAATGCGTGCTGGGCGCCATTGAGGCACGTTACGGTGTCACGGGAACGCAGGAGGCGGCGCCGCTTAGCGCGGTACGTCCGGCGGCTAATACCGACTGCCGCGACTGCTGCGCCGACGGCGTACTAGGTAGCGAAGCAACTGAATCCGCCGGCGCAGAAGAGATGAACGAGGATTTCGAGCGCTTTATCTTTCGCACCTGGGGACGCGGCATCGCGCATCACTTTGCCGTTCCCTACAACCGAAAACTGTGGAAAACCCCGCTTGCCGATATGGAAACCTCCTGGCTCGGCGGGCGCGTTCCGCTGCCCGATCTTCAGCAGATCATCTCTGGCGCGCTAGCGCCGCTGGATAAACCGGTCGGCCCGAATGCCCGCTTTGGCTACCCGAAACGCGGCGGTTTTCAGTCGCTGATGAATGGCTTCCTGCCGCATCTTAGCTGCGTACTGGAAACGGATGCAGAGATAGCCGACATCCAGCCGCAAAGCCGCAGCGTAATCCTTAAGGATGGTCGTCACTATCACTACGATCAGATGATCAGCACTCTGCCGCTACCCGAGCTGGTGCGCCTGATGGGCAACCGCGCGCCGCAGGCAGTGCAGCAAGCTGCCTCGCTGCTGCGTCACGTGTCGGTGCGCTGCGTTAACCTCGGCATCGGACGCGCCAACCTCAGCGACAAGCACTGGATCTACTATCCTGGCGATACGCTGTTCCACCGTATTTTCCTGCAGGGCAATGCCAGCCCGGAATGCAACCCGCCAGGCGGTTTTGGTTTGACCTGCGAAATCACTTATCGCGCCGATCAGCCGCTGCCGTATGAAGGCGAGGCGCTGATCCAGCGCTGCATTGATGACTGTATTCGCGTCGGCATTATTCGCGAGGATGACGTTATCGTCACCGCCAATGAGGTGGATATGCCGTATGCCTATGTGGTTTACGATCATCAGCGCAAAGCGAACGTCGAACTGATCCGCAGCTGGCTGGCAGCGCAGGGCATTCATCTTTCCGGACGTTACAGCGAATGGGAGTATTACAATTCGGATCACGCTTTCCTGGCGGGCAAGCGCGCGGCCGAAACGGTGAAAGCGCTGCTTACTAACCGTAAAACAACGGCGTAACCAAAGCGGACGCCGGGCGCGTTGCGTCTGGCGTCCACTATCGATCCCGGTAGCAAAAAGGATCCTCCAGATCGCTGACTTTGTATAATGGGCATTATATAAAGTCACATACAGGCAAATGGATGTTTTTTAAACGGCAAAATGGCAGCGCTACGTAAATTTTGCAGCACTCTTCCCCTGCTTTGCCGCCAGAATTCGCGTAGCGCGATCGTTTTTGCGATGTTTAACTTTTATACGGAAAAAGGTCGTTTAATCGCCACTTCGCTGAAGCGGCGCCAGTTGCCTCTCTTCGCAGCCATAACGGTAAACTCTTACCCGCTCTCTTTATGCTATTTTTTTGCATTAAGCCGATGATCTGCCAGTAGTCGATTACACTTTCTGTTTCGAGGCAGTCACTACAAGGAAATGAGGTATTCATGAGTCAACTCTTTAGCGCAACGCATATTGGCAAGCTGGCACTGGAAAACCGCATTGTTATTGCGCCGATGTGTCAATACTCCGCGAGCGAAGGCAAAGCCACCGCATGGCATCGCATCCATCTTGGGCAGCTGGCGCTTTCCGGCGCGGGCCTGCTGATTATCGAGGCCACCGCGGTTGAGCCGATTGGCCGCATTACTCCGGGCGACCTCGGCCTGTGGGACGACGATACCGAAGTGGCTTTACGCACGGTACTGGAAGATATTCGTGCCTATTCGCCGATTCCGGTCGGCATTCAGCTGGGGCATGCTGGCCGCAAAGCCTCGTGCGCCGCGCCCTGGGAAGGCGGTCATCAGCTGACGCTTGAAGAAGGCGGCTGGGAAACGGTCGCGCCTTCCGCGCAAGGTTTCCATGAAGAGGATCGCCCGCCGCTGGAACTGAGCCGCGACGATCTCGCACGTGTTAAACAGAAGTTTGTCGACAGCGCGAAGCGCGCGGAGAAACTCGGCATTCAACTCATTGAGCTGCACGCTGCGCATGGCTATCTGCTGCATCAGTTCCTGTCGTCGCTCAGCAACCACCGTGAAGATGAATATGGCGGTTCGCTGGAAAATCGCATGCGCTTTCCGCTGGAAATTTTCCGCGCGGTGCGCGAGGCGGTCTCTGATGATATCGCGATCGGCGTGCGTATTTCCGCAACCGACTGGGTTGAGGGCGGCTGGGATAATGCGCAGTCCATTGAATTCAGTAAAGAATTTGAGGCCGCAGGCGGCGATTACGTTCACGTCTCGAGCGGCGGCCTTGCGCCTCAGCAGTCAATTACGGTAGGACCAGGCTACCAGTTGCCGTTCGCGCGCGATATTCGCAAAGAGGTGAATATTCCGGTTATCGCCGTCGGCCTGATTACCGAGCCGAAACACGCCGAAGCGGTGCTGCAGGAAGGCACCGCCGATCTGGTGGCGCTGGCGCGCGGCGTGCTCTACGATCCGCGTTGGCCGTGGCATGCTGCCGCCGAACTGGGCGCGCAGGCGATTGCACCACCGCAGTATCTGCGTTCTGAACCGCACGGATTGAAAGGTACGTTAAAGGCTAACCGCTAACTCTCTCTGCCGGCTCTCTCCTCAGGGCCGGTTTTTCTCTCGTTTCTGTGACGCGCGACAGCAGCGCTTTTTTATCTTAAGGTTTCTCTAAGCTGTAAAATGTAAAACTCTACTCAGTTACTGAGGAGAGTAAAAATGAAATCTGCCCTGCTTTTTAAACGCGAAGAATATCTGGCGATGCTGATCGCGTCTGCAAGCGTAATTAGCTACTTAGCTATCTGGTTCAGAACCTGAAAAATGTGACGCTGTCACTGATGTGGCGCATCGCTCTCTGTCGCGCTTTCGGTTGATGTCGTCATACACTTTCTTATGCGCTCGATATGGAGCGTTAAATAGGTCAGTTCGTCCCTTTCCAGGTCATAGTGATAATGCAGCTGCAGGAGATTTTCTATTTTTTTCGCGCACCGCCATGCGGTAGCGTAATTACTTTTTATCGTATTGCAGAGCGTGTCATCTTCTTCGGCTTCAGTTCTTTGCGCGTGCATCCGCATGGCAAAAAACTTCAGATGAGTAATAAATCGCTGATAGCTTAGCGAGTCTGGCATATATTTTATCTGGAGCTGTTGTTCTACCAGATCCAGTATATCCTGCATCACGCGCGTTATTTTCATCACTTCCGGCATGGCGCTGTTAAGCTGCGCCGTGATCAAATGAAGGGCAATAAACCCCGCCTCATCTTCCGACAGTTGAATATTCAAACGACGGGCGATAATCGCGCACGCCTCTTCGCCCATCGCATATTCGTGAGGATAGAAGCGACGGATCTCCCACAGCAGCGCATTTTTCAGGCTGAGCCCCTGCTTCTGGCGCTCAATGGCGTAATGGCAATGATCGGTCAGCGTCAGATAAATGCTTTCATGTAGCTCGCCCAACTGTTGCGTCGCCCGCGCGATAATGCGATCGCAGGCGATCATCACCTCAAGCGGGATTTGTCGCAGCAGTTCGCCCAGCCGACTGTTAAGCTCGTCGCTTTGCAAACAGAAGACTTTCTCGATGCGCGTCGCATCCAGCGTCTCGCCCGGCCGCTTTTTATACGCCAGGCCGCAGCCCATCACCACAACTTCCCGCTGCTGCGCATTTACCGCTATTACGGCGTTGTTGTTGAGTATTTTCGCTATTTTCATACCTTCCCCCAAATAAATATTTTTTACCTTATCTATTATTATTTTCCTGATTAAGGTTTCCCTCTGTAATTCGTGCTTTATGGTAGCACCGGGAAAAGCAAATCAAACCGTTTTGTCATGGCCTTGTTGTTAAATGTGATGCTGCATCCAGGATTGCGCTTTCTATTTTTATTATGCTCTTCATGTGAATGAAAAGTAAAAGTCATGCAGCTGATTGAGTTGAGTTTATCTTCGCGTTAATAGATTTGGTAAATTAAGCGGTAGCTGGATCCATGCTACCCTGTAGCAATTTAATTCCTTGAGCAACATCACAATAATACTGGTGATGAGGCTGGACTCTTTTACCGTCGACTGTTAATTTCTTTCTGTTTCGGGGTTGTTACTTCCAACAGGCAAAACCTGAGAGACTTATCGCAGCGGTGCTGTAATAAGTCTTCTCAGGTTTTTTTTTGCGCTTTATTAATCTTGAATCAACGCGGGTATAAAAATGAAATATCAGGCACTCGCTCAGGACATACTCAGGCAGGTCGGCGGCAAAGAGAATATTCGTAGTCTGGTGCATTGCGCCACACGGCTGCGCTTTAAGCTCAACGACAGCCAGCAGGCGGACGCTGAAAGTCTGAAGGCCAATCCAGAGGTCATTATGGTGGTCGAAAGCGGCGGTCAGTTTCAGGTGGTGATCGGCAGTCATGTGCAGGAAGTGTATGCAGCGCTCTGTCGGGAAGCGGGCCTGAACGACGTAAAGCGCGGCGCGCCAACGCAACACCAAGAAAAGCAGGCGCTGGCGGCGGCTTTTATCGATGTGGTGTCCGGCATATTCACGCCCTTTCTCGGCGTCATGGCGGCCTGCGGTATTCTGAAAGGCGCGCTTGCCCTCTGCCAGGCGGCAGGATGGCTAACGGAAAGCAGCGGAACCTGGCGGATATTATTCGCTGCGGCCGACGCGCTGTTTTACTTTTTGCCGCTGGTGCTCGGCTATACCGCCGGTAAAAAGTTCGGCGGCAACCCTTTTGTTACCCTGGTTATTGGCGGCGCGCTGGTTCATCCCACCATGCTGGCTGCTTTTCAGGCGGCGGCGACGGGAGAAGCTGCGACCTTCTTCGGGGTGCCGATTGTGTTTATCAACTATGCCTCGTCGGTAATCCCCGTCATCTGCTCCGCCTGGTTCTGCTGCTGGCTGGAGCGCCAGTGCGACAGGATCATGCCCTCGGCGGTGAAAAGCTTCTTTACGCCACTCATCTGTCTGGCGGTGACCGTGCCTTTGACTTTTCTGGCGATCGGCCCGCTGGCGACCGCCCTTAGCCAGCTGCTGGCGGACGGCTTCCAGTTTGTTTACAAAGCCGCGCCCTGGCTGGCTGGCGGACTGCTCGGCGCGGTGTGGCAGGTCTGCGTGATTTTTGGCGTCCACTGGGGGCTGATCCCGCTAATGATGAACAACATGGCGGTGCTGGGGCACGATCCGATGCTGGTTATCTTGCTGCCCGCGGTATTTGGTCAGGTCGGCGCCGCGCTTGGCGTATTCCTGAAAACGCGCGACGCGCGACTAAAAGCGCTGGCTGGCTCGAGCGTTATCTCTGGGATATTCGGCATTACCGAACCCGCCGTCTACGGCGTGACGCTCCCCAGCCGTCGCCCCTTTATTTTCGGCTGCGTCGGCGGTGCGCTTGGCGGCGCTATCGTTGCGCTGAGCCATAGCCAGGCTTACTCGTTCGGGCTGGCGAGTATTTTCACGCTGGCGCAGATCATTCCCGCAAACGGCATTGATAGCTCCGTCTGGGGCGCGATCGTCGGCGCCGCCTTTTCCCTGATTCTTGCCTGCCTGCTGACAGTGGTTGCAGGCTTACCACAGCCGCAGCGCGCCGACGCCGGTTAAGCGCTGTGATAAAAAGGAGACGTCCATGAAGAGTGAATTTCCGCAGGAGTTTCTATGGGGAGGTGCGCTGGCCGCTAATCAGGCTGAAGGCGCGTATCGCGAAGACGGCAAAGGATTATCCACTTCCGACATGCTGCCTCAGGGCATTTTTGGGCCGGTGGTGGCACGCCAGCCAGGCGACTTCAACATCAAAGATATCGCTATCGATTTTTATCATCGCTATCCCGAGGATATCTCGCTGTTCGCGGAAATGGGCTTTACCTGCCTGCGTGTCTCTATCGCCTGGGCGCGGCTGTTTCCGCAGGGCGATGAACAGCAGCCAAACGAGGCGGGCCTGGCCTGGTACGATAAGCTGTTTGACGAGCTGGCGCGTCACAATATCCAGCCGCTGGTGACGCTGTCGCACTATGAGATGCCTTGGGGGCTGGTGCAGAACTATGGCGGCTGGGCTAATCGCCAGCTCATTACCTTCTTCGAACGCTACGCGCGTACCGTTTTTACGCGCTATCGCAACAAGGTAAAGCTGTGGCTGACCTTTAATGAGATCAATATGTCGCTGCACGCGCCGCTAACCGGCGTGGGTTTACAGGGCGACGCGAGTCAGACGGAGATTTATCAGGCTATACATCATCAGCTGGTTGCCAGCGGCCTGGCGGTGAAAGCCTGTCATGAGCTTATCCCGGATGCGCGCATCGGCAATATGCTGCTTGGCGGTCTGCTCTATCCGCTGACCTGCAAGCCTGATGATGTGTTCGCCGCACTTCAGGAGAATCGACGCTGGCTGTTCTTCGGCGACGTACAGTGCCGCGGCCGCTATCCAGGCTATATCAAACGCTACTTTCGCGAGCAGCATATTATGCTGCACACCGAACCGACTGACGTCGAGGCCCTGAGCCATACGGTCGATTTCATCTCGTTCAGCTATTACATGTCCGGCTGCGCCACCGCCGACGCCAGTCAGGCTGAAAAGCTACGCGGCAATATTCTCGATATGGTGCCCAATCCCCATCTCGACAGCTCGGAATGGGGCTGGCAGATCGATCCCGTCGGGCTGCGCACGCTGCTGAATATTTTATGGGATCGCTATCAGAAGCCGCTGCTTATCGTTGAAAACGGCCTTGGCGCCAGGGAAAAGCCTGATGCAGACGGCCAGATCAACGACGACTACCGCATTCGTTACGTCAACGATCATCTGGTGCAGGTCTGGGAAGCGCTTAATGATGGCGTAGAGATCATGGGCTACACCTACTGGGGACCGATCGATCTGGTGAGCGCCTCAAAAGCGGAGATGGAGAAACGCTATGGTTTTATCTATGTGGACCGTCATCAGGACGGCTCCGGCACGCTGAAGCGCAGCCGGAAAAAGAGCTTTTACTGGTATCGCGACGTGATCAACAGCCGTGGCGCGACGCTCAGCCGCTAGCAAAAAAAAGCCCTGCACTGGCAGGGCTTTCACGATTAGCTTTTCCTGCAGGAAGTCAGAATATCGTCATCCGCTTTATAGACGTTAGTCGCCGTGCCGGTCAGCCCCAGCATGGTAGAGAAGAGATTATCCTGCGAAAAGTCATCCTGCGCCGCCAGTTTATCGAGACAGCTTTTATTCACCCCATAGCGTTGCTGGTAGTCCGGCGACAGCCAGATCAGCATCGGCACATGTTTCTGCACCTCTGGCGCGATGGCATAAGGCATCCCGTGTAGATAGGTGCCGTTCTCGCCCAGCGATTCGCCATGATCGGAGAGATAGACCAGGCTGGTGGTAAATCTGTCCTGATGCGCCTGCAGCAGCTTAATCGCCTTGTCGACGATAAAATCGACGTACAGCAAGGTGTTGTCATAGGTATTCACCAACTGCTGCTGCGAACAGTCCTGGATCTGATTGGTGTCGCAGGTCGGCGTAAAGCGGCGGAACTGCGGCGGATAGCGATTGTAATACGTCGGACCGTGGCTGCCGATGGTATGCAGCACGATCACGCCGTTACCCTGCAGCTGCTGAATATACGCCTCTAGCCCGTGAAACAGCACTTCGTCGTAGCATTCGCCTTTAATGCACATGCCCGCCAGGTTCAGGCTGGAAACATCCTGATGCGGCACGCGATCGCAGGCGCCTTTGCAACCGCCGTCGTTATCGTTCCACAACACCTTGATGCCGGCGCGCTGAATCACATCCAGCAGCCCTTCCTGATGCCCGGCGAGCGCGTCGTCATAGTGGACGCGCGGCATACCGGAAAACATGCAGGGAACCGACACCGCCGTCGCCGTGCCGCAGGAGGCGGTATGCGGGAAATAGGTGACGTTATCTTTTTTCAGCAGCGGATTGGTTTCGCGATCGTAGCCGGAAAGGGAGAAATCCGCGGCGCGCGAGGTTTCGCCGACGATTAAAATGGTCAGATTCTTTTTGCCCGTTTGCATCGCAGGTTGCAGATGCGCGTCTTCGCCGATTTTCACCAGCGGCAAATTCATATCCCGGTTGTGTTTATACCAGGAGATGGTGGCGGCAATGGAGTTGGACGGGCTGAGCGACTTCACCAGCTCTTTCTGATTGCGAAACAGCGAGGCGTAATCTTTGTAGAACAGCGACGCCACCAGCAGAATGCAGATCACCGACGCCGCCACGCTGATAATGCGATAAACCGCGCTTTTCCAGAAGGGCCTGGTGGTGCGAACGCGCACCCAGAACGCCAAAGCCGCCATAACGACGCCGGAAAGCAGCAGCGTCGCCACCAGCTGCGGCGTCATCAGCGCCAGACTCTCTGACGGCGTGGTGTCGAGGATATTCACCAGCATCGACCGATCAATAATCACCCCATAATTCCAGATGAAATATTGCGCGGCGGCGGAGACCAGAATAAACAGCGCGATCACCGCGCGATCGAGCCAGATAAAAGAGGCGATGGTCACGACGATATTAATCACCGACATCGCCACCAGCGGCATCGAAAGAAACACCAGCCAGTTGCGCACACTATCCAGCGGCATGGCGGCGATCACCTGGTGATAAAAGGCCAGGTTGAGAAATACCGCGATATAAACCGAAAACAGCAGCAGAAAAGAGAGCCGATTTAGCGTCGGTCTTTTATTGAGTGGGAAAAACATGCTTGCAGTCCATCTGTTAACAGGAGCGGGCAGCATGCTGTATTAACTTTAGGGAAACCTTAAGCCGCTTTAATCAGAGCACGCGCCATCATGCTGACGGCGGCAAAGCGCGTTAAACTTGTCGCCCGCCTTGCTTACGATCACAGGAGAAGAGATGACCACGCTGCGCCTACTGCTTTCGGAATCCAACGATCCCTGGTTTAACCTCGCCGTCGAGGAGTGCATTTACCGCCAGATGCCCGCCACGCAGAAGGTGTTATTTCTCTGGCGCAACGCCGAAACCGTGGTCATCGGCCGGGCGCAAAATCCCTGGAAAGAGTGCAACACGCGGCGTATGGCGCAGGACGGCATCAAGCTGGCGCGACGCAGCAGCGGCGGCGGCGCGGTGTTTCACGACCTGGGCAACTGCTGCTTTACCTTTATGGCGGGCAAGCCGGAATATGACAAGAGCGTCTCGACCGGCATCATTTTGCACGCGCTGAGCAGGCTGGGGATTGAAGCCGAAGCGTCGGGACGTAACGATATCGTGGTCAGACGCGGTGAAGAGATGCGCAAAATTTCCGGCTCCGCCTATCATGAAACCCCCGATCGCGGCTTCCATCATGGCACTTTTTTAATCAATTCCGATCTGTCGCGGCTGGCGGATTATCTCAACCCGGACATCAAAAAGCTGCGAACCAAAGGCATCACCTCGGTGCGCTCGCGCGTAGCGAATTTAACGGAAATCGCGCCAGCCATAAATTACACCGCTATTTGTGACGCCGTCACCGAATCTTTTTTCGATTACTATCAGGCGCGCTGCCAGCCGGAACGCATTTCGCCGGAGGCGCTGCCCGACCTGCCTGGCTTTGCCGATCAGTTTGCGCGGCAGAGCAGCTGGGAGTGGAACTTCGGCCAGTCGCCCGATTTCTCTCACCTGCTCGATACCCGCTTTGCCTGGGGCGGCGTGGAGATCCATTTCGACGTCGAGCGCGGCATGATCAGCCGCTGTCAGATTTTTAGCGATAGCCTGAATCCTGCGCCGCTGGAGGCGCTGGCGACGCAGCTGCAGGGCGTCGCCTATCGTCCCGATACACTGGCCGCCGCGGTGGCGCAGCTGAAAACGGCCTGGCCCGCGCAGCATGAGGAGCTGACGCAGCTGGAAAGCTGGCTTACCGCCAGCGTCCGCTAGCGCGCAAAGGGGCCGGGCATCACCGATTCGCGCAGCGACAGGCTGGCGGCGAACGCCTCGGCGTCCTGCCAGGACCCGCCGTCGAGCATCGCCAGCAGGCGCGCAATCGCCTCCTGAATCATTTGCGTGACGGGGATTTTGACGCTGGAAAGCGCGGGCACGGTAAAGGGCGCGAGCGGAATATCGTCAAAGCCCAGCACCGACACCTGCGTCGGCACCGGAATCTGCGCCGTGGTCAGCGCTTTGATAGCACCGATCGCCATCTCGTCGTTGCTGGCCACCAGCGCGCTAAAGGCTGAGCCGCTGGCGAGCAGCGCAGACGTGGCCTGCGCACCGCTCTCCGCATGCCAGTTTCCCTGGGCGATAAGCGCCTCGCGCAGCGGGATGCCGTTTTCTTCCAGCGCCGCTTTATAGCCGGCCAGGCGCTCAAGGCCGGTCGGGGAATCGAGCGAGCCGGTGATAAAGGCGATATCCCGATGGCCGAGATCGATAAGCGATTGTACCGCCATCGCGCTGATCCGCTTCTGATCGGCGTAGATGCAGAAGCTGTGGTGCTGACGCAGGCGTCGGTTTACCACCAGCACCGGCTGTTTGTGCTGCGCGATGATCTCGTCCATTTCGTCGATGGTTAGAAAGCGCGGATAGATGATGATGCCGTCGCAGCGCAGGTCGAGCAAAAAGTCGATCGCCGCCCGCTCCTGCGCCGCGCTGTGCTTGCCGTCGGCCAGAATAAGCTGGCGGCCCTGCTGTTCCAGCATGCGCGCGGAGTGCGACATCAGCTCGGAAAAGTAGTTGCCGCTGTAGAGGGTGTTGGTTACCACCAGTCCTATGGTCTGGGTTGATTTCACCGACAGATTGCGCGCCAGCAGGTTAGGACGAAACTCCGTTTCGGCCACCGCCTGCATCACCTTTTCCCGCGTCTCCTGACTGACATAGCCATTGCCCGACAGCACTCTGGAAACCGTGGCTTTTGATACCCCTGCCCGTTTCGCAACCTCAAGTATGGTGGCCATAATTATTCCCTTTTCCCTCAGTCAGCTGAGCAGTCTACTTAACCTCAGACGCCGCTCGACAAGCATCAATCCAGTAAGTGATGCCAGTCACAGTTTGAAAAATATCCGCATTTGCCATCTTGTTATCGATTTTGCAACTGTTCATGATTTTGTGAAACCGGTTTCCTATGGCGCATCATCACGCCTTAGCGAATCAGCGCGCACTCTGTCCCTACAACAGCAGGCGGCCGGTAAAAAACACTCTACTCATAACAACAGAGACGCAAAACTATGCCTAATCCCTACGCAGAAGTCTCTCGCGCCATCGTACAGTCGCTGGGCGGTATGCAGAACATTGAGGCGGTCACCCACTGCATGACGCGCTTGCGGTTCGTGGTTAAAGATCGCGGCCTGATCGACAGCGCCGCGCTCAAAGCGCTGCCTGGCGTGATGGGCGTGGTCAACAACGATACACAGTGTCAGGTCATTATCGGCAACAACGTCGGCAAGGCCTATCAGGCGATCCTGGAACTCGGTACCCCAGCCGCCTCAGGCGGCGCGCCAGTGAAACGTAAAATCACCCTGAGAAGCATCGGCGCCGGCATTCTCGATGCGCTGGTGGGTACCATGTCGCCGCTGATACCGGCCATTATCGGCGGCTCGATGGTGAAACTGCTGGCGATGGTGCTCGAAATGAGCGGCGTGCTGCCGAAAGGCTCCTCGACGCTGACCATCCTGACGGTGATCGGCGACGGCGCCTTTTTCTTCCTGCCGGTGATGGTGGCCGCGTCCGCCTCGCTGAAGTTTAAAACCAATATGTCGCTGGCGATCGCCATTGCAGGCGTGCTGCTGCATCCCGGCTTTATCGACCTGATGGCGAAAGCGGCGCAGGGTCAGGCGGTCGACTTCGCGTCGATTCCGGTGACGCCGGTGAAATACACCTACACGGTGATCCCGGCGCTGGTGATGACCTGGATCCTGTCGCATATCGAACGCATCATCGACCGCATCACGCCGGCGGTGACGAAAAACTTCCTGAAGCCGATGCTGATCGTGCTGGTCGCCGCGCCGATCGCCATTCTGCTGATTGGCCCGCTCGGCATCTGGATCGGCAGCGGCATTTCCGCGCTGGTTTATACCGTGCACGGCTATCTCGGCTGGCTCTCGGTGGCGATTATGGGCGCGATCTGGCCGCTACTGGTGATGACCGGCATGCATCGCGTTTTCACCCCGACCATTATTCAGACCATCGCAGAGAGCGGCAAAGAGGGCATGGTGATGCCGTCGGAGATCGGCGCCAACCTGTCGCTGGGCGGCTCCTCGCTGGCGGTCGCCTTTAAAACCAAAAACCGCGAACTGCGCCAGACCGCCCTCGCCGCTGCCGCTTCCGCGATTGTCGCGGGCATTTCCGAACCGGCGCTCTATGGCGTGGCGGTGCGTCTGAAGCGCCCGCTGGTCGCCTGTCTGATCAGCGGCTTTGTCTGCGGCGCGGTTGCCGGGGTCGGCGGGCTCGCCAGCCACTCGATGGCGTCGCCGGGACTCTTTACCAGCGTGCAGTTTTTCGATCCCGCCAACCCGATGAGCATCGTCTGGGTGGTGGCGGTGATGGTGCTCTCCGTGGTGCTTTCTTTTATTTTGACGTTGATTTTAGGTTTTGAAGATATTCCGGAAAGCGCGCCCGAGGCCAGCGCCTCGCCCACGCCATCCGACGCGATTAAGCCCGTTAAGGCAGCAGTCCATCATTGAGGTAATTTATGTCGGAACTGACATTTCCAGCAGGTTTTTTATGGGGTGGCGCACTCGCCGCGAATCAGTCTGAAGGCGGCTATCGTGAAGGCGGGAAAGGCCTGACGACGGTTGATATGATCCCGCACGGCGCCGCGCGCATGCCGGTTAAGCTGGGGTTAGAGAAGCGCTTTGCGCTGCGCGATGACGAATACTATCCCAGCCATGAGGCGATCGATTTTTATCATCGCTATAAAGAGGATATCGCGCTGATGGCGGAGATGGGCTTTACGGTGTTCCGCACCTCTATCGCCTGGAGCCGCCTCTACCCGCGCGGCGACGAACGCGAGCCCAACCCGGAGGGCATCGCTTTTTACCGCAGCCTGTTCGAGGAGTGCCAAAAGTACGGTATCGAGCCTCTGGTTACGCTGTGTCATTTTGACGTGCCGATGCATCTGGTCATGGAGTATGGCTCGTGGCGCAACCGCAAAATGGTCGATTTCTTCGCCCGCTATGCGCGCACCTGCTTTGAGGCCTTCGACGGGCTGGTGAAATACTGGCTCACCTTCAATGAGATTAACATTCTGCTGCACAGCCCTTTTTCCGGCGCCGGTCTGGCGTTTGAGGCGGGCGAGAATCAGGATCAGGTGAAGTATCAGGCCGCACACCACGAGCTGGTGGCCAGCGCGCTGGCGACCCGAATCGCCCACGAGGTCAACCCGGCCAACCAGGTCGGCTGTATGCTGGCGGGCGGCAACTTTTATCCCTGGTCCTGCAAGTCGGAAGATGTCTGGGCGGCACTGGAAAAGGATCGCGAGAATCTCTTCTTTATCGACGTGCAGGCCAGAGGCGCCTATCCATCCTATGCCGCCCGCTTGTTCCGCGAAAAAGGCGTCGCTATCGAGATGGCGAGCGACGACGTGGAGATTTTGAAAAACAGCGTCGACTTTGTGTCGTTCAGCTATTACGCGTCACGCTGCGCCTCGGCGGAGATGAACGAGCAGAACAGCAGCGCCGCCAACGTAGTGAAATCGCTGACCAATCCCTATATTAAACGCAGCGACTGGGGCTGGGGCATCGATCCGCTGGGTCTGCGCATCACCATGAACATGATGTACGACCGCTATCAGAAGCCGCTGTTTCTGGTAGAGAACGGGCTGGGCGCGCAGGATACGGTAGAAACAGACGGCAGCATCAACGACGACTACCGCATCAGCTATCTGCGCGAGCATATTCGGGCGATGGCGCAGGCAATCGACGACGGCGTGCCGGTGATGGGCTACACCACCTGGGGCTGCATCGATCTGGTCGCCGCCTCGACTGGCGAGATGAGTAAGCGCTACGGTTTCGTCTATGTCGACCGGGATGATTTAGGACGCGGCACGCTGGCGCGCTCACGGAAAAAATCGTTCTGGTGGTACAAAAAAGTGATCGCCAGCAACGGCCGCGATCTCAACTAAGAGAGGGTGAATCAGGCAGCAAAATTCATGCGCGGCAGCTCAATTTTCTCAGCTTATGCCACACTTAACGCACCTGCATTCTGTTAAGGATATCTGATGAATTTTCGCTGCCTCTTTCTCGGCCTGACTCTGGAGATATGGAGCCAGTCGCCGCTGGCGATTCCGCTGCCTCAGCGCCCGCCCGACACCCTTCCGCCGGAACAGTATATTAGCCACGTCAACGCTAACAATACGATAACGTGGCAGTTATGGGCGCCTGCCGCCAAAGCGGTCGAGGTCGTGACCGGACCCACGCCCGATCGTTACGTCTCGCATCCCATGACCAAAAACGATCAGGGCATCTGGTCTTTTACCAGCGAACCTCTGCAGCCCAGCTTATATGAATACTTTTTCAACGTGGACGGTTTTCGCAGCGTCGACACGGGCAATGCGCTGGCGAAACCGCAGCGGCAGGTTAATACCAGCCTGATCCTCGTACCGGGCAGCCTGCTGGACGATCGCGAAGTGCTGCACGGCGAGATCCACACCCTGAGCTGGCATTCGCCGTCGCTGAAGCGCGAACGACGCATCGCCGTCTGGGTGCCGCCCGGCACGCGCGCCGACTCCCCGCCGCTGCCCGTGCTCTACTACTATCACGGCTTTGGCGATACCGGCATGTCGGTGCTGACCCAGGGACGCGTGCCGCAGATTATGGACAACCTGCTCGCCGAGGGGAAAATCGTGCCGATGCTGGTGGTGATGCCGGATACCGAAACCGACGCCGAGGGCGCGATACCAGAAAGCTTTGCTCCCGCCACGCGCCGCGAGGTTTTCTATCCGCGTAACGCGCAGGCAGCGGATAAAGAGCTGACAGAGGAGATTATGCCGCTGGTGGCCGCGCGCTATCCGGTACGCAAAGATGCCGGCAGCCAGGCGCTGGCGGGTCTCTCTCAGGGCGGCTATCAGGCGCTGGTCAGCGGTATGCGTCATCTGGACAAATTCGCCTGGCTGGGGATTTTCAGCGGCGTGACCACTGAAACTGTGCCTGACTTTCGCGTGGCGGCGCAGATGAAGAAGCCCGCAGCGATAAATCGCCAGCTTAAGCTGCTGACGCTGGTGAGCGGCGAAGAGGACATTATCACCGGTCGCGATATGACCGGGCTAAAGGCGCAGCTCGATCAGCGCGGCATTCGCAGCGACTGGCATAGCTACCCTAAACTGGGGCATGAAATGGATGTCTGGCGCCCAGCCTATATCGATTTTGTGCAGAAACTGTTCAAGACGGAAAACTAAGGCAGCGTTTTCACCAGGGTCAGCTGGTTTTCCGTTTCCCCCTGATGGTAGCTGACCCGGTCCACGCCTGAAAAAATAAGCTGCATGCCGCGGCCGCCCTCGCTCAGGCTCTCCAGCGTCAGCGGCGCATCGGGATCGCTCACCGGCGGCTGGCGCTTCTCCTCCGGCACCGGCACGCCGCTGTCACAGAGTTTCACCGTGACCGCGCGACCGTCGTGGCTAAAATTGACCCTGTAACACGCCGTGGCGTCGTCATGATAGCCGTGACGAATAATATTGCTCGCCGCCTCGCATAAGGCCAGGTCAAGCGGATAGATCCAGCCCTCGTTCACCGGCAGCGCGGCCAGAAACTGACGCAGCGCGACGCCAAGCGTGGTTAGGCTGTTAATGGTCGCGGGCAGCCGTAGCTCTTTTTCCTGGGCGTGTTCGGACATAGGTCAGCCTCCTTCGTTGATCGCGGCGATCGCCTCGCTGCGGTCGGCACAGATGGTAAACACCCGATCCATGCGCGTCAGCGCAAACATCGCTTTGATATTGGCGTTGAGCGCGCAAAGCACCAGCTGCCCCTTGCCGCTCAGCGACTTCAGCAGCGAAATCAGGGCGCCCAGACAGCTACTGTCGATAAAATCGACGCGCGAAAAGTCGAGGATCAGCGCCGTTTCGCCCTGCTGGATCACCGCCGCCACCGCCTCTTTGAAACGTAGCGCGACAGAGGCGTCGAGACGACGCACGACCGGCGTGAAGAATAAAGCCTGGTCGATCTTTTCAGTTTCAAATTTCATTTTTTTCTCCCGTTAAGCCCTGCTGACGTTCAATCACCAGCAGGGAAATATCATCCGCCGCTGACGCGGCTCCGTCCGTAGTCATGCCGCGCCACTGATTAAGCGACTGCTCCACCGCTGCCAGCAGCGCCTCGATGGAGTGGTCGTGCAGCGAGGCCAGCAAGGCTTCCAGTCGCGCGGCGCCGAACATCTGTTGATCTGCGTTTTCGCACTCGCTGATGCCGTCGCTGTAAAGGCAAAGCCGTTCGCCCGGGGCCAGGTGAAAGGCGTACTCGTCCCAGTCGAGGTGCTCAAGCAGCCCAACTGGCGGGCCACCCTCGCCGATTTCGCGCACCGCGCCGCTGTCACTGACGATAAACGGCGTGGGATGGCCCGCCTGGCAGAGCCGCCCTTCGCCGCTATGGCGATCGATCACGCCGTATACCAGGGTGAAATAGCTGGTGACCTCGGGATGCTGCGCGCAAAAGCGCTCGTTCAAAATGCGCACCACCTGCGACGGCGGCGTAACGGCCTCGCCGTCGAACAGAAAGGGATCGACCGTGCGACCGTGCAGAAACTGGCGCGCCACCGCCACCGACATCATCGCCGCCGTTACGCCGTGTCCGGCGACATCGACGCAGTAAAAGCCCACGGCTTTGTCATCGAGAGGAAAGAGATGAAAGAGATCGCCGGACACCCATGCGGAGGGCATAAACAGCCAGTCGGCGAAATAGTCGCCCTGACGCAGATGGTGCGGCGGCAGAATACTGCGCTGCAGCGTGGCCGCCGCCTGCAAATCCTGTTGGATCTGCGACAGCGCTTCGCTGAGACGGCGATTTCTACTGGCCAGCGTCCCCTCCAGCTGGAGAATACGTTCGCCTGCGTGCAGCCTAGCCTGCAGCTCAACCTGGTTAACCGGCTTGCGTAAAAAGTCGTCCGCGCCTGCGGCGAAACCGACGCGCAGATCCTCTACGCTGTCGCGCGCGGTGAGCACGATTATGTAGATATAACGATCCTGCATCTGCTGGCGGATCTCGCGACACAGCGTCAGGCCATCCATCACCGGCATCTCCCAGTCGCTGATCACCAGACTCACGGTTTCCTGCGCCAGCAGCGCCAGCGCCTGCTCGCCATTCTCCGCTTCGAAAACCTGATAGCCCCACTGCCGCAGCAGGCCAGCCAGCAGTCGTCGGTAGAGCAGCGCGTCGTCGACGATGAGCACGGATTGAGGCGGTAGCGCGTCCATAAAAAACCTCAGAAAGGAAGAAACCAGATAAGCGAGATCGTGCCCTCGCGAAATTTCGCGTTGGCGCTGCTGCGGCCGGGAAAGCGCGTGCCGCTGTAGTTGCTGTACTGGAGCGAAAACGAGCCGGGCGTATAGCCGGCATAGCCGAAGCTGTAGCTGTAATCGCCGTTCCACGGCTGCTGCTGTTCAGAGTGCGGAAACCAGAAGGCGGTGGCGCGAATAAAGAAGTGCTGCTTAAAGGTATAGCCGCAGCCGCCCAGCCCGACCTCTTTATTGGAGCGCAGATCGTTATCCGCCAGCGAATAGTAGCGCGGCACCCAGCTGACGCCGACCTGGCAGGTGAGCGCGTCCCCTTTGTTGATAAGCAGATGCTTCTCCAGCGCCTTCGGCAGCGAAAATTTATAGGCGAAGGTAAAGGCGCCCTGCTCGAAGTAGGTGCGGCGCGCGTTGCCTGAGGGAAACAGGTGGTTATCGCCATAGTTGCTATAGACCAGGCTAAAGGTATTGGGGTGCCAGTCGTCATAGCCGAAGCTGTAGCGAAAATCGGTGGTGTATTTATCGAAATCGGTAACAGGCGCGCGCAGCGTAACGTTAGCGAACCAGAAGCTGTAGGGAGAATACTGCAGGCTGAGGTTCACCAGCTGATTGATCTTCTTTTTTTGCTGCGCCGATTCCTCGCCGTTAGGAATCGTGATCCACTGCTCTTTCAGGCCGCTTGAGAAGCTGAGCGCGCTGGAAAACTTATCTTTATTGCCGGAAAACAGGCGGCCCCAGCGGCTGGTGAATACCCCCGCCTGAATCGGCTCTTCGTGCGCCGAAACCGTTTCGTTGTCGGTCGCAACGGCGAAAGCGGGCGCCGCCGCGCCTGCGGCGAACGCGATAGTCAGCCATCCTGCTCCTCTGGCCGAAAGCCCCGGGTAAACCATGCCGCACTCCTCGCTTAATTAGGGATGAAACGCCCGCCAATCTCTTTTTTCGCCATCCACCACAGCAGCCCAAGCGCGGCGAGATGAATCAGCGTGTTGCGTATCCATGCCTGGTGCCAGAGGTCGAAATCCACGAACTGGCTGACCGCCATTACCACGAAAACGTGCAGGATAAAGGTATAGAGCGAGTGCTGTCCGAGCGGGATAAGAAACCAGCCGAGGGCGCGTTCGATGGGGCGCCAGCAGAAGGTCAGCACCAGATAAACCAGCAGCATCAGGCTGAAATCGTTCAGCACGCGACAGGGGCCAAGGGCGTTTTTACTGGCGAGATGGTAGTAAAACCAGTTGAAATCGGCAGGCGGAATAACGTGCAGCAGCAAAAACGAGGGCATAAAGGGGTTGGTATGGTTTTGCGCGACGAACATCATGACCAGCGCATAGATCACCATAATGCCCATCACGATATAGCCGCCCGGCGTGCGGGCCAGCGACATCAGTTCATCCTTGTACCAGCCGCAGCACATGCCCAACACATAGATAAACTGCCAGGCGAGCAGCGGAAAGGCGAACTCAAACTCCGCCACCGTCAGGCGCGTCGGCCAGAGATGATAGCTGACGTAACCCGCCAGCGACGCCAGCAGCAGCCAGCCTGCGCGGCGTCCCTTCAGCAGCGCCAGAAACAGCGGGCTGAGCAGCAGCAGGCAAATATAGAGTCCGAGGATCTGCGTCTGATGCGGCCCGATTTGCAGATAGAGAATGATATTGAACCAGGTCTCTTTAATCTGCGGCGTGGTGGGGAACAGCGACCAGACGGTGCCGGAGTAGCGATCGACGAAGTGGGTGACTTCAAAGGTGTTGACGTAAGGAATGCGCGACAGCAGCAGCATCAGGCCGATGATGGTCAGGTTAACCAGATAGATTTTCCCGGCCCGCCGCCACAGGGTCCAGCTTACCGTCAGCAGCACCTCTTTTTGCAGTCGCTGGCGGTTGAGCATGCCCAGCATAAAGCCTGACAAAATAACGAAGCCTTCGGCGCCGGTGGTCAGGCCGAACCGCTCCCAGGTAAAAATATTCACCAGCGACAGCAGCTCGGTGTGTGCCACCACCATCATCACCAGCGCGATGCCGCGCAGCATATCGACGCGCAGATCGCGTTTGCCAGGCACCGCATAGCGCCACGCGCGCCAGTCAAGGCTTACCGTTTTAGGCTCAACCGCCACATCCGCCATAAATGATTACCGTAAGTGATGTAAGGATATTTTTTAGTTAAATGAAGTAGATCGTTACTCTGTAAGGAGAAGTTTAGCGCTGTTGCTGCTTAAGTCACGCTGAAATGAAAAAATTCTTAATCCACTTGTAAATACCTGTAATTTAATACTATATAAATTGTCAGAGAGCGCAATTGGATTTATTGGTTAATATTTATGCATGATCGCTCCGTTAAAAACATAAAAATACTTTAATTGTCACTATTTAATAAGCTAATGAATTAACTCTTGCCACCAGGTGAAAAGATAACCAACAGACGCTTCCGCCATTGAAACGAGACGCCATGGATTATTACTTTTCACGCTTTGAACACCGACGTCCGCCCGCTCCGCTCCATACGCCGCTGTGGGTAATGCGGCTCTGGCAGGTGCTGGCCGTAGCCGGCCTGATTCTGGGGGCGAATTACGTCCGCTGGCGCTGGATGGAGTCGCTCAATATGGATGCGCTCTGGTACGCCATTCCGCTTGCGCTGGCGGAAACGCTCGCCTGGGTCGGCACGCTGCTCTTCACCATCAATATCTGGCAGGTCAAGGATCCCGCCTGTCCGCCGCCGCCCGACGAGATTAACCAGTGTCTGCTGGAGCAGGACCGCGCCGATCCGCGCCCGCCGAAGGTCGATCTCTTTATTGCCACCTACTCCGAGGATCCTGAACTGGTGCGTCTCTCGATTCGGGATGCGCTTAAGCTGACCTATCCCACGCCACTCGATCTCGCCATCCACGTGCTGGACGACGGTCGGCGGCCTGAGATGCGCGCGGTGTGCGAACAGGAAGGGGTGAACTACATCACGCGTGAAAACAATATCGGCTTTAAGGCGGGCAACATCCGTAACGGCATGGAGCAGACCGACGGCGACTTTCTGGTGATTTGCGACGCGGACACCCGCGTTTTCCCCACGCTGCTGGCCAATACGCTGGGCTATTTTCGCGATCCCGACGTCGCCTGGGTGCAGACGCCGCAGTGGTTTTACGATCTGCCGGAGGGAGAGCGTTTCGCCGACTGGCTGCGCCGCCGCGCTGGCCTGCCGGGCTATCTGTTCGGCCGCGCCGCAGAGGGGCTGTTCGGGCGGCTTACGGTCGGCAGCGATCCCTTTTTTAACGATCCGCGCATGTTCTACGATGTGATCCTGCGCCGCCGCAACTGGGCAAACGCCGCGTTTTGCTGCGGCGCGGCGTCGGTTCATCGCCGTGAGGCGGTGATGCAGGCGGCCTTGCGCAGCTACGTATTCAGCGTCGAAGAGGAGATTTCGCGGCATACCCGCGATATTCGCGACGAAGAGATGCGCGCCACGCTGAGTCTGGCGATGCGCCCGCACGTGATCGCCGATACCGAGCTAACGCCTTACAAATTTCACGTATCGGAAGATATCTACACCTCTATCGTGCTGCACGGCGACAGCGGGCGGCGCTGGCGTTCGGTCATGCATCCTGGCATCGAGTCGAAAATGCTGTCGCCGCAGGACCTGCTCACCTGGATGATCCAGCGCTTTAAATATGCGGCGGGTTCGCTGGATATTCTGTTCCACGACAAGATTTTCAGCCGTCGCCGCTTTAAACTCAGCCTGGGCCAGACGCTCATGTACGGCACCACCTTCTGGTCCTATCTCGCCTGTATCTGGAACACCGTGTTTCTGATCTCGCCGCTGATCTATCTCTTTACCGGCATTCCGCCCGTGTCGGCTTACTCGACGCCCTTTTACCTGCACTTCCTGCCTTTTTTCATCGTGTCGGAACTGGCGTTTATGTTCGGCACCTGGGGCATCTCTGCATGGGACGGGCGCTCTTCCTATCTCGCCTTTTTCTCCGTCAACCTGCGCGCTTTGAGCACCGTGCTGCGCGGCGAGAAGGTGAAGTTTCACGTGACGCCGAAAGAGCGGCAGTCGGGGCGTTTTCTCTATCTGGTAAAGCCGCAGCTGGCGATCGTGGCGCTGACGCTGCTCGGCCTGATCTGGGGCGGCATACAGGTGGCGCGCGGCAACGTCGACGATCCGTCAGGCTACGTGATTAATATCTTCTGGGGCGCGGTCAACATCGCCGCCATGATGCCTATGATTATGGCGGCGATGTGGACGCCGCCTGCTACGCAGGAGGCGGAAGCGGAATGAGCCTGAAATCGGGCATTTACAGCGCGCGCAGCTATCTCACGATTCTGATCGGCTTTTTAATCGGCTTCGCCATCGTACTGTGGGTCGAGCGGCAGATGCCGACGCGCGTCGAAACCACGGACGGCATCGTGCTGAGCAAGTCGTTCCCGCCCTTGCCTGAGCAGCGCGAACTGAGCTTCGACGAGGCGGTCTGGGCGCGTATCGCCTGGCAATACTTCGTCAATAACACCCAGACCAACGGGCTGGTGAACGCCGAGGCAGACAAGCCCTGGCTTAGCCTGTGGAGCACCGGCAGCTACCTGCTCGCGGCGATCGCGGCGAAACAGCTCGCCATCATTCCCGACGCGGAGTTCGACGATCGCATCGGCTCGGCGCTGGAGGCGCTGGGCGCGCTTCCGCTGAAGCCGGATGGTTTGCCTGCCGCCTTTTACCACGCCGACACGCTGGAGGCGCTGCCGTCGGCGGATAAAAATGCCGGTTCGGCCATCGATATGGGGCGCCTGCTGATGCCGCTGCAGATCCTGCTGTGGCGCTATCCGCAGCATGCGGCGGCGGTCAATCAGCTACTGTCGCGCTGGCAGCTCGCGGGACTGCTGCAGAGCAGCGGGCCGCAGGGCGCCAGTTTGCCGGTCAACCGCTGGGTCATCCGCACCGACGATCCGCGCGGCAGCTACGGCTATCGCCTTTATGCAGGCAGCGTGCTGCGACTGATTAACGCCTCAGCCGGACTGGCGGTCAGCCAGCCGCCGGACGGCCTGAAGCTGGTGGAGATCGACGGCCATGCGGTGCCTGATGAGGGTCTGCGCACGCCCTGGGGCAAGCAGCCGTCCCTGATCAGCATGCCCTATCTGCTGACCGGGCTGGAACAGGGGTTCGACGCGCGCAGCGGCGAAATCACCTGGCGCATTATGCAGATTGTCCAGAACCGCACCGGCACCCCGTCCGACGCGGGCGAGATCAACAGCGACTACGCCGAGCAGGCGCCTGATTTCGCCGGCGCGCTGCCGGGCAGCCAGCCGCTGCCCATCCAGAACATCAACGACAGCGCCAGCGAAACGCTCGCCAGCCGCGCCCTTACCTCAACCCGTTCCGCCTTCGCCTGGTATGCGCTGTTCCGCAACCGCTGGAGCGAGGCGCTGCGCAAAGGGATGCTGCCGATGATTGAACCCGGCAAGGGCTGGAAAGCGGGCTTCAATGCCGACGGTTCGGTCAACGCCGCTATCGATGCGGATACCAACGCGATGGTGCTGGAGAGCCTCTCCTATATCGCCCACGGCCAGCTTCTCTGCCTGGGTTGTCTCGCCGCCCCTTTACCCGCTAAGCAGCCGCAGCAACAAGGAGTAACAACGAAATGAGATCTTTATGGCTTCGCCGTTCCGGCCTCGCTGCCCTGCTGGCTGCGCTGATGTTTCTGGCGCCTGCGATTCAGGCGGCGGTTAGCCTGCCTGCGTCCGATTACAAGGTGCGTCACGGCGAACTGACCGAGCGCGAAATGGCGGTGGCGAAAAACGCCTGGGCCTATTTTGTGGCCAACACGCAGCCCACGACCGGCCTGGTGAACGCGGTTAACAAATATCCCTCCACCACCATGTGGGACAGCGCCTCTTATCTGGCGGCGCTGACGGCGGCGCGCGAGCTCGGCATTATCGATAAAGCGGAGTTCGACCGGCGTCTGCTGCAGTTTATGGCGACGCTGAACAAACTGGTACTGTTCCAGAACCAGGTGCCCAATAAAGCCTATAAC
Source organism: Pantoea sp. GABEPS69 (assembly GCF_045780835.1). Classification (NCBI taxonomy): domain Bacteria; kingdom Pseudomonadati; phylum Pseudomonadota; class Gammaproteobacteria; order Enterobacterales; family Erwiniaceae; genus Pantoea; species Pantoea sp. GABEPS69. Next base: position 306,804 of record NZ_CP118619.1, on the reverse strand, counting down.
ACCATTACCGGCCAGAAAGTGGACTACCTGAACAAACCCGGCGAGATCGGCTTCTCCGCCATCGATATCGGCCGCATGCTGCTCTGGCTGAAAATCATCAAAGAGCGCTATCCGGAGCACGGCAACAGCATCGACAACGTGGTGCTCGGCTGGGATTTCACCCACGTGGTGGATGACTGCGGCACGCTTTACGGCGCCTATCTAGACGGCAAAAAACAGCCGCAATACGTGCAGGAAGGCCGACTCGGCTATGAGGAGTACGCCGCATCGGGCTACCAGCTGTGGGGCTTTACCACCTGCCAGGCGAGCCGGCCCGAGCCTTACGCGCTGGCGGATATCTACTGCGTACTGGTGCCCTACGACACGCGCGATCCGCGCATGACCAACCAGCATAACTACGTGGTGACCGAATCTTATCTGCTGCACGGCCTGGAGATGGGCTGGGACAACGCCGACGATCGCGATAACGATGCGCGCGACTTTAGCCATCCGTGGATGAAAAACTTCGCCGACCGCGTCTATCAGGCGCAGGAAAACCGCTACATGATCACCGGGACGCTCACGGCGCGCTCGGAGCACCAGCTCGATAAATCTCCCTACTTCGTTTACGACACGGTGTTTAGCGACGGCTACAACTGGAACACCATTACCGACAAAGGCCAGTATGTGCCCAACGTCGCGGCGGTTTCGCTCAAGGCCGCGCTCGGCATGTGGGTGCTGTGGGATTCGCCCTATACCGACCGCCTGTTCGACAGCATAGAAAATGCCGACGAACAGGGTAAAGGCTACTACGAAGGTCTGTATGAAAACGGCGACGGCCCGATTAAAGAGTTCACCGCCAATAACAACGGCATCATGATGGAGGCGCTGATGTTCAAAAAAGAAGGCAAGCTGCTGCGCTTTAACAGCAACGATCCGCGTAAGGCCAGCTATGCGCCCTCTATGTGGGAGAAACGGCTGGTCGATATCTTCGAACCCAACAACACGCCGCGCAACCGCCCGTTCCTTAACGTCACGCCAGGCATAAAAAACTGGTGCGAGCAGAGCGGCACCGCCGTGCGCAGCGCTCCGTCATGTCAGGCCTGCAAATGCGCGCGCTGCGACAGTCAGGCGCCCGTTAAGTTACCGCCGGTGGCGACGACATGCCTAAAACAGTAATTCGTCTTCTTCTCGCGCTGCTGCTGGCGATAGCGCTGGTTACTGGCCTGCTGGCCTGGAACCAGGGAGCAGGCTGGCGCTGGCTGGTCAACGGCGGCTGGCACACCACCGCGCGGCTGGGCGCGCTCAACGAGCAGGAGCGACGCTGGGCGACCATCGCCTGGCGCTACTTCGAGAACAACGCGCAGCCGCAAACCGGGCTGGTGAACGGCAGCGATAAACGACCGGTGGTCAGCCTGTGGCAGATGGGCGATACCCTGATCGCCCTCACGGCGGCGCGCCAGCTCGATTTGATCGATGATGAAGCGTTCGATCGCCGCCTGACGCTGATTCTTGGCACCCTGAACCGCCTGCCGCTCACCTCGGCGAACGTGCCGAATCTGCTCTACAGCGCCACCAGCGTAGCAATGGTGGGCTACGGCAATACGCCGCAGGTTATCGGCTGGTCGGCAAAAGATATGGCGCGGCTGATGATGGCGCTGCGCATCGTGGCGGCGTTTCATCCTCAGTACAGTGAATATCTGGAGCGCGTGATTTTACGCTGGGACTTCTGTCGCGTGGTGGATGATAAAGGACAGCTCTATGCCGGACAGATGCGCGATAAAAAGCTGATGCCGCAGGCGGAAGGCCGTCTCGGCGACAGCGAATACAGCGCGGCGGGTTTCGGTCTCTGGGGCTTCGCCAACGATCAGTCGCTGCGTCCGCCGTCCCAGCATGTGATTATCGACGGGCTGGCGCTCGATATCGACGCGCGCGATCCGCGCACCACCTGGACACCCGCCGCGATTACCACCACGCCTTATGTGCTAAGCGGCATGGAGTACGCCTGGACGCTGCCCGGCGCCGATCGCGATATCGTGACGCTTCAGCGTCAGCGCGCCAGCAATGTCTATCGCGTGCAGGAGATGCGCTGGCAGCAGAAAAATATTCTGACCGCCCGCAGCGATTTCAATATCTCCGCGCCGCCCTGGCACGTCAACGACACCATTTTCGCCAACGGCTACGCCTGGAACACGCTGGCTGACGACGGTAAATGGGTGCCGCGTCTGGCGCAGGTGTCGACCCGCGCCGTTTTCGGACTCTGGGCGCTGTGGCAAACGCCTTTTACCGACGCGCTGATGGCGATGACCCAGCGGCAGAACGATCCGCAGCGCGGCTGGTTCGAAGGACGCGTCGAGGCGACCGGCGACTACAATCGCGCCATTACGCTCACCACTAACGCCATGGTGCTGGAGGCGCTGCTGTTTAAAGCCAATATGGGCGCGCTGCTGCGCGACAGCGAACTGAGCCAGCAGAGCTATTTCCGCCGGCAGCTGGAGGATCCCTTCACCACGCCGAACCGCTGTTTTCCTGTTAACTACGCCGCCCAGCGCGGCAGCCCCAATTAAGGAGGCGTGATGCCTGAAAGCCAGCTTCCTAAAGCGCTCGATTCGCTGCGCGCGGCGGTACTGATGTATGACGACCAGGAGCGCCTGATCGCCTTCAACAATCAGGTGGTGCGCTTCTATCCTGGCATAGAAGCGCGCATTCGCCTGGGCATCACGCTGACGCAGCTGGCGGAGGATTTTATCGCCTCCGCCTATATGACGGAAAATCAGCAGAGCCGGCAGGCGATGATTGAGAATCTGGTCAGCCGCTGCCGCCTGGATAACCACAGCGAAATGCGCCGCATCGGCAACCGGCAGGTCTTTATTCAGCACAACCGCACGCCGGAAGGCGGCATCGTCAGCCTGCATATCGATATCACAGGTTTCGAACCGATCAGCGAATCGCGCAACCAGCTGCATGCCGACTTCGTGCTGGCGGCGGAATCCACCCAAATCGGCATCTGGGACTGGCAGCAGCAAAAAGATCTGCTGCAGGTCAACGACGCCCTGCTCAATATGCTGGGCTACCCGCGCGAGACCTGGCACTACAGCGCCAGTTTCCTTGATACGCTGCTGCATCCCGACGACCGCGAGCCGCTGCAACAGCTCTTCTCCAGCGCCAGCAACCAGCAGCTGCCGGTGTTCGAAAGCGAGATCCGTCTGTTACACCGTAACGGAAACTACCGCTGGATGCTGCTTTCCGGCCAGGTGGCAAGCGTGACCGTCAGCGGTGAAACCGCACGCGTCATCGGCACGCTGCAGGACATCACCAAACGCAAAGAGGCGGAGCAGCTTTCGCTGCAGGCGCTGGCTGCCGCGCGGGCGGCGAACGAGGCGAAGAGTATTTTCCTTGCCAATATGAGCCACGAAATCCGCACGCCGATGAACGGCATTCTCGGCATGACCCAGCTCTGCCTGGATACTCAGCTCACCGCCGAGCAGCGCGAGTATATGACGCTGGTTTACCACTCGGCCCATACGCTGCTGCGCGTCATCAACGATATTCTCGATTACTCCAAGATTGAAGCGGGCAAGATCGAACTGGACGAGGAGGAGTTCCAGCTGCGCGGCTTTCTGCATGCGCTGATGCGGCCGCTGATGCCTACCGCCTCGGAAAAGAACGTCGAGCTGCTGGTTAACGTCGCGCCCGACGTGCCCGATCTGCTGACGGCGGACAGCGTGCGCCTGCGGCAGGTGCTGACCAACCTGGCGAGCAATGCGCTGAAGTTCACCCCATCCGGCGAGGTCGAGCTCTCCGTGCGGCGCGACGAGCAGAGCAACAGGCTGCGCTTCCAGGTGCGCGACACCGGTATCGGCATTCCCGCTGACAAGCAGCAGCTGATTTTTGAATCCTTCAGCCAGGCGGATACCTCGACGACGCGCAAATATGGCGGCACCGGACTGGGGCTGACCATTTCGGCGCGGCTGGTAGAGATTCTGGGCGGCGAGCTGCGCGTGCAGAGCGAACCAGGTAAAGGCAGCGTATTCAGCTTTAGCCTGCCCGCGCCGCATCAGCCCGTCAGCGACGCCCTGAAAACCTCGCCGCGCTTCGGCAGCGTGCCGGTGCTGGTGGTGGACGATAACGCCACCAACCGCCATATCATGAGCGATATGCTGCGCAATATGGGCCTGCTGCCGAGCCTGGCGGCCAGCGCCGACGAGGCGCTGGCGATTCTACAGGCGCACCCTGGCTTCTCGCTGATCCTGCTGGATGCACAGATGCCCGATAAAGACGGCATGACGCTGGCGCAGGAGATCAAAGCGACGCCCGCGCTGGCTGACAGCCAGATCATTATGCTCAGTTCGATGAGCCGCGTGATGGACGCCGATCAGCTCGCCCGCATCGGCGTGAACTACTTTCTCGGCAAGCCTGTGGACCAGCGCGAGCTGTATGACGTCATCAGGCAGGCGCTGGCGCTGCAGCCGACCAGCGCCGTCGCGCCCCTTGCGCCGCCGCGCGAGCTTGCCGCCAGCGCGGAGCGGCCGCTGCGCATTCTGCTGGCTGAGGATAACCTGGTGAACCAGAAGCTGGCCGCGCATTTCCTGACGCGGCTCGGCCATCAGTTCGCCATTGTCGGCAACGGCCTCGAAGCGCTGGAGCAGCTGGATAAAGCGAGCTGGGATCTGATCCTGATGGATCTGCAGATGCCCGAGCTGGATGGCGAGCAGGCGACGCGCCTGATCCGCGAGCGCGAAGCGAGCCGTCCCGGCCGGGCGCATCAGCGCATTATCGCTATGACCGCGCACGCCATGAAGGGCGATAAAGAATTTTGCCTGCAGCACGGCTTCGACGGCTATCTGTCGAAGCCGGTCAGCCTGGAATCGCTGAACGACGAGATCCTGCGCGTGGTCACGCTGCCGACGCCAGCGCAGCCCGTCGCGCCCTCGCCGCCGCCCGATCGGCAGACGCTGGCGACGCGGCTTGGTCTGGATGACGCGCTGCTGAGCGAGCTGCTGGCGCTGTTCGCCGCCGGCCTGCCGGAGATGATCGCCCAGCTGAAAAGCGCGCTCTGCGAACAGGATATGACGCGTATATGCCGCCTGGCGCACAAGCTGCGCGGTGAATCCTCGACCTTTGGCTTCGACGCCTTCACGCGCTATCTCCAGGCGCTGGAGGAGTCAGCCCGCGATGAGGCGCAGCTGGATAGCGCCGCACTGACAAGCGAACTCGAGCAGCAGTCGGATGCGCTCTTTACTCAACTTCGCCACCTGCAGGAGAAGCTATGATGCGTTACGCCCTGGCGCTGAGCGTCTTGATTTGTGCGCCGCTGTACGCCGCGCCGCTTCCGCCGCCGGAGAGCTGGTCGCTGGCGGGAGAGTGGCGCGCCCACGACGCCAACGACGCCGATTTTGTCGGCTGGCGCGGCAGCGATCGGACGTGGCGCAAGCTGCGGGTGCCGGCAAACTGGTACAGCGCCGGCTGGGATCATCAGGGCGCGCTCTGGTATCGCACCGAATTCTCCCTGCGCAAGCCGGCGGCCGATCGGCTGGCGACGCTGGAGTTCGACGGCGTAGATTACTTTGCCGACGTCTGGCTCAACGGCATGAAACTGGCGCGGCATGAAGGCTATTTTCAGCGCTTCGCCGTCGATATTACCGACAGCCTGAGGCGCTATAACCGGCTGGCGGTGCGCGTCGACAGCCCGTTCGAAGATCCGCAAAAGAACTGGCCGCTGCGCAAAAACCTGATGAAAGGCATTCTGAATCAGCACGACTCCCGGCCTGGGGGCGCCTGGTCGCCGCAGGGACAGGACGCTAACTCCGGCGGCATCTGGTCGCCGGTGAGATTACGCCTCAGTCGCAGCGTGGCGATTGATAACGTGATCCTCAGACCAGACTGGTCGCAGGGACTGACGCAGCCGCGCCTGCGCGTTGAATTCGTCTATCGCGCCCCGGCGGCGAAAGCGGCGACGCTGGACCTCACCGCGCGGCCCGATAATTTCAGCGGCGAGACCTATCGCCTCTCGCAGGCCGTAGCGCTGCAGCCGAGCGGCGACGCAGCGCAGCGCATTGCCGTCACGCTGCCGATGCCGAAGGCGCAGCTCTGGTGGCCGAAGGGCTACGGCAAGCCTGCGCTCTATCAGGTCGAGGTGAAACTGCGCGACGACCAGGGCGTTCTCGACCAGCGCAGCAGCCGCACCGGACTGCGTCAGGTTATTGAGCAGGCGCAAAATCAGGGCTGGCTGGTTAACGGCCAGCGCCTGTTTATTCGCGGCACCAACTACATCGGCTCCCCCTGGCTCAGCACCATGAATAAGGCGCGCTACGCGCGCGATTTCGATATGGTGGAGCGAATGAACGCCAACGCCATTCGCGTGCATGGTCATGTGGCCAGCCGCGCGCTCTACCAGGCGGCGGACGAGCGCGGGCTGATGATCTGGCAGGATGTGCCGCTGCAGTGGGGCTATAACGATACGGCCGCCTTCGCCGACAACGCGGTCAGGCAGACGCAGGAGATGGTGGAGCAGTTCGGCAACTCGCCTGCCGTGGTGGTCTGGGGCGGACAAAACGAACCGCCGTTCAACTCGCCGTGGATGGGCAAGCGCTTTCCCGACTGGCATAAGGATCTTAACCGCAATCTGATGCAGCGCGTCGCCGATACGCTGGCGCAGGACACCAGCCGTATTGTGCATCCCTTCTCCGCCGTGGAAGAGCACTACTGGGCAGGCTGGTATTTCGGCTCGCTGGCGAACCTGCTGGAGCCGGCGAAAACCGCCACCATCACCGAGTTTGGCGCTCAGGCGCTGCCCCGACTCGCCACGCTGCGCACCTTTATTCCGCGCAGCGAGCTCTGGCCTGCCACTACCCAGCCAGGCGATCCGAAGTGGGTGCGCTGGAAGTATCATAATTTTCAGCCTATCCAGACCTTCCAGAACGCGAAAATTTCACGCGGCGACACTATTCAGAGTTTTATCGCCAATACCCAGCGCTATCAGGCGCAGCTGGTCGCTATCGCTGCGGAAAGCTACCGGCGTCAGCGGTTTCAGCCGGTCACCGCGCTGTTTCAGTTTATGTTCGTGGAAACCTGGCCCTCCGCAAACTGGGGCGTCGTCGATTATCTGCGCCAGCCGAAAGCGGGTTATTTCGCGATGCAGCGCGCCTATCAGCCGCTGCTGCCGTCGATAGAGCCCAACAGGCTCGACTGGAAAGTCGGTCAGACCGGACAAATCAACCTGTGGACCATCAACGATTTGCCGGTCGCTTACCACGGCAGCCAGCTTGAGTGGCGCATCGTCCAGGGCGACAGCGTGCTGGCGCAGGGCAAGCAGCCGGTCAATATCGCCGCCGACAGCGGTAAAAAAGTGGTTGAGCTGCCGGTGACACCGTCACGCACAGGAGCGCTGCGCGTAACGACGCGCATTGTCGATAGCGGCAATAAAACCCTGGCGCGTAATCAGATGGCGTTCGGGGTGACGCCGTAAACCGCAGGTTCTGCCGCGAGTCGGGCGAGCCACGCGATTACGGCTTCGCTGCCCGGCTGGCTGCGCGAGCGCTGCGGCCAGGCAAGATAATAGGCTTTGCTGAGCGGCAGGCTGAGCGCATCAATCGCCACCAGATCGCCGCGCGCCAGCTCCGCGGCGATCAGCCGTTTCTGTCCTAACAGTAAACCTGCGCCGGCGACCGCGGCGTCAATCGCCAGCGAGGTCAGGTTAAAGCTGAGCGATGGCTGAGCCGCCGGCGTCGCCGCGCCTCTGGCCTGCAGCCAGCTACGCCAGTCCGGCAGAAACCGCCCCTCATTACCCCAGTCGAGATGAATTAACGGCGCCTGTTCCAGCGCGCGCGCTAGCGGATAGCGCTGAAGCAGCAACGGGCTGGCGACGGGCACCACCTCATCTACAAACAGGCGCTGCTTATCGAGCTGCGGATAGCGATCCTCGCCGAAACAGATCACGAAATCCGCCGGCGTGGCGTTGAAGTCCACCTGCGCGTGGGTGCCGTGCAGCGAGAGATCGATATCGGGACAGCGTTCGCGCCACTGCATAATGTTGGGCAACAGCCACTTTGAGGCGAGCGCTGGCAGCGCATAGAGCGTCAGCTTCGGCATTAGGGCGACGTGCCGCAGGTTCTGCTGCCCAAGATGCAAAATATCGAAGGCTTCCGTCACGTAGCGCAGGTACTCTTTGCCGGTTTCGGTGAGCATGACGCCGCTCTGCGTGCGCACGAAAAGCGCGCTGCCGAGCTGCTCTTCTAACTGACGGATTTGCTGGCTTACCGCAGCGGGCGTCAGCGCTAGCTGGGCGGCCGCTTTCGCCAGGCTGCCCAGCTCCGCAGCAACCTTGAACGACTGAATAACGCTGATTTTAGGCAAACGCGGCGACTGGGCGGGCATTAATCTTTCCTTAACAGGTCGTTAAATAACTATCGTTATGCACCAACATATCAGCAGGTTACAGTTTTCACCCACCTGTTACGATGAGAACCGCCGCTATGGATTTGATCCGTTTCGATTTACACCCGCTCGCCGACGCCCGCTGGCGGCGCGACTGCCGGGAACAGCTCAATCAGCATGGCGCGCTGGTGCTACGTCAGTTTTTACAGCCCGCCGCGCTGCAGGCGATCGTTGCCGAAGGCGAGGCGCAGCGCCATCTTGCTTTTCACATTGTCAGCAAGCACAACGTCTATCTGATGAAACCCGACGCGGCCTATAGCGCCGATCATCCGCGCAATCGCGATGTGAACAGCACCAAAGGCTGTATTACCGACGACCTGATCGGCACCGAGTCGCCACTGCGCCAGCTCTATAACGACGCGCTGTTTAAACAGTTTCTGTGCGATGTGCTGGGAGAAAACGCGCTCTATCCCTATGCCGATCCGCTCTCCTCCATCAACCTGCACTACGCCCCTGACGGACAGGAGCTCGGCTGGCACTTTGACAACTCCTCTTTCGCCATCACCCTGCTGGTGCAGAAGCCGCGCGGCGGTGGCCTTTTCCAGTATGTGAAGGATCTGCGCGACGCAGAGGCCGGCGAGATGAACTTCGACGGCGTGGCCGAGGTGCTCGATCAGCGCCGGCAGGTGGAGGCGCTGGAGATTGATCCTGGCGATTTGGTGCTGTTTCGCGGCCGCAATTCGCTGCACCGGGTAACGCCGACCCAGGGCGATATCACGCGTATGCTGGCCGTGCTCGCTTACAATACCCAGCCGGGCGTGGCGCTCTCCGAGACGGCGCGCATGACCTTTTACGGACGGCTGTGATCCAGGTCGAGTAAGCCGTTCCACCCCCGCGTGAAAATCTGCTGGGTGCGAAAGGCCACCAGATCGCGCCAGTCGCGGTCTGCTGGCCAGAACCCTTCCACCAGCCGTTGTTTGACGGCATGCCCTGCCTCGCTGGCCGCATCGCCCTGCAGGTGCAGCCAGTGATCGTCGCGCACGCGGCGATGCATCTCTTCGCCGGGAAAGGTGCCGCACTCCACCACCAGCGGCAAAATATGCGTATCGGGCAAGGCGTCCAGCAGGAACTGCGAAAGATAGCCCGTGGCGGTGGCGGTTACGCCGGTGTCGCTCTCTCGTCCGGCGCCGGTGAACAACAGGGTCAGCCATTCGCCGTAGAGCGTTTTTCCCCACTGATGTGCGGCGACGGGCCGTTCGGCGATCGAGAGCAGCATCGGATGTCCCCACGCGCCCGCGCCGGTATGCAAATCGAAGCTGAGGAGGGTCGTCGCGCGCGCGAGATGATGTTCAACGATCGTTTGTAGTGTGCGGTAAGACCAGCTGGACTGCGCGCCGCCATAAAACAGGCCGTCGGCAAAATGATACTGCCCCGCTTCCACCACCGGCTTTATCGCGCCCCAGCCCGCGCCGTCGAGGGCCGCCTGCAGCAGCCGATCGGCCTGAGCGCGTTCGCCGTGGTAAAAATGGTGATATTCGGCATAGGCCGCATTAGCGGGCGGCGACTGAGCGAAGTCGATAAAGTTTCGATTGAGATCGACGTTGTCTTCATTGACGCGCCGCAGATGCGCGGCTCCCCAGGGGTTAAGCAGATGCAGCAGCACGATCGCGGTGTCGTCGGGCAAGGCGGTGAGATGAAAGCGATTGAGCCATGCAATCTGGCTGTCGGAGCCGTAATAACCCTCTACGCCGTGCGTGCCGGAGATAATCAGCATCAGGTTAGCGGCCTGGGGATCGCCCAGCACCGCGACATCGGTAAAAAGCGCTTCGCCCTGCGGGCCGGGCAGCGGATGCCGATAAGAGGTCAGAACGCCATTCTGGCGCTCGACGGCGGCGACAAAACGGGCGCGTTGGGAAGCGTAATGCGGCAGATCGGACATGGGATTTCCTGTGGCGGGCAGCGGCGGGTCGCCCCCTTAACCGGCCAGCGGCTGAGGGCGACGCGCACCGCTGCTTATGGGTAAACCTTAAAGGCGAAATACTTTTTCGCCAGCCGGTCGTAGGTGCCGTTAGCGTGCAGTTGCGCCAGCGCGTCGTTGATCAGCTTGAGATTCGCGGCGTCGCCCTTGCGCAGGCCAATGCCGACGCCGTTGCCGAGCAATTCTTTATCGACAAGCGTCGCCTGAATCGCGTAATTTTTGCCTTCGGGCGTATTGAGGAAACCCTGAGCCGCCGACACCGCGTTCGCCAGCGAAGCGTCAAGGCGACCAGCCACCAGATCCGGGTAGATCTCCATCTGGTTCGGGTAGGAGACGATATTGACGCCCTGCGCCGCCCACTTCGCTTTGGCGTATGTCTCCTGAATCGTTCCCTGCGCCACGCCGACAGACTTGCCGCGCAGCGTGCGGATATCGTCGGTCAGCGCGCTGTGCTTCGGCGTCAGCAGCGCGCTCGGCGTGTTGTAGATCATGTCGCTGAAAGCGACCTGCTCGCGGCGTTTTTCCGTCATCGACATCGCCGAAAGGATCGCATCGAACTTCTTCGCCTGCAGCGCGGGGATGCTGCTGTCAAAGCCGATCTGCACCCATTGGCACGTCACCTTCGCCTGCGCGCAGATGGCGTTGCCCAGCTCGATATCAAAACCCTGCAGCGAACCATCGCTGGCTTTGGATTCAAACGGCGGGAAGGTCGGATCGACGCCAAAGCGCAGCGTCTGTTCGGCCAGCGAAAGCTGGCTAAACGCGCCCAGCGACAGCAGTAAAGCGAAGGACAGTCTCTTTTTCATTATTCTCTCCAGCAGGCGGGCAAGGATAAAACGTCATCCAGAGTTAATACCATGACGGACGACCGGCCACCACCGAAAACGCGGGTTGATCGAGAGTTAATTCTTATAGTTGTTAATACGTTAGCGAATTTATCCGCCCCGTTAAGTTTTGCTTAACGCCTGCTTTTTCATTCCGGGCTTGCTCTGCCCACCGCATGAGGGCAAAGGCGATCATGAAAAAAGCTCATGTTCGTTGAATTTATATCACTTTTCGTTGATTCCCGACTCAGGCATAAAAGATACATGGATGTTAAGTATTGGTAACGCGAAAAGTTGTGAACGAGATAGCAGCTTAACAAATCGGGATATCCTGAAAAGAAAGAATTAACGCCAGATTGTCCATCACGAATTAGGATGCCAGATTAAAATGACGCAACCCTTCAACTTTACGATTAAAACTCTTCGTTTCGACGAAAATTATAATCCTTCGGAAAATACGCGCATCACCACCAACTTTGCCAATTTGGCCCGAGGCGACAAACGCCAGCAGAATCTGCGCAACGCGCTGGCGATGATTGACAACCGTTTCAATTCGCTGGCGCAATGGGATAACCCGAACAGCGATCGCTATGCCGTCGAAGTCGATATTATTTCTGCTGAAATGATTATCGAGACGGAAGGCCGCCGCGCCACTTTTCCGGTAATTGAAATATTAAGACCTAATATCATCGACCGCAAAACCAGCCAGCGTATCGAAGGTATTCCAGGCAATAACTTCTCTTCTTACGTGCGCGATTACGATTTCAGCGTACGGCTCAATGAGCACAATAGAAATAAAGCGGAATTCACCATTCCTGAGGATTTCGGCGATCTGCACGGCGCCATCTTCAGAGGTTTCGTTGCGTCGGCGGCTTATAAAGAGTGCTTTCAAAAGTCGCCGGTTATCTGCCTGAGCGTTTCCAGCAAAAACGTTTATCACCGAACCAATAATCACCACCCGGTGCTGGGCGTCGAATATCAGCAGGATCAGCCCTCTTTAACCGACCGCTACTTTGCCAAAATGGGGCTGCAGGTGCGCTATTTTATGCCGCGTAATAGCGTCGCGCCGCTGGCCTTCTACTTTAGCGGCGACCTGCTAGCCGACTACACCAACCTTGAGCTGATTGGCACCATCAGCACCATGGAGACGTTCCAGAAGATTTACCGGCCTGAAATCTATAACGCCAATTCAGCGGCGGGAAAACGTTATCAGCCAGACCTGAATCATCAGGATTACTCTTTAACGCGCATTGTTTACGACCGCGAAGAACGTAGCCAGCTGGCCGTTGAGCAGGGTAAGTTCACCGAAGAGAACTTTATTAAACCCTACCAGACGATGCTTGAACAATGGGTTGCGCATTCCGTTCTTTGATTATTTAACCGACAGGGTCACGCTTGATGAAAAAGTTATTACCAACCTCTACCGCCGGCAGCTTACCTAAACCTTCCTGGCTGGCACAGCCTGAGGTGCTCTGGTCGCCCTGGAAATTGCAGGATCGAGAATTAGTCGACGGCAAGCTAGACGCCCTGCGTTTATGCCTGGCGGATCAGCTGCAGGCCGGCATCGATATCGTCAGCGATGGCGAGCAAACGCGGCAGCATTTCGTCACCACCTTTATTGAGCACCTGAGCGGCGTCGATTTTGAAAAGCGCGAAATCGTGAAAATTCGCGATCGCTACGACGCCAGCGTGCCGACCGTGGTCGGTGAAGTGAGCCGTCAAAAGCCGGTTTTCGTCGAGGATGCGAAATTCTTACGTCAGCAGACCAGCCAGCCGATCAAATGGGCGCTGCCTGGCCCGATGACGATGATCGATACGCTTTACGATAGCCACTATAAGAGCCGCGAAAAGCTGGCGTGGAAGTTCGCCGAAATTCTCAACCAGGAAGCTAAAGAACTTGAGGCGGCCGGCGTCGATATTATCCAGTTCGATGAGCCTGCCTTTAACGTTTTCTTTGATGAAGTGAACGACTGGGGAATCGCGACGCTGGAGCGGGCTATTGAAGGTCTGAAGTGCGAAACGGCGGTGCATATTTGCTACGGCTACGGCATCAAAGCTAATACCGACTGGAAAAAGACGCTGGGAACGGAATGGCGTCAGTATGAAGAGATCTTCCCGAAGCTGCAGAAATCGAATATCGATATCGTGTCGCTCGAATGTCAGAACTCGCGCGTGCCGATGGATCTGATTGAGCTGATTCGCGGCAAAAAAGTGATGGTGGGCGCCATCGACGTGGCGACCAACACCGTCGAGACGCCGGAAGAGGTGGCCAGCACCCTGCGCAAGGCGCTGCAGTTTGTCGACGCCGACAAGCTCTATCCCTGCACCAACTGCGGCATGATCCCGCTGCCTCGCCACGTGGCGAACGGCAAGCTCAATGCGCTGAGCGCGGGCGCGGAGATTGTCAGAAGAGAGCTGCTGGCGAAGTAACGTCGGGACGAGCGCTACGTGAAAATGCAGCCCGATCAGGCAGCGCCTGACCGGGCTGCAACTATCAATAAGTGCGTCCCGGCTCCGTTGATCTGACAGACTCACGCCAGCCGCTCGGCAAGGCAGGAAAAACATCCCTGCTTAGCATTATGGATATGGATATAATCTATCGAGGGATCGGCAAAGAATCGGTGAATGAGGGGTTCAGCAAACTCTCCCGAGCAGAGATCCGCCCGCCTTAAAAAGTGCTTTTTATCATAGGCCCGCAGCGACAGCACTCTTCCCGACATCACCGCCGGTAGCGCATTGATGTATATACCCTGCTCCGTACAACCTTCCCAAATATAGATGGCATGTGTGCCGAAATAGGGCGTCTCGGCAGGCTGGTAAGTATGGTTGATCAATAATGCCGTTTCGCCGAGGGGAATCTCGCGCAGCGAAATTCTGTCGGGATAGCCGGGATAGCTGTCCACCTTCACTCTTACCGCGCCCTGCTTTGCAAGCCAGGCTTCGCCCAGCCCAAAAAAAGAGGTAAACGGATGCGCCTGAAGGCCTGAAATTTTATATGCCATATCTTGCTCCTGTGGTTGACCGAAACAGACTAGCCTGCCACAGCAAGAGCAACGCGCTGTTTTGGGTCATGGAAGCAAAACAGGCAAAATTCAGGATTACCCTTTACCCGACGCGAAGCATCGGATAATAAGCTGGCTTGATGTTCGTCGCCGGGCAGGCTAGCCTGCGCACATCACAGGCAATACTTTTAAACAGGTAACAACCACCATGGCTCTGATCCCCAAAAACTACGCGCGGCTGGAAAGCGGCTACCGCGAGAAAGCGCTGAAAATCTATCCGTGGGTATGCGGGCGCTGCGCGCGTGAGTTCGTTTATTCGAACCTGCGAGAACTCACCGTCCACCATATCGATCACGACCACACCAATAATCCGGAAGATGGCAGCAACTGGGAGCTGTTGTGTCTCTACTGTCATGACCACGAACACTCAAAATATACGGAAGCGGATCAGTACGGCACCCGCGTGGTGGCGGGAGAAGATGCGCAAAAAGATATCGGCGCCGCCACCTATAACCCCTTCGCTGACTTGCAGGCGATGCTCAATAAGAAAAAATAACGCAGACAGGGCAGCCAGCATGCTGGCTGCCCTGCTCGCTCTCGGCCTGTGGCGGAGAAATATCATACTATTCAAGATGAACGACGCGCAGCCCTGACCAGCATCTCTCGTCCGAGCGGGTCACCAGCACCGACGGATTGTCGCTGAATTTGCTGATCAACATCACGATCCGATTCATCAGAAGGGCGATCTTCTCCGTGCCGACATAGATAAATTCGTTAGAGGGTAGCGCATAGGTAAAGCCCCTTTCACATACCACGCTGCGGGAAAAACCATTATCCAGCATCGTGAAAAGTAGCTCGGTGCGCATTCTGTCGGTCTGATCTTTCAATTCGACCCGGATTGTATAGCTAGCCATAGTCATCCTCAATCGTCATGTAATTTAAGATAACTTAAATTATAGCCGCTATTGTTTTAAAAATGTGTATTTGAGATATATCTTATCCAGAGAATGAAGGCGAATGCAGACGCGTCGTCGTGCGGAAAGGTGGGATAAAAGATTGAAAAAATCCGGAGGCAAACTCACCTCCGGATGGATATTGCGTATTAACGGGAATGACCGTATGCGGCATCCCCGCTTTTCGCGTTAGAAACTCTGCCAGTCCGCTTCGTTGAGCACCGCAACGCGCTGCGGCGCGGGGGTGCGCAGACGCGCAGGCTGTGCCGCCGGCGCACGCGGCGCGACAGCGTCGAAATCGTTGCCGACGCGGAATTTGCCGACCAGTTCGGTCAGCGTGCTGGCCTGCTCCTGCAGCGACTGCGCCGCCGCCGACGCCTCTTCCACCAGCGCGGCGTTCTGCTGCGTGACGTCATCCATCTGGTTCACCGCCTGATGCACCTGTGCGATGCCCTGGCTCTGCTCGACCGCGGCGGCGGCGATTTCGCCGACCAGATCGCTCACCTGACGAATCGCGTCTTTCATCACGTCCATATTGCGGCCTACGTCGCTCGCCTGCGCGGCGCCCGCTTCCGTCAGCTGATGCGAGGCTTCGATCAATGCCTTGATTTCATGGGCGGCGGCGGTAGAACGCTGCGACAGGTTTCTTACCTCGCCCGCTACGACGGCGAAGCCTTTGCCGTGCTCGCCAGCGCGCGCGGCCTCTACCGCGGCGTTGAGCGCCAGGATATTGGTCTGAAATGCGATGCCTTCGATCAGCGAAACAATATCGTTCACCTTGCGCGAGCTGCCGCGAATATTGTCCATCGTCGCCAGCATCGTAGTCAGCGATTCGCCGCTCTTCTCCGAGAGGCTGCTGGCGTTGGCCGCCAGCTGGCTCGCCTGACGGGTATTATCCGCCGTCTGGCGCACCGTCTCGCTCAGTTCGGTCATGCTGGCCGCGGTTTGCTCCAGCGACGCCGCCTGCTGCTCGGTGCGCGAAGAGAGATCTTCATTGCCGGCAGTGATCTGCACCGATGCGCTGCTGACCGACTGCGACGCCTGGTTAACCGAGGCGAGCGCCGAGGCGACGCGCTGCATCAGGTGGTTAAAGGCGCGCGCCATATTGCCAATTTCATCGCGGCGGCTTTCATCGGCGTTCAGCGTCAGATCGAGATTGTCGCTGGCGCGCGCCATTACGTTGCCCATCGCCGACAGGCTGCGGCGAATGCGCAGAATGGTAAAGGCGGAGAAGAGGCCGAACAGCACGATGGTGGCGATAACCCCGCCAATGGTGGCCCACAGCACGGTTGTGAACAGGCTGCGGTTGGTATCGCGCAGCTGGTTGCTGATATCGATATTCAGCGTCAGCTGTTTCTGATAGTCGTCAATCATCTGGCGAATCGCCGCGCCGACGCCCTCATTGCCCTCAATCAGCCCAAGCGTTAGGCTGTCCTGATGTGCATGGGAGGCGGCGAGAAAGGCCGGCAGCCGATCGCTGATAGCGCGCAGGTTTTCATAGGCGAGGTTGGTCAGGCGCTTGTCCTCGTCGCTGGAGATATCGTTGGCCATGTAGTAGTCGATCTGTGATTTGATCTGCGCCAGGCTCGCGGCGATGTTTTTTTCCACATCCGCAAATTTCGCGTCTTCGGTCTGGCTCTGGTGCTTGTAGAGAGTGATCGCCAGCTGATTGCCTTCATCGATCATTTTCCCCAGATCTTTAATCGAGGGAATGGCGTTGGCCTGCACATATTCGAAGCGATCCTGAAATCCGGACAGCAGCGAGATAGCCAGTACGGCCTGTAAAATAATCGCGCCAAACAGCAGCGAAAATGCCAACAGCAGGCGTTGGGTGATATTCATCCTGTTCTCCATAAGGTAAATGTCCCTGACCTTATGTATTCAGGCAGGGTTTAGCCTCCTTATCATCGGCAACGCCTCGCCTTTAATTAATTTTATTACCGCGCTTTGACAGCGCCCTCAGATTATCGCCATTCGTCTCTACTCAGGCTGTAGTCCATGGCCCTGCTGCCGATAACCGAGAGAGGTATTTGCAATACCCTTTATCGACTTTCTGGCGCGGCGACTAAACATGACGACTTACGCTTTTCATCCCTCATCTGACGGACGCGCGCGCGGCCTCGTCAGAAAACCGATGCTCATTATGCTGGTGCTGCTGGGCCTCTCTTTTTGCGCCGCGCTGACCGCGCTGTTCTGTGTGGCCGACGATCTAAACGATAAAGCGGATCTTCGCAGCGGGCTGCTGCTGGGTAAGGCGTTCGCCAGCAGCGAGGAGAGCATGCGCTTTCACCTCAGCGACAACGCCGAATGGGGCGAAGCCTATAACAACCTGCATCGCACGCTGAACCTCGACTGGGCCTGGCGCAACCAGAACCTGGGCGAATCGCTGTTCAAAACCTTCGGCTATGAAGGCGTATTCGTCATCGCGCCGAATGGCGAAACGCGCTACAGCGTGCTTGACGGCGCGCTGCGCCACGAGCGCTTTCAGGCGTGGCTGGGGCAGGATGCGCTTAACGCCCTGAAGCAGCGGCTACAGCAGAGCGACGGCAAGGCGATAGCGCGGCTGGTGCGCGTCGGCGACCAGCTGGCGCTGCTCGGCGCCGCCTGGATTACCCCCGGCGGCGACCACAGCGTAAAAATGGTCGCGGGCCCGCCTTCGATCATGATTTTTGTCGATCGTCTGACCCCCGCCAAGCTGGCAAGCGCGGGCGCGGAGTATGGCATTAAAAAACTTAGCTACGCCGACGCGCCGCCCGAGGGCACAGGCGAGCATGACCGCTACCTCGCGTCGGCGCTGGGCGGCGTCGTGACGCTGAAGTGGCAGAGCGACGATCCCGGCGGCGCGCTGCTCACCTGGCTGCTGCCGCTGCTGGCGCTGCTGATGTGCGCCACCTTTTTCACCGCCACCATGCTGATGCGCAACGCGCTGCGCAAAGCGCGTCATAGCGACGTCAGCACTTTTCTGCTGGAGCAGAGCCAGCAGGCGCTGGCCGCCAGCGAGCAGCGCTTTCGCGACGTAGCGGAGAGCACCACCGACTGGATCTGGGAAGCGGACGCGCAGCTGCGCTTTACCTGGATCTCCGGCCGTTTTCCCGCCGTCACCGGCTATCACAGCCAGGACTGGCTGCAGCAGCCGCTGCACGATTTTCTGCTCGACGACGCCGACCTGCCGCAGCGGCTGACGCAGCGGGAGCAGCCCGCCGAGCCGCTGACGCTGTTGCGCTGCCGCTACCGATCCGCGCAGCAGCATATTCGCTTCTGCAACCTCACGCTGCGTCCCGTTACCCTGCCGCAGGGGAAAAAGGGCTACCGCGGTACCGCCACCGACGTTACCCTCGAGGTCGAGGCCGAGGCGCGCGTCCGCTATCTCTCGCAGTTCGACGAACTGACCGGGTTACCCAACCGCGCGCAGATGAACGCCTGTCTGGCGGGCAAGCTCAGCGATGCGCTGCATAGCGATTGCCCGCTGGCGGTCATTATGATCGACCTGGATAAGTTTAAGCCGGTGAACGATCTCTACGGCCACGCCGCCGGCGACAGCGTGCTGCACGAGGTCTCCCTGCGCTTCAACGCCTGCCTTAAGGATGCCGGGATGACCGCCCGCCTCGGCGGCGACGAGTTTGTCATGATCGTCTCCGATATCCACAGCCAGCAGGAGATCGGCGAGTTGTGCAGCCGTATCATCGCTCAGATCAATCAGCCCTTCGCTATCAACGGCGCCGACGTCTTTATCGGCGCCAGCATGGGGATCGCGCTGGCGCCGCAGGATGGCAACAACCCTGGCGATCTGCTGCGCTATGCGGATATTGCGCTCTATAAAGCGAAAAACGCCGGGCGCAATAACTGGGTGTTTTATCAGCGCGACATGGGAGAGAAGATCGTACAGCGGCGCGAAATGGAGCGCGAACTGCGTGAGGCGATCCACACTAACCAGCTGCGCCTCGCCTGGCAGCCGCGCTACGACGTGCGATCCGCGCGCGTCACCGCCGTGGAGGCGCTGGTGCGCTGGCACCACAGGCAGCACGGCGTACTGATGCCCGATCAGTTTATCCCGCTGGCGGAAGAGACCGGGCTGATCGGCGCGCTGAGCGACTGGGTGCTGCTGCGCGCCTGCGAAGATACGCACCGCGACCTGCCGGGCCTGACGGTGTCGGTCAACCTCTCCGCGGTAGAGTTCAGCGATAAAGGCCTGCCGCGGCGTATTCGCGCCGCGCTGGACGCCACCGGCCTGCCGAGCGGTCGGCTGGAGATCGAGGTAACGGAAAACGCCATGCTGCAGGATCCGGAAACCACGCTTGAGGTGATGCAGGCGATCAAAGCGCTGGGCGTGAAGTTTTTAATCGACGACTTCGGCACCGGCTACGCCTCGCTGAACTATCTACGCAGCTTTCCGTTCGACGGCATCAAGATCGATAAATCGTTCATCTTTCCGCTGAACGACTCCGCGCAGGCGCGGCAGATTGTCGAGAACATGGTCGGACTCGGCAAGGCCTACTCGCTGAGCGTGACCGCAGAAGGGGTCGAAACCGCCTCGCAGATGGAACAGCTTAAACTGATGGAGTGCGACGGTCTGCAGGGCTACTACCTCGGCAAACCTCAGCCGCTGGCGCAGATCGTCGAAACCTACTGCGCCGCGCCGACCTCGCCATAGCGCTCAGGCGCGGCGCCGCGCCTGGTTGCGCCCGCCATGCTTCGCCAGATAAAGCGCTTCGTCCGCCTTCTCGATCAGCGCCTTAGGCTCAGGGCGATCGCTTTCGGGCAGAAAGGTAGCGCATCCCGCGCTCAGCGTGACGTGCGCGGCTATCGAGGAGGAGTCATGGGGAATATTGCGCGCGCTCACCGCCTTCACCGCCGCGTTAGCGATGTTCAGCGCATCCGCCCCTGTGGCGCCAGGTAAAATAATGGCAAACTCTTCGCCCCCGTATCTTGCCACCTTGTCGCCGCTGCGTAGCGTTAGCCCTTTTAGCGCGCTGGCGACCGTTTTCAGACAGGCGTCGCCGGCGACGTGGCCGTAGGTATCGTTGTAGCGTTTGAAATAGTCGATATCCATCAGAATTAGCGACAGCTGCTGGCCGTGCTCCGCTGCGTCGAGCAGGCTCTGCTGCAGGATAAAGTCGAACTGGCGACGGTTCGCCAGCCCGGTCAGGCCATCGGCGTGCGCCAGGTTCTCCAGTGAGAGGTTCGCCGCCGTCAGCTCGTCGCGCAGGCGGGTCAGCTCCTGCTGATAGCGCAGGCTGCGTCGCGCCTGGCTGAGGATATAGGCGCCGAGCAGCACAATTCCCGCCAGCAGCGCCAAATCGAGGAGCACATCCTCTACCTGCCCTTTAACCCAGTTTCTCAGCAGATTATTTTTATCGTAGCCCGCCGCCACCACCAGTCCGTAACGCTCGGAGCGGGCAAAGCCAAAAATGCGCGCCTGGCCATCCAGCGCGGCGCGCCACTGGCCGCTTCCTTTGTCCGCGCTGGCGAGCATCGCCTGGAAAAGGTGGCTGGAGGAGAGGTTTTTGCCGATATAGCTGTCCGGCATCGGCCGCGCGTAGAGTACCGTGCTGTCTGCCAGCATCAGCACCAGCACATCCTGCGGCCCCAGCTCATAGTAGCTGTAGTAGTGACGAAAATAGTCGACGCGGATGGTGGCCAGCAGCACGCCGTCGAAGCCGCCGGAGGCGTCATTGACCCGCAGCGACACCGGGATCACCAGATCGCCGGTGCTGCGGCTGCGTATCACCGGGCCGATATGCACGCTGTCGCGCGGGTTCATGCGGTGGTAGTGAAAATATTCGCGATCGGCGTTGTTAATGCCTTTGGGGATGGTCTGCGCGGAGGTGGCGATCCACTTGCCCTGCGCATTGTAGTAGAACAGCCCATGCAGCTGCGGCAGCCGGCTCGCCAGCTCCTGCATGGTCTGGCTAAGGGCGGCGCCGTTGACGCCGGACGCCATTTCGCTCATTAGCTGATGCTGTACTTCCCGTAGCGACAGCTCCGTCTGTAATATGGTGTCGTCCGCCTGACGCGCCTGAGAAAGAGAAAGGTTTACCGCCATCTGTTCAGACTGAATCAGGGTATCGCGCCAGGCTTCACGCATCGTCCAGAGGTTAAGCCCGGTCACCGCCAGCGTCAGCAGCAGCCCGGCCATCGCAATGCTTCGGGGCAGCGAGCGATTTAACGACATCGCCCGATCGCTTCTCCTTTTACGTCTCATGAACCGCCTTTTTAAATGCATCAGGTAAGTTAAGCATATGTAGCTAGCAGAGGCTGGCAAGTCAGGGCAATCACCAGCAAACTGGCCAGAAAAGACGGAGCACTGTGCGATTTCCAAAAGGGCATTTTAAATAAAATAGTAAAAAGTGCATTTTAAATAAAATATTCACACTTCTTTGCACTATCGCTAACTCGCTAATTCGTATGGAAACCTGGAGTGGTTGAGGCAAACCCCCATTAAAACACTATTTTATGCTGTATCATTTTGGCTGTTACAGGTTCAGACTGTATATTCATCCACTGGACGACGCGGTGGCTATTCGCTCTCCGATTAAGGACAGCACATGATCTACTCCTCTGATACCGTCTGCGCGCTGACAGGCATCGATTCCTTTACACTAAAACGCTGGTACCGCAGTGGATTTATCCACAAAGGTGTCGGTAAAGACCAGTGGTCGGACGCGCAGCTGCAGCAAGTCTTGCTCATGCGAGAGATGACCAGTAACGGCGCAACGATTAGAGAGCTCAAAACGGCGCAGGAAACAGCGAATCCGTTACGTAGCGGCGGCTGGGCCGCACGACGTGGCGATATGCTCTGGCAGCTGGAGTTCGGCAGCGAACGCTCCCTGGCCATTCTGTTGCGCAAGCTCGCCAGCAACTTTGCGGGTGATGATTTCGTTTTACGGCTTCTGCTGCCGCTTAATCAATGGCTGCGCGACGATACGCGTACAGGCGCCTGCGGCCGACTGGCGCGCTTTCATAGCCTGATTGTCGCCCACGCCGGAAGCCTAATCCGAAGCGCTGCACGCACCGCTGCCGTCCCGCTGCTGCTGGAAAACGTCAGCGAAAAAAATCAGACCGAAATCTGGCTGGAAGCCATCAGGCTCAGCGGCCAGGGGTTTTGCGTAGAAATGCAGTCTGCCGACGCGATTAACTCGTCTGCCTCCTCGCATCCTCACCACCTGCTGTGGTGCGGAGCAGGTTTAACGGAGTTTATGCATGAACACTATCTGACGCGCCTGAACAAAGGCGAGTCCGTGCTGCTCTGCGGCCCTGACCGCCGCGTCCATCATCTCTATCCGCAACTGCCCGCGGTCGCCTGAGCGGCCGCCTTCTCTTCTTTCTTTCCCTGCCCTTCCAGCGCGCAATCAGGCCGCAGCGAGTACACTTACTGAGTCCCTTTCATCAGGAGGTTACTATGTCTCAGGTTTTCCTTCGCTATCGTCTTGGCGACGATGAGGTCGGCCGCGTCGGCTACGGCGCGATGCAGCTTGCCGGCCCCGGCGTCTTTGGCCCGCCAAAAGACGAAGCGCGCGCGATACAGGTGCTGCGCGACGCCATCGCCGCCGGCGTGCGTCATATCGACACCAGCGATTTTTACGGCCCGCACCTGACGAATCAGCTGATTAAAAAAGCGCTGCATCCCTACCCGGAAGATTTGATTATCGTCACCAAAGTCGGCGCGCGCCGCGATGAGAAAGGCGGCTGGCTGCCCGCTTTTTCGCCGGACGAGCTGGTCAGCGCGGTAGAAGATAACCTGCGCAACCTCGATCTCGGCGTGCTGGAAGTGGTGAATCTGCGTAGCATGATCAATCCGCAAAAGCCGGCGGAAGGCTCGCTTGAACCGCAGCTCAGGGCGCTGATAGAACTTAAAGAGCAAGGGGTGATCCGCCATATCGGACTGAGCAACGTCACCGCGCGTCAGGTAGAAGAGGCGCAGCAGCTTACCGAGATCGCCTGCGTGCAGAACCTGTATAATCTCGCTAACCGCGAGGATGACGCGCTGATTGACAAGCTCGCCGCCCAAGGCATTCCCTACGTGCCCTTCTTCCCGCTCGGCGGTTTTACGCCGCTGCAGTCTACGCAGCTGACTCAGGTGGCGCAGCAGCTTAACGCCACGCCGATGCAGGTGGTGCTCGCCTGGCTGCTGCAGCGCTCGCCCAATATTCTCCTGATCCCCGGCACCTCATCGCCAGAACATCTGCGCGAAAACCTGGCGGCGGCGCAGCTGACGCTGCCGGATGAGGCGCTGGCGGTGCTGGACGATATCGGCAATAAAAAGGGCCGCTAGCGCGGCCCCTGAATTTACCCACTCCGTTTTACCGCAGCGCGCCTGAGGTTTCTACAGGCGCCTCGCACAGCTCCAGCTCTACCGGGATACTTTTATAGGCCGGAATGCCGCTTTCGGTATCGTGGCTGTCGAGCGGCACCATCACGTTGGCCTCGGGGTAGTAAGCCGCAACCGAACCGGGCGCCATGTCATACACCACCACGGTCAGGTTATCGAGCCGCCGTCCGGTACGGTTGCCCTGCGGATCGAGCGCCACCATATTCACCTTATCGCCAACGCGGAACTGGCGTTTTTCCGCCTCGTCCGCCGCCATAAACAACACGTCGCGTCGGCCGGTGACGCCGCGATAGCGATCGTTCAGGCCATAAAGCGTGGTGTTGTACTGGTCATGGCTGCGCAGCGTTGTCAGCACCAGATCGTGACAGACCAGCGAGCGCGGATCTTCATTGATCCCCTGCATCACTTTGAACTGCGCCTTGCCGCTCGGCGTCAGCCATTTGCGCTGCGCGGCCGCCACCGGCAGCCGGAAGCCGCCCGGCGTCAGGATGCGGTTGTTGAAATCGTCGAAGCCGGGGAAAACCGCCTCGATGGCGTCGCGGATAAAGCTGTAGTCGCCCACCATTTTGTCCCAGTCGACGCGCGAGTTGCGCAGCGTGGCTTTCGCCAGCCCGGCTACTAGCGCCGGCTCCGATTTCAGATGTGGCGAGGCGGGTTTCAGCGTGCCGCGCGAGGCGTGCACCATCGACATCGAATCCTCTACCGTCACGCTCTGCTCGCCCGACGCCTGGCGGTCGATTTCGGTGCGGCCCAGCACCGGGAAAAGGTAATTATGCTTGCCGAGCAGCAGGTGCGAGCGGTTGAGCTTGGTGGCCATATGCACCACCAGATCGAGCTTACGCATCGCCTCGAAAGTCACCTGCGGATCGGAGATCGCCTCCGCCAGGTTGCCGCCCAGGCAGAGCAGCGCTTTGGCTTTACCGTCGCGCATCGCCTGGATCGCCGCCACCGCGCCGTGACCGTGCTTCTGCGGCGGCTTAAAGCCAAACACCTTTTCAATATTGTCCAGCATCCACTGCGGCGGAATTTCGGTGATGCCGACGGTGCGATCGCCCTGTACGTTGGAGTGACCGCGTAACGGACAGATGCCCGCGCCGCGCTTGCCGATATTGCCGCGCATCAGCAGCAGGTTGGCGATCTGCTGCACGTTCTGGGTGCCGTACTGGTGCTGGGTAATGCCCATGCCGTAGCAAATAATGGTGCTGTCCGACGCGGCGTAGAGATGAGCGATATTTTGAATCTCTTCGAGCGTCATGCCGGAAACTTTCAGAATATGCGGCCATTCGGTCGCCTCAAGATCCGCCTTCAGCGCGGCGAACCCTTCGGTGTGTTCGTTGATAAAGCTTTCGTCGATCACGCCCGGTTCGCCCGCCGCCAGCGCTTTTTCATGCATCGACAGCAGAGACTTCATCACGCCCTTCAGCATCGCCGCGTCGCCGCCGACGCGCACTTTGTAATAGGTGGACGCCAGCTGCGTCGAACCCATCGACAGCATCTCAATTGGGCTTTGCGGCGAGGTAAAGCGCTCCAGGCCGCGCTCGCGCAGCGGATTGATCGCCACGATGGTTTTGCCGCGCTTCGAGACGTCGCGCAGCGTCGCCAGCATGCGCGGATGGTTGGTGCCGGGATTGTGGCCGATGCAGAGCACCAGATCGCAGTGATCGAAGTCCTCCAGCTCGACCGTGCCCTTGCCTACGCCGATCGACTGCGGCAGGCCGACGCTGGTCGGTTCGTGGCACATGTTGGAGCAGTCGGGAAAGTTATTGGTGCCGTATTCGCGCGCGAAGAGCTGCCAGAGAAAGGCGGCTTCGTTAGAGGCGCGGCCGGAGGTATAGAATTCGACGCTGTCGGGATCCTCATAGCTGCGCAGCAGCGCGCCGATCTCGTTCAGCGCCGTCTCCCATTCGATGGGCTGATAGGTGTCGCTCGCCGCGTCATATTTCATCGGATGGGTCAGGCGCCCTTCGCCTTCCAGTTCCAGGGCGTTGCGTTGCCAGAGTTCGCTGACGGTGTGCGCGGCGAAAAACTCCGGCGTGGTGCGTTTGCTGGTCGCTTCCCAGGAGACGGCTTTGGCGCCGTTTTCGCAAAATTCAAACGAGGAGCGGTGCTGCGGATCGGGCCAGGCGCAGCCTGGGCAGTCGAACCCTTCAGGCTGGTTGACCTTGAACAGCGCGATAACATCCTGCTTAACCGACATCTGGCCGCGAATCGCATCCGCTACCGCTTTGAGCGCGCCCCAGCCGCCTGCCGAACCGCCATAAGGCGCAATACCAATATTACTGTTTTGTTTTTTCATACGACGTTGCTCTCCAGTGCTTATCCTTTTTAGCGTAGGCGAGCAGATCCTGAGTGCGGCGGCGGCGGGACCAAAGATGTTAAATTTATTCTTTCAGGATGTTACCGCGTCTCGCATAGCAGGTTCACCGAGAGCGAGATAGCCGATACGATAGCCCTCTCCCGACAGCCCTTCAGCAGCGGCGAAATCGACCTGAAGCAGCGACTGGGCCGAAATATCCCAACCCACCAGCGCCGCCTCGAGGTTTAGCGCGGCGAGATCGCTATAGGGCGCAATCGGCCTGTGACGCAGCGCCGCAAAGCGCGCGTCGCGCAGCGTCGCCATCGGCGGCATTTTCACGCCCAGCCAGCTATGAATCACTGGCCAGCCGAAATCCTGCGTCAGCCTGGCAAAGCCAGCGCTCTGCAAAAAGCGGATCATTCCGGCGCTGTCGCGCCAGAGATAGAGTGGCGCGTAGCTGTTCGCTCTTGCGCCCTCGTCGCGTCGCGCATAAAGGTAGGCCTTGAATATCAGGTCGGGAAAGCCGTCGAGCTTTGCGCCGTTTTCCGCAATGCGCCGTTCGATAATCGTCATGTCGTAATCGGCGGGCAGCGTAAAGCGATAGTGCATCAGGATCATAACGCCTCCCCGGCGAGCATTTCGCCGTTGCTGAAGCTCCAGTCGCCTGCGGTGTTGAACTGGATCACCACCATCACGTCGTCGGGTCGGACAGCGAGCTGCGCGGCCAGCCGCTCTGTCAGCGTGCGGCAGAACGCTGATTTCTGCGCCGCCGAGCGCGGCTTGCCGGCAAGCAGCGTAAAGAGGATGAAATCGTCGCTGCGCCTGCCGCTCAGATAGTGCAGGTCATAAATGCGCTGCGCCGCAGGCAGTTTCTCTACTATCTGAAACCGGTCATGCGCCGGGACATCGAAGGTCTCTACCAGCGTGCGGTGCAGAATGTCGGAAATCTGCGCGATGCGCGCCTCGCTGGTCTGCTCGTGCAGCGTGATGCGGGTCAGCGGCATGGGCTTTCCTCCTTTGGCAAATCGCTTTCAGGCAGATAGTGCAGCGCGGTCACGGCGGCAGGCCAGCCGGCATAGAACGCCAGATGGGTAAAGACTTCGCTGAGTTCGCGGCGGCTCAGGCCGTTTTCAGCGGCGAAGCGCATATGCCAGCCGAGCTGTTTCTCGCGTCCCAGCGCGGCCAGACAGGCCAGGGTGATCAGGCTGCGTTCGCGCGGCGTCAGAATGTCGCGCTGCCAGATATCGCCAAACAGCAGGCTATTGGTGATCTCTGCCAGCTTTGGCGACGCCTGCTGAAGGGTTTCTTTGTCGAGTGCGTTGCTCATCATGGCTCCTCTCTATTTATCGCTGACCCTCAGTCTCGCCCTCTGCTACTATCCTGAAAATCAAATTATTCAGTACGCTCAATCCCGAAAAACAGGATGATATGAACAGGCTCCCGGTTTCTCTCGATATGGATGCGCTGCGCAGCTTCGTGACGGGCATCGAATGCGACAGCTTTGCGCTCGCCGCCCAGCGGCTCTGTCGATCGACCTCCGCCGTCAGCGCTCAGCTCAAAAAGCTGGAAGCGCAGTGCGGCGCCGAACTGGTGGTAAAACAGGGGCGCAAGCTGGCGCTGACGCCCGCCGGCGAGAGGCTGCTGAGCTACGCGCGCCGCCTGCTGGCGCTCAACGACGAAGCGCAGCGCGCCGTGCGCGGTGAACTGCTGCAAGGCGAGCTGCGTATCGGCATGCAGGAAGATTTTGGCGAATCGCTGATGCCCGCGCTGCTCAGCCAGCTCGCTGGTCAGCATCCGGGTCTTAACATCACGGCGCGCATAGAGCGCAACCGCGCTCTGCGTCAGGCGGCGATAGAGAAGCAGGTGGATATTGCGCTGCTGTGGCAGCCCGAGCAGGCGCTCGACGAGAGCGATTTCCTGGGGGAGTGTCCGCTGGTGTGGATAGCCTCGCCGCAGAAAGAACTCAGGGCGCTGCTGGCGAGCGGCGAACCTTTACCGCTGGTGATGTTTGACGCGCCCTGCCAGATGCGATCCCGCGCCATCGCCGCGCTGGATCAGGCAGGGATTCCGTGGCGCGTGGTCTTTACCAGCCCGAGCCTGAGCGGCATCTGGGCGGCCGTGCAGGCGGGCCTTGGCATCACGCTGCGTTCGCCCATCGGGCTGCCGCGTAGCCTGCATATCGTCGACGGGACGCTGCCTGCGGCGGGCCGTATCGGGATTACGCTGTGGCAGAACCGCAGCCTGGATGCGCAGGCGCAGCGCCTGCTGCATGATGCCGTATCCGCTGCGCTGCTTCCCTCGCTGCTGCGCTAAAAACTCCTGGTTTAAACAATTTGGTTTAAATATGTTTCCCGCACGTAAGGTTAAGCCTTTTATATAACTTAACCTTCGCGCTGCGGATTAATTTACGGCGTGATAATTTTTATCGAGTCGTTTGTTTAATACGTCAACAAAAAAGGGCTTTAATTGCCTGTTTCTTCTTCGGTTAGCGTTTTTCACCGCGGTTAAGCTCACCGGCTGCATCGAGCCGTCACACCTTCTTAACACTGGCGTCATCAGGCACGCGCATGCTCTACGGTCAGGTCGTAAGGCAGGAAAAGTTAGTTATAAATAAACGCGAACAAATCTAAACAAAATAAAAGATTGAGCCCGAATCGCAAAAGCTCTATATTGGCCGCGCCTAAAATCAGGTAACCCGAATTTTTAACATTCATTCAACTGCGGCACAGTCGATTGCCCCGGTTGTAGGAGAGATATGATGACGGATAAAGTCCGTATTGATTCTTTAGATGCCACTTCAAACGCAAACAATGAAACCTATTTGGCCCGTCAGGCTGAGTTCGAATCAAACGTCAGAAGTTATCCCCGCAAGTTACCGTTAGCGATCACCCAGGCGAAAGGCGTATGGATCACCGACGCCGACAATAAAGAGTACCTCGACTGCCTGGCAGGCGCGGGCACGCTGGCGCTGGGTCATAATCATCCTGACGTGTTGCAGAGCATCCAAAATGTCATTACCAGCGGCTTGCCGTTACATACTCTCGATCTGACGACGCCTTTAAAAGATGCGTTCTCTGAATACCTGCTGTCGCTGCTGCCTGGCCAGGGCAAAGAGTACAAACTGCAGTTCACAGGTCCGTCCGGCGCGGACGCGGTTGAAGCGGCGATCAAGCTGGCGAAAAAAGCCACCGGCCGTTCAGGCGTTATCGCCTTCTCCGGCGGCTACCACGGCATGACTCACGGCGCGCTCTCCGTCACCGGCAACCTGTCGCCGAAAGAAGCGGTCAACGGCATGATGCCGGAAGTCCAGTTTATGCCTTACCCGCACCTCTACCGCTGCCCGCTGGGCATTGGCGGCGAAGCGGGCGTGAAAGCGCTGACCTACTACTTCGAAAATCTGATCAATGACGTGGAAAGCGGCGTACGCAAACCTGCGGCGGTGATCCTGGAAGCGGTTCAGGGCGAAGGCGGCGTGAACCCGGCGCCGGCCGAGTGGCTGCAGCGCATCCGTAAAGTGACCGAAGAGCACGGCATTCTGCTGATCATCGACGAAGTGCAGGCGGGCTTCGCGCGTACCGGCAAATTCTTCGCCTTCGAGCACGCCGGCATTCAGCCAGACATTATCGTGATGTCGAAAGCCGTTGGCGGCGGCCTGCCGCTTGCCGTGCTGGGCATTAAAAAGCAGTTCGACGCCTGGGCGCCGGGTCACCATACCGGCACCTTCCGCGGCAACCAGCTGGCGATGGCCACCGGCCTCACCACGCTGAAGATCCTTAAAGAGCAGAACATCGCCGACAAAGTGGCGCAGCAAGGCGAGTGGCTGAAAGGCAAACTGGCCGAGATGCAACAGCGCTTCCCGGTTATCGGTCACGTACGCGGCCTGGGCCTGATGATCGGCATCGAGATCGTCAAGCCGAATGAAGCTAAAGATCAGCTGGGCTGCTATCCGGCGGACGGCGACCTCTCTGCGCTGCTGCAGAAGAAGTGCTTTGAAGCGGGCCTGATCCTCGAGCGCGGCGGCCGTCACGGCTGCGTGCTGCGTCTGCTGCCTTCCCTGCTGATCACCAACCAGGAGCTGGAAGTGTTCCTCGACAAGTTCGAGCAGGCGCTGCTGGCCGCTGGCGTGCAGCCGGTTTAAGTGGAGCGGAATGCGATCATGTCTGAATTAAATCCGATCCTGGCGGGCTCGGCGCAGAGCATCGAAGCCTATCAGCAGGTTATCGAGCAGAGCAGCAAAGCCGTCGTCGAATGGCTGAAGCAGCCTGAAATGTATCAGGGCAAAACCGTCGCGGAACTGCGCGAGCGTATTGCGCTGGACTTCAATCCGACCGGCCTGGGCAACCAGGCCGCCATCGAGCGCGCGGTCGAGTTCTTTCTCAAAGATAGCCTGGCGGTGCATCACCCGCAGTGCGTGGCGCATCTTCACTGCCCGAGCCTGGTGGTAAGCCAGGCGGCGGAAGTGCTGATCAACGCTACCAACCAAAGCATGGACTCCTGGGATCAGAGCCCGTCGGCGACTATCATCGAGATGAAGCTGATCGAGTGGCTGCGCGCCCAGGTCGGCTATGAAGCGGGTGACGCGGGCGTGTTCACCAGCGGCGGCACTCAGAGCAACCTGATGGGCCTGATGCTGGCGCGCGACGCGTTCTTTGCGCGTCAGGGCCACTCTGTTCAGCAGGATGGCCTGGTGGGCGACCTGCGTAAGCTGAAGGTCTTCTGCTCCGAAAACGCCCACTTCTCCGTACAGAAGAATATGGCGCTGCTCGGCCTGGGCTACCAGTGCGTGACCCAGGTGAAAACCGACGAATATGCCCGTATGGACGTCACCGATCTGGCAGAGAAGATCGCCCAGGCGAAAGCCAACGGCGATCAGATCCTGGCGATTGTCGCTACCGCAGGCACCACCGACGCCGGCGCTATCGATCCGCTGCGCGACATCGCCGCGCTGGCGGCCCAGAATAATATCTGGGTGCACGTCGATGCGGCATGGGGCGGCGCGCTGCTGCTGTCGGAGAAATATCGCGACTATCTGGACGGCCTTGAGCTGGTGGATTCCGTCACCCTGGACTTCCATAAGCAATATTTCCAGACCATCAGCTGCGGCGCGTTCCTGCTGAAAGACGCGGCGAACTACGAGCTGATGCGTTATCAGGCGGCGTACCTGAACTCTGAGTTCGACGAAGAGGCGGGCGTGCCGAACCTGGTGTCCAAATCGCTGCAGACCACGCGCCGTTTCGACGCGCTGAAACTGTGGATGGGTCTGGAAGCGCTGGGGCAGAAACAGTACGCGGCGATCATCGATCACGGCGTCACCCTCGCCCAGCAGGTCGCGAAATATATCAGCGCCCATCCGCTGCTGGAGCTGGTGATGAAGCCGCAGCTGGCGAGCGTGCTGTTCCGCTTCCACCCGGAAAGCGGCTGTCACGATCTGGCTGAAACCGCGTTGCTGAACCAGCGCATCGGCGACGCGCTGCTGGAATCGGGCCGCGCCAACGTCGGCGTGACCGAGCACAACGGCGTGACCTGCCTGAAGCTGACGCTGCTTAACCCGACCGTGACGCTGGAAGATGTAAAAGTCCTGCTGGCGCTGGTTGAGAAAACCGCGAAGCCGCTGGTAGGCTAACGGTCTGAGACGCAAAAAAAGCCGGTAACCCAGTTACCGGCTTTTTTATTGTCGCTATGCGGAGCAGGCAACGCAGACGCCTGCTAAATGATACAAATCAGTGTAAAAAACGCCCAATGATTCACCAGGCAGCCTTAAAGTATTCTGAGTTGATCCCTGGCTTTAAAAGATGGGTTACCAGATTCCATACGGATAAACCTTCCCCTTAATAAAATCTTTTATGTCTTTGTCATACCCATAAGAGAAATCACTCCTGGTGACCCCTTTGCAAATCTGCAATTGATCCCCGGAGAGAGTAGTTAGATCTGACGGCGTTACGCGGTAATTAGTCTCAAACCCTATCCCCTCCAACCAGACAGCAACTTTGCCTTCCGGAGCCAGACCAATTTGCACGGTGTCGTAGGTGTTATGATAGGGATCACTTTTCCCGCTGGGGCTACGCATCTTTTCCACCATGTCGTCAGGCAGGGTCAGGTAGGTTTCATAAACCTTTTTATCTATCACCGAGTCCCAGCAGAAGAAAAATTGCTTTGGGGGAGATTTGACGCGATTCCAGTGTCCTCCTGGTGCCCGATCACGATCGTTCCATTCCCCTGTAACGTTAGGCATATCCGGGGTACTGTTCAACGTAATAAACCGGGATACTCCACCGTCAGCATCAAGAATAACGGCGAATGTCACCTTTGCAGGGAGCGCCTTTGGCGTGAAAAAGTTAAATTTCCACTCTGTCGGCACATTGTTTTTGCCGGATGTATCGGCCTGGTCACTACCGTGGCAGGCCGTCAGAACGAATACTGTAAACAATCCGGCCAGATGCGTTATTTCCATATTTTATTTCCTTCCATATCGTAAACCGTACGCTGCCAGCGTTCGTCTGGTCGATTTGTGAACGCCACCAGTTTTGCCGGGCTGACCGCGCCGCTTATCTTCCCTTGTCTATCCCTCATCACGCTGTTCCAGTTAGCCGAGCAGTGGATATATTTTTTGGCCAGCATCAGAATTTCAGGCGTTGTAAAGCCGGGAGCAGTCCGACCGCTGCGAACCGCACGTCCCATCATAATTGCTTTTTCGCATACTCTGTTGAGTTCTGAATGGAATTTAAGCTCTGTATTAGTTTCTCGGACAGGCTTAAACACAACGCCAGCATCCTGTGCAGCATCAAGCATCACTCTTAGTACCACCTTCGACCAGTCGTTGCGCATCGGCCGGTCGATAACCAGCGCGGCCCCGCTGCGTTTCTGCAAAGCGCCGTAACGGTCAGCGGCCATCCTGTCGTCATGCCAGGTATCAATATTCACATCCACCGCATTCAGCAGCGGCGCTATCGCCGGATAGCCATTCATCGCTTTAAGCTGCTTACAGGTCTGTCGGTAAACCCGTGTTTGTGTATCGGGCGTGGAAAGAGAAACGGCTTCAAACACCGGCCGGGTAAGGAAACAGGCCTCGTGCTCGTCAGGGTTGTAACCGCCGCCGATATCGGAGTGCGCGCCGGGCAGAGCCAGCTCCGGCCACGCCGGTTTTACGCTGTTCAGGGCAAAGTTGAACCGACATTCGTGCTGCGCGGTGATATGAAACACCTTCTCCGCGACGCCCGGACGCAGAGCCAGATTGACATCGCCGCTATCGGCGCTGTGGGGATTCAGGCCGTTGACCGGCGTGCCGATGGCCGCCACCGTATCGAACAAGCCCAGAAAGCGGGTTTTACCGCCGGGCGTACCGGCATATTCGGTACCACTCAGCCCGGATTGAATCGCCATGATAATCCCGCTGTCCTGACGGAATATCCTGTTGGCAAAATGTCTCGCCGCAGCCGCTCCACGGCTGAAGCCAAAAATATCGAACTGAAGCTCTTTAATTACGCTGGAACGAGCATCGCTATATTTAGCCAGATACCCGCTAATGGCCTCAGCTAGCATTGCCACCGCCATGTTGGTCTTCTGGATTACGCCGGTATCACCTCGGCCGGTTATTATCCCGAAAGTGCTGTCGCCCTTACCATATTCCGTGCCAATACCTTCGATATAAATAGCCTGCTGCCCTTCTCCTTCAGCGGGCGGAATGTCCTGGTTATATAAAGTATTGAGCCAGTAGACGTTGGTATAATAACCAAGATGACTGCCAGCTGCCGTATTGCTGTAGCCGTATTTTAAACGAACACACTGAACCTGAGCAGAGCGGGCGTCCGCATCATTCATTTTAAAATGCTCACCAGTACAGGCAGCCAGACGATCGGAGGTATTTGCTGCATTGTTTCCGGTACCATCGAAGAACACGCCGATGGTCAGCGTAATTTCCCGTTTCTTCTTCGCCGGCTGAGCACGCTGTTCCGGTTCTGACTGCCGCGCTTTTCGCTTCGCCGTCACTGCCCGTTCTGCGACACGACCGGCGTTACAGTCGCTTTCGTAGGTGTGCGTCTGGACGGATGGTATAAACCGGGCGCGACACGGGCAGGAGCTGTAGCTGTCCAGCGAACCCGCCCACTCTTTTACGGCACCATTGACCGAATAGGTGTCTCCCATGCCGCCACATACGCGAAACCGTCCCTCATGCTTGCCACAGGTTACCGGGTCGCCAGCCCTGACCTGCTGCCTGATAATACCGCCGGTTTCGTAGGTGTCGTCAGGCGCGCCGGAAAGTATGCGTCCCCCACAGGTGGTTTTATCCAGGTGATACAAAAAAAATCCCTTTGCCATAATCCCTCATAAAACAGGTGTCCATACGCATTGGCATAATACATTAATCGTGACCTGACCCAAATTTTTTGCTTTATATTCTGTTAATGTCCAGGCATCTCAAGGCTGTATTGATAAGGGGCAATGCCTGAAATCGGGGTTTTATTCTGGCATCCATGTTGAATAAATACTCAAGTCTTGCGTGTTTTTTACAGTAATTTTACAGGTTTTATTTTTTAGCAGACGGTTATGTCTTATTTAAATCCATAAATAGATTGTTAAGGGTAAATAAGACGGTATTAATGAACGATTCGGATAGCGATAGACTTTCCTGAAAATTATTGGCCTCTATTGAAATGACCACATTAAGAAAAGGTATCGCTATACAATTTTATAGTTAGTTAATCATTTAACATCGCGCGCATGAACCATCGATGTTCGCCTTACCCTCATAAGCGTCAACGCCATCGACGTCACCGCCAGCAGAATCAGTACCGCGCTCAGCGCCGCCATGGCGTGAAAACCCGCCACGCGAAACAGCCAGAGCCCGGCAATGCCGCCGCCGAGAAAAGAGAAAATCGTTGTCAGGTGCGTTTTGAGCTGCTTCTTTTGCACATGCGCGTTTTTCGACGGGTCGCGGCGCAGCATGGCGCTGATGACCGAGGCGAGCGAAATGCCGGCATCGGTCAGCGTGCCGGTGATATGCGTCGCGCGCACGCGCCCGTTAGATAATTGCGTCGAGGTGGAGTTGTGCACGCCCATCAGAAAGCCAAGCAGCACCAGCACTTCACGGTTATTGCCGGAAGAGTAGAAAAAGATCTCAAACAGCGAGAGACACAGCAGCGCAATCCCTTCTGCGACTAACACCTGACAGAAAATGGTGCGCAGATTGTGTTTCAGACCGGCGATTACCGCCAGTCGGGCGGTTACCGCGCCCGCGACAAAGGCCAGCAGCAGACAGCCGAGAAAGGTGAGATCGCGCAGATCGCTGTTATTGACTTCGCTGGAAAGCTGCGACGTATTGCCCGACATATGAGAGGGAAAAAAACCAAACGCGCCTAATGCCATCGCATTCAGCAAACCGGCCGCCGTCGCCAGCCAGACAGCAAGATAACGGTCTTCCGTATGAGATCGCTCTCGCTTCATTTTTATCAACATGCACGCTTCACCTTTTTATTATTACCTGAGTTTAAGCGTAGGGAGAAATGCGATCCTTGTCACAGGGCCTAATCTAAAAGAGTTAATAAAAATGTTAAGTAACTTAAACAAAGCGGTGTTGCTTCAGTTACTGTAAAGACGTGACAGTGTTACGGAAAAGTCAATCAGCGGCGGGAGCAAAAGTGCGCCAGCCGCAGGCTGGGCTGGCGCAGAAGGAAGCATCAGCGACGGGCACGCACCACCTGGTAACGACGGGTAAAATATTCTACCGGCGCGCTCCAGACGTGAACCAGACGCGTGAACGGAAACACCAGGAAAATGGTCATGCCGAGGATTAGGTGCACGCGGTAAATCCATTCTACCCCATCCAGCCAGTGCGAAGCGTTGCCCTGGAAAGTCACGATCGCCTGCGCCCAGCCGACCAGCTTCATCATGCCCACCCCGTCGAGGTGATGCATGGAGAAGAGAATCGACGTCAGGCCCAGCGTGCACTGCACCACCAGAATGCCGAGGATAACAATATCGGCGCGCGTTGAGGTGGCGCGAATGCGCGGGTTAAGCAGACGACGCTTCAGCAGCAGGAAGCCGCCGACCAGCGTCATGATGCCGAACACGCCGCCCGCGCCCATAGCGATTTTCTGCTTGGTGGCGATGGCGAGGAACGGCTCATACATCCAGTGCGGCGTCAGCAGACCGAACAGATGGCCGAAGAAGATGCCGAGAATGCCGATATGAAACACGTTCGACGCGAAGCGCATGCCTTTTTTGTCCAGCATCTGGCTGGATGAGGCGCGCCAGGTGTACTGGCCATAGTCGTAACGCAGCCAGCTCCCTATCAGGAACACGGTGCCGCACAGGTAGGGATAGATATCAAAGAACAACACGTTTAAATAGTGCATCAGGCTGTTCCTCCAGCGGAGAGATCGAGATATTGCGGCGCGGTGTCGTGGCAGAAGCGCCGCTGATGTTGCTGTTGCGCCGAGCTGTCGCAGGCGCTGTCGTCGATAAACTTCACCTGTTCCTCCTCCCAGACCGCATCCATGGCGGCCGGGGTATCGTCGCGCGTCTCGCTGGCGACCTGCGCCGCCACGCTTTCGCTGCTCAGCGGACTGTTTGCTACCTTCAGCAGCGTGTCGAACAGATCGCTAAAGTCGCTGCCGCGCTCTTTCAGACGGCCGCCAATCAGCGCCAGAATCGGCGCCACGTCCAGCAGGCCCTGCTGCGCCTCCGCTTCCGGCTGCATGCTGAGATATTCCAGATAGAGCGGCAGATAATCCGGCAGTTCGCGGCAGTTCAGCTCCAGTCCGGCGCGCTCATACTGCGCCATCAGATCGACCATCGCCTGACCGCGATCGCGCGACTCCGCGTGCACATGCTCGAACAGCAGCAGCGACGTAGCGCGGCCGCGTTCGAACAGCACGCACCATTCCGCCTGCATATCGAGCGGCGGCGTGCCGAAGTAGCGGTCGATAAAAGGCAGCAGCGCGGGATGCTGCGCGCTGACCCGCTCGCGCAGCTCATCCTGATGCTCCCAGAGCGTCTCGTCGGGATACTCCAGCAGCAGGGCAACCACTTTAATCAGCGCCATTATTCGCCTCCCGCGTTGTCGCCGATATTGATCGCGTCGATACGGCGGCTGTTGAACAGGTTGAATTTGGTGTCGCTGCCGTGGCAGCCGTCGCCAAAGGTAAAGCCGCAACCGTTGCGTTCCGGGAAGGCCTCGCGCGCCAGCTCGCGATGGCTGCTCGGGATCACGAAACGGTCTTCGTAGTTGGCGATCGCCAGATAGCGATACATCTCTTCGACCTGCGCTTCGCTCAGGCCCACCTCGTCGATAGCGCGGGTATCGGTGACCCCGTCGACGTTCTGCGCGCGTTTATAGTGGCGCATTGCCATCATGCGCTTCAGCGCGCGCAGCACCGGCGCGGTGTCGCCAGCAGTCAGCAGGTTGGCCAGGTACTGCACCGGAATACGCAGACTTTCCACGTCCGGCAGCACGCTGCTCTGCGACACCAGCCCGCCCGCATCGACCACCGACTGAATCGGCGACAGCGGCGGCACATACCAGACCATCGGCAGCGTGCGATATTCCGGATGCAGCGGCAGCGCCAGCTTCCAGTCCATCGCCAGCTTCCACACCGGCGACGCCTGCGCGGCGTCGATGACGCTTTGCGGAATGCCCTGCTTCAGCGCCTCTTCGATCACTTTCGGATCCCGGGGATCGAGGAAAACCTCGCACTGGCGCTGGTAGAGATCGGTTTCATGCTCGGTGCTGGCCGCTTCGGCGATTTTGTCGGCGTCATAGAGCAGCACGCCAAGGTAACGGATACGGCCAACGCAGGTTTCCGAACAGACCGTCGGCATGCCCGATTCGATGCGCGGATAGCAGAATATGCACTTTTCCGATTTGCCGCTTTTCCAGTTAAAGTAGATCTTTTTGTATGGGCAGCCGCTGACGCACAGGCGCCAGCCGCGGCACTTGTCCTGATCGATCAGGACGATGCCGTCCTCTTCGCGCTTGTAGATGGCGCCGCTCGGACAGGTGGCCGCACAGGCGGGATTGAGGCAGTGCTCGCACAGGCGCGGCAGATACATCATGAAGGTGTTTTCGAACTGGCCGTACATTTCCTTCTGCATCGCATCGAAGTTTTTATCCGCCGAACGCTTGCTGAACTCGCCGCCGAGGATCTCTTCCCAGTTTGGGCCACCGTTGATTTTGTCCATGCGCTGGCCGCTGATCAGCGAGCGCGGGCGCGCCGTCGGCTGGCTCTTACCCGCTTTAGCGGTGTGCAGATGCTGATAGTCGAAGGTAAAAGGCTCGTAATAGTCGTCAATGCCCGGCACCACCGGGTTGGCGAAGATTTTCATCATCACCGAGGAGCGACTGCCGAGGCGCGGCACCAGCCGTCCCTTGATATTGCGGATCCAGCCGCCGCGCCATTTTTCCTGATCTTCCCAGGCGTGGGGATAGCCGACGCCGGGTTTGCTTTCTACGTTATTGAACCAGGCGTATTCCATCCCTTCGCGGCTGGTCCAGACGTTTTTACAGGTGACGGAACAGGTATGACAGCCGATACACTTATCGAGGTTCAACACCATGCCGACCTGAGAGCGGATTTTCATTTTGTCGCCTCCTGTACCTGATCGCGGCCTTCGTCATCCAGCCAGTTCACCTTGTTCATCTTGCGTACCATGATAAATTCGTCGCGGTTAGAGCCGACGGTGCCGTAGTAGTTGAAGCCGTACGCCAGCTGGGCGTAGCCGCCAATCATATGCGTCGGTTTCGGGCAGGCGCGCGTGACCGAGTTATGGATGCCGCCGCGCTGGCCGGTTATCTCAGAACCTGGAATGTTCATTAGACGTTCCTGCGCGTGATACATCATGGTCATGCCCGCCGGAACGCGCTGGCTGACCACCGCGCGCGCCGTCAGCGCGCCGTTGGCGTTGAACACCTCAATCCAGTCGTTATCTTCGATACCCAGCTCTTTGGCGTCGGTTTCACTCATCCAGACGATAGGACCGCCGCGCGACAGGGTCAGCATCAGCAGGTTTTCGCTGTAGGTAGAGTGAATGCCCCATTTCTGGTGCGGCGTCAGGAAGTTGAGCGCCTTCTCCGGGAAACCGTTAGAGGGAATATGCTCCAGGTTCTGCACGCTGCGCGTATCGACCGGCGGCCGGTAGGCGCAGAACGCTTCGCCGAAGGCGCGCATCCAGGGATGATCCTGATAGAGCTGCTGGCGGCCGGAGAGCGTGCGCCACGGGATCAGCTCATGCACGTTGGTGTAGCCGGCGTTATAAGAGACATGTTCATCTTCCAGACCTGACCAGGTCGGGCTGGAGATGATTTTGCGCGGCTGAGCCTGAATATCGCGGAAGCGGATCTTCTCTTCTTCCTTCGGTCGCGCCAGATGCGTATGGTCGCGGCCGGTGAATTCGCCCAGCGCTTGCCAGGCTTTCACCGCCACCTGACCGTTGGTTTCCGGCGCCAGCGTCAGAATCACTTCGGCGGCGTCGATAGCGCTGTTGATCATCGGCTGCCCTTTGGCGACGCCGTCAGCTTTGGTGTAGTTCAAACGGCGCAGCAGGTCGACCTCTTTATCGGTGTTCCAGCTGATGCCTTTGCCGCCGTTGCCCAGTTTCTCCAGCAGCGGTCCAACCGAAGTAAAGCGTTCATAGACGGCGGGATAGTCGCGCTGCACGCTGATAATCTGCGGCGCGGTCTGGCCAGGGATCAGATCGCATTCGCCTTTTTTCCAGTCGCGCACCTCGCCTGCCGCTAGTTCGCCGGGAGAGTCGTGCTGCAGCGGCTGCAGCACCACGTCGGTTTCCTCGCCGAGATGGCCGACGCAG
The DNA here is from genome assembly GCF_045780835.1 of Pantoea sp. GABEPS69. NCBI lineage: Bacteria > Pseudomonadati > Pseudomonadota > Gammaproteobacteria > Enterobacterales > Erwiniaceae > Pantoea > Pantoea sp. GABEPS69. The sequence goes on along the minus strand of NZ_CP118619.1, from coordinate 267,264 downwards.
AGTTCTGAGAAGGTTTTCGCGATACCTTTATAAATTTCCCAGTCGCTTTTAGATTCCCAGGCGGGATCGACCGCGGCGGAAAGCGGATGAATAAACGGATGCATATCCGAGGTATTCATATCGTCTTTCTCATACCAGGTGGCGGTCGGCAGCACGATATCGGAGAAGAGACAGGTGCTGGACATGCGGAAATCGAGCGTCACCAGCAGGTCGAGCTTGCCTTCCAGCGCTTTGCCGCGCCACTCCAGCTCTTCCGGGCGATCCTGCTCATCGCTGATCGGTTCGCCCTGAATGCCGCTCTCGGTGCCGAGCAGATAGCGCAGCATATACTCGTGGCCTTTGCCCGAGGAGCCGAGCAGGTTCGAGCGCCAGATAAACATGTTGCGCGGATGGTTGCCGCCGTTATCGGGATCTTCGCACGCCATGCGCAGCTTGCCGGACTTCAGCGCCTCAACGGTCCACGCCTGCTCAGACTGGCCTGCGCGTTTCGCCTCTTCGGCGATGCGCAGCGGGTTAATGCCGAGCTGCGGCGAGGATGGCAGCCAGCCCATGCGTTCGGCGCGCACGTTGAAGTCGATCAGCTGGCCGCTGAACTGGCTGGCGTCGGCGAGCGGCGACAGCAGTTCGCTGACCTGCAGCTTCTCGAAGCGCCACTGGCTGGCATGGTTATAAAAGTACGAAGTACTGTTCATCTGGCGCGGCGGACGGTTCCAGTCCAGCGCGAAGGCCAGCGGCGTCCAGCCGGTTTGCGGACGCAGCTTCTCCTGGCCGACATAGTGCGCCCAGCCGCCGCCGGTCTGACCGACGCAGCCGCAGAACACCAGCATATTGATCAGCCCACGGTAGTTCATGTCCATGTGATACCAGTGGTTCATGCCGGCGCCGACGATAATCATCGAGCGGCCATGCGTTTTGTGCGCCGTTTCGCCGAATTCGCGTGCGATTTTTTCAATCTGGCTGCGCGGCACGCCGCAAATCTGCTCCGCCCAGGCGGGCGAATAGGCGCGCACTTCGCTGTAGTCGCGCGCGCAGTTGTCGTCGTCGAGACCGCGGTCGAGCCCGTAGTGGGCCAGTGTCAAATCGTAAACCGAGGCGACCGGCAGCTCGCGGCCGTCGGCCAGCGTCAGCATTTTCACCGGCACTTTATGCAGCAGCACCTCTTCCTGCTTCACGTGACGGAAGTGCGGGTTCTCAATGCCGCCGAAGTAAGGAAAGGCGACATCCATCACCGCATCGCGCCGGTCGAGCAGCGAGAGCGTCAGCTGTGTCGGCGTGCCTGCCGCTTTCGGTTCGAGGTTCCATTTGCCCTTTTCGCCCCAGCGGAAGCCGATGGAACCGTTCGGCGCCACCAGTTCGCCCTCCTGGTTATAGGCGACGGTTTTCCACTGCGGATTATTCTCTTCGCCCAGGTTATCGGCCAGATCCGCCGCGCGCAGCTGTCGTCCGGGCACATAGCTGCCGTCTTCGCGCGGCTCAAGCAGCACCAGCATCGGCATGTCAGTGTAGTGACGCGCGTAGTTAAGGAAGTAGTCGCTGGGGTTTTTCAGGTGAAACTCGTTCAGGATGACGTGGCCCATCGCCATCGCCAGCGCGCTGTCGGTGCCCTGCTTCGGTGCCAGCCACTGGTCGCACAGCTTGGCCACTTCTGAATAGTCCGGCGTGATCGCGACCGTTTTGGTGCCTTTGTAGCGCACTTCGGTAAAGAAGTGGGCGTCTGGGGTACGCGTCTGCGGCACGTTGGAGCCCCAGGCGATAATGTAGTTGGAGTTGTACCAGTCGGCGGATTCCGGCACGTCGGTCTGCTCGCCCCAGGTCATCGGCGAGGCGGGCGGCAGGTCGCAATACCAGTCGTAGAAGCTCAGGCAGGTGCCGCCGATCAGCGACAGATAGCGCGTGCCTGCCGCATAGGAAACCATCGACATCGCCGGGATCGGCGAGAAGCCGGCAATACGGTCGGGGCCGTAGTTTTTGATGGTCCAGATGTTGGCGGCAGCGATCAGCGGGTTCAATTCTTGCCAGCTGGCGCGCACGAAACCGCCACGGCCGCGCTGCGATTTATAGGTCTTACTCTTTTCGCTATCCGCCATAATGGCGTTCCAGGCGTCGACCGGATCGCTGTGCTGCGCCCGCGCCTCGCGCCACATCTCCAGCAGCACCTTGCGCACCAGCGGATATTTCAGCCGGTTGGCGCTGTAGAGATACCACGAGTAGCTCGCGCCGCGCGGGCAGCCGCGCGGCTCGTGATTAGGCAGGTCGGGACGCGTGCGCGGATAGTCGGTCTGCTGCGTCTCCCAGGTGACCAGGCCGTTTTTAACGTAGATCTTCCAGCTGCAGGAGCCGGTGCAGTTTACGCCGTGGGTGGAACGCACGATTTTGTCATATTGCCAGCGCTGCCGGTAACTCTCTTCCCAGTCGCGGTTGGTGTTATAGACCTGACCGTGCCCCTCTGCGAAGCTGTCGCCTTTCTGTTTGAAATAGCGGAAGCGGTCGAGAAGTTTGCTCATTGCGCATCTCCAGTATGGTTAGTGCTCATATGCTCTGCTTAGTTGTTATTAGTTTTGCGACGGCCATACAGCAGCCAGGTCAACAGCAGACAGACGATGTAAAAGACCAGAAAAATTTTCATAGCGCCGACGGGTGAACCGGTGAGGGTCAGCGAGGTGCCGAACGCTTTCGGGATAAAGAAGCCGCCGACCGCGCCCAGCGCGGAGATAAAGCCCAGCGCGGCGGCGGTGTCGGTGACGGCGGCGTGCTGCGCCTCTTCCTTGCTGTGGCCTTTGGCGGTCATGCGATCCATCGTGATCTGACGGAAGATCACCGCGATCATCTGGAAGGTCGAGCCGCTGCCGAGGCCGGCGGTCAGGAACAGCCCCATAAACACCACGTAGAAGCTCAGGAAAGAGCCGGCGACGCTGCCAGGCAGGGTCAGGAACAGCAGCGCGGAGAAAAGCGTCATCAGCATAAAGTTGATCGCCGTAACGCGCACACCGCCGAATTTGTCAGAAAGAAAACCGCCCGCCGACCGCGCCAGCGCGCCGAGGAAGGGGCCGAAAAAGGCGAGATGAATAATGTCTACCTGCGGGTACTGCGTTTTCGCCAGCATGGCGAAGCCCGCCGAGAAGCCGATAAACGAGCCGAAAGTGGCGAGATAGAGCAGTCCAAGCGTCCAGAGATGTCCCTGCTTCAGCACCGGCAGCTGCTCGCGCAGCGAGGCGCGCATGCCGGCGATATCGTTCATGCCACCCCAGGCGGCGATCGAAGCCAGCGCCAGCAGCGGCACCCAGATCCACGCGGCGTTGGCGAGCCAAATCTGGCTGCCATCCTCCAGCGTCGCGCCGCCCACGAAGAACGGCACTACGATAATCAGCGGCGCGACCAGCTGCATCACGCTGACGCCCAGGTTGCCGAGGCCGCCGTTGATGCCGAGCGCCGAGCCCTGCTTACTTTTAGGAAAGAAAAGGCTGATGTTGCCCATGCTTGAGGCGAAGTTAGCGCCCGCCAGACCGCAGAACAGCGAAATGACGATAAATACGCCGTAGGGGGTTGCCGGATTCTGCACCGCGAAGCCGAGCCAGACGCAGGGAATGATCAGCACGGCGGTGCTGATCACCGTCCAGAGACGGCCGCCGACCACCGGCACGACAAAAGAGTAAGGCACGCGGAACAGCGCGCCGGAGAGCGAAGGCAATGCGGTCAGCAAGAACAGCTGATCGACGGTGAAGTTAAATCCTACCCGATTCAGGTTGACGGCGACGGTGCTAAACAGCATCCAGACGCAGAAGGCGAGCAGCAGCGCGCAGACGGAGATAATGAGGTTACGCCGGGCGATATGTTTGCCGCGGCTTTCCCAAAATTGTTGATTTTCAGGCGCCCAGTTTTCAAGCGCGCCGTGCCCGGAATGAGGTTTTACGCTCACATATCCTCCCAATAAGCAGCAGACGGATCGCTCCCGCTGTCTGCGAGTAGTAATTAAAAAGTAATAAATGAGAAACCGAATAAATCCGTATTAATACGAATCTGAATGTAATCAGATGACGACGCCGAATCAGCTTTGCCTTTTTTAAATAAATACGGATGCTATTCAGGCGCCGTTATTTGGCGAACTCTTCCGTCCTGTAGAATGGTTAATAAGCCTATCTTAGCAAGCCAGAAAAACAAGAGGATTTGTAGGGGCTTTCATGACGCAGCGCAAAGCAACGCTGGAATGAGGAATAGTGCAGGCAGAGTTAACTACCTAATTATAGGTATAATTTATCTCTATGGAAATAAATGAGCTGCTTAGCCGCAAGTCAGGTTGATATAAATCAAATAACGATTGAATAAAAGTTAATATTTATCGAGTGATGCCCTTCACGCTTGTTTTTATATTAGTGCGAATTCATCTCAATTACGATTTTAGTAACTATAAAAATCCGTCTGGCCGCCATTCGTTATTAATTGCATTATATAGCGAATATTTCAATCTATTTGTTTGCCTGGTTTATTACTAGCCCAGCGCTATCCGGTGCGCTGGAGTGATTTGAACAAGCCTGGCAGGTCATTAGTTGTCAGCGGATTAGGGAGCAATTAATGGCTAGCGCCCTTTCTGTGCTGACTTTTTTAGGCTGCATTTGGCACGGTGCTGATTGCTTTTACTAAAAACCAATTAGCATGTTGTAACTATAAATGGCTGCCTTGATACTGCGCGGCCGCTTTTGCACAGCATCCCTTTTATCGCAGCCGCCGTTAGCGATTCTGAAACAGCCGCGCTACCCGTTCGCGGCAGTAGTCTGGCGTTGGCTCGCGGTCTTCAAACAGAATGTGATAGATCACCGGCGCCACTACCGTATCCACCGCCTCATCGATCGAGAAGCCCGCTTCGCCGCGCGCGATTGCGCGCTTTCGCAGCGTCTCAAGATGAAGCGCGGTAAAACCGCAGCACTTCACCGTCGCGCCATTACTCCCGCTGCCGATAACATCAGCCAGCATCTGCCGCCCCGGTTTCGACGACATCTCTTCTGCATACTGCAAAATGAAAGCTTCCATATCGCTTTGCATCTCGCCGGTATCTTCAGGCTCGCTTATCGGGCGCATACGCGCCACCGCCACGTCGGCGAGCAGCTGTGTCAGATCGCCCCAGCGGCGATAGAGGGTGGATGGCGTCACGCCCGCCGTTTCTGCCACCATTGGCACCGTCAACTCGCTGCGGTCGCGGGTTTTCAGCAGCATATTGACCGCCTTGTGCACCTCTTCCTGTATGCGCGCGCTACGTCCGCCCTGCCTGATCATCTCCCTGGCCATCTTTTTTTCCTCTTCGAAAAGAATAAGCATGTCGAAAATTGTTTAATGCAAAGATATTGCGTTAACTGAGAAATGCAAGTATACCTCTCTTAAAGCTAATATTTTGCTTTAAGGTGATAACCATGTCTTTCTCTACCACAACGTTGCCCGCCGCTGCCGCGGCGCGCATTACTCTTTACGCTTTTGTCTGCGCCATGCTGTTCTCCGCGACCAGCAGCGCGCCGACGCCGCTCTACCCGCTCTATCGCACGCTTTACCATCTGTCGCCGTTGGCGGTGACGCTGATTTTCGCCAGCTATGCGTTCGCCCTGCTTTTTGCCCTGCTGACGCTGGGCCGCCTTTCCGATTTTATCGGTCGGCGCGTGATGATGCTGGCGGCGCTGCTGTGCAACGCGCTGGCGCTAATTATGTTTATGCTGGCGGACTCGGCGCAAACGCTGATCGCCGCGCGAATAGTTCAGGGCATTGCGACGGGTATCGCACTGCCGACCTTTGGCGCGGCGATCCTTGACGGCGATAAGGCGCGCGGCCCGTTGCTCAATTCGATAACGGCTTTTCTCGGCCTGCTGGCGGGCAGCCTGACGGGCGCGCTGCTGATCACTTTTGCGCCTTTCCCCACCGTTTCCATCTATGCGCTGCTGTTTACGCTAATGCTGCTGGCGCTGGCGCTGCTGCCGCTCATGCCTGAAACGGTGGCGCGGACGCCCGGCGCGCTGCGCGCTTTAAAGCCGCAGGTCGCGATTCCACCACGCGCATTGGGAACGCTGCTGCGGCTGGCGCCGGTCAATGTGGCGGCCTGGGCGCTGGGCGGCTTCTATTTATCGCTGATGCCGACGCTGGCGATCCTCGCGACCGGCCGCAGCTCGCCGTTTGTCGGCGGCACCGTGGTGGCGACGCTGATGCTGAGCGCCACGGCGTCGGTGTTTATTTTCCGCCGCTGGCAGCCGCAGCGCGCGCTGTTTCTCGGTACCCTGGCGCTGATGGCGGGTATTGGCGTGACTCTGATCGGCATTAATCATCACCAGACGGCGCTGCTGTTTCTCGGCACCGCGGTTGCCGGGCAGGGATTCGGTTCGATCTTTTCGACCATTATCAGCATCGTAATGCCGCTGGCGGAGAGTCACGAGCGCGCCGGGCTATTCGCGGCCTTTCTGATAAAAAGCTATCTCGCTTTTGCGCTGCCGGCGCTGCTGGCGGGCTGCGCGGTGCCAATGATAGGCCTGGTGGCGACGGCTAACGTTTACTGCTGGGGAATTTTTTCAATGGCGGCGGTGTCGCTGCTGGCGGGACGGCGCGCGGTGCGCCTGAAGCCGGAGAGAGGATAAAAAAATGGCCGGTTTAACCGGCCATTTTCTGTTAGTTCGTTGCTTTGTTTTTCAGGTCTTCAGCGCCCTGCTTGGTTTTATCCCAAGCTTTTTCGCTACCCTGCTTGGTGCTGTGCCAGGCTTTTTGCGAACCTTCGCTTACTTTGCTGGTGGTCGCATGGCTTTTGCCTTCAGCTGCGTGTTCCGCTTTCAGCTTCTGTTCAGCGCCCGCATCCTGCGCCTGATGCAGTTTCTCTTTGGCGGTGTCGGCGCCTTTATGCGCTTCAGCCACGGTTTCATCGGTAGCGTGTGTGGTAGCCGCAAAAACCGGAGTCGCCAGCATCAGAGCAGAAAGTGCAATAATTGTCTTTTTCATGATTCCCTCACTAGTTATTAAGTCCAGTTTCAGTATAGACAAATAATGCAACTGCACAGCAAAGTGCGGGTAATTTACTGCGGATTCGGCATATTCCTGGATTTTTATCTGGTCTGCCTGCGCTAAAAGCCGCTCCGAGCGAGCAGTCACCGCCATCCGTCGCTACACTTCATGCCGTAACCCTCTACAAGGAATAGCGATGTTTTCTTTCTCTCCTGTGGTCGAGCTGACCGTACTCGCGCTGGCGCCGGGCTTTCGCGCTATCAGCATTCTGGTTGAAGCGACTGAGGTGCGGCACCCGCAGGTGGCGCGCACGGCGCTGGACGACGCCTGCCGCGCCGTCGCCACCGAGGATGTGCCCTACGCCGAAGCGCATCTCGCCGCCTGGCGCGACGTCTTTAAGGCCTTCGGCGCGAAACCGGCCCGTACGCCGAGCTCGGTCGAAGCGCTACGCAAGCGGGTTGCCCGCGACGGCGCGCTGCCTGCCATCGATCCGATCGTCGATCTCTATAATGCCATCAGCATTAAGTACGCCCTGCCGATCGGCGGCGAAAATGCTGCCGCCTATGTCGGCGATGCGCGGCTGGTGTGCGCCGACGGCAGCGAACGCTTCGACACGCTGAAAGCGGGCGAACCCTGTGAAGAGTCGCCCGAACCGGGCGAAGTGATCTGGCGCGACGATCTTGGCGTCACCTGCCGGCGCTGGAACTGGCGCCAGGGCGTGCGAACGCGTCTCGACGCCAGCGCGCAGCAGATGTGGTTTATTCTCGAGAGCTTGCCCGAAATGCCGCTAGATGCGCTGCATCACGCCAGCGACGAGCTGATCGCCGGGCTGGAGGCGATGATGCCTGGCTGCCGCATCGATAAACAGCTGCTGGGCGCCGGCTTTAGCTGATCGCCCCCTGCCACAGGCGCGGTTTAGCGAGCCGCGCCTCTCGCTGGCAGCAAGCGCTTTACTGATTCGCCGGACTGGCACGCCTGCCCAGCATGGTATGCAGCGCGAGAGCGATAAGCAGCAGGCCGATCAACATAATGAACGGATAGCCCAGCGCGCGATAGAGCCAGATCCCGGCCACGCCCCCAGACAAAAACGAGAGCAGCGTTAAGGCGTGCAGTTTCAGACGCTCAATATAGAGCGGCGCCTCTTTCGGCGACTCTTTGCGCCTCAGCACGTCGAACAGCATCGCTAATTCAATACCGATATCCGTCGAGGTGCCCGAGACATGGGTGGTTCTCACGCGCGCGTTCGATATTCGGGTGACGACTGCATTCTGCAGCCCCATCAAAAAGCTCAGGGATAAAATCAACACCACGCCGGGCGACTGCGGCGTCAGCCAGGTTTCAACCCCGCCAAGCCCAACCAGACCGATGCCCTCCACCAGAATATTGAAGGCATAGACTTTGCGCATGTTATTGCGCCGTCCAGCATTGATCAGCAGAGTGGAAAAAGCGGAGCCGGTGATAAAGATGGCGACAATCGACACAAAGAAGATAGCTGGCGCCAGGCTTGCCTTGGCCAGATGATCCGAAAGCGAAGAGACATTGCCTGTCATATTGGCGGAGAAAAAGCCGACAACTTCAAACGCCGCGGTATTTAGCGCGCCCGCGACAGCCGCAAGCGTGCAGGCAAGCTGCGTATCGGCCGTGTAGCTGCGAAAGTTTTCAGTGCTGATGAGCATAGCGCCTACGATGTGGACTCAGACTGCGCAGATCATCCCCTTAATGACACCGTTTAACAAGCCGAACGGCCCCAATCGCTGTTCTTAGCGCGCCGACATCCGCTTTCTCTTCCCAGGGAGCGCTGAGATTTTTTGTGACCCACCTTACAGTTATCGCGCGCTGCGCTGGCAACCTAGCCAACTCCGCCCGCACAATGGAATATATAATCCTTACTGAATATATATTCCATTATGGATTGCCGTCGCAATCCGACCACCTTTCTGTCTGCATCCTGAACGGAGAATATCGGCAATGAGTGACTACAACTATCCGAAGTTTGGCGCTGGCCTGTGGCATTTCGCGAACTACATCGATCGCTACGCGGTTGACGGCTACGGCCCGGCGCTCAGCACGCTGGATCAGATCAAGCTGGCGGCTGAAGTGGAGGATCTCGCCTATGTCGATATCCCCTATCCCTTTACCCCTGGCGTCACGGTCGCCGAGGTGAAGCAGGCGCTGCAGGAGGCGGGATTGAAAGCGATCGGCGTGACGCCGGAGATCTATCTGCGCAAATTCTCGCGCGGCGCCTTTACCCATCCCGACGCGGCGGTGCGTGCCGAGGCGCTGGCGCTGATGAACGAAGCGGCCGACGTAGTGCGCGAGCTGGGCGCGAACTACGTTAAGGTCTGGCCGGGTCAGGATGGCTGGGATTACCCTTTCCAGGTCGATCATAAGAACCTGTGGAAGCTGGCGGTCGACGGCATGCGCGAGCTGGCCGGCGCGAACCCGGACGTGAAATTCGCCATCGAATACAAGCCGCGCGAGCCGCGCGTTAAAATGACCTGGGATTCTGCGGCGAAGTCGCTGCTGGGTATTGAGGAGATCGGGCTGGATAACGTAGGGATCCTGCTGGATTTCGGTCATGCGCTGTTCGCGGGCGAATCGCCGGCCGGCTCTGCGCAGCTGATTATCGATCGCGGCCGCCTGTTTGGCATGGACGTGAACGACAACCTGCGCGGCTGGGATGACGACCTCGTGGTCGGCACCGTACATATGACCGAAATTTTCGAGTTTTTCTACGTGCTGAAGTGCAACAACTGGGACGGCGTCTGGCAGCTCGATCAGTTCCCGTTCCGCGAAGACCATGTAGAAGCCGCCAACCTTTCGATCCGCTTCCTCAAGCATATCTATCGCGCGCTCGACAAGCTGGATATGGCCGCGCTGCAGGCGGCGCAGCTGGAGCAAAATCCCCTGAAAGCGCAGCGCATTATTCAAAATGCGCTGCTGACCTCTATCGAAGAGTAAGGCGTCAGGCCGCGACGCGCGGAGCGTCGCGGCGCAGCCGCTACAGCCAGCCCGACTTGCGCAGCCGCAGCCAGAGCAGGAAGCAGCCGACGATTGTGCCGCCCAGCGCCAGCGGATAGCCCAGCGGCGAGTTCAGCTCCGGCATCTCTTTAAAGTTCATGCCGTACATGCTGAAGATCACCGTCGGCACCACCAGAATCGCACCCCAGCCCGCCAGTTTTTTCGTCACCTCGTTCTGCTGCACCGCCACCATCGCCAGGTTGACGTGCATGGCGCTGGTGAGCATTTCCCGCATATCTTCCGCGTCGGTGACTACGTGGCGCGCATGATCCTGTACGTCACGCAGATAGGCGCGCAGCTCTTTCGGCACGATATCTTCGTGCAGCCGCACCAGCTGCTGGCAGATCTCTTCCAGCGGTTGTGCCGCATTGCGCAGGCTCAGCAGCTCGCGGCGCAGGCGATAAACCTTTTTCACCGCGAGATTATCAAACTCGGAGCGGAACAGCGCCGCCTCCATCTCATTGATTTTATCGCCCAGCGAGGCGGTATATTCGCCATAGCGATCGACGATAAAATCGAGAATACAGTAGAGCGGATAGCCTGGCCCATGATCGAGCAGCGCGCTGTTTTGCGCCACGCGCTCGCGAATGGGCGCATAGCTGTCGGAAGCGCCGTGACGCAGGGTGATCAGGAAGTTTTTACCGATAAAGAAGTGGGTTTCGCCCAGGTGAAGGTGTTCATTTTCCGAACTGACGGTCTTCACCACGATAAACATCGACTCGCCATACTGCTCGATCTTGGGACGCTGGTGCGCGCATAGCGCGTCCTCTACCGCCAGTTCATGCAGCCCGAACTCGTTCTGGATTTTATGCATGAACTCCGCTTCGGGCTGATAAAGGCCCATCCAGATAAAGGCATCCGGCTCACTTAGCACATCGCTGATTTTTTCTACGTCTAATTCCTGCCCGGTCTGGCCTGGGCGATATACCATGCAATTTACAATCATGATCCCTTCGCTACACGGTTGTCTGAAGTAGTAACAGCATAACCGCTTTTGCGGCGCCTAAATAAAGAGGTTTGTAACAGAATGCCCGGCGGACAAGGTCCGCCGGGCAGAGGCAACGCGAGGGAATTAGCTGCGGGGATCGGTGGCTGGCACGTTCTGCACGCGGGCCGGTTTCAGCCCGAACAGCAGCGACATCAGCGGCAGCTGCTTAATCAGCAAATAGAGCGCGGCGCTGCAGATCAGGCCAAGCGTGGTCACCACCGCGACATAGGTTATCGGCAGCGCGTCGGGCAGATAGCCATCCAGCAGCCAGGCGAAGGTGATCACCAGCGGATAGTGCATGATGTAGATCACCAGCGCGGAATCCACCACGCCCTTCACCAGGCGGCTCTCTTTCATACGCAATTTCTCAAAGGTGAAGACCACCCAGTACGAGAAAATCACCGAGAACACGCTGGAGCAGAGCACCGGCAGATACTTCAGGCTGCTGGTGATGTTGTAGTGGAAAATGGCATAGAACACCAGCCAGCAGGCAAGCCCCAGCGCCGCCACCACTTTGGTATTGACCAGGATACTGCGCGCCTGTTGCGGTATCTGATCGCTGTTAAGGTAGAGCGCATAGCCTGCCGCGTAGAACACCATAAAGCGGGCGGTAACGGGGATAAGATTGACCCACTCGCCGAAGTCTTTCACGAAGAACTTCACCACAAAGAAGGCGTTTGCCGCGACGATCAGCGCTGCGACCAGCAGCGGGAAAGGCAGACGGCGCATCATCATCGCCGCGCGCTGATAGAGACTGCCCGGGATCAGGAACGACATCGCGGTCAGCGAAACCAGGAACCAAAGGTGGTGCAGCGAAGTATAGGCGCCCAGCGCGTTATGGGTGGTGAGGGCTTCGCCGTCGATTTGCGCGTTAATGAGATACATCAGCCCGGGAATAAACAGGAAGGCGGAGATCAGCGGCACCACGACGCGCTTCTTGCGGTTACTGTAAAAAAAGTCGGAGCCCTTACGCAGGATGACCATTGCCGAGAACATGCCCGACAGGAAGAAAAAGGCTTCCATTCGAAAGGTATGCATAAACTCGATCAGCGCGGTAAAGCCGTCCGCCTCATTTTTCCCTGAAATATAGTACCAGTTATTACCGCCGGGAAGACTTCGCGCGGCATGATATAAAACCCCTTCCAGAATCAACAGCGCGCGCAGGAAATCCAGGCCGATATTTCGGCTCGAGAGAAACGCTTTATTTTCCACGTTGTACCCTTCTCAATAATTCGTCAGAACGTCGCCTCTCTCCTGCCGCATTTTTAACAGCGAGACGCGAAAAGGATATAATCCTGACCTGGTGAAGTCGGCCGCGCAGAAATCAGAATAACCCTGTCTGGCCTGTGTGGGTAAAGCCTATCATCACTTAACGATAAAAAGCATTGCGCAGACAGGACATTAGGAATATGCCTAAAGCTTCGCGATTGAATTAGGAAAAAGGCCAGATAATGCAGGTATAAAAAGCTAACCGCCTTGGCGCTGCCATCGCCGTTTTATCTATCAAAAACAATAGCCTGACAATTTCCTTTTTCTGCATGCCGCTCATGTCCGTTCTGGTGCGGGTTGCACTCCGCTAAACGAGACGGCTGATAAGGCCGGTTAATAGAAGAAATATCGCTAACGAATGCGATTCTGCTTATTTTACTTTGCTGGCGCGAAAAAAACGTCCTGTTCGCCGCGATCCGCTTAAAAAGTGTCGCCTTACAAAAACAAAGTATTGATATAATTTTGCTGGTAACTATCGAGACTTTTCGGGTTGTTGGCGGCTAATTAATTTTGCTACCGTGATCGCAGCCGTGGTTTAACCGCGATATTCACTGCAGGCAACAAGCCGAGAGCGATATGCTTCGAAAAAAAATTCATTTTAAAATGGCGCTATCCATTGCGCTTACCCTCGCCGCTTCTGCGTCAGCCATGGCGCAGTCCGCATCGCCCGACACCTTTATTATTGAAGCCTGGGGAGGATCCAGCACCAAAGGGGTGCTGGCGGTGCGCGAAGCGGGCCGGCTGCGCAATATCGTCAGCGAGCACAATGAAATCGCCGTGCTTAATCAGCTGCTACAGGCGAAATACGGCAGCGGCGTGCAGGTGATCAATCGCGGCGCGCCGTCGGCACAGGCGATTGAACTCCTGAACGGACGTTATAAATATGAGCACAATCCGCCGTGGCAGGAAGCGATGAAACAGTCGAGCGCGCGTCTAATCCTGCTTAATTTTGCCACCAACGACGCACGCCACTATCACTTTCACGATATCGAAAAACCGTATCAGGTGAGCCCGCAGCGCTACGGCGAAGTGATGACGGCGCTGATCGACAGCGCCAGAGCGAACGGCAAAGCGGTGGTGTTGCAGGAGCCGCATCCGCTGTGCGGCCGGGCGGAGAAATGGGATGTCGCGCCTTATGCTGCGCGGCTTGACGCCGTCGCCCGCACGGAAAAGGTGCCGCTGGTCAGTCAGTACCAGCGCATTCAACAAATGCCCGACTGGCGCGCCATGATGTCGCCCGACTGCATTCATCCTTCAGAGCAGCTTTACCGCGTCAAGGCGCTGGAAACCTTTAAGGTGATCGAGCAGCATTTCGGCGCACAGCTGGCGAAGCTAAACCCCCGCGCCTAGCGCAGCGAGGCGCCGCCGCAAATCACCATCTCCTGACCGGTGATAGCCGCGGCCTGCGGCGAGAGCAAGAAAGCGGTCAGCGCGGCGACCTCCTGCGGCTGAATAAGCCGACCTATCGGCGGCACGACCGGCCTGGACGCCTCGCGGCCCGGCTGCGAGAGCATCGGCGTTTCTGTCGCGCCCGGCGCAACTACATTGACCGTAATGCCGCGCGGCGCCAGCTCCATCGCCCAGCTGCGCGCCATCCCCACCATAGCGGCTTTGGTCGCGACATACTGGGAGCGGTTAGCCGCTCCGCGCGAGGTACGGCTGCCGATCAGCACAATACGGCCGCCCGGCTGCATCTCTGGTGCAAAGCGGCTGGCGAGGATCTCCGCCGCGCGCACGTGCAGCGACCAGAGGCGAGAGCTGACGCCGAGGTTGATCTCGCCCACCGGCGCGGCAGCCATCATGCCGGCGGCATGCACTAACGCATCAGGCACGGGAAGATCGGCCAGCGTGCGGATAAGCGCCGGCTCATCGGTCATATCTACCTGAACGCTGCGAAAAAGCGCGCTGTCGCGCGTTACCGCACTGCGACTCAGCCCGGTCACCTGCCAGCCCTGATCGAGCAGCGCGGCGACAATCGCTTCGCCAATGCCAGAGCTGGCGCCGGTTACTATCGCATGCGGCATCTATGCCTCCAGAAGCGAACGCGGAATTTTAAACACCGCCTTGCGCACCCTTTCCGGCTGCGATGCGGCACAGAGCGCCTGATGCGGTTCGCCAGGCAAAAATACGGCGAAATCGCCGGCGCTCAAGCGTAGCGAAACCGGCAGCACTGGCGCAGCGGCGATAAAAAGATCCGCTTTGCGCTCTTCGTCGTCCGGCTGCGCCAGAGGCTGCTGGCTGGCGTTAATCACCTCATTGCCCGCCAGCACTACCTGAATATCCGCCCACTGGCGGTGATATTCAGTATGGCGCTGCGCCGCCGGCTCGGTCTGCGCCGGGCCGATATGGCAAAACCATTGCGCATCCGCGGGCTGAAAGCGGCCATCTTCGCGCTGTTTAAGCGCCTCAAGCCGACAATCCTCGCGCTCAAGGATGGCGCGTAGCGCGGCGGGCAGCCCCGCCATCGCCAGCGCCTGCAGATTACCGATAATCATGACGCCTCCTTTACCCATGCCGGCGACAGGCGCACATACTTAATGGCCTGTCGATAGAAGGTATAAGCGATATGCAGAGTGCCGTCGTCGCTCTGCTTGATAGTGGGATAGGAGAACTCGCGGTTGAGTTTCTGCTGGGAGTTATTGGTCATGCAGTAACCGTCGCCTTCGTCAAGATTGCGCTGCCACGGCCAGCTTTTGCCGCCGTCTGGCGACAGCGCCACCGTCATCGGCGCGCGCGGCGCGCCCCAGAACGCGCTGCGCCCTTCGCGCGCCTGCGGCTCCTTGCGGCTGTCGTCGCCGTCGTCGATTTCGTCATAGAGCGAAGCGCGTCGCTCCGTCGCGCCCGCCGCGCTCATATTGTTGAACACCAGCGCCAGCGTGCCGTCCTGCAGCGTGGTGACCTGAACAGAAGAGTTATTGTTGGGCAGCGTGGTCGGCTCGGGCTGTGACCAGCTTTCGCCGCCATCTTCTGACTGGCTGTAGTAAATGTGATCCGCCCAGCGGCTGCGATAAAGCGCCACCAGCGTGCCGTTCGGCAGCGCGGTGATGTTCATATGCACGCAGCCCAGACTGCCGGGCACCGCGACGTCGCGCCAGCTTTTGCCGCCGTCGCTGGAGATTTTCACCGCGCTGACGTCATCGTTGCCGACCCACTTCTCGCCCGGCTGGGTGCGGCAGTAGAACACCGGCAGCAGCCAGTTGCCGTTCTCCAGCACGGTAATCGGCTGGCGGATAAAGGTGCCAGGCTGATCGAGCAGCGTCTCGATCGGCCCCCAGCTGGCGCCCAGGTCGCGCGACTGGCGCATCCGCACGATAGCGGTATCCTGATTGCCGGCAAGCTGCGCCGTCCAGAGCAGCCACAGTACGCCGTCAGGCGCCAGAAACAGCACCGGGTTCTGTTCCGACCGCGCGGGATCGTCGGAGAGTTTTACCGCCTCGCTCCAGCGATCGGCACCGGACGCCAGGCGCGAGCTGTAGACGGAGATATCCGCCACGCCTTCCTGCGTGCCGCCGAACCAGACGCACAGCAGCGAACCGTCCGGCAGCGGCAAAAGGTTGGCCGCATGGTTTTGCGGACATGGCGACGGCAGCATCGCCGTCATGAGGCGCGCATCCTGCTCTGCTGGGCGCAGTACGCCATCGCGGTTAACGGTTACGGACATATCGGACTCCCCTCTGTTCAACGCTCTGGCGCGTTTCATCTACTTGTCGGTTTGGGATCAGGTAATCGATCGCCATAATGATGGCCGGCGTGACCAGCGCAATATACATATTATTAATGCCGAACGGGTCGCCCAGCAGGTACCAGACTGATGTCGCGACGCAGGCGCCGATCAAACCGGCGTTGGCGCCGCGCGCGCTTTTAAAGAACGGCGCGTAGAAGGCGATCACCGCCACTACCGAAATCGAGAGGCGAATGGCGCGGGTAAAGAACGAGAGCTTCAGCACCTCAGGCACCAGCAACACAAAAATCAGCGGCAGGAAGCCGATAATCAACGACAGCCAGCGCGTCGCCTTGAACTCCTGCTCCGGCGTCGGCTTGCGATACGGCACGTAGAAATCCTTTACCACCAGCGAAGCGATGGCCAGCGCCACGGTGCTCACGCTGACAAAGATCGACGCTACCAGTGACGTTGTCACCACGCCAGCCATCCAGGGATTCATATCCTGCAGGAAAATCGGCATCGCGTAGAGGCTGTTGATCTCCGGATGCAGATATTTCGCCGCCACCCCGATAACCGCAATCGCCAGGCCAATCGGCAGACAAAAGAAGAAGGCAACCCAGGTGGCGCGCTTCGCCGAGCGCACATCTTTTGTCGAGGAGATCGCCTGAATAACGAATTGAGTACAGAAGATGGAGCCGATAGTGCCGATCAGCCAGGCGACGATGGTGCTGGCGCCGATATGGCCATCCCACGTCCAGTAGTAGCTGGGCATCTGCTCGATCATCGGCGTAAAGCCGCCGGTTTTATAGAGCGCAAACCCCATAATGGCGAGAATGCCGAAATACTTCAGCGCGCTGTGCAGCATCGTGACCCAGGCGAGCCCTTTCATGCCGCCATAGCAAAAGTAAAAGGTGCTGACCACGGCGGTGATAAAGGCCGCAACCGGCAGGTTAACTTTCAGGATGGTCGAAATCGCCGCCGCGCCGCTCACATAGTTGCCCACGTTCACCAGCAGCAGCGCGTAAATCATGATGACGGAGATGATGTTTTTGGTGGTATTGCCGTACTTTTCCGCTATTGCGCCGGAGATGGTGATTTTGCCGGTGCTGTAGATGCGTTTGACCAACAGGAAGCCAAACAGCGGAAAGCCGATTGCCGCGCCGATTACCGACCAGGACGCGGCGAAGCCATCTTCAAAGGCGGCCTGCGCAGTGCCGACGGTCGATTTGGCGCCGATATATTCCGACATCAGCAAAATACCGACCACCAGCGCGGGCATGGCGCGGGATCCTTCCATAAAATCGCCGCTGCTTTTGCTGCGCAGCCGCCAGGTCAGCCAGGTAGTGAAACCAATATAAGCCACTACGATGCCGACGATAATCAGGGTGTCTTCAGCATTGAACGTATTCATCTGAGCCTCTCTTGAGGACGAGCGAAACCGTGAGGGTCATAACCCTCGTCTGTTTTCCATTAAGTTATTGCGCGTGCTGACGGGCTAGCGCATCGCCGTGATGACACCTGAAGGCGGCGCGAATGTTGAATCAGGGCAGCGCGTGCTGCAGTAGAGATAGGCCACGTTAGTCTCCTGTAAGGATACAGATTGATTAAGTTTAATCAGCGCACTTTCTTTTGAAGGCGTCACAGGAGCATTTATAGGGGAATTAGCAGTGCAATAAATTGATCATGCTCACATATGGTCAATTATGATTGCATATAATCACGATTAGCCGAAAAGCAGTTAACGACTCATGCACGGAATAGCTGGAGGAGAAAAGCGTGAGCAAAGCCGGTCAGACGCAGACCGGCCCGGGAGGAGAGGTTTAGCCTTCGGCAGACGGCGGTGTCCATTCGGTAAAGGTCGGCTTGTCGCTTTTTACTTCATAAGCGACATGTTTCACTTCGCCTTTAGCCGTGTTCACTTCGACTGGATTGATGGTGACGCGGCCCAGACCAAACAGGGTGGCGACGTAGCCGCCGATTTTATGCTTGCCTGGCGTCAGGAAGAGATCTTTACTCTGCCCGCCGTTCAGCTTGCCGGCATCTTTGCCGTCGACGGTGACGAACACTGATGAACCGTCATCGGTGCGCGTCATCACATGGGAAACGCTCACCTGCGCGGGACCGGCGGTAAACGTAGGATCGTCCTGGTAAGAGTGCTTTTTCGCGCATCCGGCGAGCGCGACGACGGCGATAAGGGCTATCGGGGAAAAACGTAAAATCATTATTTATGTCAGACCTCAGCTGCGAGTAAGCCTCTATTTTAGCGCTACGTCACACTTTCTCCCATCAGACAATGCGTCAGCATGTTCCGAATTCGCCTCTTCGCTGCTTTTTACGCCAGTCACCGCACACTTGGTTCAGTAAAGCGAAGCGGGCGATTTCAGCCTGAAATTGGTGGCAAACCGGCCAGGATCCTCTTTGCTTCGTCCACACGCAGCGGGTAGCCATAAAAGCGGTGATAAAAGCGGCGGGTGGCGGCGATAAGGTCGAGCTGCGCAAAGCGCTGCGGATGCAGTTGCTTCGCCGCCCAGAGGATCTGCAAAGCCACTTCGGTGCCGTAGCGGTCCCAGGGAAAGACGCCCGATGGATTTTGCAGCACGCGATGCTGGTTTACCGCCTTCAGGCCGCTAAACAGCGCCGCATAAGGCGACGCCTCAAGCCTGCCTGCGCCTGCCCCAATAATAATAATGTCGGGATCCCACGCGATGACCTGCTCAGGCGAAACCTCTTTCATATTGCCCGTTACCGCCGCCGCCGCGTTTCTGCCGCCGGCAAGTCGGATCCAGCTGTCAATCAGCGTCTGGCTGCCGTCAACCTTCAGCGGCCGCAGCGACTGAATATGCAGCACCCGCGGCCGCTGCGCCTCGCTCAGCGAGGCGGTTTGCGTGCTGACGGCGGCGATCTGCGCATCAAGATAGCGGTTGTACGCCAGCGCCCGACGCTGCGCCTGCGGCGTACCCACCACCTGCGCGGTGGTGAGCAGCGAACGTTTCATCGACGCCACGTCGTTAAAACGCATACTCAGCGTCGGGATAGCCGCCTGGCGATAGCTTATCGCATCAGGATCCTGCGCAGGAACGAAAATGGCGTCGACGCCGCGCGCCACTAGCGCTTCGCTGGAAAAGGTTTTTCCGCGCGCCTGCAGCGCCTGATTCAGCGAAGGCTGCACCTTAAACATCCAGGGCCGGTCTGCGGGATGATTGACGGTCGCAACGATCAGGTCGCCCGCGCCCAGCGTCATCAGCAGCGAATGGTGCGCATACCAGGCGTCGGCGATGCGGCGCGCCGGATGCGGCAGCTCGACCTGCTGCCCCAGATCGTCGGTTAGCGTGGCGGCAGCGGCGACGCCCGCCGTCAGGCTCAGCGCCAGCGTCAGGCTGGCCCGCAGTAACGTTTTCATTATTCAGATTCCTTAAAAATCGAGCTGCATCGAGAGTTGCACCTGACGCGGCGCGCCGAGCGAGGCGCTGGCATACCCGGCGCCGCTGTAGCCATTAAGGCCGCCCGGCACGATATTGGTCCAGTAATGACGATTGGTCAGGTTAGTCACATCGAGCCGAAACGTGGTTGCGGTGTTCATCAGGCGAGTTTGATAAGCCGCGCCCGCGTCGAAGGTGGTATAGCCGCTTACCCAGCCGCTGTTGGCATTGTCGGTGGCGCGCCGTCCGACATAGCGCGCACCGCCGTGCAGATCGGCTCCGCTGAGGCCAGGCAGATCCCAGGCAGCGAAGAGGCTGGCGGTATAGCGTGCCAGCCCCACCACCTGTTTTCCCTGCGTCGCGCGGCTGCCGGTATCGAACAGGCGTGGATCGAGCCAGGTCATGCCGCCGTAGAGATGCACCCCTTGCATGACGTCGCCATCCGCCATCAGCTCCACGCCGCGGTTGCGCTGTTCGCCGTCCACAGCGTAGTCGCCGCTGCCGTTGGTATAGGCAAAGGGACGTTTGATCTCAAACAGCGCCGCCGTCAGCAGCAGCCGATTCACCGTCAGCTTCGCGCCGACTTCCGTCTGCTTGCTGCGATAAGGCGCCAGGATCGCGCCGGCGTTGCTGGCGCCCGACGGAGCGGCGTCGCCCTGCTGCAGGCTATCCGCCCAGGTGAGGTAGAGCGTCAGCGGATCCACCGGCTTATAGACCAGGCTGGCGGAGCCAGAAAAGCCACTGTTAGAGGATTCGCTGCTGCGCACGCCGGTTTTCGCGTAGCTGGCGGAGCTGAGCAGGCTTTCGCTGCCTGCCAGCAGCAGGCTCCACTGCGGAGAAAACTGCAGGTTGTCGCTCAGCAAAAAGGCGTGCTGCGTCGCGGTGGCGGAGTGATAGCGGTTGCTGAAGTCGGGGTAGTCCGGCCGCTCAAAGCGAGAGGGCCGTTCCAGCGAGGCGCTGCCCAGCGTCGAAGTCGCGCCGTGCAGCGGATTCATATTCTTCCAGACAAAACCACGGATGCCTGTGGCGATTTGATGATGGATGCTGCCGGTATCGACTTCGCCGTTAAGATTCGCCATATAGCTGTTGATGGTGAAGCGACTGGCGGTCGAGGAAGAGGTCGTCGTGGTATAGCGCCCCGCCCGATCGGTAAAGGTATTGGTGACGCCAGTCGATTCGCGGTCGGCAATCTGGCGCAGTACGCCCACTTCGCCCTGCCAGTTGCCGTCAAAGTCATGCCGCAGGCGCAGCCCTGCGGTCAGGGTATGGTTGTCGTCGCCCGCATAGGCTTGCCCAAGTCCGTTTTTTTTCGGGTCGGGCGCCGCCGGGAAGGTGAGTCCATTGCCGAGCGCGAATTTGCCCGGCAGACCTTTATCGTAATAGTGGTAATAGCTGAAGTTGCTCTCCAGCACGGTATTGTCGCTGAGGTTTGCGTCCAGCGCCAGGCTAATCAGCTGGCGGCGCACCTTGCTGCCGCTGACATAGCCGCCGCGCTCGTCATCCAGCAGATTCAGGCGATAGCGCAGGCGATCGTTTTGATCGAGCGGGCCGCTGAAATCCGCCGCGACGTTATGATTGCCGCCGCTGCCGCCGCCAATACGCAGACGACGCTGTGGTAAATCGGCGCCGCGCTTCGCCACAAAATTGAACAGCCCCGCCGGGTTTGCCGGGCCGTAGAGTGAACCGGCCAGGCCGTTCAGCACCTCGATATGGTCGAACTGTTCTGCCGCGTAATCGGTCGTTGAGACGACGTTCAGACCGTCGATCATGCTGTTCTGCACCACGCTGCCCTGCATACCGCGCGTCTGCGGCCGCGCGCCGTCACCCTGTACCGACGGCATATAGCGATAGAGATCGCTGACGCTTTTTAACTGCTGCTGTTTCATCAACTCGCGTGAAAGCGACTGAACAGAGAACGGCGTGTTGCGTAGCGCCTGCTGGCCGGCGTTGCCCAGCATGGCGCTTTTTTGCGTGGCGTCCTCATGACGCAAGGATGAGCCCGGCGCAGCAGAGACAACCAGCGTATCGTTTGTGAACGCCAGCGCGCCCTGTGTTTCCAGGGCAGTTAAAATTAACAAGCTAAGTAGGTGGGGTTTAAAACGCGCGCGGGAGAGTAATTTCATTTTTATTCTGTCAATTCTGCAGGTGATATTAACGGCGGGAAAGTGTAACCTTAATTTACCACTTTCGTTGTATTTACAATTATATAGCGAAAAGGTCATTTAACGACAGCGACAATCGGTTATGGCGCGATTAGTCTGATCAATGACGGCCGTACGGCAGATAAAATGAAGGAGATATAAATGTCAGCCATCGAAAGAATTAATTATCCCGCGCTGGGCGATGTTAAAGCGCCCTATGTCCATGCGGTAAAACAGGGAAAGACGCTTTATATTTCCGGCCTTACGGCATTCGGCAGCGCCGCGCAAGCCGGTTCCATCGCCGAGCAGGCTGAGGCGATATTTAAACAGTTTCAGCTTATTGCTCAGGCAGAAAACAAAACGCTCAGCGCATTGCTGAAAGTCACAATATTCATCACCTCCTTTAAGGATATCGACGCCCTGCGCAAGGTGCTGTTTCATTATTACGGCGACCATTTACCCGCCAGTTCCTTAGTACAGGTCAGCGCGCTGTTTTCGCCCGATCTTAAAATTGAAATAGAAGGGATAATGGCGCTCTAATTCAGCGCCGCGCTATACGCCATTATGAAAAGTAATCCATTCATTAATCTGGCTCATGCGGCTAATTTTCGCTGCCAAGTCAATACGTAGCGGGCGTATTTTGTTCAATTTATGAGATGACTCAAGGAACTGAAAAGTGACGACAAATCTCATTTATGCAACAACCATGCAACATAAGCACATCTTTATTCAGTGCGACGCGGCCAGCCACATTATTTATGCACTGCGCTGCACCAAAATGTAGCAAAACCGCTTTTTTCAGCGGCGTAAGAAAAATTATCTTTCTTCGGTAAGTGGTAAATTAACGGGGTGCGGTTAGATCCGCTATCCATCCACGGCAACACATAATAAACGACTTTAAAAAAGAAAGGTCTTTATGGAAAAGTTATCCTACGCGTCTGAAAACAGTACATCTGCCTGGTCCACCTATCTTCAGCAAATCGACCGCGTCGCGCCCTATCTGGGCGAACTGGGACGCTGGATCGATACGCTGCGCCATCCGAAACGCGCGCTGATCGTCGATATTCCGCTGCAAATGGACGACGGCACCATCCGCCATTTTGAAGGCTATCGCGTGCAGCACAACCTGTCGCGCGGGCCGGGTAAAGGCGGCGTGCGCTACCATCCCAATGTCGATCTGAATGAAGTCATGGCGCTCTCCGCATGGATGACCATCAAGTGCGCCGCGGTTAACCTGCCTTACGGCGGCGCCAAAGGCGGCATCCGCTGCGATCCTTTCGCGCTGTCGGAAGGCGAACTGGAGCGCCTGACGCGCCGCTACACCAGCGAGATCGGCATTATCATCGGGCCGCAGAAAGATATTCCGGCGCCGGATGTCGGTACCAACAGCAAGGTGATGGCGTGGATGATGGACACCTACTCCATGAACAGCGGCACCACCGTGACCGGCGTGGTCACCGGCAAGCCGGTCCACCTGGGCGGCTCGCTGGGACGCGAAAAGGCGACCGGACGCGGCGTATTTATCACCGGCCGCGAAGTGGCGCGCCGCGCAGGCATTCCCGTTGAGGGAGCGCGCGTAGCGGTGCAGGGCTTCGGCAACGTCGGCAGCGAGGCGGCGCGTCTCTTCAGCGAAGCGGGCGCCTTTGTGGTGGCGATTCAGGATCACAGCGCGACCATCGCTAACGCCGACGGCATCGATATGGCGGAGCTTTCACGCTGGCAGCAGGAGCACAAGCAGATCCTCGGCTTCCCTGGCGCGGAGAAGATCGATGAAGCGGCGTTCTGGCGTACCGAAATGGATATCTTTATCCCGGCGGCGCTGGAAGGTCAGATTACCCGCGAGCGTGCGGAACGACTGAGCTGCAAGCTGGTGCTGGAAGGCGCGAACGGCCCGACCTATCCGGAAGCGGACGACGTGCTGGCCGAGCGCGGTATTATCGTGGTGCCCGACGTTATCTGTAACGCAGGCGGTGTAACGGTAAGTTACTTCGAATGGGTGCAGGATATGGCGAGCTTCTTCTGGAGCGAAGATGAGATCAACGCGCGCATGGATAAGATCATGACCGATGCGATGGTGCACGTCTGGAATAAAGCCAAAGAGAAAGAGTGCTCGCTGCGCACCTCTGCCTATATCGTTGCCTGCGAACGCATTCTGATGGCGCGCAAAGAGCGCGGCATCTATCCGGGCTAACGGCTTAACGGGCAGCGCAGGCTGCCCAGATTTCAGTAACGCACCAGGCCGCCGTCAACCGCGTACTGGCTGCCCGTCACATAAGAGGCGTCGCTGGAGAGCAGAAACAGCGCGACCGCCGCCGCCTCTTCCGCCTTCCCTGCCCGCTTTAGCGGCACCTGGCTGACGATAAAATCCTCAAACTGCTGACGCGCCGTTTCCGGCATAAAATCGCGGAAGTGTGTTTCGATCGGCCCTGGCACCACCACATTGACGCGAATGCCGCGCGGCGCCAGCGCCGTGGCCCAACTGCGCGCCATCGCCACAATCGCCCCTTTAGTGGCGGCATAGAGACTGGTACTCGCCGCGCCTTCATAGCTCGACGACGATGAGGTGACCACCACCGACGCACCGGGATTAAGCAGAGGCGAGAGTCTGGCGAGCTGCAGCATAGGGCCGCGCACGTTGGCGTTCATCATGGCGTTAAAAGATTCCGCGGTGATTGACTCCAGCTCGCCCAGTTCGGCGTAACCGGCGTTCAGCCAGAGCCCGTCCAGCTTGCCCCATTTTTCCACCGCTTCGCCCAACGCCTCGATATCTGCCTCCAGCGAGGCGTCGTTGCGCAGCAGCAGCGCATTGTCGTGCAACACGCTGTTGGCATACTGCAGTCGACTGGGATTGCGGCCGGTGACCGCAACGCGGCCGCCTTCCGCCTGAATGCGCTGCGCACCGGCCAGCCCCATGCCGCTGGTGCCGCCGGTAATCAGGATACGCTTATCACTAAATCGGGCCATAACCCCTCCAGAAAGGCCGCCGTAGACCAGGGCGGCGCGTGCGAATCAATACTCTCTCTGAATGTTAGCTGGCGACAGCGATAACGCGTCATTAACTCAGTGACCGATTGATGACATTTTGCATCGGCTTATAACCGTATTTATACCAGGGTTACTTTTTCTCAAGCTAAATAAGGCAATCGCGCGCCGCTTATTAATCCCTGCGTTAAGTCAGGTTATTTCCGTGCAACGCTCTTTTTAACCGCATCTTTAAGGTTTTTTTACAGGATAATCCTCTAAGACAAAGCCATTTAAACCATGCTGATGGATCAAAGCGGCATCAATTGCGTGTTTAATCGGCTATGACAGCCTAAAAATCTGCTAATTTGAAAGCGAGGCCGTTTTTATAGTAAGGTAAATTGTTGTAAACAAGCTGCCGTAATTTATTTTAACAGGCTGCTTATAGCTTTCTTTCCCAGAGTTTGTTGGCAGTTCGGCGACGAAAGCTATAAGAGCCTCATTGGTTAATGAGGATATTATGAGCACCGGGAATCAACCCACAGATAAAAGCAAAAAGCATTTCTGGCAGAAAAAACAGAAAGAGCTAACGGTCGACGATATCACCATTGTCGATAACGATATGCTGAAGCGTGCGGTCGGCGCAGCGGCGCTGGGTAACGCGATGGAGTGGTTCGACTTCGGCGTCTACAGCTACCTCGCCGTGACCATTGGTAAGGTCTTTTTCGCCAACGCCAGCAACACTGCTCAGCTGATCGCGGCCTTCGGCACCTTCGCCGCGGCCTTCCTGGTGCGCCCCATCGGCGGACTGGTGTTCGGCCCGCTCGGCGATCGCATCGGCCGACAGAAAGTGCTGGCGATGACCATGATTATGATGTCGATCGGCACCTTCTGCATCGGCCTGATCCCCTCTTACGCCAGCATAGGCATTCTTGCGCCGATATTGCTGCTGGTAGCGCGACTGGTGCAGGGATTCTCAACCGGCGGCGAATATGGCGGCGCGGCGACCTTCATCGCCGAATACTCCACGGATAACCGTCGCGGCTTTATGGGCAGCTTTCTCGAGTTCGGCACCCTCGGCGGCTATCTGCTGGGCGCAGGCTTCGTCACCGCGCTGACCTCGGTGCTGCCGGAGCAGACCATGCTCGACTGGGGCTGGCGCGTTCCCTTCTTCGTCGCCGCGCCGCTTGGCCTGTTCGGCCTCTATGTGCGGCTCAAGCTGGAAGAGACCCCGGCGTTCCAGCAGCATATGGAGAAGCAGGAGGCGCTTGAGCACAGCAAACCGGCGATGACGGTAGTGCAGATGCTGAAGAAGTATCACAAGCCGATGCTGAAATGTATTGGTCTGGTACTGCTGTTTAACGTCTCCAACTACATGCTGACCTCCTATATGCCGAGCTATCTGACCGGCATCCTCGGCATGGGCGAGTTGAGCAGCCTGCTGCTGATTATGGTGGTGATGTTCGTGATGATGCCGCTGACGCTGTTCTGGGGACACTGGGCGGATCGCCTTGGCCGTCGTCCGGTCATTGGCAGCGGCGCGATTGGCCTGATCCTGCTGGCGATCCCCTGCATGATGCTGGTGACGTCGGGCAATATGTGGCTGGTGTTCGCCGGACTGATCGTGCTGGGCGCGCTGCATACCTGCTTCAGCGGCTCCATGCCTGCTACCCTGCCGGCGCTGTTTGTTACCGACATCCGCTACAGCGCGCTGGCGATCGGCTTTAACCTCTCCGTCTCGCTGTTCGGCGGCACCACGCCGCTGATTACTGCCTGGCTGGTGGATACCACGCATAACCTGATGATGCCTGCCTACTACCTGATGGGCGCAGGCGTGATTGGCCTGCTGACCGTGCTGACGCTGCACGAATCGGCGCGTAAACCGCTGCGCGGCTCTTCGCCTGCGGTAGCCAGCGAGGCCGAAGCGCACCGTCTGGTTAAAAAGCTGCGTTCACGCAATAAGGCGCGTCCTGCGCAGTAACCAGATCATCGCTTCACTATAAAAAACCCGCCGCCGGCGGGTTTTCTTTTATCTTTGGTATGAAAAGCGCGCGTCAGCATCAAAATGATTGAAAAAGCATATTTATTTGCCGACAGAATCGTTATGGTATCGGTTCCATAAAGCGGATAAGGAAAATCAACATGGTATCGAAAGATAATGCCGAACACTATTTCTGGGGCGACCAATGCGACGGCTGGACACTGCTGCAGCGGCAGGATCTCTCTATCATCCACGAGCGGATGCCTGCCGGTACAGCGGAGATTCGTCACTATCACGCCCAGAGTCGGCAGTTCTTTTTTGTACTGCGCGGCACGCTCTGTATGGAGCTTGAAGGCGAGCGTCACCTGCTCAACGCGCATGAGGGTCTGGAAATTCCTCCCGAAGCGAAACATCAGGCCCGCAACGACAGCGACAGCGACGTCGAATTTCTGGTGATCTCGCACCCTACCACGCGCGGCGATCGCACCGACCTGCTCTAAGGCTTTTTGATCCACGCCGAGGTAGCGCTTGACCGCTGTATGCAGGTTTTTTGATCCAGAACAATCCACGCCGCGCAGCCTTCTGTCAATTTGTGTCAACGGTTCCTGTAACCGCACATCTAATGGAGGCAGGCTGATGACGGGTAAATTGGGTTTAACGGCAGGTTTGATGGTGTGGCTGGTCTATGTGGCATGGATGGCAAGCTACTATTTCGGCACCTTCTCTCTGTTCGCTCACTGATGCATAAAAGCCTGCAGGCCAGGCGCGCCTGACCGCAGAGGCTTCCCACATACGAAAACGCGCCGCAGGCAAATGCGCTGCGGCGCGTTGTTTATATCAGGCAAACTAAACTTAAGCGGCCTTAACGGCGCGCACTTTCTTGGTTTGAGCGACGTCGCCTTCGGCGCTTTCATCAGCATTCTCTGCAGCGCGAACGTTTTTCGCCACGTCAGCCGCATCCGGAAGTTTGCTGGTGCGCAGGATATGCTGAATCGCATCTTTCTGCTCTGCGAGCAGCAGGCCGAGCGTTTCCGCCTGAGATTCATCCATATCGGGCTGATGCTGCGCTAACCAGTCGGTAAAGGCCTCCGCCATGTCGAGCATCTTGTCGTAGGCATCCGCCTCTTTTTTGCTGGCAAACGTCATTTTCTCTTCACCCTTCTTGACGACTACGTATTTAATTTCGACAGCCATTTTTGCCTCTCCGATACTGTTAATATATACAGTATATCCCTCATGCAGCCGGATTGCATCCTTTTTTCAACGCTATCGCTACGCCAGATAAAGTGAAAATTTGCCTTATGAAATCAGATCATTAAGGAAGTCAGCCAGCGCTTTGCGCGGGTCATCCTCTTCTGACACGATCATTTCGATGCCCCACTGCCCCAGCACTTCGCGCGCCACCGGATTATTGCGGTTGGTGAAGAGATAAGACTTCGGCCGCGCGGTCGCCAGGCCGGTTCTGCCCCACATTTTCGTCAGGCGATAGAACAGCAGGCGGATATTGAAATCGCTGATGCTGTAGCCGACGAACAGCACCGAATTGCCCATCACGTCATGGGTAAGTTTGATATCGAGCGGCGAATCGAAATAGAGACGCTCAAAATAGCTGCTCTCATCCAGCACGATTGAGGTATCGTCGTCGAAATCGCCGTGCAGTTTGATGATATGCCGCTTGTCCTCGGTGAGCGCCACCAGATCCGCCGCGTTGGCGACTTTGCTGTAGGGCACGCCGTGCGCCTCGTGCGCCGCTTCCAGCCAGCGATCGTAGTTGGTGGTGTAGATGCGGCTAAAGTTGCCCTGGGTAATCATGGTATGAATTTCTGACGATCGGACATCAATGTCCGGGCGGTGCCACTCGCGATCCATCCAGCTGCGCAGCGGCCCCAGCGACCCTTTCTTCTGTTTGTAATACTCCGCCAGCGAAAGATGGGTGCCGTAGGTGTTGAAGATTTTCGGATCGTAGCCCAGCTCATTCGCCAGATGGGCGATCAGCTCATGCCACTCCGGCAATCCGAGATTGCGCGAGATGCCCGCGCCAGCAAAGAGGATCAGCTTGCCGGAGTCATAGGCGCGTTTCAGTTCAGGTTTCATGCCACTCCTCGGGCGGTTTTCAAAAATTCGGCGAAGCGATCGAGCGCCAGCTTACGCATAGAGATCTCATTTTTCAGCTCGCCCATCTCGGCGAAAGTCTGGCTATAGCCTTCCGGGATAAAAACGCAGTCCCACTGAAACTCGCGCGGTCCGGCAGGTCTGGCGGCGATGGTACCGCGCACTTCGCCATGAAACTGGTACATTTTGCGTCCGTCGCAGTAGCCCAGTACGGTTTTCGCCGTCACCGCCTGGCTGTCGAGCCCCTGCACCAGCTTGGCGAAACGTTCAGCCTCCAGCCGGTTCCAGAAGATGCGCGTCAGTCCGGCAGGCAGGCCATTCAGCCCGTCGAGATAGAGACCGGTATGTTCGACAAACAGCGGGCGCCCAATAATGGAAAATGCCTTGGTTAGCTTGTCGCGTACCAGCGCAATTTCGTTTTCCGTCTGGATTTCGTCGATGCGGCGCGAGATAGGCAGGACGTCGACGCCTACCGGTTCGAGGATTTTGCGTACCTCGGTCAGCTTGTGCTCATTGGCTGACAGAAAGCGGATTTTCATTGCAAGCCTATAAACTTATTATGTTTTTAGAAAGAAACCTTACCTGCTTGTTATCATAGTTGAATATGCTTCACGCATTATCGAAAAATGCGTGGAGGAACCAGACAAAGTTGAAAAAGGCTGTCGCTTTTCACTGGCCTGCCGCAGCGCAGACAGACGGCGCCATGAGGCGTCCTCTTTGCATCGTTTTTAAGGGTGAACTGAAAGCGGCGCTCTCCGCAAGCTGGGCACCGAATCTTAACTCGGCCCATCGGGAGACTCCATCAAGTTTGATTTAGCATTGGCTAAGCCTGGCACTTTTACCAGCATCGGCCAGTCTTCAGGCAGTTTGCGGCTGTATTGAGGGTGCTCAATGCTGGGTCACGCTTCTGGCGCTAACTGCCAGAACAGCTGAAAAGTCAGCGACGAAAAAGTGATTAACTTATTTCCGCTTTGCATAATCAGATTTCTTTTCCAGGCTTAATAAACACGTTCTGTTAAGGAGGAAATATGACAAATCCCTGGCAAGAGTGCATCGAAGCCTGTTATCTGTGCGCTGCCGCCTGCGACCATTGCGCGGCGTCCTGTCTTGAAGAAGAAAACCTGGAGATGATGCGAAACTGCATCAGGATGGATATGCAATGCGCCAGTATTTGTCGAGCGGCTGCGCAATTTATGGCGCTCAACAGCGAATCAGCCAAAATGCTATGTCAGCTCTGTGCAGATATTTGCCAGCAGTGCGGCGACGAATGCGGCAAGCACGAGCACGATCATTGCCAGGCATGCGCTAAAGCGTGCCGACACTGTGCCGAACAGTGTCGCAAAATGGCGGCCTGATAAAAGGCATCGGTTCGCTCAGGAAATGTGCTCACTTTATTATCGTTTTAGACGGTAAGATGCGGCCCGTTAATCACGGGCCGTTAGAGAAGCGTTAAAGCTTTTCCGAGAGTTTTTCTCTACCGCGGGCGTTACGCCTGTGACTTCATTAAGCCTTTCATGGTCGGTTTCTTCGCTTGCCCGATGATGTTGAAAGAGTCAGAGGTGCGCATGGCTCGGCAGGCAATCTCTGCCTTAAGGCAGCAAAATCTTTAACCATACTAATCATAAATTTAGCATCAACGTTTTCTGAAGTGCTTATTAAGCAGATGAGGAAGGCGCTGTAAAGCAGCGGAAAAACAGAATATAAAACCCAGTTACCGCCTATACACCAGAGCATTACATCAATATCGAACGATAATTAACGCACAAATACCAGTCGATTTATACCTCCACCGCCTGTTATTCATACCGTATCGGGATTACACTAAGCTGCTTTTTAATTAAAAACCTCTAATCAAAAAGGATGTTTAATATGGCTTCGAATGCTTCAGAGTCAGCACAGCTGGATGCCTGTAACAAACAGGTCGAGGATCTTAAAAAAGAGTTAGATAAGCAGAAAACGCTCTGCGAACTTTATCGGAACGAGATCCTCACCGACAGTGAGTTCCTGGGGTTTGCTATAGAAATTTTCGATAAAATTCAGGCGTCCATCAACAGCGAAGTGATTAATACCATGCCGGTCGAAGAGCAACGGCAGCTGCAGGAAACCCTGGTATACGTTAAAGAGCGTCAGGCCGCCGATAACCTCTATCGTAAAGAAGGCGATCCGGAACCGCGGACCTACGAAGAGTATCGTAACCCCTGAATGATCAGCGCTTCTATGATAAGCCGCCCATCAGGCGGCTTTTTCGCCGGCAGACGCTTAAGGCAGCGCCGCCCCTGTTTTAGTAAACGATCCCCGGCGGATTCACCGTCGACGTCGCAATCGCCTCATTCTGCTCGCCCCAGCGGTTCAGCACCTGCTGATACTCTCCGCCCGCAATGGCGCCGTTCACTGCGCTCTGCAACGCCTCCGCCAGACCGTTGCCTTTCTTCGTGGTGACCGCCACCCAGGATCGCACCGGGCCGTAGCCGACAATCTTCATATCGTTGCGCGACGCCACCTTCCAGGCCGCCATCGACTGCGGGCCGAACAGCGCGTCGGCGCGTCCCGAGAGCAGCGTCAGGGTCGCCGCCGCCTCGTCGGTGAGATAGACCGGCGTCACCGGCTTTAATCCTTTCGCGCGGTTCTGCGCGTCCCAGCCGAGCAGGATGCGCTCCTGATTAGTGCCGGAGCCAACGATAATGCGCAGTCCCGCAATATCCTCCGCCTTGTTGATACTGTTGATGGGGCTGTTCGCCTTTACCAGAAATGCATGGCCGTCGGCGCGGTAGGTTGCGAAGTCGAACTTCTTCTTACGCTCTTCCGTCACCGCGATGTTGAACATCGCCACGTCATAGCGTCCGGCGGTCACGCCGAGCGGCCAGTCCTCCCAGGAGGCGGGCACCAGATGCAGCTTCAGCCCCAGGCTGTCCGCCAGCAGCCGCGCAAAGTCGGCGTCGCTGCCGATACGCGTTTTATTGTCGGACGCCAGCAGCCCCAGCGGCGGCGAGTTGGTACTGGTGGTGGCGACGGTCAGATAGCCCGACTCGACAAAATGGAAGCCCTGCGGGATCTTGCCGATCGCCTGCGGATTCGCCGGGGCCGCTATCGGCGTCTCATTCTGCGTAACGTCGAGAGTGGCCGCCAGCGCAGGCGGCAGCGCGCCGGCCAGCAGCAGCACAAGTAAAGAGGCTCTCATCATCGTTTTCCTATAGCACGCGCGCAAGGAAGCGGCGCGTGCGTTCATGGCGCGGATTGCTCAGCACCTGCGCCGCGCTGCCCTGCTCGACGATTTTGCCATCCACCATAAACACCACGTTATCCGCCACTTCGCGTGCGAAGCCGATCTCGTGCGTCACAATCACCAGCGTGGTGCCCGAACGCGCCAGCTTTTTGATGACGTCGAGCACTTCGCCCACCAGCTCGGGATCGAGCGCCGAGGTCGGCTCGTCGAACAGCATCACGCGCGGGTTCAGCATCAGGGCGCGCGCAATGGCGATGCGCTGCTGCTGGCCGCCGGACAAATGGCGCGGCCAGGCGTCCGCCTTATGGCGCAGCCCGACGATATCGAGCAGCTCACCGGCGCGCGCGACGGCGTCGCGCTTCGACAGCTGCCGATGGGCGATGGGCGCCTCTATCAAATTCTCCAGCACGGTAAGATGCGGAAAGAGGTTGAAGTTCTGGAACACGTAGCCGACGTTAACGCGCTGGCGCAAAATCGCCTTCTCTTTAAGCTCATAGAGCTTGTCGCCGCGCCGCTGGTAGCCGATATAGTCGCCGTCGATTTGAATAAAGCCCTCATCGACGCGTTCCAGATGATTCAGCGTGCGCAGCAAAGTCGACTTGCCGGAGCCGGACGGCCCGACAATCACCGTCACCGAGCCGGGATCCAGCGCCAGCGACACGTCGTCCAGCGCCTTGTGGCGGCCGTAGCTTTTGCTGACGCCGGTAATGCTGATGGCGCCGGTGGCGTGCGCCTGGCGGTAATCAATGGCTTCGGACATGGCTAATCTCCTCATTTGCGGCAACGGGGTTCAGGCGGCTGCGCCACTGGCGCCAGCGCGAAGGTTGCGGATCGCGGGTGACGCTGCGCGCCAGCCAGCGTTCGACGCCGTGCTGGATCGCCGACAGCACCGTGGTGATGATCAGATACCAGGCCGCGCCCACCATCAGCAGCGGAATCACCTCCTGGTTGCGGTTGTAGATCATCTGGATGGTGTAAAACAGCTCTGGCATCGCCAGCACGTAAACCACCGACGTGCCTTTAGCGAGACTGATGACTTCGTTAAAGGCGCCAGGAATAATGGCGCGCAGCGCCTGCGGCAGAATAATGCGAAAAGTACGGCGCGTCGCAGAGAGGCCGAGCGCCGACGCCGCCTCCATCTGCCCGTGATCGACGCCGAGGAAGCCGCCGCGAATTATCTCCGCGCTGTAGGCCGCCTGCACCAGCGTCAGGCCGATCACCGCCGCCGGAAACTGCCCCAGCACGTTAATGGTCTGGAAATGGCCCCAGGCGAGCGCGGTAAAGGGCACGCCGAACGAGAGCGTGTCGTAGAGATAGGAAAAGTTATAAAGAATAATCAGCACCACGATCAGCGGCAGCGAGCGGAACAGCCAGATATAGCCCAGGGCGAGCGTGCTGAGCAGCCACGACGACGAGAGGCGCGCCAGCGCCAGCAGGCCGCCGAAAATCAGGCTAAAAACGGTGCCGAGCAGCGTCAGCAGCAGCGTCTGCCCCAGACCGTGCAGGATCACCGGATCGAAAAACCAGCGGGCGAAGACGCTCCACTCCCAGCGCGGATTGAGCGCCACCGACTCCACCACGCCTGCCAGAATAAACAGGGCGACGATCGCCCCAAAGGTTCGGGCCGGATAGCGCGCCGGCACCACTTTCAACTGTTGATGTTCCCTGCTCATTTTGCCTCCTTAACTCGCCTGCGCGACGCGGTTAACGTCGATCACTTTGGTAAAACGCAGACGGCCGTCATGGGGCGGCTGCCCGTAGCGTTCCAGATCGCCGCTCAGGTCGAACTGCGGCTGATAGCCGAAGCTGCTGTAGAGATGCACCGCTTCCGGCTGGCGAAAACCGGTGGTGAGATAGAGTCGCCGGTAGCCAGCGCGCAGCGCGCGCCGCTCCAGCTCCTGCACCACTAACAGCGCCAGTCCCTGCCGCCGCAGATCGCCGCGCGTCCAGATGCGCTTTAGTTCGGCGGTCTCCTCGTCAAAGGGCTTATAGGCGCCCATGGCGATAATCTCGCCGTCGCGCTCCAGCACAATAAACAGGCCGCGCGGCGGCAGATACCACTCGGTTTTCTCCACTTCCTGGTTGTTGCGGAAGAAGTCGCCGTAGCGCGAGGCGTAAAAGGCGAAGAGTCCGCTCAGGATCGGCTGCAGCTCAGGCGCTTCCGGCGACACGTCGCGAAAATGTTGCTGGCTCATGGTTCACCTCTCAGTCGCCCAGGCCCGGCGGGTTAATTTCGGAACGATCGATCTTCTCTACGCCTTCGCCCCAGCGGTTGAGCACCTTGAGATAGTCGCCGTTCTGGATCACGCCGTTCAGCGCGGTATTGATCGGCTCGGCCAGACCGCTGCCTTTTTTCACCGTCACCGCGATGTGCGCCACTTTCGGCCAGCCGCCGTCAAAGCTCCCCACCAGGCGGGTTTTGCCGGTCAGCGCCGCTTTCCACGCGCCGATCACGTTCGGCCCGAAGTAGGCGTCGGCGCGGCCCGACTGCAGCGCCAGCGTCTGGGCGGCGTCATCTTTGGTATAGATCGGCGTGAACGGCTTCAGCCCCTTCGCCTGATTGGCTTTATCCCAGGCGAGCAGCACCGCCTCCTGATTGGTGCCGGAGCCGACGATAATGCGCAGCCCGGCGATATCCTCCGGCTTCGCGATCGCTGTAATCTTGCTGTCGGCCTTGACGTAGAAGCCGAGCGTGTCGCGGCGGTAGGTGGCGAAATCGAACTTCTCTTTACGCTCTCTGGTGACGGTAACGTTGGAGATAGCCGCGTCGTACTTGCCCGAGGCGACGCCGAGCGGCCAGTCTTCCCACGAGGTCGGTACCACGTTGAGCTTCAGGCCGAGGCTGTCGGCCACCAGCCGGGCGATGTCTACTTCGCTGCCGAGCAGGGTCTTGTTGTCGTCGGAGAAAACCGTCAGCGGCGGCGAGTTCTGCGCGGCGACCGCCACGGTAAACGCGCCCGGCACCACAAAGTGATGGCCGGCCGGCAGCTGCGCCACCGCCTGGTCATTCTTCGCGGTATTAATCGGCGCTTTATTGGCGTCGAGGCTGACGCGCTGGCCGTTGTAATCGACGTTAGTGCCTTCGGCATACACGCCGCCGGACGTCGCCAGCAACAGCAGGGCGATAAGGGTTTTATTATTCTGCATAGCGAAGGTGCTCTTATTGTTGTGAGAACTGGTTAGCCGGTTCCTTCAGGCCAAAGCTGGCGCGCAGGGTGGTGCCGGGGTAGTCGCATCGCGTCAGGCCGCGCGCCTGCAACACCGGCACCACGCGATCGACGAAGCGCTCGAAGGTGTCGGGCGTGCCGCCCTGAATGATGAAGCCGTCAGTGGCGAAATTTTCGAACCACTGCTGCAGGCCGTCCGCCACCTGTTCCGGCGTGCCGTGAAACAGCGGACGCGGCGTCGCGGCCTCCAGCGCCGCCTGGCGCAGCGTATGGCCGTGCTCGCGCGCCTTGCGTTTGATTTCGTCGGTGGTGCTGCGAAAGCTGTTCTGGCCGATATCGCCCAGCTCAGGGAAAGGCGCATCCAGCGGATACTGTGAGAAGTCGTGGTGATCGAAGAAACGGCCCAGATAGTTCAGCGCATCCTGAATCGACACCAGCGCGGCGGTGGTCTGATACTGCTGCTCGACATCCTCGGCGCTGTCGCCGACGATCACGCTGACGCCCTGGAAGATATGCAGATCTTCCGGCTGGCGGCCGTTTTCCACCAGCTGGCGCTTCACGTCGCGGTAGAACGCCTGCGCCTCTTCCCGCGTCGGCTGATGGGTGAAAATCGCGTCGGCATGGCGCGCCGCCAGCTTTTTGCCATCTTCGGAGGCGCCCGCCTGGAAGAGGATGGGACG
This sequence comes from Pantoea sp. GABEPS69, assembly GCF_045780835.1. Lineage (NCBI taxonomy): Bacteria > Pseudomonadati > Pseudomonadota > Gammaproteobacteria > Enterobacterales > Erwiniaceae > Pantoea > Pantoea sp. GABEPS69. The sequence goes on along the minus strand of NZ_CP118619.1, from coordinate 231,675 downwards.
GCCCTGCGGCGTGCGCTGAATATTCAGCGGCCCGGCCACCTGAAAAAAATCGCCATGGTGGTCGATGGCGTGCAGCTTGCCCGGCTCGAAAAACTTGCCGCTCGCCTTATCGCGCACGAAGGCGTCCTCTTCCCACGAATCCCACAGCCCTTTCACTACGGTGAGATATTCGTCGGCAATGCGGTAGCGCAGCGCATGTTCCGGATGCTGCCTGCGGGAAAAGTTTTTCGCCGAGCCTTCCAGCGGCGAGGTCACCACGTTCCAGCCCGCGCGGCCGCCGCTCAGATGATCGAGGCTGGCGAACTGGCGCGCGGTAATAAAGGGCTCGCTGTAGGAGGTGGATACCGTACCCACCAGCCCGAGATGTTCGGTCACGCCCGCCAGCGCCGACAGCAGCGTCAGCGGCTCGAAGCGGTTGAGAAAGTGGGGAATCGATTTTTCATTGATATAGAGGCCGTCGGCGACGAACAGGAAGTCGAGCTTGCCCTCTTCCGCTTTGCGCGCGATGCGTTTCGCATAGTCGAAGCTGATGCTGGCGTCCGCCTGCGCGGCGGGATGGCGCCATGCGGACATATTGCCGGAGGCGCCATGCAGGATGGTGCCCAGTCGAAGCTCTCTCGTGGTCATGATGTTCTCTCTTCTTTTGTGGCAGCGGTGCAGCTCGCGCGGCGCATCGGCACGCGCGAACGCCGTTCAGTTCAGGGGATCAGATCAGGATGGCGTCGCAACATCGCGCGCTGAGCCGCTGCAGCGCGTGCTGCGCCAGCTGCGCGAAGTAGCGGGCGGCGGGCGCGATCAGCGCCTCGTCGGGATTAAAGGCGGAATGATGCAGGCCGAACGGGCTGGCGCTGCCGATGCTGACGAAGGCGCCAGGCGTCTGCTGGAGATAAAAAGCGAAATCTTCGCCGCCGAGGTGCAGATCGGCCGTCTGCACGCGGTAGCCCGCCTGCCCGGCAATCTCGCTGGAAAAGCGCGCCCACTCAGGATCGTTGACCAGCACCGGTGGACCAGCGTGCCAGCTCAGGGTCGCCTGCGCGCCCGCCGCCTCGGCGAAATGGGTGACCAGCGCCCGCACGCGCGCCTCCAGCCCGGCGCGCACGTCGAGGTCGTGAGTGCGTGCGGTGCCGCCGAACTCGACGCTGCCGGGCAGCACGTTCCAGGTTTTGCCCGCATCGATGCGCGTGATGCTCAGCACCAGGCTGTCGAGAGTGTTGAAGCTGCGGCTGGTGAGGCTTTGCAGTCCCTGGATAATCTGACTGGCGGCGACAATCGCGTCGACGCCCTCTTCAGGATGCGCCGCGTGCGCCCCTTTTCCGCTAACGCGGATAATAAATTTGTCGGCGTTGGCGTAGAACGCACCGCCGCGCGTGGCGAACACGCCGGTGGGCAGGCCCGGCTCGTTGTGCATGCCGAAGATCGCCTGCACCCCCTCCAGCACCCCGGCGTCGATAAACTGCCGCGCGCCGGCGGCGATCTCTTCTGCGGGCTGAAACAGAATACGCACCCGTCCCTTCAGCGTCGTCTCAAGCTGCTTCAGCAGCAGCGCCGCGCCCAGCATCACCGCGCTGTGCACGTCATGGCCGCAGGCGTGCATCACGCCGGGATGGCGCGAGTGGAAGGCCAGGCCGCTCGCTTCATGCACCGGCAGCGCGTCGATATCGGCGCGCAGGGCGATCAGCGATTCGCCCTGGCCAATCTCCGCCACCAGCCCGGTTTTTAGCGGATAGTCCAGCAGCGCAATATCCGCCGCCTGCAACCATGCGCGCAGCCGCGCAGTGGTCGCCTCTTCATGGCCGGAGAGCTCCGGCCAGGTATGCAGCTCGCGACGCCACGCAATCAGCTGGGAATCGAATGTGCTCATGGTTCTCTCCGCCAGGGTCAGGCCGCGACCAGATGGTGTGTCGCCAGCAGCTCCAGCGAGCGGACGCGCGCTTTCGGTTCGGCAATCGGCGTGTCGATAATGAATTCGTCGACGGCGTAGTGCTGCTGCAGCGCATCCAGCTGGGCATGCACCTGCGCGGCGGTGCCTTTCAGCAGCGACGGCGTGCGCGGCTCAATAACGTAGTCGCTAAAGCCGCCCTGACGCACATAGCGTTCGGCCTGCTCAAGGCTGGCGACATTGACGCCCTGGCCACCGTTGACCCTGACGTGAAAGTGACGCAGGCCGTTGACCAGCAGATCCGCCTCTGCCGGAGAGTCGGCGACCACCACCTGCACTGCGACAAGCGCGCGCTGGCCGCTGAGGCGCGTGTAGGTGCCGAGGGTATTCTCCATCAGCTGACGATCGCCGTTAAGATGGGCGGCGAACACCAGCTGCCAGCCCTGCTGCGCGGCTAGCGTGGCGCTCTCTTCGCTGGCGCCCAGCAGAAAACGGTTAGCCGGACGCGGCGGCAGCGGTGTAGCGTGCAGCGCCTCTTCGTCGTCTGCCTCGCGCTGCGGCGCGTCGAGCCACTGGCCCAGCTGCTTCAGCTGCTCGGCGAAGCTGCCTTTTGCCTGCGCGTCCACGCCCGCCTGCAGCGCGCGGGTCGACAGCGGCAGCCCGCCCGGCGCCTTGCCGACGCCAAGATCGATACGGCCCGGCGCCAGCGACGCCAGCAGGTTAAAGTTTTCCGCCACTTTATAAGGGCTGTAGTGCTGCAGCATCACGCCGCCGGAGCCGACGCGAATATGCTGCGTTTGCGCGATAATCCAGGCGATCAGCACCTCCGGCGACGGACTCGCCAGCTGCGCGGTATTGTGATGTTCGGCCAGCCAGAAACGGTGATAGCCCCAGCGTTCCGCCTGTTGCGCCAGTTGCAGAGTGCGCTGTAACGCGCTGCTGGCCGGCTCATCTGCGAGCACCGGCGATTTATCTAACAGACTCAGACGATATGACATTCACCCTTCCTCACTTATATCCCGTTGCGACCCAGTGTGGAGCGAGGCTAATAATTCGTAAAACAACAAATATGAAAAAAGGATCGCGAAAAATGGCATAGCGGCTGTTATTTCTGCCGGGCAGTGCGCTCCTGAAATAAATAAAAGCGGATAGCGAGAGAAATAATAAAACTCATTGTCTTTGGCGAATGACGCTCGTCTCGTTAACCCGCCGTTATTTGTTATTTTCAGATAAGCTTTGCGCAATTCGTTGGTTCATTTGGCCTGCGCCGCGTCCGATGATGAATTCCGTCTTTTAAGACAGTTGATAACAAAGGAATTCACATGACGCGTTTCACTTTTTCGCCACTGCCGCGCGCGCTGGCATTTGCTCTGCTTGCAGGGAGTATCACCGTTCACGCGGCGGAGACGCCGGTGAAAGGCGGCACGCTGATCTATCTTGAGCAGCAGGCGCACACCAATCTTTATCCGCCTGCGGGCGGCTTCTATCCTAACGGCGGCATCCTTAATCAAATTACCGATAAGCTCACCTGGCAGAACCCGGAAACATTGCAGGTCGAACCCTGGATTGCCGAGAGCTGGAGCAGCAATGGGGATAAAACCGAATATACCTTTAAGCTGCGGCCCGGCGTCACCTTCTCCGACGGCACGCCGCTGGACGCCAACGCGGTCGCGAAAAACTTCGATACCTACGGTCTGGGTAATAAAGCGCAGCGCCTGCCAGTCTCTGAAGTGATTAATAACTACGACCACAGCGAAGTTATCGATCCCCTGACGGTGAAGTTCTATTTCAAAAAGCCCTCGCCCGGTTTTTTACAGGGCACCGCCACCATCGGTTCCGGTTTGGTTTCGCTCAGTACGCTGGCGCGTAATTTCGACCAGCTTGGCGACGCGCGACATATTATCGGCTCCGGCCCCTTCGTGGTCAGCGACGAAAAGCTGGGCCGCGAGGTCGACCTGATCGCGCGCAAAGGCTACCAGTGGGGGCCGAAAAACGGCCAGCAGCAGGGGCCCGCCAATCTTGACGGCATCAAAATCATCGTCACGCCGGAAGACAGCGTGCGCATCGGCGCGCTGCTGGCGGGCCAGGCGGACGTGATCCGTCAGGTGCAGGCCTATGACGAGAAGCAGGCGAAAGATCAGCACTTCCCGCTTTACGCGGCGCCGACGCGCGGCGTAAACGACAGTATCAGCTTCCGTCCGGACAACCCGCTGGTGAGCGACCTGCGCGTGCGTCAGGCGCTGCTGCACGCCACCAACGCGAAGCAGGTGGTCGATACCCTCTTCTCGCCCAACTACCCGCAGGCCAAATCGGTGATCGCCGCCAGCGCGGCGGGCTTCGTCGATCTCAGCGACAGGCTGACGTTCGATCCGGAACAGGCGAAAAAGCTGCTGGACGAAGCGGGCTGGAAGGCGGGCGCCGACGGCATCCGCGCCAAAGCGGGCAAGCCGCTGGCGCTGACCATCTATGAATCGCTGCCGCAGCCGCAGAACAAAGAGGTGCTGCAGCTGATTGCCCAGCAGTGGCGTCAGGTCGGCGTGACGCTGACGGTGAAAGCGGGCGACGCGGGCAGCAAGACCCTCGACAGCCTCGATCCGCTGAAAACGCCGCTGACCGTCTCGGAAGTGGGCCGCGCCGATCCCGACGTCATCAAAAGCCAGTTCTACCCCAGCAACCGCGACGCGCTGCTGCAAAAAGGCGGCTCCAGCGACAAAGTGCAGAGCTTCCGCGACGACAAGCTCAACGCGCTGCTGCTGGCGATCTCCGCCGAGGTCGATCCGGCGAAGCGCCTGCAGCTAGCGGGCGACGCGCAGCGCTATCTGCTGGATAACGCCTACGTCATTCCGATCTTCGAGGAGCCGCAGGTGTTTGCCGGCGCGCCCTGGCTGAAAGGGGTGCGCTTTGAAGCGGTCGGGCGCCCGGCGTTTTACGGCGCCTGGCTGGAAAAACATTAAGGCGGGATAAATGATGCAACACTATCTGCTGCGACGGCTGGCTAGCGGGCTGCTGGTACTATGGGCGGCCTTTACCCTCTCCTTTGTGCTGCTGCAGGTGCTGCCCGGCGACGCGGTGCTGATTAAGTTTCAGAACCCGGATTTGGGGCTGAGCCCGCAGCAGATTGCGGAGATGCGCCTCGCCTACGGCGCGGACAGCCCGCTGTGGCAACAGTATCTGCATACGCTGTTCGCCATGCTGCGCGGCGACTTCGGCTTTTCGGTGCAGGCGGGCGTGCCGGTGAGCGCGCAGATCGCCGATAATCTGCCGGGCACGCTGCGCCTGGCGCTGTGCGGATTTCTGCTGGCGACGCTGCTGGCGTTCGCGCTGGCGGCGCTGTCGCGTCAGCCCGCGCTGCGCGGCCTGCGTGCGCTGCTGCAGTCGCTCCCCGCGCTGCTTATCTCTATTCCGACCTTCTGGCTCGGCATCGCGCTGATCCAGATCTTCTCTTTTCAGCTGCGCTGGATTCCGGTGATCAACCCCTCGCCGTGGCAGGGCCTGCTGCTGCCCATCGTCACGGTGGCGGTGCCGATCTCCGCGCCGCTGGCGCAGATCCTGCTGCGCAGCATCGATGAGGTTTCGACCCAGCCCTTTGTGGCAGTGGCGCGCGCCAAAGGCGCAAGCGAAAGCCGCGTGCTGTGGCGTCACGTCTTGCGTAACGCCATGCTGCCGGTGCTGACCATCGCCGGACTGCTGCTGGGCGAGCTGATAGCCGGCGCGCTGATCACCGAAACGGTGTTCGGCCTCGGCGGTCTCGGCCAGCTGACGCAGCAGGCGGTAAATAATCAGGATGTCGCGGTGCTGCAGGCGGTGGTGATGATCTCGGCGCTCGGCTTCGTGGCGATCAACCTGCTGGTGGATCTGCTGATGCCGCTGTTCGATCCGCGCCTGCAGCGCGTGGCGGGAGGTGCCCTGTGAGCCTTGTCGATTACTCAACCGCGCGCCGCGCCTTAAGCGGACGCCGGACGCTGCGCGTGCAGCCAGGCTTATGGCTGGCGTGGCTGGTGATAGGGCTGGCTGTGGGCGCTGCCATCGCGCCCGCGTTGTTTACCGCCTGGAGCGCCACCGAAGGCATCGCCGGGGCGCAGCGTCTGGCGCCGCAGGCGGGGCACTGGCTCGGCACCGATCAGCTGGGACGCGATCTCTGGGCGCGTATGGTGTACGGCGCCTCGGCGTCGCTCTCCGCCGCGCTGATCGCCGTGGCGATGGGGCTGACGGCAGGCACTGCGCTCGGCGTGCTGGCGGGCGCCAGCGGCGGCAAAACCGAGACGTTGATTATGCGCGCCGTCGACGTGCTGCTCGCCATCCCTTCTCTGCTGCTGTCGTTGAGCGTGCTGATCCTGCTCGGCTTCGGCACGCTGCACGCCGCGCTGGCGGTGGGCGTGGCGTCAATCGCCAGCTTTGCCCGACTGGCGCGCGGCGAAGTGGTGCGCATCCGCCACAGCGACTACGTCGAGGCGGCCTTCGGCAGCGGCGGCACCTTTTTCGCCGTGCTGCGCCGCCATATTTTGCCCAACGCGCTGATGCCGGTGATCGCCTTCGCCGCGCTGCAGTTCGGCCAGGCGATCCTCGCGCTCTCGACGCTCAGCTTTCTCGGCTACGGCACGCCGCCGCCCGCGCCCGAATGGGGGCTGCTGATCGCCGAAGGCCGCAACTATCTCTCTACCGCATGGTGGCTTACCACCTTCCCCGGCATGCTGGTGATCGCCGTGGTGCTGGCCGCCAATCGCATCAGCATTCAGATTGCAGGAGGTCGCCGATGAGCGCATCCGCGCCGCTGCTGGCGGTGAAACATCTCAGCCTGAGCTATCGCAGCGGGCATCAGTGGCGTCAGGTGGTGCATGACGTCAGCTTTGAACTCCGGGCCGGGGAAATGGTGGCGCTGGTGGGCGAATCGGGCTCCGGTAAAACCACCACTGCGCAGGCGATTATCGGGCTGATGGCGGAGAATGGCCGTCGCGACGGCGGCGAGATCCGCCTCAACGGCGAAGATATCGCCGACTGGTCGCAGAAGCGGCTCGACCGGCTGCGCGGCGTGCGCATCAGCCTGGTGCCGCAGGATCCCGGCAATTCGCTCAATCCGGTGAAAACCGTCGGCGCGCAGCTGGAGGAGATCCTGCTCCTGCACACCGCACTCAGCGGCGACGCACGCCGCCGCCGCGTGGTAGAGCTGCTGACGCGCGTCGGCCTGAGCCATCCGCAGCAGCGCGTCGATCAATATCCGCACCAGCTGTCGGGCGGTATGAAACAGCGCGTGCTGATCGCTATCGCGCTGGCGCTCAGCCCGGATCTGATTATCGCCGACGAGCCCACCAGCGCGCTCGACGTGACGGTACAGAAGCGCATCCTCGATCTGCTCGACGCGCTGCGCCGCGAGTCCGGCACCGCCGTGCTGTTCGTTACCCACGATTTGGCGCTGGCGGCCGAGCGTGCGGATCGCATTATGGTGTTTCGCCACGGCGAGATTCAGGAGTCGGGGCCTGCCGCGCAGCTGGTCGGCGCGCCGCAGCATCCTTATACCCGCCAGCTGTTGCGGGATGCGGCGCCGCATCGCATCACACGGCGCGCGCCCGACCGGCTGGCAACGCCCGCGATCGACGCCGCCGCCATCGGCAAGCGCTTCGCGCTGGGCAAAAACAGGCAGCTGCAGGCGCTGCACAACGTCAGTTTTCAGGTGGCGCGTGCCTCGACGCACGCGCTGGTGGGCGAATCCGGCTCCGGTAAGACCACGCTGGCGCGCATTCTGCTCGGCTTCGAACGGGCGGACAGCGGCAGCGTGACGCTGGACGGCACGCCCGTCGGCAGCCTGCGCGGCGAAGCGCTGCGCCAGCTGCGGCGTAAGATCCAGTTCGTCTATCAGAACCCGTTCGCCTCGCTCGATCCGCGCCAGACGCTGTTGCAGATCATTGAGGAGCCGCTGCGCAACTTCGAACGGCTCGGCGCCGCTGAGCGTCGGCGCCGGGTTGAAGCGGTCGCCGAGCGCGTGGCGCTGCCTGCCGAGATGCTGTCGCGCGGCGCGCGCGAACTTTCCGGTGGCCAGCGTCAGCGCGTCGCCCTTGCCCGCGCGCTGATCCTCAACCCCGACATTCTGGTGCTGGACGAGGCGACCTCGGCGCTCGACGTGACCGTTCAGGCGCAGATCCTGCTGCTGCTGCAACAGTTGCAAAACGAGCTGGGGCTCACCTATCTGTTTATCACCCACGATCTGGCGACGGTGCGCCATATGGCCGACAGCGTCACGGTATTGCGCGCAGGCGAAGTGGTGGAAAGCGGTGACGTTGTCACCCTGTTCGCCTCCCCGCAGCACCCCTATACCCGCGAACTGATCGCCGCCATTCCGCAGTTCACTCCGCGTATGAGGGCTTCCGCATGAGGCGACGCATTGGCTTTTTCACCCGACTGCTGGATAAGGCGCCTGCGCAGCAGCGCTACCGCCTGGCGACCGAACAGATCCAGCACGCGGAACGGCTCGGCTTCGACAGCGCCTGGATCGCCCAGCACCATTTTCACGAGGCGGAAGGCGGCCTGCCGGCGCCGCTGGTGTTTCTGGCGCACGTCGCCGCGCATACCCGCACCATTCGCCTCGGCACGGCGATTATCACCCTGCCGATGGAGAACGCCCTGCGCGTGGCGGAGGATGCGGCGGTGCTGGATCTGCTGGCTGAAGGACGGCTGGAGATCGGACTGGGCTCCGGCGGCACGCCAGACTCCTTTCTGCCGTTCGGCCTGACCTTCGACCAGCGCGCCGCCGCCTTCGCCGACAACCTGCATCAGCTGCTCGGCGCCTGGCGCGGCGATTCGCTGGCGCATCCCGACAACCATCTCTATCCCGCTGCGCCGCAGCTGGCGCAGCGCGTCTGGATCGCCACTTTCTCTATCGAAGGCGCAGCGCGTGCCGGGGCCGCCGGACACGGGCTGATGCTGTCGCGCACCCAGCCGCGCCCGGCCTGGGATCCCGCGCTGCCGCTGGATGCGATACAGAATCCGCTTATCGACGCCTATCTCGACGCGCTGCCCGCCGGGGTTGCGCCGCGCATTCTCGCTTCGCGCACCGCCTTTATCGCCGATTCAGACAGCTATGCGCGCCGCGTCGCGGAGCCGGGCATCCGCCAGCAGGCGCAGCAGTACCGCGCCGCCGGCCATGCGCTGCGCGGCGAATCGCTGGACGATCTTTTCGCGCAGTTCGACGCCCACGTCGGTGACGCCGTCACGGTGCGCGCCTCGCTGGCGCAGGACAGCGTGCTGCCGCGCGTCACCGATATCTCTTTTCAGGTGCACTCGGTCGAGCCGTCGCCTGCCGATACGCTGCGCTCCATCGAACTTATCGCCGAACAGCTTGCGCCCTGGCTGCGCACGCTCACCTCTCAGGAGACCCTATGACCCATTCTCACGATCTGCTGGCTGACCTGGCCGATATCGATCCCGCCAGCGCGCTGGCGCAGGCGCGGGCCACGCGCGATGCCGCGACCCGCCACGCGCAGGGCAGCTACGAGGTGCTGTTTAGCCAGCAGGAGAGCGATTTTCCGCTGGCCGAGCGCCTCGCGCTGGCGGCGCAGGTGGCCGAATGGCACGGCGCTGAACGGCTGCGCGCCCACTATGCCGCCCATCCGACGTATCAGCCGCTGAGCGACGACGTGCGCCATCAGCAGGCGCGCGATTTTGCGCAGCGCCTGACCGTTGAGCCGGTCGCCGCCGCGCCGGCGCATATTGCAGCCTTGCGCGACGCAGGCTGGAGCGAGCGCGGCGTGGTGACGCTGGCGCAGCTGGTCGGCTTTATCAGCTTTCAGAGCCGCCTGCTGGCCGGTTTGCGCCTGCTGCAGGGCGAAGAGAGCAGCAGTCCGGCGCACGCCGCCGTTGCGGGCCGCTGGCACACCGCCGCGCAGACCCTTAGCGGCCAGACTGCGCTGACCGCCTTTACCCAGGCGGAACTTGGCTGGGAACCCTGGCTGGCGGCGAAGCCGCTGGAGGCATTTAATGCCGAAGAGCAGGCGCTTCTGGCGCGCTTCGGCCACAGCGACTCCGACTATTTCCGCCTGCTGGCGCGCAACCAGCCGGTGCTGGAACAGCGCACCCTGACTGATAAAGGCATCTTCTACACCGCCGGCGGACTGCCGCGCGCCGAACGCGAACTGGCTGCGACGGTGGCGAGCAAGATCAACGGCTGTATCTACTGCGCATCGGTGCACGCGCGCAAGGCGTCACAGCTCTCGAAAGATAACGATGCGGTGCAGAAATTACTTAACGTCGCGCCCGGCGCGGTGCTGTCGCACGGCCAGTCGCCGCGCTGGGCCGCCGAGATCGACTTCGCCGCCTCGCTCTCCGTCACGCCACCTGCGACCAACCTGAAGCAGCTTCAGGCGCTGCTCGACCAGCAGCTGGATACGCTGGCGCTGCTCGACCTGATCCAGTCAACCGCCTTCTTCGCCTGGGCGAACCGCCTGATGCTGACGCTCGGCGAACCCTTTTTGCCCTCTGACGCACAAGGATAAGCATGTTGTTATCTGACCAACTGATCGCCTGGCGGCGCGAGCTGCATCAGCATCCTGAGCTATCGAATCATGAACTTCAGACCACCGAGCGCATCACGCGCTGGCTGCGTCAGGGCGATATTCGTCTGCTGCCGCTGCCGCTAAAAACCGGCGTGGTGGCGGAGATCGGCCACGGCGAACCCGTCATCGCGCTGCGCGCCGATATCGACGCGCTGCCGATTGATGAAGCTGTCGACCATCCCTGGCGGTCGCAGCAGCCCGGCGTAATGCACGCCTGCGGCCACGATCTGCATACCTCGGTAATGCTTGGCGTCGCGCACCGCCTGCGCCAGCAGGAGCAGCAGCTGCCCGGCCGGGTGCGCATTCTGTTCCAGCCGGCGGAAGAGACCTTTAACGGCGCGCAACAGCTGATCGACGCCGGCGCGCTGGAGAGCGTGCAGGCGATTTTCGGCATGCATAACGCGCCGGATCTGCCGCTCGGCACATTGCGCACGCGCGGAGGCGCCTTTTACGCCAACGTTGACCGCTTCACCATCCGCATCCGCGGCAAGGGCGCGCACGCCGCGCGGCCGCATGAGGGCATCGATTCGATTGTGATCGGTAGCCATATCGTTACTGCGCTGCAGACCCTGCCGAGCCGCGTTTTCAGCGCGCTGGAGGCGGTGGTGCTGAGCGTGACGCGCTTTACCGCCGGCAACAGCTGGAACGTGCTGCCGCAGAGCGTCGAGCTGGAAGGCACGGTGCGCACCCATAACGACACGATCCGCGAGGCGATCCCGCACCGGATGCGTCAGCTGATCAGCAGCATCGCCGCGGGTTTCGGCGCGGAAGCGGAGCTGGAGTGGATCGCCGGGCCGCCCGCGCTGGTCAATACGCCCGCCTGGGCCGACTTTGCTCTGGATCTGGCGCAGGCGCGCGGTTTCGCCACCGAGCGCGGCACGCCGCAGATGGGCGGCGAAGATTTCGCCTTCTATCTGCACCATGTGCCGGGCGCCTTTGTCAGCATCGGCAGCGCCAGCGCGTTCGGGCTGCATCATCCGGGGTTCGATCCCGATGAGGGCATGCTCGAAACGGCGGTGGACTATTTTACGCAGCTTGCGCCGCGCGCCCTGGATATCGTGGCCAGCGCATGACGAACAAGAGGAGAAAGGAGATGGCTATTCCCGTTCCCGTACCGGTGCTGGATCATGTAGTCATTAACGTGGCGGATCGGCTGGATGAGGCGAGCGCGCTCTACCGGCGGCTCGGCTTTCAGCTCAGCGAACGCGGCCACCATACGCTCGGCTCCAGCAACCATCTGGCGATTTTTGGCGAGAACTACCTTGAGCTGCTGGGCTACGAGCCAGGCCGCGGCGAACAGCGCAAAGATTTATGGCAGGCGCCGCCTGGCCTGACCGGACTGGTATGGAAAACTCAGGATGCAGAGAGCGCCTGGCTGCATCTGCAGCGTCAGGATCTGGACGGCGACGCCCCCGCCGCGTTTCACCGGCCGGTGACGCTGCCGGACGGCGAAGCGAGCGAGGCGCACTTCCGCACCGTGCGGCTGCGCCCGGCGCTGATCCCCAACGGCCGCAGCTTTTTCTGCCAGCACGACACGCCGCATGCGGTATGGCAGGCCGCCTGGCAGACGCATCCTAACGGCGTGCGCAATATCAGCGAGTTTGTCATTGTGGCGCAGGATCCGGCGCTCTCCGCCCAGGTTTACAGTCACCTGTTCGGCGCGGATCGCATCCTCGCCTGTCAGGATGGCGCCTTCGTGCTGAAGGCGGGCGAAGCAAAGGTGCGTTTCGCCTCCGCCGCCTATGCGCAGACGCGATTCGGCTCGCTGCCGGCAGATTATGACGGCTCGGCACGTATGTCCGCGCTCAGCTTCCGCAGCGACGATCTGGCGAAGGTGAAAGCGAGCCTGCTGCTGGGCGATATCCCCTTTCGCGAGGAGCCGGATGCAATTGTGGTGGCGGCAGACCAGGGGTTTAACGTAGCGCTGCGGTTTCATTTGTGAGGTAAGGGATAGTACAGCCATTACGTCCTTCTCCAGGCTGTTGCGCTGCATCTAAGGCGGCGGCCTGAGAGATCATGATTTTGCAACAGCGCGTTTTCGTGTTTGTGAGTCTGAATAATCCCGGCTTCAGGTCTTAAGTGCGGTGCATTGTGTGCAGATGAATAACGGTTGACACGTAATCCTACCTACTAGTAGATTGATGAACAGCCGTTACCTTATTTTTATTGTCGGAGCATGCATGAATACCGAACGTTCACTGAAAGCCGCAGAAATCATGCATCACGCCAGGATGCTGCTCACCTCAGGCGGCTATAAAAGCTTTAGCTACGCCGATATAGCCGAGCGCGTACAGATTCGCAAAGCCAGTATTCATCATCATTTCCCAAACAAAGCTGATTTAGTACAGGCGGTAGTCAGTGATTATCGTCAGCAGGCGCAGGCGGGAATGGCGGCAACCAGCCAGTACTTTGCCGGGGATGCACTGGGCGAAATTAACGGTTATGTGAATTACTGGGCTACCTGCATTAAAAACAACGATTCGCCCTTTTGCATTTGCGTCATGCTGGCGGTGGAATTACCGGTTTTACCTGAAGAGGTGGCGAAGGAGGTCAGCGGGCATTTTACGGACCTTACCGAATGGCTGACCGCCGTGCTGAACAGGGGCGAAAAGAGCGGCGTATTTACCTTGCGGGAAAGTGCAGCGACGGAGGCAGCATCTTTTATGGCAACGGTACACGGTGCGATGGTCGCAGCGCGCGCCTTTAATAACGTTGACCTGTTCCTGCACATTGTCGAACCGGCAATCAATAAGCTGATGAAATCGAACTGACTGTTGTCTGCTTAAAAGCTGCGCCTGACACTTTTTGTTCTCGATTCACTCTGCTCTGCCCCTCGCTGGCAGACAGAAAAAATATAGCTGCTCTGAATATTAAATCCCCTTGTATAAGGGAATAAGGAGCTGGATTTGTCGTTGATGCTCAGCCTACCTTCTAGTAGGTTGATAAAATACAGTTACAACCAACAGGCATAATGCTGGTGAAATTATGCTTAAACGCGCTTGCCATCATGGGGAAGTTATTTATGACCAGCATTGGTGCACTGCCTTCAGCGGTAAATTTAATATCGTCGAACGTTGACAGCATAAAAAAACGATCTCCCGATTCTGCTGCATCAGGTTTCCAGACTCTCTTGCAGAACCAGGTGAAAGCTTCACAACGTCATGCGTTAAATATTGAAACTATGCAGCTGAAGCAGTCAGAAAATATCTCATCGCATCGGTTAGACACCGATACTCTGCTTGCACAACTGCTTGCCAGTAGAAAAATGCTATTACCTCCCAGGAGCCCTGAGTGTCATTCAGCAATGACCAACAGAAAAGCGTTGGCAGAGTGTCGTCAGGATAATCACTCTGATAGTGAAGCCTGTGAAATAACTTCTTCTGCGCCTATTCACAAAACCGATTCTCGCTCATGTCCTGATCGGATCAATGATTCAGATCCCCTGAACCTGGCGTGTAATACGCCTGTTGCAGACATTCAGTTTGCGGCTCAGCCCTATTTTCCTGCCATGGCGATGCTGCCGCTTACTTACATTTTTATTTGGGTTTCGCCCGAGTTTGTCCGGTTCCCTGCGCGATTTTCTAACGGCCACCCTTTTCGTATACGCAGAGTGCGTCTTTTAGACCGCTCAGGTCGCCGCCAGAATAGTTATAACCTTAATGAAGAGGATTAATTTGGTCATTCTTTTATGCACCAAACAACGTTTTTTCTGTCTGTAACAGCCCCTGTCCATCTGGAGAATCATTTTGAAAAGCAAAAATTTAACGTCTACTGACCCGCAAAACCATTGGCTTCAGTCTTACTATTATATGCGCGCTGCGGTATCTGTTATCTGGATTACGCTTGCGGTACTTCTCGGGAAAGAGAATCCCGTTATCGGTGCCGTTCTGCTGGTGCTCTATCCTGCCTGGGACGCACTCGCTAATTATATCGATGCGCAAAAATCAGGAGGGTTAGCGGTAAACCCACCGCAGAAATTTAACCTTATTGTCAGCATGATTGTCGCGCTGGCTATTGTCTGGGCGCTCTCCATAAGCATCAACACGACCATTAAAGTCTTTGGCTTATGGGCAATATTTTCTGGCGTACTGCAGCTTTCCGCTTCGCTTCGTCGCTGGAAAACCGCTAACGGACAGTGGGCGATGATTTTAAGCGGCGCGCAATCTGCATTAGCGGGCATATTTATGTTTAAGCAGGCCAGCAGTGACCAGCTTTTAGATGTTACGACTGTTGCACCCTATGCGGCTTTCGGCGTCTTCTATTTCCTGATCTCAGCCGTCACCTTGACGATAAAAAACAGCCGCAAAAGTAAAATTATTGCCAAACGACAAGTGGATTAACGGGGAATAGCCCTGTCTAAAAATACGCCTGACCCTCTTCGCTGAGTGAACAAGCGAGGCGTTCCCCCTTTCCTTTATTCAAACTTATGGCGAGAGACAAATACATGTCTACTGATGATTATCAGGCAGCGCTATTATCGCATCGACAAACGATCGATAATCTCGATGCCGCGCTCATTTATATTCTGGCAGAACGATTTCGGTGCACGCATAAAGTCGGTGAGCTTAAGGCAGCGCATAATATGCCGGAAAGCGATAAAAACAGGGAAGCGGTGCAGCTAGCCAGATTGAAAGCGATCGCGGAAAGTTCGGGTCTCGATGTGACTTTTATGGAAGAAGTGATGCGTAAAATTATTGACGAGGTCGTACGCAGGCATGAAAAATTAAAAGCGTGACGCTGTTCAGGCAATAGTAATCCAGAATAGCTGATTGCGTCGTCACAATGATATTTCAAGCAAAGGATAGCCTGGCCGATCGCACCGTTTTTTTCGGGCGTCGGCCCGTCTCTTTTCAACCTCTGTAACAAATTAACTTTCTTTAAAAGCCAGCATACTGTCGGCGATATCGAGCATGGCGCGCAGGCGGTCCATATGCCGGAGGTCTTGATGGTAGCCTACCCAGATATCCCTTGATGGCGGCAGATCGGGAGTGGCAATACGCTGCAGCCCGGGGGTGGCATCGCCCAGAGGTTGCGGCAATACGGCAACGCCCATGCCGCACCGGCACATTTGCGCCTGAATCGCCCGGCTGGTGCTTTTAAACGCGGGCTTTGACTGCGGAAAACGCTCGAGAAGCCAGGCGACATCGGGAAAGTGCGACTGTTCGGTGTTCATCAGGATCAGGCCCACCGACGCGGGATCGGCGACCATTTTCTGCGCATTTTCAGGCGTGCCGTAGAGAGCGTACGGTATGCTCATCAGGCGCCGCTGGACAATATCGGGATCGGTAAAGGGCACGATGCGAAACGCGATGTCGGCATCGCGGCGCGACAGATTGAGCAGGCGGAAACTTGCGATGACTTCCGGCACAATCGCCGGATGGCGACGCGTCAGTTCGCCAAGTACCGGCGCCAGAACATAGTTGGCAAACCACTCTGCTGAGGATATGCGCAATATCCCTTCCAGGCGGTCGTGATTTCCTGCCAGGCGACGTTCCAGCGCCAGCGCGGAGTTCTCCATCGCTTCCGCCAGCTTCCTCACGCCGTCACCAGCGTCAGTGAGGACCAGCCCCTCCTTTGTCCGGCGAAATAGCGCCTGCTGCGCTTCATCCTCAAGCGCCTTTATGCGGCGTCCGATCGTTGGGTGGCTCACGCCAAGACTCTGGGCCGCCTTGCCGAAAGACCCGTTACGCATGACTGCAAGAAATACCTGAACGTCACCCCACTCCATGCCGCCGCCTCGCCGTTCAAAAATGAACGTTGAATATACAAAATTGTCAGTTCTCAAACAACTTTGTAGGTATCACCATAGCTTCCATCACTCAATAGCCTTATGCGGCCCTGTCAGGAAGCTGTAAACATGCACAAATTAAAAGATAAAGTTGCCCTTGTTACCGGTGGCTCCAAAGGTATCGGAGCAGCGATTGCCCGTCAGCTGGCGGCTGACGGTGCGCAGGTTATCGTCAATTACGCCTCAGACAGAATCGGTGCCGATAAGGTCGTGGCCGATATTGAAGCCGCCGGTGGACGGGCTGTGGCGGTAGCGGCGGATGTCACCCGCCAGGCAGAGGTCCAGGCGCTGGTCAACGCAGCCATCGACAACTTCGGCCACCTGGACATTGTGGTGAACAACGCCGGCATTTATCAGTTCGCCCGGATTGAGGAGAGCACCGAAGCACTCTATCGCAGGCAGTTCGATATCAATGTTCTGGGACCGCTGTTAGTGACCGCCGCCGCCGCGCCGCACCTCGGTAAAGGCAGCAGCATCATTAACATCAGTTCCTTCGTCACCCGCGTTTTTATTGCAGAGAGCGCCATCTACAGCGGCGCCAAAGGTGCTATCGACGCCATCACCGGCGTTCTCTCTAAGGAACTTGGTCCACGCGGCATCCGCGTCAACGCGGTCAACCCTGGCCTGATTGAAACGGAAGGCAGCCATAGCGTCGGCGCGATGAACTCGGACTTTCAGACGTGGAATGAAGAGCAGACGCCGCTTGGCCGCATCGGCCAGGTGCAGGATGTTGCGCCAA
Source organism: Pantoea sp. GABEPS69 (assembly GCF_045780835.1). Taxonomy (NCBI): domain Bacteria; kingdom Pseudomonadati; phylum Pseudomonadota; class Gammaproteobacteria; order Enterobacterales; family Erwiniaceae; genus Pantoea; species Pantoea sp. GABEPS69. The sequence continues at coordinate 214,726 of NZ_CP118619.1, read as the reverse complement.
TCGTCTCTTTTCTCGCATCGGACGAGGCGCGCTGGATCTCCGGCGAGGTGATTCTGGCCTCCGGCGGTATGCGCTGAGCCCCGAGGCGTCACACCCTATTCTGCCATTACCCTGCGTCCCTTAGCGGGGTCTGTTCCAAAGGAGTGTTCTATGTCGGCACATAGCCTCACGCAAGCCGAGCCGCGTCGCTGGGCGATGTTTATCATTCTGCTGGTCGGTGCCTTTCTGCCGCCGCTCGATTTTTTTATCGTTAACGTGGCGCTGCCTGCTATTCAGAGCAACCTGGGCACCTCTTCCTCGGCTGAACAGCTGGTCATTTCCTCCTATGCCGCCGTATATGCGGTAACGCTCATTACCGGCGGTCGTCTGGGCGATATTTACGGTCGAGGAAAGATGTTTTTTCTGGGGCTTATCGGTTTTGCCGCCGCATCGCTGCTGTGCGGTTTAGCCTGGTCGCCGTGGGTGCTGATTACCGGACGCATATTGCAGGGCGCCACGGCCGCTATTATGGCGCCCCAGGCGCTGGCCTCCGTGCAGGCCATTTTCCCGGAGGCGGAGAAGCCGTTAGCGCTGAGTATTTATGGTGCCGTATTTGGTCTGGCCTCCGTAATCGGACAGGTGTTGGGCGGCATCCTGATTGCAGCAGACCTGTTTCACCTGGGATGGCGGGCAATTTTCCTCGTTAACCTGCCGGTGGCGCTGCTGGTCATGCTTTTTGGCCTGCCGTTGCTTAAAGAAACGCGGGCGCCATCGGCACAGCGGCTCGATCCTGTCGGTATGCTGCTGGCCACCCTGACGCTGAGCGCGCTGATTGTGCCGTTGATTGAAGGCCGTGAGGCGGGATGGCCCTGGTGGACCTGGCTGTTATTCGTTGCTTTCCCGCTGCTGGCCGCGTGGTTATGGCGTTATGAACGACGCCTTAGCCAGAATGGCGGTTCGCCGCTGCTTGATCCCGCCGTGTTACGCGCGCCTGGTCTGGGCCAGGGACTGGCGATCGTGCTGCTGTTTTACTCTATCGGCGCCTTCTTTCTGCTGTTTTCTGTTTATCTGCAGGGCGCGCTGCACTTAAACGCCCTGACCGCAGGTACGCTTTTTCTGCCCTTTGGCATCGGCTTTCTGATTGGTCCATTACTGACGCCGTACCTGAGGCGTTTTGTCGGAAACTACCTTAGCGCCATCGGGATGGGATTCGAGACTTCAGGGTTAGCGGGCCTGGCATGGTTGATCGCCCATACGCTGACGGGCACGCCTCCTGCTATGCTGCCGCTCGCGCTACTCCTGTTTGCCACCGGTCTGGGCCAGGGGCTGGCGATGCCAACGCTGGTGCGGATGGTGACAGGCCAGGTTGCGCCAGCGTTTTCAGGTATGATTGCCGGCGTGACCAGCTCGGCGCTACAGATCAGCACGGCGCTGAGCGTCGCCGTTATCGGCGGCATTTTTTACAGCCTATTGGGCACCCGCTATAGCGAAGCGGATATCGCCCATGCCTTTATCGTCGCCCTTCTGGCAATGGCCGTCTGCCTCGCGACGGGCGCAGGGCTGAGTATCCGGCTAATTCGGCGCGCCTCTGCGCCCTCTGCCGCCCGGCCCCGCTTTTCCCTCAAGTAAGATAATAAGCGTTAGCTGGCTGAGCGGATGCCCGTTTGATTCGCCAGCCAGCTGGGAGGCCGCTCCTTTCCTCTTTAAGAGATGGAATAAAATGACACTGATATTGACCAATACTGAGTGAAATGAACTGATGCATGTAACATTATTTATATATATCCTTGCCGACTTCATACCATAAGGCCTCCTTATTTTTCCAGCGCTCAAAATCTTCCAGAATATAGTCTGTCAGGCGCCCGACTTCATTATTCAGCGCTCCTGCAATATGAGTGGTTAACTGCACGTTCGGCAAGATATAGAGAGGAGAACCCGCCGCCGGAGGTTCAGGCTTCGATACATCAAGCAGTGCAGTCAGATCGGGACGCTCCTGTAAAACAGCGATTAAATCCGCTTCATTTACCTGCATGCCACGGCCGGTGTTTATAAAGACAGCGCCAGGGCGCATCAGACGGAATAATTTTGCATTCAGCACGCCAGCGTTATCAGCCCGATTAGGTAAATGATTACTGATGATAAAGGCAGTAGAAAATGCCTGTTCCAGGCTTACCTCTCTTTTCTCTTGCCTGGAGGGCACGACAACGGTTTCAAGATTAAACGGTCGCAGAAGGTGCTGCAGAGCCTGTGAAATGGCGCCCCCGCCTATGAGCGCTACTTTTTCCTGATATATACCAGGGGCCTGATGATGATGGGCCAGCGCATCAAACTTTTCCGGATGAGTATACTCTCTGCTATTGCGGAAATAGCCTTTACATCCAAGCAATATTTGTGCAAGACAAAACTCGGCGACAGGGATAGCATTGGCTTTCCATGCGCTCACAATCCTGACGCCTCTTGATATAAAAGGCGCAGCGAAATAGTCCGTTGCGCCTGCGGCATAAAACACAATCTTTAGCGCGGGCAAGGCATTCAGCTGTTCTTCCGTCAGCGGAAACATTCCCCAGGTAGAAAAGATGACATCGACGTGGCGAAGCTGATCCTGATGTTGTTGAAAATTGTCTGGCGTAATTAACCTGGGAAATAAGGATGTTTTGTTTCTGACGCGCTTTAGCACCTCGTCAGAATATACCTGTCTGAATTTTTCAGGTTGCCGTGAGAACATCGCTGCTGTCCAGGACATATTATCTCCGTGGGTCTGATTTAAAGGCGCAATATAAAATTCACAGCCATCTGCAACTTAACTGCAGATGGCTGACTGTTGTCATGGTTCGCGTTCTGACAAAATTGCGGAATAAAGGAAAAGACGTTGAATGTGTCCCCTCTTCCGAGGGGACAGGATTAAATAATGCCGATGCCTGCGGCACCAAAACCTATAACAATCAGCATGATCAGTACCTTATTAGGACTGACTTTTTTGTTGAGTAATTTCAGGCACAGCAGAACCAGCAGCAGCGGGATAAGACCCACACAAATTTTGTCGAGAATGTCCTGGAGGACAAAAGGTTGACCGGCAATGGTGGTTTTAAACGTCGTGGTAAATTTCACCATACTGGCGCTCATCGCGCCGACCATCATCAGTCCCATTATGGTGGAAGCTCTGGTTATACAGCCCAGAAGCCCGGACTGCGTGGCCTCCGTAATATATTTTGACCCGAGTCGATATCCCGCTACGCCAGCGTAATAGCGCAGCAGTAAACTGGGAATGTTATAGATCAGCAGGAACAATAGCGGACCGAGCAGGTTCCCCTGCGATGCCAGCCCGATAGCAACGCCGGTGGCGATAATTCGCAGCACGCCGTAAAAGAAAGAGTCTCCTATCCCGGCAAAGGGTCCCATCAGTGCTACCTTGATACCATTAATGCTAGAGGTATCAAAGTCAGGGTTGGCCGCATTCTCTTTTTCCATCGACAGCGTCAGTCCCATAATAAAGGGAGCGATGTGCTGGTTGGTATTAAAGAACTGGCTGTTGCGCTTCAGTGATTCCAGATAACGATGTGGTTCGTTTGCATAGATTTTTTTCAGCATCGGCGCCAGCGCCCAGCCATAGCTTAACCCTTCCATGCGGGTGTAGTTCATCGATCCCAGCAGAGGAAACTGGCGAATAAAGAGCTGACGGAATAGTTTCTTGTCACTTTTTTCATCGCTACAGGCGACGACATTTTTTAGCGTATCAGTCATTGAAAAACCCGTCCTTATCGTCCGCCGGAGCAGCTGCTACCGCTGCCTGCTTATTGATTTTAAGCTGGTTGAATTCGTTAAAGCAGAGATAGACCGCAACAGAGCCGGCAATCATGGCAATCCCCATAACTGGCAGCTGCAAATAAGCCGCCATCGCAAAACCGATAAAGAAGAAGGCCGCCAGATTACGGCTCCACAGCGCTTTAAGCAGAATGGCAAAACCCAGCGCAGGGAGAATGCCGCCTGCGGCCGTCATACCGCGCATGACGGCCGGGGGAATGCTATCCACCAGGCTGCGGATCACGTCGGTGCCAAATAAAATGCCGAGGAACGCCAGAACAGCAAACGGAACGCCGTAGAACATCGTCATGCCAAACGTCATTCCTAGCGCAGCCCGATCGCGGCCTTCTTCCAGAAGTGCGTCGTATTTCTCCACCAGAGCGGTATAAACCAGTTTAAGCACCTGGTAGACAAAGACGGCCAGTAGACTAATGGGTAGCGCCAGTGCGACCGCAACGGCCGGTTCGGCGCGAGTAAGGAGAGTAAAGGCTGTCGCCAGTACCGAACCCACGGCAAGATCTGCAGGCACCGAGCCGCCAATAGTGATGGTGCCAAGAAAAATCAGCTCCAGCGTGGCGCCAATAATGATCCCCTGCTGCAGATCCCCCAGCACCAGTCCCACCATCGCACCGCATATTAATGGACGTTCGATAAGGGGCTGGCCAAGGGTATGATCGGCAAATTTGGCAATGTACATCACCAGCGAAACAAGCAATGCAGAAGTTAACATGTTGACCTCTCAGCAGCCGACGTTTTCAAGCATCTCAATCAGGTCTTTCACCGGATGAGACGGCAGAACCTGGTATTCAACCTTTATGCCCCGCTCGGCAATGGCGCGAAAATCAGCGGCGTCTTCGGGCGTTACATAGACGGTATCGCTGAGCCGGGTTTTAGCCGCCAGGTTTTCGGTGATGCGGCCATAATTGGCTACATTCAGGGTCTTGATCGCTGGAACCTGCTCAACCAACCGACGGGCATCAGCGGCATTGTTGATAATCACCATAATTTGCATGCCCTCGGCACGGGGATCGTTCAGGACATCGCCGGCATCTTTTACGGTCATAATGCCGCACTTAGCGGTCTCCGGCGCGGCCATACGCAGCGACATTTTTTGTACCTCGTTATTAACGATCTGGTCGTTAGCCACCAGGATACGGTTGACGCCCAGGTGCCTGGTCCAGACGACGGCCACCTGGCCGTGAATAAGCCGATCGTCAATGCGAACTAAAGAAATCATGTGCAGCTCCGTTTAACAAAAGTAAGGGGTCCAGATGCGGGAAAGGCGAACCAGGGCTTCAAAGTAAAAGTAATCGCCCCACAGGTTAGGTTCGTTTATTCCCATATTGCGGCCAAAGTTATAAACACCTTCCCGCAGCAGGCCGTCTTGCTGATGGATGAAGTAATGTTCCCGCAGGTTGCGCATTATTAGCGCGATGGCATTGTGATAGGCCGACCGCAGAGGATCGGCCAGCGGCAGGACCTTTAACAGTTCTGCGAGACCGCAAGCGGCGATAGCGGCTGCAGAGGTGTCCCTGTATGCCTGGTCCCGCTCTGTAAAAATAAGATCCCAGTAGCAGACATAATCATCCGGCAACCTGTTCAGGAAGTAGTGAGTAAGGCTTCGCGAAAGTTCCGGCTGCGTAATATCGCCGGTATGGTTGAACGCCAGCGCAAAGCCATATATTCCCCACGCCTGGCCGCGCGCCCAGCACGAATCATCGCTGAACCCCTGATGGGTATCGCCGCGCAGCGGTTGGCCGGAATGGACATCCATATACCAGGTATGGAATGTAGATGCGTCTTCCCGTACAAGGTATCGTGCCGCCTGCGCCAGATGCTGAGCGGCCGCGTCTCGATAATGCACGTTGCCGGTCTCATCTGCCGCCCAGAACAGCAGCGGAACGTTTAGGTTGCAGTCAATGATCATCCGTCCCTGGCGAGCAGAATCGGCCAAATCCCCCCAGGCCTGAATAACGCCCGCGGTGGGATTGAACCGCTGATAAAGCAGCTCAGCCGCTCGCAGGGCAAGATTGCGCGCACGTCTGTTTCCGGTAAGTTTCCACGCATTCACGCAGGAAAGCAGATATAAAAATCCCAGGTCGTGTGTGTCTACCTTGATATGTTTATCGAGACGCTCTTCAAAACTGTCGAGCAGGTTTTCAGCCGCCGCGCGATATTTATTGTCGCCCGTGACTTCCCAGGCCAGCCACAACATGCCGGTCCAGAATCCTTCCGTCCAGTCCACTTGCTCAACCGCCGGATAAACCCCCGCTGTACCGCTGGCGGCAGGAAAAGTTGAGGAAAAGCGCGGCAGCATGGCATCCAGCTTTTTCAGCACGTCGGCAATCGCTTCGCTCAGCCATGCTTTATCCAGGTTGGTCTGAGCATCGATATAGCGGGAATTAAGCGGCTCGCGTCTGATAGTCATCGTCCACTCTCCTCAGCGAAGAAATCGTCGTTGCGCGCTGGCTTCTCTGATGGCGCGGCATCTCTGGCGGCAATAATTTCCGGCAGAACATTCATGTATTGCATCGCCTCTGTCGCAGCGGCAATCGCGTCATGCAATCGAAGCACGGTAGTGCTGTGTTCTGACATGCAGAACTCCATCAGCATGATTAGATTCGCGCCGCTGATGACATGCGCATGGGGATATTTAATGAGCATCTGTACCGCGGTGTTGTTTACGCTGCCACCAGACATATCGGTAAACAGCACCAGTTCATTCCCCTGCGCGGCAGCCCGAGCGGCCATCTCCTCAAAGCGTGCGGCAAGCTCTGCTGTTGAGCCGATATCGCCGCAGTAAGCGCAGAGAGGCGTAACGCCATGATCCTCGCCCAGCAGCAAATTCAGGCCCGATACGATACCCTCGGCATAGCGCCCGTGAGTGGCGATATAGATCTCTCGCATTCCATATTCCTTTCTAAGACAAATGATTTATTTCCCTTCAGCAAGAGATATGCCAAAATTGTAATCTATTGATTTTCAATGTAATTTAAAGGAAGATTTTAGTGTTTAAAGCGGAGATGCAATCAGTGTCGAAGGCCCTGCCGGAAAACCGGCAGGACGATTTTTTAGGCCGGTGTGTCAACCGCGATCCAGGGTTCCATAATTTCATAGATCATCAGGATTTCTGTCAGGGGGAGACTGAGATGATATTTTCGGTTAAGGGCCTGGAAAAACGTATCGTGCACCGCGGCGAAAGCCTGCTGCTGGGGCGTCAGCGCTGCTTCCTCCCGGTGGCGCACGCCGTTATTGACCATCACGCGTTCGATCATCAGGGCGATGTGCATGAAGAGATTCATCCGCAGATAGCTTTCAAAATGAATCTTATAAAACTCTTCGTACTGCTTAATCACAGCTTCGACTTCATTAATAATCACTACCGGGTTGAGGAAACTTAGCCGTCCGGCAATGCCCTCCACGGTAAAAAGTTTCACGATCTCCTCAATCATGGGTTCCAGCGCGCCTTCCGGTAATAGCCCGTTAAAATAATCGCGCTTCAGTATCTGCGCCCTCTCCTTAATGAGCTGTTCGACACTGAGCAAAGGGATATACCCCGCCTCCAGTTCCGTTGTGGTCACGATTAGCCGGGTACCATTAAGTGAGGGATCCGCATGGTTAATCTTCCATTTCAGATCGTCATATTCCATTGTGACAATGTCGAGATCCTCGCGTACCAAAAATCGCAGGAAGATATCTTTCAGTTTGCGAGAAATCCCCTCGCCGGATATACAGGAAATAATGATTTTGTTTCCTGGCAGCACGCCAGCGTAGTATCTGGTTTCCACCTCGTAAGCGCCTTGCGCGCTTTCAATAATCTCCGCCATCGAAAGCTGCTGCTGGATTTTTGAAGCAATATCCAGCGCCATCATCGTTGATACATTGTTGATAACCAGCAATTCGCCGTGCAGATGAAGTTTTATCTCCTCATATATTTCTTTCAGCGATCCCATATCGACCAGAATAATGAGTCCAGCTCCTTGCCTTAGCCGAGAGACATGCGCGATCAACAGGTCGATAATTTCACGAGTAGAGGTCGCGCCTGGCATATCGAAGGCTTTAAAGTAATAGCCGCCGCTCAACTGGTTGGCGACTCCTGCGATGCTGCTAGCCGTACTCCGTCCATGGGCGACAATAATGCCTTGGACAGGATCGTCCTCTCCGGCAAGAGTATGAAAAGCACAGCTCAGTAAAGGACGCAGCAGCGGCAGCGGCTGGGGAGTGACGTGCTCTTTCAGCAGCGCCATGCACTCTTCAGCCAACATGCTGGCTTTCCCGGACGCATAGTCTGAAATAGCGCTGAGTTCAGACAGCGTTTTTTCATCCTGTATGGTGTGCAATGCATAGCTCAGACACAGCCACAAGGTTTTACGCAGCTCCTGCCCTGTCTGAATACCGCACTGATCCTCCAGATCCCTCACCGCCCGCATCGTTTTTTGCCAGATATAGCCGCTATAGAGCGATTCTGAAGAGAAGGTGCCGTTAATATCGGTCAATAACTGTTCCAGCTTGCGGTTTAGCAGCAGTATGTTTCCGCTATGGCAAAATTCCTTGAGAATAACCTCATCATGCAAGGCTTTTGGCAAAAACGCGCTGATATCCGGTATTCCACTTTTCGCCGTGGCAGATGCGACCAGTACGCCTCCACCCGGCAAGCTGCCCTGAAGAGCGATCGCTCCGCAGTCAGAGGCGTTGCTCCACGCCGTCGCGCACATCACTTTTATCTGGTTCTTTAGTTCGCCAATATTGCCACGTACCGGCGATGTGGCAAGCTGATGCATCAACTGGGTATCATAGTGAATATCCCGCTGCAGACTCACGGCCTCCTGCTGGAAGAAATGGCTAATTTGGGCGATACGTTCGGGCAGTGGGCGGGAAAGATAATTGGGCAAAGTTACCCTTATTGGAATGCGTCGACGGAAAGTGGTGAGCAAAACAGTCTCGATATTTTCCGTCGTGGCGAAGATAAAACGTATGCTGGCAGGCCGACATGTGCGACTGTCGCCAAGGCGATAGAAATAGCCCTTATCCATAAACATAAACAGCTTTTCCTGGTTTTCTGCAGATAAACGATGCACCTCGTCCAGAAACAGAAAACCTCCATCGGCCTCATCAAATACGCCGCGTTTTTCACGATCGGCTCCGGTGAAAGCCCCTCTGATATAGCCAAACAACGTGGCGGAGAGCAGTTCCGGGTTATTGGCATAATCAGCGCAGTTAAGCTCAACAAAGGGAGCCGTCGAATGGATGACGCCACGCTCCAGCGCATACTGATAGACCAGTGAAGCCAGGTGGCTTTTACCCACGCCGCTTTCCCCGGCAAACAGTATCGGCAGCCCGCTGCCGGGGTAATCTACGGCGGAACGACACAAGGACACGGCTTCAGCAAGGCTGCCGTGGCAGCCAATCAATGAAGCGAATGCGCGTGGCATTTTATTTAGAACAGCCGGCGCCGAGGCCTTATCCGAAAGGCCACGGACGATAAAAAAGCGTACCGGCCGCGTATTTTCTTTTCGCAAATATCCATCATCGCACAGTCGGTTCAGATAATGGCTGACCACACTGCGGTTGATTTGGGCGATTTTGGCGCACTCCTGCGCCGTAAAGCCAGCCCCGCCGCCTGCGTAATGAGCGACAAGATTATTAAAGAGTTTTTCCTTTGCAGACAAAGCCATACAAATATGTCCCCGATTAACAGGAATTAGTGTCGAAATTTTAAAGAGAATTAGACGCTGATTCGAAAGCCAGACACTGCTACTGTCAACGCTAATGGAAAGAATTGAAATGTCGTTTCATTATTAATGTGACGTTGTTCTCACTCCGCATAGTCAAAGCAATGCCGCCGCAATAAACGAAAATGACTTGAGCTCTGCATAATTTTCACATAAGTGCTGCTTCCCCGATATTTCCCTGCCTGTAAGCCACTGCTATTTTCATCTCCATCCGCAGGAAGCAGTAATTATGTGATCGATATCTCATAAAATTGATCCTGTTTTGAACCTCAAAACTGTGACTCCTTCGCATCTCATTTTTATCGAAATTTCTTATGATGATTTTCAGGTTGTACATAGTTGTCCATAGACAACCCTAAATGTTCAGGTGCGCGCCATGAAAACATTAAGCAAAAGTTCTCAAACCCCGCTCTATCAGCAGGTCGCGGAGTGGATAAGGGAAAGCATTTATAGCGGCGAGCTGGCCGAAGATGACCGGATCCCTTCTGAATATCAGATTATGGATATGCTGGAGGTGAGTCGCGGCACCGTTAAGAAAGCGGTTAACCAACTGGTCAGGGAAGGTATTTTGATCCAGGTTCAGGGCAAAGGCACCTTTGTGAAAAAGGAAAACGTTGCCTATCCACTGGGGGAAGGATTGCTCTCCTTTGCTGAAGCGCTGGCCAGTCAAAAGATAAATTTTACAACCAGCGTGATTACCGCCCGACTTGAGCCAGCTAATCGTTTTGTTGCGGATAAATTGAATATTAGACAGGGGCAAGAAGTTTTGTTTCTTGAGCGCCTGCGCGCTATTGGGGATGAAAAAGTCATGTTGATTGAAAACCGCATCAACATTGACCTTTGCCCCGGCATCATAGAAGTGGATTTTAACAAAGAAAATTTATTTCCAACTATCGAAAGACTCTCTGATAAAAAAATAAGCTTTTCTGAAAGTCGCTATGCCGCTCGACTGATTGGGAAAGAGCGTGGCCATTATCTTGACATTGCTGAAGATGCGCCGGTTCTCCATCTTGAACAGCTTGTTTTTTTCTCAAGAGGCCTGCCTGTTGAGTTTGGAAACGTCTGGCTAAAAGGGAATAAATATTATCTTGGCACCATTTTACAACGCCGGGATGCTAACGAGTAACGAGGTAATCATGCAGGACATACATTTTCGTCGACATTATGTTAGACACATTGCAACAAAAACAAGCCGGGATGACATTATCAGGGCTCTGGCCAATCCATTAGTTCTCGATGGGATGGTTGTCTCTGATTTTGCCGACCACGTTATTGCGCGAGAGGAAAAATTTCCGACAGGCCTCCCGGTAACACCGGTAGGCGTCGCTATACCCCATACCGATCATAAGCATGTTCGCCAGAATGCGATTAGCGTCGGCATTCTGGCGGAAGCGGTGAGTTTTGAAGATATGGGCGGAGAACCCGAGTCCGTTCCCGTCAGAGTGGTATTCATGCTCGCGTTAGGTGAAAGCAATAAACAGCTTAATGTGCTGGGCTGGGTTATGGATGTTATCCAGGATGAGGATTTTATGCAGCAGTTGCTGGTCATGAATGATGATGAAGTTTATCAGTCTATTTACGCACGTATATCTGAAAGAGGTGAATTATGAGTCAAATGATTTTGTTCGTTTGTGCCACGGGCATTGCAACCTCCACGGCAGTAACAGAAAAAGTGATGGAATATTGTAAGGAAAATGGGCTTAAGGTCGATTATGCCCAGACCAATGTCGCGTCGCTTCCAAATAATACTGATGGCGCAACGCTGATTGTTTCCACAACAAAAGTTCCCTACGAGCTTAATATCCCGGTCGTAAATGGCCTGCCAATCATTACAGGCGTCGGAGAAGAGAAAGTACTGGAGAAAATAGTTTCTATTCTTAAAGAGAAAGCCTAATCCTATAAATATAAAAACAGGTAAATTATCCAGGCGCTAACGCGAGGTCTGGTCGCATCTGAACAGAGGTCTCACATGAAAGATATAGCACATACTCTTTATACCGTTGTGCAATATGTCCTTGGATTTGGCCCAACGGTTTTATTGCCACTGGTTCTGTTTTTTCTGGCATTATTTTTCAAAGTCAAACCAGCAAAAGCCCTTCGCTCATCATTGATAGTCGGCATCGGCTTTGTCGGTATTTATGCCATTTTTGACATTCTTACCAGCAACGTTGGCCCTGCTGCGCAGGCAATGGTTGAGCGAACCGGTATCAGTCTTCCTGTTGTCGATCTGGGCTGGCCGCCGCTGGCCGCGATCACATGGGGTTCTCCCATTGCGCCGTTCGTCATCCCCCTGACCATGCTGATCAATGTCGCCATGCTGGCGCTCAACAGGACCAGAACGGTGGATGTGGACATGTGGAACTACTGGCACTTTGCGCTAGCGGGAACGCTGGTTTACTACAGTACCGGAAGTTTTATGTTGGGACTTCTTGCAGCTGCGCTTGCGGCAGTCGTGGTTCTCAAGCTGGCGGACTGGTCAGCGCCGCTAGTCGCAAAATATTTTGGTCTGGAAGGCATCTCGCTGCCAACGCTCTCATCTGTCGTTTTCTTTCCGGTAGGGCTGCTGTTTGACCGGATAATAGACAGAATCCCTGGGCTGAATCGCATTCATATCGACCCTGAGAACGTCCAGAAAAAGCTGGGGATCTTTGGGGAACCCATGATGGTGGGCACCATTCTTGGGGTTTTACTGGGCATTATTGCGGGTTACGACTTTAAACATATCCTGCTGCTGGGGATTAGCATCGGTGGCGTCATGTTTATTCTTCCCCGCATGGTACGCATTCTAATGGAAGGTCTGCTGCCTCTGTCTGAGGCAATCAAGAAATATCTGAATGCTAAATATCCAGGGCGCGACGACCTTTATATCGGACTGGATATCGCAGTAGCAGTAGGCAATCCAGCCATTATTTCTACGGCTCTGATACTTACGCCCATTTCCGTGCTTATCGCTTTTCTGCTCCCTGGTAATAAGGTTCTGCCGCTTGGCGATCTCGCGAACCTGGCGGTAATGGCATCCATGATTGTCCTGGCCTGCCGGGGAAATATTTTCCGGGCTGTAATCACCGCCATTCCTGTTATCGCCGCTGACTTGTGGATCGCAACCAAAATTGCGCCATTTATTACCGGCATGGCGAAAGACGTTAATTTTAAAATGGCTGAAGGGTCAAGTGGTCAGGTATCCAGCTTCCTTGATGGTGGTAATCCCTTCCGTTACTGGCTGCTTGAAATATTCAACGGCAATATCATTGCTATCGGGTTAATCCCCGTGGTTGCTCTAATGATTTACGGTGTCTTTCGCCTGACAAAAGGAACGGTCTATGCCTGATTGCCGCGCAGCGCTTGTCATTGATATTGGCACAACTAACTGTAAAGTCAGCTGTTACTCCTGTCACGACGCATCAGTTCTGGAGACCCGAAAATTTCCGACGCCTGTTAAGTCGTCTGAGAAAGGCGAGGTCGATTTCGATATCGACGCGCTTTGGCAGGCGCTACGCGTGATAATGGCAGAGCTGATATCTTCGACACCGTTTCCGATACACAATATTAGCATTGCGAGTTTCGGCGAGTCTGGCGTCTTTGTCGATGAGGAGAATACTATTCTGACTCCAATGCTGGCCTGGTATGATCGGCGAGGTGAATCTTACCTCTCGTCATTAAGCAAAACAGAGGCTGAAGAGATTTACTCTATTACCGGATTGCCTCTACACAGCAATTACTCAGCATTCAAGATGCGATGGTTGCTTGATAATTACTCACTGCATGGACGAAAAGATATTTGCTGGTTACATGCGCCAGAAGTGCTGCTGTGGCGCATGACGGGTGAAAAAAAGAGTGAAATTTCCATGGCCAGCAGAACCCTGTGTCTGGATATTACTCGCCGTAACTGGTCTCGCAAGGCTGCCGGGATTCTTGGCATTCCCTTCAATGTACTGGCTCCGCTGATAAAGCCGGGTGAAATAGCTGGCTGGATGACGCCTGCGCTCAGAAAGGAGCTGGGATGTTCATATGAGGTTAAAGTCACGCTCGCCGGGCACGATCATATGGTTGGCGCTCGCGCCTTACAGATGCAACCGGGCGAGGTACTGAACTCTACCGGCACTACAGAAGGTATTTTACTGCTCAATACGCAGCCGACGCTTAATGGTCAGGCTCGCAAAGACAAGCTGGCAAATGGCTGTTATTCCGATGGAGAGTTTTTCACCCTTTTCGCTTCTCTTCCCGTTGGTGGCTATGCGCTTGAATGGGGCAAGAAAACCTTTCGTTTGACAGACAAGGAAATTAACGCTGCGCTGGAAATGCTTTTGGATCACTACCTCAAGCCCTCCTGGTCTATCGAACAAGTGCCTGTATTCATCCCTCATTTGCGGGGTTCAGGGTCGCCAAATAAAAACCGCCACTCTCGCGGCCTGCTTTTTGGTTTGACCGATACGCTGGCTCCGGAATCTCTCCTGGAGAGTCTGTTTATCGGGCTGGCAATGGAATTTACACATTGCTATGAATGCTTCAGCCTTCCGGCAAATACGACGGTTAAAGTGATTGGCCCTGCGGTGAAAAATCCCTACTGGCTTCAGCTAAAAGCTGACATCCTTCAATGTCCGATCGAGGCGATAGCATTTGATGAAACCGTCTCTGTTGGGGCCTTGCTGATAGCCTGTCCGGATATTACTCCCCCGCCGGTTCCTGTAGCTGCGCGCTATATTCCTGACGCCCTTCGCTCTGCGAAGTTGAAACTATTTCAGCAGAAGTGGCTTGCATTCTACCGCTTTAAACTGCAACAGGAGGGATCGATTACTAATGAATAGCGCTGACGACTCGGTCTTTCGCTAATTTACTTTCTTTATCCACATTAATATCTGGAGTTAATATGCCTTTAGTCAACGGTAGGATCTTGCTCAATTGTATTCAGGAGAAACGCGTGCTTGCTGGCGCGTTTAATACTACTAATCTGGAGACCACAATCTCTATTCTTAATGCGATAGAGCGTTCGGGCTTGCCTAATTTCATTCAGATCGCGCCAACGAATGCGCAGCTTTCCGGATACGATTACATTTATGAAATTGTTAAACGGCATGCCGATAAAATGGACGTTCCTGTCAGTCTGCATCTGGACCATGGGAAAACGCTGGGCGATGTTAAGCAGGCGGTCAGGGCCGGATTTACGTCGATAATGATTGATGGTGCGGCTTTGCCATTTGAAGAAAATATTGCTTTTACCCGAGAAGCTGTCGATTTTTGTAAATCTTTTGGCGTGCCCGTCGAAGCGGAACTGGGCGCTATTCTGGGTAAGGAAGATGACCATATCAGCGAGGCTGACTGCAAAACTGAACCCGAAAAGGTACAGCGCTTCGTTGAAGAAACGGGGTGCGATATGCTGGCGGTATCTATTGGCAATGTCCACGGACTGGAAGATATCCCGCGCATTGATATTCCCTTACTGCAACGTATCGCTTCCGTTAGTCCGGTACCGCTGGTCATTCATGGGGGTTCTGGTATTGAAGCGGATATTCTGCGCAGTTTTATTAATTACAAAGTAGCCAAAGTGAATATTGCGAGCGATCTGCGCAAAGCCTTTATCACCACCGTTGGTAAAGCCTGGGTAAACAATAATAACGAGGCCAATCTGGCGCGCGTTATGGCGAATGCAAAGCAGGCTGTCGAAGAGGACGTTTACTCTAAAATCCAGCTGATGAATAAACATCACCCCGCACTCTACAAAGCCTCTTGAGGAGAAAAGATGATTAGACAAAAAGTGCGCGTTATCAATAGCACAGGTATTCATGCGCGCCCCGCCGCAACGCTTGCCAAAATCGTCAAAAAATATCAGTCGTCATTAACGCTGGTTAATAATGATAAAGAGATTCCTGTTAAGGGGATGATGAGTATTCTCGGCGCGGGTATCAAGGGAAACACCATGATTGATTTAATTTGTGACGGGCAGGATGAACTGGCCTTTATGAATGAATTAAAATCTGCTTTTGCTGATGGTTTTGGTGAGCCCTTGTAGTGAAATCGTCGTCATAGGGTGCAGTAGGTTGTAGAAACTTGCTGCACCGCTTATTTCAAGCCAGTGTAAAGTGATGGAACCGGCGTCAACAGGGCATATAGGCTGGCTAACGCCTGAGCTGCAAATATAAGCGCGCCAGACAGAATGGCTACACCAAAAGCAGAAGACGCAATCAAATACTCTACCAGTTATCTTCTCTGTAATGATTAAAAATCTGCGGCCACCTGATTGGGCGAAGCATATATTCTATTAAAGGTTCCCGACTATCAACATGGTACGATGGCAGCAATCTCTTTTTCTGTCATCTGGCGCTCGTTCAATACAAGTCGATCCCTAATCAGCAGCTATGCGCGCTGCGCTGATCTTCACGACCTTATTGCCGCAGGATTTAGCATGCCAGTGACCTTCAGCTCGTGCTTATTAGCTCGCGCTTTCGTCATTTCTATAGCCTCACATTGTTCTCCCACTATACTCACTAGTGCACTTCTGATTTCCCTACAAGGTTGTCCGGGGTTAATAGCCTGACGCCAGCCACCCTATAAGTATCTGGAGAACAATATGCACAAGAATAAAACCCTGAAAGCCCTGCTGACCGCATCGGCAGTAGTCGCCATGTTTAGCACGGCTGGCGTGTATGCCCAGACGCCAACCAGCCCGGCGCAGAACGGCGCCGCAGGCCAGACCGCATCAGGCGGCAAACTCAGCGCCGGCGATGAAAAAGCGCTGAAGGATATGGCGCAGGCCAATATTAATGAAGTCGCTGCCGCCAAAATCGCGCTGAATAAAGCGCAAAGCAGCGAAGTGAAAGCCTACGCGCAGAAAATGGTCGACGATCACGGCGCCGCTTTGACCAAAGTCCAGACGGTCGCCGAGCAAAAAGGCGTGACGCTGCCGACGGAGCCGGACGCCAAACACAAAACCATGGCAGCGAAACTGGAAAAAGAGAGCGGCACCGCCTTTGACAAGATGTATATGACAAATGCCGGCACTATGGACCACAAGATGGTGCTGTCAAAACTGCAGAGTGACGCCAAAAATATTAAGGATCCGGATGTGAAAACCCTGGCTGACGCGCATACGCCGGTGGTCGAGGAGCATCTGAAGGCCGCTCAGCAGATGTCGCAGGCTGGCAAGTAAACAGCTTGCTCGGTAGTAGCAAGGTCCTGTGACCTGAGTTCAACGGGTTACAGGAAAACAGATCACGAGTGTCAGCGTTGAGGAAGCGGGACGGCCGCTCTATTAAAGTGCCGATTGATGTTCGCCTGTATGCCGTCACAATCTGACACTCACTCCTGGAATTTATCCGCAGCAGACAGACTTGATGCCCCAAAGAGGGCGAAGCACCGCGTCTGACACAGAGCGGACATCCTTCACCTCGTATGCAACCTTCCCCTCTTATCCGCTCCTCTGCAGGTTGCTGTTCCCCTTTTTACTCAAGACAACGCATTCCGATAAGCGGTTGACTTACGCTACGATAACCAGAGAATGATGCTCTCCGGATAGTTAGCGATATGAAAGGGAGTTTACCATTAGTCATTCCACCGTCACCTTCTGCGCGGCGCGCAAAAAACTGCTGATCGCCGTCGCGCTGTTGCTGGCCGGCTGCGCCTCCGAGCCGCCCAAATCGCTGGTCACGCCCTTTCCCGCCGCGAAACCGCAGCCGCAAAAAGCCACGCCGGCAGCCGCGCAGCAGCCGGTACGCGGCGTCTGGCTGGCGACCGTTTCCCGTCTCGACTGGCCGCCGGTCAATTCGGTTAACGTCAGCAGCGCCACGCAGCGCATTCAGCTACAGCAGCAGGCGCTGACGGCCAAGCTCGACAGGCTGAAAAGCCTCGGCATCAACACGGTCTTCTTTCAGGTCAAGCCGGACGGCACCGCGCTCTGGCGCTCGGACATTCTGCCCTGGTCCGATATGCTGACCGGGACTATCGGCGCCGATCCCGGCTACGATCCGCTGATGTTTATGCTGGATGAGGCGCACAAGCGCGGCATGAAAGTGCACGCCTGGTTCAATCCCTACCGCGTCGCCGTCAATACCCGTCCGTCAACCCTTGCCGAGCTGAACCGCACCCTGTCGCTGCATCCCGCCAGCGTCTATGTGCTGCACCGCGACTGGATCCGCACCGCAGGCGATCGGCTGGTGCTGGATCCCGGCATCCCGGACGCGCGTGACTGGATCACCAGCATCGTAGCGGAAGTGGTCAGGCGCTATCCCGTCGACGGCGTGCAGTTCGATGATTACTTCTACGCAGAGACGGCCGACTCGCCGCTTAATGATGCACAGACCTGGCGTACATACGGCCAGGGATTCGCCACGAAAGCGGACTGGCGGCGGCACAACACGCAGCTGCTGATTGAGCAGGTGTCGCGCACCATCAAGCAGATTAAACCGCAGGTGGAATTCGGCGTCAGCCCGGCGGGCGTCTGGCGTAATCTGTCGCACGATGCAGCAGGCTCCGACACGCGCGGCGCGGCTGCCTACGACGAAGCCTTTGCCGATACCCGACGCTGGGTGCAGCAGGGGCTACTGGACTATATCGCGCCGCAGCTCTACTGGCCCTTCGCGCGACAGGCGGCGCGCTACGACGTGCTGGCGCACTGGTGGGCGCAGGTGGTGAAGCCGACCCATACGCGCCTTTATATCGGCGTCGCGCTCTATAAAGTCGGCGAGCCGTCGCGTACCGAGCCAGACTGGACGGTAGAAGGCGGCGTGCCGGAGCTGAAGAAGCAGCTCGATCTGAACGAAAGCACACCGGGCATCGACGGCACCATTCTGTTCCGGGAAAACTACCTTAATCAGCCGCAGACGCAGCCCGCCGTTCGCTATCTGCAGCAGCGCTGGGGCGGCTGATTTATCCCCAAGTAAGGATACGCTTTACTTTATCCTTTAGTGGGTATATTTTCTGGTTTACCCCCAGGCGGGGATAGCTGCATCCCCGCCTTTTATCAGGAGCGGCGATGATATACAGCCCCAAACAGCTGGCCCAGCTGATCCGGCTTGAACGGCAGAAGCGCGGCTGGACGCAGAGCGATTTGGCGCGCCGGGTCGGCATCAAGCAGGCCACGGTGTCGAACTTTGAAAACAATCCTGACAAAACCACGCTGACGACGCTGTTTAAGATCCTGCAGTCGCTGGAGCAGGAACTGGTGATCCAGGGTAAATCGGCGCAGAACGGCAAGGAGCTTGACTGGTAATGGATCGGCTTATCGCCTGGATGAACGGCGAGCGCGTCGGCACCCTGACGCGACAAAAAAACGGCGCGCATCTTTTTCAGTATGAGGCGAGCTGGCTGAGCAATCCGCTGGCGCGGCCGCTGTCGCTCTCGCTGCCGCTGCAGTACCCCGCTATCGCCTCGGTCAGCGTGATTAACTTTTTCGACAACCTGCTGCCGGACAATCCGCGCGTCAGGGAGCGCATCCTAAACCGCTATCGGGCGAAATCGATGCAGCCGTTCGATCTGCTGCGGGAAGTAGGCCGCGACAGCGTCGGCGCGGTGATGCTGCTGCCCGAAGAGGCCGCCGCGCCCGATCTTGCGGTGCGTTATGAAACGCTCGACGCTGCGCGGCTGGAAAAAATCCTCTCGGCCTACCAGAGCGATATTCCGCTGGGCATGATCCCGGAAGAGCGCGATTTCCGCATCTCCGTGGCGGGCGCGCAGGAGAAAACCGCGCTGCTGCATACCGATCGGGGCTGGGCGATCCCCCAGGGTCCGACGCCGACCTCGCATATCATCAAGCTGCCGATCGGCGAAATTAAACAGCCCTTCGCTACCCTCGATATGCGCGACAGCGTGGAAAATGAGTATGTCTGCTTGGCGCTGGCGCGTGAGCTGGGCTTCCGCGTGCCCGACGCCAGTATTATTACGGCAGGCAGGCTGCGCGCGCTGGCGGTCAGACGATTTGATCGCCGCTGGAGCGCCGACGGCGCCCGGCTGCTGCGTCTGCCGCAGGAAGATATCTGCCAGAGCCTCGGCCTCGCCTCGGCGACCAAATATGAGTCTGACGGCGGCCCGGGCATCGCGACGATCATGTCGCTGCTGATGGGATCCAGCAATGCGCTTGAGGATCGCGACGATTTTATGAAGTTTCAGGTGTTTCAGTGGCTGATCGGTGCCACAGATGGACATGCGAAAAACTTTTCTCTCTATATCGAGCGCGGCGGCAGCTACCGGCTGACGCCTTTCTACGACATTCTTTCCGCTTATCCGGTGCTGGGCGGCGCGGGTCTCAATATCCGCGAGCTGAAGCTGGCAATGGGTCTGAGCGCGTCGAAAGGTAAAAAGAGCGAAATCGATAAAATCTTTCCACGCCATTTCTTCGCCACGGCTGAAAGCGTGCGCTTCTCCAGGGAACGGATGGCGCAGATCCTTGCCTTCTTCGCCGAGGCGCTGCCCGTCGCCGTGACGCGCGTCAGGGCGCAACTGCCTGCGGCTATTCCGCCAGCGATCGCCGACGCCATCTTCGACAACGCGCTGAAAATAGCGGCGCGCCTGACGAAATAAGCGGCATTTGTCAGGCGGCGGCCTGCTCCGCGCTCAGCAGCGCCAGCACCCGGCTGCGCAGCGCCACCAGCGCCGGATCGTCGCGGCGGCGCGGATAGGCCTGCTCGACTTCGATCACGTCCAGCACCCGCGCCGGACGCGAGCTAAAGACCACCACACGATTCGCCATCACCAGCGCCTCTTCCACGTCGTGCGTCACCATCAGCGTGGTGAAGTTCTGCTCCTGCCAGAGATCGACAATCTCCTGCTGCATGCGCAGGCGCGTCAGCGAGTCAAGCTTGCCGAGCGGCTCGTCGAGGATCAGCAGGCGCGGATGGTTGACCAGCGCCCGCGCCAGCGCGGCGCGCTGCGCCATGCCGCCAGAGAGCTGATGCGGCCAGGCGCGCGCGAACTCTTGCAGCCCGACGCGACGCAGCATGGCGTCGATGCGGGTCTGCGCCGCCTGTTTGCTCTCGCCGCGGATCTGCAGCCCCAGCCCGACGTTGTCGTACACCGTACGCCACGGATAGAGCGTCGGATCCTGAAACACCACCACGCGCGACGGATGCGGCGCGGTGATGGCGCGCCCCTCTTCCGCCAGCACGCCGCTGGCGGGCTGCTCAAGCCCCGCCAGCAGGCGCAGCAGCGTCGACTTGCCGCAGCCCGACGGCCCGAGCAGCGCGACAAATTCCCCCGGCCGCACCTGCAGGCTGATATTTTCCAGCACCGGCAAATCGCTGCCCTCCAGCGTAAAATGGTGGCTGACATTTTCAATATCGATATTTACGCCTGCCGCTTGCGTCGCCATAAAATAGTCTCCGAAGTCCGCTTAATAACCTCATAAATAGCACGCGCCTCGCGAATGAAATATGCCGATAGCGGTAATAGGTTTGCCCGTTCTTCATAATGAAATATCGCATGAGCACATGCGGGATTGTTATTTGGTGACGTCTGGCGCATGCGTTAGTTTCCAGGTAATTCACTAAAAGGGACAGGCGCTATGGCATTACATTCACTCTCGCTGAGCAGACGCACCGTACTGCGCGGCCTCGCCACGCTGGGTGCGGGAATCGGCTTAAGTCCGGTATTCACCAGTTCCGTGCTGGCGGAGGATCCGCCACTGAAAACCATCAAACTCGCCTGGGGACAAACCGCGGTCTGCCAGTCGCCCATCTCGGTGGCGCTGAAGCAGGGATTCTTTAAAAAATATGGCCTCAACGTCGAGCCGGTAAACTTCAGCGGCCCGACCGACGCGCTGTTGCAGGCGATCGCCACCGGTCAGGCGGACGGCGGCATCGGCATGGCGCTGCGCTGGCTCAAGCCGCTGGAGCAGGGATTCGACGTCGATCTCACTGTTGGCACCCACGGCGGCTGCATGCGTCTGCTGACGCCGGAAAACAGCAACATCCGTAGCGTAAAAGATCTGGTGGGCAAATCGGTGGCGGTGACCGACCAGGCGAGCCCAATCCGCAACTTTTTCGCCATTCAGCTGGCGAAACAGGGCATCGATCCCGATAAGGCGGTGAACTGGCTGCAGTATCCCGCCGATCTCTTCGGCGAGGCGCTGCGCAAAGGCGAAGTGCAGGCGCTGGCGACCGATGATCCGCAGGGCTGGCTGCTGAAGCAGCAGCACGGGCTGATAGAAGTAGACAATAACCTGAACGGCGAATATGCCCACCTGACCTGCTGCGTGCTGGGGCTGCGCGGCTCGCTGGTGCGCGACGATCCCAACACTGCGCAGGCGATCACCCAGGCGATTGTCGACGCGCAGCAGTGGACCGCCGACCATCCGGAGGAGACGGCGAAGATCTTCCAGCCGTTCGTGCCCGGCTCGGTGCCGGTCGAGTCCATCGCCGCGATGCTGAAAGAGCATACCCACAGCCACCACTCCACCGGGGCGCAGCTGCGCGGCGAAGTGGCGACCTACGTCAACGAGCTGAAAAAAATCAACGTGATCCGCCCGGACACCGACGCGCAGCAGTTTGCCGATCACTATGTGCCCGATCTGCTGCCGGATAACGGCCAGCATCACCATATGAAAATGAGTTAGGGAGAGCAGCATGGCCACAGATATTCTGACGTTGCGCCGCCGCGCCGAGTCGCGACGCCTCGAACCGGCGTTGTGGGGCGCGCTGCTGGCGTGGTGGGCGCTGGTGGCGCTGATGGTAGGCGTACCGGATAAGCCGCAGGGCTTCGCGACGCCGCGTTTCGTCAACGAGACCCACGAGCTGTTTATCGCGCTAGCGACGCTGCTTACCGCGCTGGTGCTCGGCTCCAGCGCCGCGCCCACGCTGAAGGCCTGGCAGCCGCTGAAGCGCAGCGGCCGCTGGCTGATTGCGCTGGCGCTGCTGATCGGCCTGTGGGAATACGTCACCGCCAAGCTGGCGCTGCTGCCCGCGCCCTTCTTCGCCCCGCCGCGTGCGCTGATCGAGGCTTACGCCACCGACTGGCCGCGCCTGCTCGACAGCGTGCTCAACTCGCTGCGCCTGCTGGCGTTCGGCTTTCTCTACGGCAGCGTCGTCGGCTTCATCACCGGCGTCGCCATCGGCTGGTCACGCGGGCTGGGCTACTGGGTGCATCCGATCCTGCGCTTTCTCGGCCCGGTGCCTTCAACGGCGCTGCTGCCCTTGTCGCTCTACTTTTTCCCCTCCAGCTTCGCCGCCGCCGTGTTTCTGATTGCGCTGGCGACCTGGTTCCCGGTCACGGTGCTCACCTGGTCAGGCGTCGCCAGCGTCGATAGCCGCTATTACGACGTGGCGCGCACCCTGGGGGCGAAATCGCTGTTTCTGGTGCTGCGCGTCGCGGTTCCCGCCTCGCTGCCGCACCTGTTCGTCGGGCTGTTTATGGGGTTAGGCGCCTCTTTTTCGGTGCTGGTGGCGGCGGAAATGATGGGCGTTAAATCGGGGCTGGGCTGGTATTTGCAGTGGGCGCAGGGCTGGGCGGCCTACGCCAATATGTATGCCGCGCTGATCGTGATGGCGGTGCTGTTCTCATCGCTGATCACCCTGCTGTTTCTGGTGCGCGACCGCACGCTCGCCTGGCAGCGCAACGCGGTGAAATGGTAACGCTTTCTCAAGAGGAGTCGCCTGTGGCTGCATCTATCTATAACTCTGTGACCGAACTCATTGGCCAAACGCCGCTGCTGCGCCTGTCGCGCTTTAGCGAGCGTCAGGGCGTGCGCGCCGAACTGCTCGGCAAGCTGGAACTCTTTAACCCTAACCACAGCGTCAAGGATCGCATCGCGCTGGCGATGATTGAACAGGCGGAGCGCGACGGCCTTATCAAGCCGGGTGACATCATCGCCGAAACCACCAGCGGCAACACCGGTATCGGCGTCGCCTCGATCGCGGCGGCCAAAGGCTATCGCTTTCGCGTCTATATCAACGATTTCGTCAGTATCGAGCGCAGCAAGATTATTCAGGCCTACGGCGCAGAGGTGGTGCCCTTCAGCACCGTGCCGGGCTTCGCCGACTACTACGAGGCCAGCGACGGCGACTTTGTCGCCGCCACGCGCTGGCTGGTGGCGCAGGTGGCCGAAGCCGAGCCGGACGTGCATTTTCTTCAGCAGCTACAGAACCCGGCGAACCCGCGCGTGCATGAGCTGACCACCGGTCCGGAAATCTGGCGCGATACCCAGGGCAAACTCGATATTTTCGTCGCCTCGGTAGGCACCGGCGGCACGCTCTCCGGCATTGGGCGCTATCTGAAAGCGCAGGATCCCGCCATTCAGGTGGTCGCCGTGGAACCAGGCATCGGCTCGCAGCCGAGCCCGCAGCATCCGGAACCGCTGGAGATTACCGGCGTCCACGCCTTCAGCGGCCAGCCGCCGGAGCGGATCCCGCCGAATCTGGATCCTCAGGTTTATGACGACGCGATCGCGGTGGAAACCTGGCAGGCGTATCAGGCTGCGCGCCAGTTCGCGCTGGCGGAAGGCATACTGGTCGGAGATTCGTCAGGCGCGGTGCTGTTTGCTGCGCAGCAGCTGGCGGCACGGCCGGAAAATCAGGGCAAGCGCATCGTTCTGCTGCTGGCCGACGGCGGCGTCAACTACCTCAGCACGCGCCTGTTCAGCCACGAGCACCCCGCGGAGAGCCTGAAAGAGGCGACGGCGGTGCAGACCTCGCAGCTACTGCTGTAAGAGAGACAGAGGAATAAAACGGCAGCCTCGGGCTGCCGAATTTTTTTACGCCAGCACGTTCGCAGTTATGCCTTTGGCGAACAGCAGCGGATCGGTTTCCGGGCGCAGCACCTTGATGGCCTTCAGGTCGCGCGCGTAGATATCGATCTCTTTCACAAAGGCGTCCCCTGAGGAATAGTGCCCGTGGGTATGGGTTTTCAGCACGCTGGCGATTTCGTCAGGATTGGTATTCAACGCCTTGCTGTTAAAGGCCTGTGCGATGACTTCGGGATGCTGCGCGGCATAGGCGTGGGCCTGCAAAATCGCGTGGGTAATCGCCGCGGCCACTTCAGGGCGATCGCGGATCAGGCTGCCGCGCGTGCCGATCACGCAGCAACTGAGGTTGGCATAGTCGTCGCTGAGGTTGGTGGCGACTTCCCGAAAGCCCGGTTGCTGCGTCAGACGCCACATCACCGGGTCGGAGCCGCTCGCCGCCTGAATCTCCCCTTTTTGCAGCACCATCGGCAGTAAGTCCTGCGGGAAAACGCGCCAGTCCACGTCACTATTGGGATCGACGTCGTGCCGCTTGAGCAGCAGCGAGAAGAAGTTTTTATCCGCGCCCGCCATATCGGTGACGCCGATGGTTTTGCCTTTCAGCGCCTGCAGCGAGGTCGGCCCGTCGTCGCGCGTCAGCAGCCGCATACAGCCACCGTGGGTGCCCGCCGTCAGCTTAACGTCAAAGCCCTGCTCCAGCGCCTTGAGCCAGCGCAGCGCCATGCCGACCGCCGCTTCCGCCTTGCCGGTGGCAATCGACTCCAGCAGCAGCTCGGTGGAGTTGCCGAAGTTAACGAACTCGACCTCCAGGTTGTGCGCTTTAAAGAACTGATGCTGATCCGCCACCACGACCGGCGCCAGACAGATGGCGTTGAGATTGACCGCCAGACGCACCGGCGTCGGCTGCGCCAGCGCCCATTTGCCCGCGCCGCCCTGCAGCAGATCGTGCGGCATCGACATGCCGGGCATGGCGTTATCCGCCCGGAGCGACGGCGAAAAGGCGCTGGCGGCAAACGCCGCGGCGGAATAATGCAAAAATTGCCGACGAGA
The DNA here is from genome assembly GCF_045780835.1 of Pantoea sp. GABEPS69. NCBI lineage: Bacteria > Pseudomonadati > Pseudomonadota > Gammaproteobacteria > Enterobacterales > Erwiniaceae > Pantoea > Pantoea sp. GABEPS69. The sequence continues at coordinate 189,505 of NZ_CP118619.1, read as the reverse complement.
TAAAACGCTATTTACTGGCATGCTCTTTCCCCCGAATGAAATACCCTTTGCCGGAAATGAAATATCAAAGAAATATGACGACAGGGGCAGAGTAATGGGAAACAGAGGGGGCAACCAGCCTGTAAATTATGCCGATTCCGCATGTGGTTATCCGCTTTAATGCTTTTACTTCGCTAAGAGAAAAATAAAGAATCGACAATCCCCCTGAATAACTGAGGCAAGATGATGGCGCTTAGCGAATATCTTCACGAGCTGCTGCCGGTGATTAGCCAGACGCTGGCGAGCAGCGCGGCGGAGGTGGACAGACGTGGCGAATTTCCCACGGCCAATTTCGCGCTGCTGCGCCAGCACGGCCTGCTCAGTTTCGCGCTGCCTGCGTCTGCGGGCGGCGGCGGCGCGGATCTGGCGGCGTGCCGCGCGGCGATCGCCGCGGTGGCGCAGGGCGAACCTTCTACCGCGCTTATCCTGATTATGCAGTACTTGAACGCCCGTCGGCTCGGCGACGACGCCAGCTGGCCCGCCGACGTGCGCCGCCAGGTGGCGCAGAGCATCGCGCAGCATGGGGCGCTAATTAACGCGCTGCGCGTCGAGCCGGAGCTGGGCACGCCCGCGCGCGGCGGCCTGCCCGCCACCACCGCGCGACGCGCCGCCGACGGCTGGCGCATCAGCGGCGAAAAAATCTACTCCACCGGCAGTGTCGGACTGAGCTGGTTTCTGGTCTGGGGCCGCAGCGACGACGCGGATCCGCTGGTCGGCGCCTGGCTGGTGCCCGCTTCCGCGCCCGGCATCCGCATTGAAGAGGAGTGGGATCATCTGGGCATGCGCGCCACCTGCAGCCACCGCGTGGTGCTGGAGGAGGTCTGGGTGCCGCTGGAGAATGCGGTCAACGTCAGCCGCTGGAGCACGCCGTGTCCGGCGCTCAACGACGAAGAGAACCTGTGGATGGCGGTACTGCTGGGCACGCTCTATGACGCGGTGGCGCGCGCGGCGCAGCGTGAATTCATCCGCTTTCTGCAGCAGCGCGTGCCCGCCAACCTGGGCCAGCCGCTGGCGAGCCTGCCGCGCTTTCAGGAGCTGACGGGCCGCATCGAAACCCTGCTGTTTACCAGCCGCACGCTGCTCGACAGTGCGGCAGCTGGCCAGATCGCCGCAGCCGACGCGGCGAAAGTGAAACAGGTCACTATCGATAACGCCATTCGCAGCGTGCAGCTGATGGTCGAGCATATCGGCAATCACGCGCTGACGCGCGCCAACCCGCTCGAACGCCACCTGCGCAACGTACTGTGCGGCCGGATCCATATGCCGCAGGACGATGTTATTTTCACCGCCGCCGGCAAAGCGGCCCTTTTATCCGACAGGAGTGAATGATGACGCTGGAATTTATTGGTCTGGTAGGCGCGCATGAGGCGAGCGAGTCCGACGCCGGCAACGGTCAGGTGGTGGATCTGCCCTTTATCAAAGCCTTTGCCCAGACGCAGGCGTATGCGGGTTTTGACAAAGTGCTGCTGCCGGTAAATACCCGCGCGCCAGATTCGATGATTATCGCCAGCTACGTGGCGGCGTTCACCGATAAGCTCGGCCTGCTGGTGGCGCATCGGCCCGGCTTTCAGGCGCCGACCTTCGCAGCGCGCCAGTTCGCGACGCTGGACCAGCTCAGCCAGGGGCGTGCGGCGATCAACGTGATTACCGGCGGCGACAGCGGCGATCTGCAGCGCGACGGCGACTTTCTCGATAAAGAGAGCCGCTATGCGCGCAGCGGCGAATATCTGGAGATTATGAAGCAGGTATGGACGTCGCCGCAGCCGTTCAGCTTTGAGGGCGATTTCTATCAGGTGCGGGACAACTTTACCGAGGTGAAGCCGTACCAGAAACCGCGCGTGCCGATTTACTTTTCCGGCGCGTCGGATGCGGCGGTAGAGATTGCTGCGCGCCATGCCGACGTTTATATGATGTGGGGCGAGCCGCTGGAGCAGGTGAAAGAGCGAATCGCCCAGGTGCGCGCGGCGGCGCAGAAATATGGCCGCGAGGATCAGATTCGCTTTAGCCTGTCGCTGCGCCCGGTGCTGGGCACGACCGATGAAGAGGCATGGCAGCGCGCCGACCATCTGCTCGCGCAGGCGCAGGCGAGGCTCGGCGGCCAGGCGATCCAGCCCGACAGCAATACCGGCTCGCAGCGGCTATATCAGCTGGCGACGGCGCGCAAGGTCTACGACAGCTGCCTGTGGACCGGCATCGCCGCCCTTTCCGGCGCGGCGGGCAACTCCACCTCGCTGGTCGGCGCGCCGGAGACGGTAGCCGAGGCGGCGCTGGAATATTACAAGCTCGGCGTCACCACCTTCCTGTTCCGCGGCTTCGATCAGCTGCGCGACGCGGCGGATTATGGGCGGTTGCTGCTGCCGACGATCCGCGAGCGCGTCGCGGCGTATGATGCAGCGCGCGTCGGCATTAACTTACAGCATCATAAATAACCCTCTGACGCGTCGTGCATCCCAAAAATGATTGACAAATCTGCCTTTGTGCACCAACACCCCGATTGACAAATCCCTCGAATTGCAATTTGAAGGAATATTAAAATGCAAACTCACCCTTACCCCTGGCTTTTTTATCCTGAACTTTCTGAAGAACGTCTTTCACTTATTGCCGAAGAGCTGCTTAAGGTACTCGATATGACCTGGCAGCAACTCTCTTCACCGCTGGATGATAACTACACTCGCGGAACCTGTACGTTTGGCCGACAGCGACAAATGCTTATCGCTCTTTGTCTGAGTGGTAAGCATAATTGGCTGCAGCTGACCCATCCGGGAATGGATGTGACGTTCAATATTGAAAATATTCCGGTGCGCTTTTTCGCAGACGATCCGGACAATCCCAAAAAGCCCGGTTTTTTTCGCAGGAATGAAGTGGACCAGCTCTTTGAGCCTCAGCTGACCACGCCTACGCTGCATCGTTTTGTGGTTGAGAAGCCAGAATTTGAGGGTGAAGGCGCGCGAGTGCATTTCATTGGCACTAATGCGCTGGATGAAATTGTTTCAAAATGGACCTTTGGAGAAGGACGTGTGCCGCCGCTGCATGCGATGGGCGATACCCCGCCCGCATCCGTTCCCATTGTCCTGGATCCTATCCGGGCACCGACCCGCGATAAGCAAAGGCCATCAGATAATAAGTAACAGGTGAAACGTGTTTAACGGTTCGAATTTACGACTGGCTCGTCTGTATCACGAGCTGTCGCTGGAGCAAGTGGCTGAGCGAGTCAGCAAGACTCGCCAGTACATACAGCGGCTGGAAACCGGCATTGCTGTCCCTACTCCCGTACTGGCAAAAGAATTAGCCGTCGCTTTAAAGGTGACGCCTGAATTCTTTCGCCTACAGGAGCCGCAACGCGTCAACGAAGAGCTGGTGCACTTTCGTAAACGGGAAGGCACGCGAGTGTCAACGCGGCTTTCAACGCTGGCAAAGGCCGAGCTTTACGGCCGTTTGATAACCCTTCTCGATCGGCAACTGGAACTGCCTCCCGTCTGTTTTCAGGAGATTACCGCCCATACCCCGGAAGAGATTGAGAGTGCGGCTGAAAAATGCCGTGTCGACTGGGGGCTGGGATTGGGGCCGATTGATAATGTGACGCGTCTGGCCGAAAAGCTCGGCGCTTTTGTTACCTCGTTTGATTCCCTTTCCGATGAGGTAGACGCATTGTCTGTGCCGCTCGAACGCCCGTTTATCGTCAGAAACAGAGCGAAGAAATCAGCCTGTCGTCAGCGCTTCGATATAGCGCATGAAATTGCGCATCTGATTCTGCATCGCGGGGTAACGACCGGCGATCGTGCGACAGAATCTCAGGCGAACCGCTTTGCTTCAGCGCTTTTGCTTCCTCGTTCGGCTATGGCAAGCTTCTTTCCGCCGCCGGTCGGAGGACGCATCAACTGGAAAGGATTAAGCGAATTCAAGCTAACCTGGAAGGTCAGCAAAGCGGCGATCGTCTACAGAGCGCATCAGCTCGGTTTATTAACAGACGCACAGTACAAAACGGCTTTTACCGCATTGAAACGCAAAGGCGAAGCGATAGATGAAAAGGAAGATAGTTTGATCGTCAGCGAGAAGCCGGAGTTTTTGCCCAGCGCTCTGAACTTTCTTTATGAGAATATGAATGTTGATAAAGCAGCGGTTGCGCAGGCGTTGGCAATAACCCCCTGTTTACTGGATGAGCTTACTGAAGTCGCTGCTCCTGAAGGCGACATTCGTTTTAGCGGGAATGTCGTTTATTTAAGCGGCTATATCAAAAACATCCCTTAATTTGCCTCTCTGTTCAGCTAGCCTGGCGATGTCATCGCTTTGAAGCAAAAACGGCGGGTACAGCCTGAGCTGTCCCGCCGTGGTTTTTTTACTCGCTGAAAGTCCACTCAGAACCGATAGGTCGCCGATACCGAGAAGTTACGCGGCGCGCCATAGACGTTATAGGCGCCGACCCAGGTGTCGTACTCTTTGTCGAACAGGTTATTCAGGTTGGCCTGCAGCGACAGGTTTTTATTCACCTCATAACGAGCAAAGAGATCCACCAGCGCATAGCTGCCCTGCTTCGCGTGCCAGGTGCCGTTGCCTTCCGGCGCGCCAACGTCCTGCCAGGTGTGCGTCTGCCAGTTTACGCCGCCGCCGAGCGTCAGCTGATCCAGCATCGGCAGGCGATAGCTGGTAAAGAGATTAAAGGTGGTGCGCGGCAGCTGCGAGTTATAGGCGTTGCCGTCGCGATCTTCCGCCAGATAGGTGGTGCCGCCAAATGTCATCTGCCAGTTGTCGGTGAGCGCGCCGTTCAGCTCAAACTCCACGCCGCGGCTGACCACGCCATCCTTCGCCTCGTAGGCGGTGCTCTGCGAGCCCGGAATAACCTGGCCGGTATCTACCCCAACATTATCCAGCTCGGTGCGGAACACGGAGAGCGTGGTGGTCAGACGGCTGTTGAGCCAGTCGGACTTCACGCCCACCTCGTAGTTTTTCCCGATCACCGGGGAGAGGAAGGCGCCGCTGCTGTCGCGGTAGTCCTGCGGCTGGAACACCGAGGTGTAGCTGGCGTAGGCGGACCAGTTCTCGGCGAAGTCGTAAATCAGCCCGCCGTACGGCGTGGTGTTATTCTTCTCCAGCTCTTCCCCGGAGGCCAGCGTCTGACGATTCCAGTTGGTGTAGCGCGCGCCCAGGATCAGATGCAGCGGATCGGCGAGCGAAATGCGCGTCGCGAGGTAGACCGCTTTCTGCCGCACAGTGGTGCTGTCCGCCGTTAGCTCACGCGGGCCCCAGTCGGTCTCCGGGAAGTTGCCGTTATAGTCGTTGTAGTTGCCCAGCTCGTCCGCCGAAATATTGGCCCAGGAGCTGTAATACTTATTGTCCTGACGGCTGTAGTTAACGCCGATCATCAGCTCATGCTGACGACCCAGCAGCTCATAGGGGCCGCTGGCGAAAGCGTCTACCGCATCCACCTTGCGCTTGCCGGTGTTGTAGCCGGTGCCGCCCACTACCGGATAGTTGGCGTACTGCGAGACGCCGAGGCCGGTGGTTTTATCAAAGTAGCCGTCGAGGTAGAGCTGCTTGCTGTCGAGGTACATCTCGTTATGCGTACCGTTCAGCGTGATGTTCCAGCCGTTGTCGAAATCCTGCTTCAGGTTCACGAACAGCTTTTTGTTCTCTTGATCGTTATAGGCCCACTCCGGCGCGGTGTTGAAACCGCGGCGGGTATGAATCTGCGTGCCGTCGGTGTACCAGCGCGGCGTGCCGCTCCACATCGTCGAGTCGGTATTGACCTGCGAGAACTCATAGCCCACCGAGAGGGTGGTAGAGTCGGTCAGATCGGCGTCAACCACGCCGTAGACAAACTGCTTAGTCGCGCCGTAGCGCTCGATAAAGCTGTTTTTGTCGTCATAGCCCGCTACCAGGCGGCCGCGCACGCTGCCGTCGCTGTTGAGCGGCGTCGAGAGATCGGCGACGTAGCGCTGCTTGCCCCAGCTGCCGTAGGTCGCGGAGACGCTGCCGGTGAATTCTTTGCTGTCGGCGTGCTTGCGCACCATGTTGATAGCGGCCGACGGGTTGCCCGGCCCGGTCAGCAGACCGGTCGCGCCGCGCACCACTTCGACCCGCTCGTAGAGCGCCATATCAGACTTGGCGTCGCCCAGGTTCCAGTTTGAGGCGAAGGTGGTCGGAATACCGTCGACCATAAAGTTGTCGATGGGAAAGCCGCGCGAATAATAAGTAATGCGATCCATATCGGGACTGACGGCGGTGATCGCCGTGGTGTTGTGCAGCACGTCATTCAGCGACTGCAGCTGCTGATCTTCCATGCGCTGCTTGCTGACGACAGTGACCGACTGCGGAATATCGCGCGCGGTCAGCGCCATTTTGGTGCCAGCGCGCGTAATCGGCACGCTGTAATCGCGCGCGTCCTGCTGCCCGGTGCTGCTGGCGCTGGCCTCGACGACAAGCGTCTGTCCGCTGGAGGCGGCCGTATCGGCAGCATGGGCGCTCTGCGCGACGCTGGCGGCGATTAGCACGGCCAGCAGCAAGCGTTGCAGAGGGTGTTTCATGGCGCTGGCGCAATCGCCTGCGCGGTTTTCCCTGACGCGCTGAACATCAAAAGACATCACTCTTCCTCTTTTTTCATTATTGGGTATGGCTGCCACTGGTTGCCGGATCGACTCGCCTGTCCGGCCGCAGGACGCTGTCCTGACGTGATGCTGTAATAAAGCAAATGAGAAATATACGCATTGCTATTATCATTGCAAGCAATTGTTAATAAATGCTGCAAAAGTTCATCAGCCAGGAATCGGCAGAAAAACACTGATTAATAAGAGGTTTATGAAGTAAATCTGCGTAAGCACGGCGTAACTACTGGAATTTACAGGAAAGTCAGGCGGCAACTGACCCGGCAGACTCTGGGCGCGCAGGCCGCAACCTGAGGCGAGATGACCAAATAAAGCGGTTTCGCCGCTTAGCTCGCGATGCTGGGAATCTATGACGGTTCCATAACCGACGCGATGGCTGGAAAGAACAGAGGCCTTATTAATTCGCTAATTGTCGGCTGATTAATATAAGGGCGCCTCTGCGACCGAAGAAAATTTATTCCAGATTATGAAATAGTGAAACAACGCGAGCTTTTTAAGCGGGAAAATAGTTCCGCACGTCACTACCGCCGCGTTACGCTAAATAGCCGCTGACGCTTGCAAGAGGTAAATATTGCAAAAGTTAATGATAACGCTGTGCAAAGAGTGGCCGTTTTAATAGGTTTATAACTTGTATTCGCTGATAAATTTGGCGCCATTGTACAGATCACCTGTAAAATAGCGGGGAGATATGGCGATGCAGGTGAGTTAAACTGCCAGTTATCAGCAGGATAAGAGCTGTTACGTTTAAAAATAAACGTAAGGCCGCAGCTCGATCGCCTTAACGGCAACCGCGCGAAAACTATTCATCGCCCTCCCTGCTTTCCGCTGCGTTATATTTGTGCTTGTTTTTTTATGCTAATACATTAACCCGGGCGAGGTAGCAATTGGCTATCAATTTAATGATACTCTCTGTGCTTTAGCTTATTTCCTTTATCTACTTTTTACCGTAAACTGCGCGCTTTACATATTTTGATTCGTTAAGGGTTATATCCATGAGTGATGCGCTGAAAGCATTGAATAATCTTCGTACGCTGCGCGTTCAGGCACGAGAAATTGAGCTCGACGTGTTAAACGAGATGCTCGAAAAGTTCTCTGTCGTTGTCGCAGAACGCCGTGAAGAAGTGAATGCTGAACAAGCCGCGCAAAAAGAAAAAGCGGAGAAGCTGGCGTTGTATAAAGAGATGCTGATGAAAGACGGCATCGATATTTCCGATCTGGCCGACCTGGCGCAGAACGAAAGCAAACCCAAAGCGAAACGCGCGCCGCGCCCGGCAAAATATAAGTTCACGGATGAAACCGGCGAAACCAAATTCTGGACCGGTCAGGGCCGCACGCCTTCGCCGATTAAAAAAGTGCTGGATGCAGGCGGCTCGCTCGACGAGTTCCTGATCTAATAAGAAAGGCGCTGATATCAGCGCCTTTTTTTATTTCTGCATTGCGGCTTTCTGCGCGGCAGCCAGGTCAGACCGTTGGCAGACCAAGGTTCTCACGTAGCGTGGCGTAGGCATAGTCGGTCGGGAACAGGCCGCGACGACGCAGTTCCGGGATCACCAGCTCCACAAACAGATCCAGCTGCTCCGGCATAATGGCCGGCATAATATTAAAGCCGTCTGCGCCGCCCTGCTCCAGCCAGAGCTGGAAGTCGTCGGCGATATCCTCTGCGGTACCGACAATAACCCGGTGCCCGCGCGAGCCCGCCGCGATCGCCGCCAGTTCGCGCAGCGTCAGGTTCTCGCGCTTCGCCATATCGGTCATTAGCTTCACGCGGCTCTGGTTGCCCTCGCCCAGCGGCACTTCCGGCACCGGGCCATCCAGCGGATAGCTGGAGAGATCCATGCTAAAGCGCAGCGAAAGCTGTTTCAGCCCGTTGTCGATATCCACCAGCGTGTTCAGCTCTTTCCACAGCGCTTTCGCCTCTTCACGCGTGCGGCCGACAATCGGCATCACGCCCGGCATGATCACCACGTGAGCCGGGTTGCGGCCTGCGGCTGCGACCTGCGCCTTCTGCGACTGATAAAACGCCTGCGCCTCTTCCAGACTGGCGGCGGCGGTAAAGACCACTTCGGCGGTTTCGGCGGCGAGCTGCTGCCCGTCGGCGGAAGATCCCGCTTCGATAATCACCGGACGCCCCTGCGGGGAGCGGGTGATATTCAGCGGACCCTGCACCTGGAAATGCTCGCCGACGTGGTTGATCGGGTTGATCTTTTCGTTAACGAAATACTGGCCCGATGCCGGATCTGGCTCTACCGCGCCCTCTTCCCAGCCTTCCCATAGTTTACTGGTCACCTGCAGAAATTCGCGCGCGCGCGCATAGCGCTCGGCGTGGTTCGGCATATCGTCGCGGCTGAAGTTTTTCGCCACGTCGGCGGAGAACGACGTCACCACATTCCAGGCGGCGCGGCCGCGGCTGATATGATCCAGCGAGGAGAAGGTGCGCGCCATGGTGAAGGGATCGCTGAAGGTGGTCGACGCGGTGGCGGCCAGCCCGATACGGCGGGTATTGACCGCTACCGCCGACAGCATGGTCAGCGGCTCGAGGCGCGCCATGGTAGAGGGCAGACGATACATGCTGGTCGCCAGCGCGTCGCCGACGAAAAAGAGATCGAAACGTCCCGCTTCCGCTTTCTGCGCCAGGCGAATCAGCCAGTCGATATCGGTCGGCGCCCCCAGCTCTTCGGTCAGGCGCCAGCCGCTCACGTGATGCCCTACCGGCTGAACGAAAAGACCAAGACGCAGATGATTTTTTGCAGATGAACTGTCCATATTATTTCCCTGATTAAAGTAAGAGCCGTCTTTGGGCGGCTATGAAAAATGGTCGGTGGCGATAAGCGCCTGTTCCAGCGCCGCCGACGAAACGTCAAACGGCAGACGCGCCGCGCTGGCTGCCGGAAAACGCACTTCAGCGGCCAGACGATGCAGCGCCGCCGCGCGATCGCCTGCCAGCACGGGCAGCTTCAGCGGGGCGTCGAAGCGGCGCAGCAGCGCCACCAGCGCCGGGTCCGGTTCGCCGTTGCCCTGCTCCATAAAAGACTGAACCAACAGGCTGTAACCGACTTTTTCGCCGTGCAGCCAGGGGTGCAGCTCCGGCAGTCCGGTCAGGCGATTATGGATGGCGTGGGCGTAGCCCGGCGTCGGTAGAGTATCGCGCATACTGTTGGCCAGTCCAGCCAGCACGATATTCGCGTCGATGATACGCTCCAGCGCAAAGGTCACCTGGCGTTGCCGGTTGGCCGCTACCGCCTCGTCGCCCCACTGCCGATAGGCGTCCACCGCGCGCTGCGCCGCCATGACCTTCAAATCGAGCGCCAGGCTGTCGGGATTGTGGCGCTGATAGGGACGAAACTCATACCACTTGGCCAGCGCATCGACGATGCCCGCTTTCAGGTAGCGCACATCGCTGCGGGCGATGATTTCGCTGTCCACCAGCACCAGCGCCGGCATATTGCGCAGCGGCTGGCTGCGCAGATGCGCGCCCTGCGCGTTATAGACGATCGCCACCGGCGACCAGGCGGCGCAGGTGGCGGCCAGCGTGGCAAAGTTGATCACCGCAACCTTATCCAGCCCGTCGCCCGCCGCTTTGGCGCAGTCCAGCACGCGCCCGCCGCCGACGGCGAGAATCGCCTCCGCGCCCTGCTGCGCCGTATTCGCCTGAAGCTGGCTAATCGCCTCGTCGGTGCATTCGCCGTCGAGCAGCTCCAGCTGCCAGCGGATTCCCTGCCTCTCGAGGCTTTCGGTGAGTTCAGGATTCACCGCCTGCCAGGCGCGCGGCGAGGAGAGAATGCGAAGATGGGTAGCGATGGGACGAATATGTTCTCCGGCCCGCGCGCGGATCCCGGCCTGCTGTAGATAGGCTTGCGGCGATTTGATGGCTAACACGGCTTATCCTGCTGTGGGTCTGCTGCCCGCTAAAAAGGTCGGGTAAACAGAGAGTTAATAAGGTTGCTCATGCGCGTGGCGTATGCAGGGCATAGTACGACAAACGCTAATTTAAGCAACGCCTTATGCGGCCTCGCCTCTTCACAAATTCGCATTAGCTTAGCGATATTTCAGATATAGACAGCGGCGCCTTTGTTGCTACCCTCTGGGTTCTGCTTTTTATTTCGGAGATGTCGATGCATTTTTTCCGTTATCTGGCGGCGACGCCGTGAGCCTGACCGCGCAGCTCAGCCAGCCGATCCGCCTGTCACAGCCCAATGACGCCGCGCGCCAGCGCGCGCGCCAGGGGGTGCAGGATTTTCTCGCCGTAAGCTGGCCGATACTCAACCAACAGGCACCGGACAGCGGCTTGCCGCTGCTGAAAACGATTTATGGCGATGGCGGGCCCGCGTCGCGCGCGCTGCTGCTCGGCTACGCCGCGCACGCGCTCGACTATGACGATTTTCACGCCGACTTTCGCGGCCATCCCAGCGTGGTGATCCTGCCTGCGCTGCTGGCGTGGGCGGCGGAGAACAAGGCGTTTGACGCGGCGCGCTTTCTGGACGCCTTTATCATCGGCGTAGAGATGGCCGGCCGGCTCGGCCTGGCGATGACGCAAAGCCACTACATGCTCGGCTACCACAATACCGCATCGCTCGGCACGCTGGCCGCCGCCGCGGCACTGGCGCGCTTTAGCGGCGCGGACGCGCGCCAGACCGCGGTGCTGCTCGGCATCGCCGCTACCGAAGCGAGCGGCCTGCGCGCCCAGTTCGGCTCGGCGGTGAAGCCGCTGCATGCCGGTTTCGCCGCCGAGCGCGCGGTGCGCGCCGCGCAGCTGGCGCTGGCGGGGTTCGACGGACAGCCGGAGGGTGTGCTCGAGGCCTTTATTTCGCTGGGCAGCGCGCGTGAGGCGCAGCCTGAAAAGCTGCTGGAAAACTGGGGCGCGCCCTGGCGCATCGTCACGCCGGGCCTGGAGTTCAAACCCTTCGCCACCTGCGCCGGCACGCATAGCGCGGCGGAGGCGACGCGTGAGATCCGCCAGCGCTGGAGCGGTTCGACACCAGAGCTGCTGAGCGCTATCGATCGCATAACCGTGGCCTTTCCGCCCGGCGGCGATATCGCCGCCTCGGTGCGCCAGCCGAAAAACGGTATCGAGGCGCGTTTTAGCCTGGAATATGTCATCGCCGCCATGCTGATTTACGGCGACCTGCGCATGGCTGACTTTGCCGAAGGCGAAGTCAATCCGCAGATTATGGCGCTGGCGGCGAAGGTAACGCGCCAGCCCGACCAGCATGCGCCGCCGGATGCCATCAATCCCGGGTTGCGCTTCCATGAGGTGACGCTGTTTCTCAACGACGGCACGCTGCTGCGCCAGCGGCGCACCCGTCAGCAGTCGCTGGCGACGCCGGTGGACGTCGCAGGCAAGCTGCGCGCGGCGCTGGACGGGCAGCCCGCGCTGCTGGCCTGCAGCGCGCTGCGCGATGATGAGGATTTACGCCGCCTGGCGCAGACGCTGATCGCCGCGCTGTAGCGTCCGGCGCTTAGCCTTGCGGCGGCGTAAAGGCGGCGACCGGCGGCGCGGCGCCGATATATTTTCTGACGTTCACCACGGCAATCTGGCCGGTGCAGCCCTGCGCCAGCGCCGAGGTGCCGATATCCTGCGTCAGCACGTTGGGGTTGCCGTGACGGCAGAGCGGTCGCGCCGCGGCGGGATCGACCGGATCGTACCAGGCGCCGGTCGGCAGCCGCACCACGCCGGGCCTGATCGCCTCGGTGAGCGCGGCGCTCGCCAGCAGATGCCCGCGCGCGTTATAAAGCTCAATGATGTCGTTATCGGCGATGCTCAGCCGCTGCGCGTCCAGCGGATGCAGGCTGCAAACCTCACGCCCGTTGCGCTTGCCGCTGCGGCTGTAGTCGCCGAAATCGAGCTGGCTATGCAGGCGCGTCGCTGGCTGGTTGGCGATCAGCCAGAAAGGATAGTTTGCGCAGGGCTGCTCGCGCGGCGCGCGCCAGACCGGATGGCCGGGACAATCCTCATAGCCGAAACCGGCGATGACCTCGGAAGCGATCTGAATCTTTCCGGTGGGCGTCGGCAGCGGATGGGCCGCCGGATCGGCGCGAAACGCGTTCATCATGCGGCCGCCATCCTGCAGCTGCGGCAGCGTCACCACGCCTTCCCGCCAGAAGGCGGCGAAATCGGGCAGCCCTACCTGATGCGCCGCCAGCTTCTCCTGCAGCTGCGCATAAAGATGTTCAAGCCAGCCGCGCGCGTCGCGCCCTTCGGTAAACGCCGCCTCTCGTCCCAGGCGCCGCGCCAGCTCGCTGAAAATCTGGTAATCGTCCCGCGCCTCGCCGTACGGGGCCGCCACCGGCTGCATGGCGATAAGATGGCGGTCGGTCGGCGCCCCGCCGACATCTTCGCGCTCCAGCGTCATAGTGGCGGGCAGCACGATATCCGCGTGCCGCGCGGTGGCAGTCCAGGCGCTCTCATGGACGATCAGCGTATCAAGACGGCAAAAGGCGTGCCGCAGCCGCGCCAGATCCTGATGATGATGAAACGGGTTACCGCCTGCCCAGTAGGCCAGCCGAATGTCGGGATAGGTAAGATGGCGGCCGTTATAGTGAAATTTTTCGCCGGGATGCAGCAGCATATCGGCGATGCGCGCTACCGGAATAAAGCGATCGATGCCGTTTTTACCCTGTGGCAGCGCCGGAAAACTCGCCAGATTATGGTGTTTGCCGTAGTGCCCCAGCGCGCCGAGCGCATAGGTAAAGCCGCCGCCTGGCAGGCCTGGCTGCCCCAGCGCGGCCGCCAGCGTCAGTCCCAGCCAGACCGGCTGCTCGCCATGCTGCGCGCGCTGCAGGGCGTGCGCCACGGTTATCACTACGCGCTTGCCGTGCAGCGCATGCGCCAGCGCGCGGATCTGCGCCGCGGGCAGGCCGCAGAGATCGGCGGCCCAGTCGGCATCGCGCGTAATGCCGTCTTCTTCGCCCAGCAGATAGGCTTTGAGCGTCGTCCAGCCGTGGGTATAGCGCGCCAGAAAGTCGTCGGCGGTCAGGCCCTGCGTGGTCAGCTCATGCAGCAGCGCGAGCATCAGGGCCGCGTCGCTGCCGGGGATCAGCGGTAGCCATTCGCCGCCTGCTTCATCAGGTAGATCGCTTTTCAGCGGGCTAACGGAGATAAAACGCGTGCCGCGTCGGGCGGCGCGCTGCATAAAGCTGCGCTCGGTGTGCTCGCTAAGGCCGCCGCTCGCCACCTGAGAATTTTTGAGCGCCAGTCCGCCGAACGCCAGCACCACCTCACTGTGCTCAGCGATCGACTCCCAGCTGACGCCGCGCCGCGCAATCTCGTTCATATCGCCGACGATATGCGGCAGCAGCACCGAGGCCGCGCCGGAGCTGTAGCTGTTGACCGAGCGCACATAGCCGCCCAGCACAGTATTCAGAAAGCGGTGCACCTGACTTTGCGCATGGTGAAAGCGTCCGGCGCTCGACCAGCCGTAAGATCCGCCGAAAATGCCGGCCGGCCCATAGCGCTCCCCGACGCGCCGCAGCTCGTCTGCCACCCGCGCGTACGCCTCTTCCCAGCTTACCGCCACGTAGCTGTCCAGGCCGCGACGCGCGTCGGGACCCGGCCCGTTCTCCAGCCAGCCGCGCCGTATCATCGGGCGCGCCACGCGCGCCGGATGCGCAAGCGCGTTGTGCAGATTCGCCAGCAGCGGGCTGGGATCGGGGTCGGCGCTGAAGGGGGTAATCGTCAGGCTGTCGCCGTCGCGGCGCGCGCGAAATGCGCCCCAGTGGGCGCTGTGCATACTGTCGGTCATGATCGTCCTGCGGAGAAATGGCGCTCAGAGCACCGTTGCGATGAAGTTTCGCACGCGTCCGTTGTTGGGATCGTCAAGCACCTGCTGCGTCGGCCCGGCGGCAACGATCCGGCCGCTTTCCATAAACACCAGAGTGTCGGCGATTTCACGCGCGAAGCCGATCTCGTGCGTAACGATCACCATGGTGATGCCGGAGTGCGCCAGCTGCTTAATCACCTGCAGCACCTCGCCCACCAGTTCGGGATCGAGCGCGGAAGTCGGCTCGTCAAACAGCAGCACGCCGGGATCCATTGCCAGCGCGCGGGCGATAGCGACGCGCTGCTGCTGTCCGCCCGACAAATTTTGCGGCCACTCCTCTTCGCGACCCGCCAGCCCGACCTGCTGCAGCAGCGCGCGCGCTTTTTCCAGCGCCTGTTGGCGCGGCGCTTTTTTCACGCGTATCGGTGCGTCGGCGATGTTTTGCAGCACCGTGCGATGAGGAAAGAGATTGAACTGCTGAAACACCATGCCGATGTCGCGGCGCTGGCGCGCCACCTCGCCGCTGCTCAGCTCATGCAGCGCCTGCCCTTTCTGTCGGTATCCCACCAGCTCGCCGCCGATGCGGATGGTGCCGCCGTCCAGCTTTTCCAGGTGGTTGATGCAGCGCAGCAGCGTCGATTTGCCCGAGCCGGACGGCCCGAGGATCACCGTCACCGAACCGGCGGGAATATCCAGATCGACCTCGTCAAGAACGGTGACGCCGGAAAAGCGTTTGGTCACGTTACGCAGAGCAATTGCCTCAGCCATTGGTGATACTCCTTTCGCTGCGCGTCGGCGTAAAGCCGTTGAGCAGGCTGCGCCACAGGGTGCGCGACTGACCGCGCGACACGCCGCGCGAGAAATAGCGTTCGACATAGAACTGCCCGACCGACAACACCGAGGTCATCAGCAGATACCAGAGCGTCGCCACCAGCAGCAGCGGGATCACTTCATAGGTGCGCTGATAGATGATCTGCGCGGAAAAGAGCACATCCTGCAGCGAGATCACCGACACCACCGCCGTGGTTTTTAGCTGGCCGATCACCTCATTGCCTGCCGGCGGCAGAATGGCGCGCATCGCCTGCGGCAGGATGGTGAAGCGGAATATCTGCGCCGGCCGATAGCCGAGCGCGCGCGCCGCCTCAAGCTGTCCGTTGCCAACGCTCTGGATGCCGGCGCGCACGATCTCCGCCGCGTAGGCGGACTGGTGCATCACCAGCGCGATAACGGCAGCGCTGAACGGGCTGACCAGCGCGTTGGACTGGGCGCTCCAGAGTTCGCCGACGCCCGGCAGCGACAGGGAGAGCGTAGGATAGAGTGCGGCGATGTTGTACCAGAGAAACAGCTGCACCAGCATCGGCACGCCGCGAAAAAACCAGGTATAGGCCCAGCTTACCGCCACCAGTACCGGATTCGAGGAGAGGCGCATCAGCGCCAGCACCGTGCCGAAGGCGAACCCCAGCACCACCGAAATTGCCGTCAGCTGCAGGGTCATTAAAACGCCCTGCAGAATCGACGCTTCGGTAAAGTTGTCGGCGATAACGCCCCATTCGAAGCGTGGGTTATTGATCATCGAGTGGGCCATCGCCACTACGCACAGCAGCACCAGCAGCGCGCTCAGCCAGCGGCCATAGTAGCGTTTGCCGACGATGCGCAGCTCGTCAGCGCGATGCGGTTCCGGGTTCACTGGAAGATCTCCTGATTACGTTTCGCCTCTTTCACCGCGCCGAAGCCGATCTCCCAGCGATCGAGGATCTTCTGGTAGCTGCCGTCTTTGATCAGCGAATTGAGCGCCGCCTGTACTGCGGGCTCCAGCGGTGAATCTTTCGGGAACGCCACGGAAACCGGGGCATCGTTGACGCTGATCTCGCCGCTCATGGTCAGCGGTTTGATCAGCTTCACCTGCCAGGTGAGCCCTTCGTAAGGCCCGAAGAACATCGGCACGCGTCCGCTGACAACCGCCTGCACGCCAGCAGGACGATCCGGGAAAACGGCGATTTTAATCGGCGGTTTGCCTGCGCTTTCGCAGGCTTTGCTCGCCTCTTCCAGTCGGGTGATCTGCGTGGTGCCCGCCCCCGCGCCGACCTCTTTGCCGCAGACCGCGTCGAAGGTGGTGAACGGCGCGATACTGGCGCTTTTCAGAGAGATAATGCCGAGGCGGCTGGCGTTGTAGTAGCCGACGAAATCGACCTGCTTCAGGCGCGCCTGAGTGGCGTTGATATTGGAGAGCGCCACATCGTAGCGGCCGGTTTTCAGGCCGGGAATGATATTGTCGAAGCCGCCGGTGTCGCGCCACTGTACCGCGACGCCCAACCGTTCGCCGACGGCGTTCATCACGTCGATTTCGCGTCCGGCCAGGGTTTTATTGTCTTCTTTATAGAAGGTGGTCGGCGGCGTATTGGGATTAGTCCCGGCGACAATATAGCCGCGCTGCAGAATAGCGGCAGGCACCAGGCTTTTCAGCGCGGGATCGGCTTGCACATGCAGCGAGCTGTCGGTGGGCACCGAGGTGTCGGCGGCCATCGCGCCCTGCGCGGCCAGAGCGAGAGCAATAAGGGTGACACGTTGCATGAGTTTCACGGGGACCTTTCTCCTGATCAAATAAAATCCCTTGCGGGAAAAGTGGATATGTATCCAAACGGCCAGACGGCTTCATTCTCAAGGAGGAGAGGCTGGCTTAACAAATGCGAAAAAACGCTAAGCATTGCCGTAACAAGCATTAGCGTGACGTATAGGCCGTTTCTTAACCCATTGTGTAGGAATGTAAATATGCTGACACCAACTATACAATGAGAATCATTATCACTATCATGCGCATTTACTTACACTCATTAACGTATCAGGGAGAAAGTTTAAGTGAATGTAACGGTAGATTTCAGAAAGCGCCCTTGCGCCCTGCTGATGGTTGGCATGTTGAGCGCCACCGGCGTAGGCGCGGCGGAAGAGACAGAAAAGCTGGCCGACGACGAGACGATGCTGGTCACCGCCGAGCAGATCCTCAAGCAGCAGCCCGGCGTCTCCACCATTACCGCCAAAGATATTGAAAAAAGCCCGCCGGTGAACGACCTCTCCGACATCATCCGTAAAATGCCCGGCGTCAATCTAACCGGCAACGGCGCCAGCGGCAGCCGCGGCAACAACCGCCAGATCGATATTCGCGGCATGGGCCCGGAAAATACCCTCATCCTGATTGACGGCGTGCCGGTTTCCTCGCGCAACGCGGTGCGCTACAGCTGGCGCGGCGAACGCGATTCGCGCGGCGACAGCAACTGGGTGCCGCCGGAAATGGTTGAGCGTATCGAGGTAATCCGCGGCCCGGCGGCGGCGCGCTACGGCTCCGGCGCGGCGGGCGGCGTGGTGAATATCATTACCAAGCGGCCGACCAACGACTGGCACGGGTCGCTCTCGCTGTTTACCAACCAGCCCGAAGACAGCAAAGAGGGTGCGACCAAACGCGCCAACTTCAGCCTGAGCGGGCCGCTGGCGGGCGACGCACTGACTATGCGCCTCTATGGCAACATCAATAAAACCGACGCCGACGCCTGGGACATTAATACCGCGCAGAACGGCTCCTATGCCGCGGGTCGCGAAGGCGTACGTAATAAAGATATCAACGGCGTGCTCTCCTGGAAGTTAACCCCAGAGCAGATCCTTGATTTCTCATACGGCTACAGCCGCCAGGGCAATATCTACGCGGGCGACACGCAAAACAGCAACGGCAATAACAGCGCCAACGGCCTGGTCGAATCGCTGGTCGGCAGCGAAACCAACCGTCTTTACCGCCAGTCTTATGGCCTGGCGCACAACGGCATCTGGGACTGGGGCCTGTCGAAGCTGACGTTCAACTACGAAAAAACCAATAACACGCGCCTGCAGGAAGGCTCCGGCGGCAGCGTGGAGGGAATGATCAACAGCGATAAATTCGCCACCAGCCGACTGGAGAGCTACCGCGGCAACGCGGAGATTAACTTCCCGCTCGACTGGCTGCGCGACCAGACGGTAACGCTGGGCGCGGAGTGGAACCATGACAAGCTGAACGATCCCGCCTCGATGCAGGCCGCCAACCAGGCGGGCGTCAATATCGGCGGCGTCAGCGGCAACGCGGCGGATCGCAGCAGCAAGAACAGCGCCACCCTCAGCTCGCTCTACTTCGAGGATAATATTGCCGCGACCGACTCGACCGAGATCATTCCCGGCATCCGCTTCGACTACCACAACAGCTTTGGCGCCAACTGGAGCCCGAGTCTCAACCTGTCGCAGGATCTGGGAGACTACTTTACGCTTAAGGCGGGTATCGCTCGCGCCTTCAAAGCGCCGAACCTCTATCAGTCCACCGAAGGCTATCTGCTTTCCACGCGCGGCAACGGCTGTCCGAAAGATATCGCGTCAGGCAGCTGTTATCTGCTGGGCAGCGACGATCTTGAGCCGGAAGTGAGCGTGAATAAAGAGCTGGGCATTGAGTTCACCCATCAAGGCTATGTGGCGGGCATCACCTGGTTCCGCAACGATTATAAAAACAAGATTGTCTCTGGCCGCGAGCGGGTAGGCATCGCCTCTAACGGCTATAACATTCTGCGCTGGGAAAATGGCGGCAAAGCGGTGGTCGAAGGGCTGGAAGGCAACCTGACGGTGCCGCTGATCGCCGATACGCTGGAGTGGCGCAGCAACGCCACCTATATGCTGAAGTCGGAAGATAAAGAGACCGGTAATCCACTGTCGATTATTCCCAAGTACACCATCAACTCGCAGCTTGAGTGGCAGATGACGCGCGACCTTTCCGGCAATATCAACTGGACGATGTACGGCCGCCAGAAGCCGCGCGAGTTTTCCGAATCGCGGCTGGAGGTGAACAATCTGTCGCAGCGTGAGGTTGGCGCCTACTCGGTGCTGGGCCTTAACCTTAATTACGACCTGACGAAAAACCTGCGCGCCAACGCGGGCGTCAGCAATCTGCTCGATAAGCGGCTCTATCGCGAGAACGCGGGCGCGTCGACCTATAACGAGCCCGGTCGCGCCTGGTACGCCGGCGTGACGTACAACTTCTGACCGGCCCTGCCGCCGCCGTTGCGCGACGCATTTGCGCGACGGCGGACAGGCGGTGAAAGATTGCTGATTTAACCTGATGTAAAGCGAGGCGCGTGGGGTTATGATGCTGCCGCTGCGGGTCATGCGTCGTCACACTCCGCCGCGCCTTGCGGGAAAAAGCAGACAGATGCACAGGCGCGGGTTTCGACGCCAGGCTACGCTGAATAAACCCGTAATTCAGGAGAGTAAAGCCCGTGAAATTTGAAAATCAGGATGCGTTTAAACTGGCGGTGGCTTATATGGAGCGTAAAGAGAATGTCACCGGCATTACCGTCTACTTTAAATCCTTTATCGAGACCTACCAGAAATTCGATCGCTGGCTGAGCGCTGCCGATCCGGTGCAGGCTGTCGAAGAGGAGAAAAAAGCCGCTAAAGCCAATCCCGATTCTCTGCTCTGACGCCCCGCGCGGCGGGATAAGACGGTCGGCTTGCTCAGTCTTAACCCGTCGTTCTGGCGCCCCTCGCCCGGCTTCGTCTGGGCGTTGTCCTCTTGCCGCTGTTCCTTAACGACGCATTCGTCGCTTATCATCCGCCTCTGTTTTATGCTTAACTTTCGCTCTACCTTTTTCAGTACGTGGTAAAAATGCACTATTTTAACGAATTAATGGGCTTTATTGAGGGGAACGTCGCGCTTTCCGCCACCTTCAATATTCTTCTGCTGGTTCTCGCCGGCATGGTTGCGCATCTTGTCTGCAAATTCTTCGTGGTCAAAGTGGTGCGCAAAGTCTTTTTCAGCGCCCATAAAAGCGACGTGCCGCTGGATAAGGATGTCAGGATATCGGAGAAGCTCTCCAACTTTATTCCGGTTATCACCGTCTATTATTTACTGCAGTTCATGCCTGAACTGCCCGAGCATCTGCAAATCGCCATCCGGACCCTGTGCGGCATTCTGTTCTTCGTCTATCTCTCACTCTTTTTTAATGAAGTGCTGGAGATCGTCAACAACTCCTATTCGAAAAAATCGAAGCGTAAAAATCATTCGATTAAAGGCTATATTCAGGTCGGCAAAATCCTGGTGCATATTTTATCGGCGATTATGATCCTGGCGATCATGTCGAATAAATCGCCGGTGATTATTATTTCCAGCCTGGGTGCGGCGGCGGCGGTATTAATGCTGGTTTTTCAGCATACGCTGCTGTCGCTGGTGGCCAATATTCAGGTCTCTTCCAACGACGTGCTGCAGCTCGGCGACTGGATAGAGATGCCGGATAAAAATCTCAGCGGCGAAGTCACCGATATCGCTCTGCATACCATTACTATCCGCAACTGGGATAACACCATCTCCCGCATTCCCACCAAAAATTTCCTGACGGAAACCTACACCAACTGGCAGGCGATGTTTTCGTCGGGCGCGCGGCGCATTATGCGCAGCTTTTATCTCGACCTCGATTCGGTCACCTTTGTGAATCAGGAAATGTTGCAGTCGATGACCCAGCTGCGCGGCGTCAGCGAACCGCTTTCGGTGCTGCTCGACGGGCGCGACATCAGCGCCGTGGGCGATCGCTGGTTTATTGAAAACGGCATGACCAATCTCACCGTGTTCCGCCACTACCTTACCGCCTGGCTGGCGCAGCGCGATGATATTCGCAAGGATATGTATATCGTGGTGCGCGCGCTCAAACCCTCGCCGGACGGACTGCCAATCGAGGTCTACTGTTTTACCTCGTCGACGCTGTGGGCCGACTATGAAAATTCGCAGTCGGCGATTTTCGAGTATATCTACGCCGTCGCCGGGATCTTTTCGCTGCGCATTTATCAGCACCCTTCCGGCTCCGATTTCTGGCGTCTTTCGCGCGATCGCGCGCAGGCGTCAGAGGAAAACCGCTCGCCTTTCGCCTGAACAGGTGAGGTTTTTCAGACAGGCTCACCTTGTTTCTTTATGCCGCTGCGCGCAGCGGCACGCCTGGCCTCTGGAATTAACTTCGCGAAGAATAAGCACCTTTTGCTGAGACATAGCCTTGCTCTTAAGCCCGGCGCCGGGCTACGCTTAAAAGGTGACTAGCTAGTCCTTTTATCTCATGGAACATTGATAGGAGTTCTACCTATGACACAACAGAAATACAGAGGTGGCGCTGGTAATTTTGCTAACGATCCGGATCGAGCAAAAGAAGCGGGCAGCGCAGGAGGCAAAGCCAGCGGAGGCAATTTCAGAAACAATCCTGACAGAGCCAGGGAAGCCGGTCGGAAAGGTGGTCAAAAAAGCCGTCGTCCGCCGAGTAATTCTGAGTAAGGTACCTTTAGGAATGTTGTTCGCCATGGAATGGCGGTTTGCTTTATCTCTTCGCCGCGCATAAAAAAGGCCGCCTGAGGCGACCTGACAAAATACGCGTGCCCCACCCGGCGCTTATCTCCGGCACTCGCAATGGCTTAGCTCTTGAAAGGGCATAAGAATAGTCTCATAAAAACCGCCACAGGCTTTAACTTTTCTTGCGCATGGTATTATTAGCTTGCTAACAAACATTGCGACGCGTGCGGTTCGCTTCTGTTTCTTTCGCGCCCCTCTCCTTTTTAAAGCTACACTAAGGTTATCGCTGGCGTTTTTGCCACGCGGTTTTCCCCTAATGAGGTCAAGCTTATGCCGTCCGGACAGTTCTATATTCTCGATAAGCCTGAACTTTCTTTTAGCTGCAATTATCATCTCGATAGCGTTGCCGATCGCGCATTCGAGTCGCGCATGCTGCTTGAGATCCAGAAAGAAAACCAGCCGGTCGAGGTGTTCGCGCCGCTTAGCATCGGTCAGGATATGGTTTTCGTATCGCCCAGCGGCGAAGCGAAGAACCTCTATTTGATCAGCGAAACCGATACCCACTTTATTTTTTCTTCTCGCGCCTGAGGGCGCGCCCGTTTTCTGCCGCTTAGTACGCCAGCCTATCTTCGCGCTGGCGTGATTGCCCTGAACAAGGCATTGCCGCATCAGGTTTCATTTGCGGTGTCTAATCAAACGCGATTCATCTATACTTTTGGGGTTGTTTTTAGCTGAGAGTGGTTACATGTATAACGAATTAGAAAGTCTGTTGCAGCAAGAATTAGACCAAATAAACCGCGCTGAAAATCGCAATGATCGACCCTATTTTGACATCTCCTTTATTAAGCAATATCCAGGACTGTATGGCCTGATGTGCTTTCTGTTTGTGATTACCATGGGCGTGCTGCTTTATTCCTCATCCTTCGGCACCATTGAATATATTGTTTGCTGCGCTATTTTCGCCGTCTGTAATTTCTTCTTCTTTTTTCATATCAATCCCGCCTACAGAGTAAAAGATATTGACAGAGGCGCGCTGAAAAATTGCTATACCGGCGACTGGTATATGGAAGTTCACGTACGCGACGCTTTTATTCAGTCGCTGCTTGCCGGTGACGTGCTTAGCGCCGATGAAAAGGCGCGCTTAAAGAGCCAGTATGACAAGAAAGGCTATCTCTACTTTGCGGATATCTACCGCCTCAGGCGTTAGTTTAGCGAGAGCACAGGATGCCCTGCAGTTCGCTATTCCTGTGCTAAGCTTTTTCCAGGTTTCAGGCGAGACGAGGAAATATGGAAAATAATTCAAACGAGAAGATGACGAATATTGTTATCGGCGAAGCCGTTATGCAGCTGGTGAGCGCGGGCGCCGATATCTCATGGCGCACAGTGACGGAAACGCTGCAGCTTCAGCTTAAAATGGAGCAGGACAGCGAGCGCCTGATGGCGATGCGCCATGCGATCAATCAGGTGCATGACGAACTGCGCGCGCACT
Source organism: Pantoea sp. GABEPS69 (assembly GCF_045780835.1). Lineage (NCBI taxonomy): Bacteria > Pseudomonadati > Pseudomonadota > Gammaproteobacteria > Enterobacterales > Erwiniaceae > Pantoea > Pantoea sp. GABEPS69. The sequence goes on along the minus strand of NZ_CP118619.1, from coordinate 166,291 downwards.
ACGGAACGCACGGTTCGCTGACGGGGCGTCCGTCAGCGGAAAGATTGCTGCACTAGCGCGTTATTCGTTTATGCCCTCTCCTTCGCTCTCAGAAAATTCCTTTTCTTATCATAGAGACTTTCGCTGACGCGCTCGCGTGCCAGGCTAAAGAGAGTGAAATAAACGAAAACAGGAGAGAGAGTGATGAAAATCTGGATTGCCGTTTCCCTTGCCGCCGCAGTGAGCTGTTCGGTTATGGCGTCGCAGGGTCAGTTTGAAACGGCTGCGCCGGCGCCCGCAGGCCAGACGGCGCATCGCTGATTAGATTCCTTCGTCGTCCGGCGTGCGGCCTACCACGATTTCCAGGCAGTGACGCAGTACATCAAGATGCACCACGTCGGTGGTGCTCTCCAGTTCAGCGATCAGATAAAGAATAATCGCTTTGCTGGTGACGCGTTTGCCATGAATTACGATATCGCGAATAACGCCATCCAGCACGCGAGACTCCGCTTCCAGACGATCGCCCGCTTCGCGGAAGTGATGAATAATGTCGGCTTCTGCAGATGCGCTCTGCTGAGCATTCGATTGAATTTGCATAGTATGTTCTTTTAGTATGGCCTGCGAGCATGGTGCAGCGCCGTCAAATAATGGTTGCTCAGGCTGAGCCCAGCAGCTCATCCTGAACCAGTTTCTACATCGGGCGATTAGCGGCTGAACAGCATGCCAATGAGCAGATGAAGCTGCTGCTCTTCTTCCGGCCCCGTCGCCTGCTCCAGGCGACGGATCAGACGCGAACACAGCGCCTTGCGATTCAGGTTTTGGCCAGCGCGCAGAATCTCTGTCACAACCTGACCCAGAGTTTCCTGCTGCGACGGCAGCGCGGTGGTGCTGATATAGCGAACTGTGTCTGCGATTACGACGTTCTGGCGCATGGTAAACCCTCTGCGTTAACAAGCGATTAAATAGTGGTCGTCAAAACCTGCAGTAAAGTTATACAACTCCTGCAAAGTTGTACAGCCCTAGCGAGGTTGTACAGGTCTTATTTTTGTGCAAAAAGTGCTACATCGCCTGAAAAGCCCGTTTTTACGGGCTTTCAGCGACTTAAAAGGCTTAGGTAAAGTTGTACAACTTTGCAGGTGGTGCAATCAGGCGCAGATAAAGAAGGTGTCGTCCCTGACAACGGTCTCCGGCCGGGACGCGTCAGACGCGCCCGATAATGAGGTTATCTTTCATCGTCGTTTTCCGGCCGGAGCCGGATGACGTCCTCGCTGTGTTTTCCATCATCTTCCCGCCCTGCGACTGTCAGCCAGTGCAGTTCGGATCGATCCCGGATGTCATGATGTTGATAGCTCTTCAGCCAGCGTCTGGCCTCCGAGATAGCCGTTAGCCTTGCGGCGTGGGTTTCATTTTCAGCCATCCGACTCAGCTCAGCGATGAGTGTCTCAACGCTTATTTCTTTCTCACCGAGAGCCAGGCTGATGACAGCTTCGCCAATAATGGCGTGACCTTTCTCGTCGTTGTGAAATAACACGTAGTCTCCTTTTGTTGCGAATTAGACATAACCTCATTTGTCAGTTTAGTAACCGCAAACCTGTACAGAATTTTATTTTTGTAAAGAGCTGCCGTTTGGCTTAAAAACACCTGGCTCTGAACATGGTAAAAACTTGTAAAAACTGCAACTTTCTTTCAAGCGAAGCGGTAGTTCAGAATAAATTTTAGGTTAAAATATTTAATCACAATAAATACATCAAATTACGAAAATGCCAATTTGAATCTTCTTATTGCTGACGGTGAAAAAGCAGCATAGTTATCTTTTTTATTCAGCCGCTCTCGCTAAAACGAGCAGGATTAATCCTGTTATCGCACAAATTACTCAGCGTTAATTGGCGTTGACCTGCCTGTTGCTGTTAATGTGGCCGCGACAATCACGTAACCGGAGCATTCATGCTTACAACAATAATTTACCGCAGCCATCTCTCTGACGAGGTGCCTGTAAAATCTCTTCCTGGCATGGTGGATAAAGCCAGCCAGCTGAATGCGTCCCATGAAGTGACCGGCATTCTGCTGTTTAACGGCACCCACTTTTTCCAGATCCTGGAGGGGCCGGAGGCGGGCGTGCTGGATATTTATAGCCGCATCTGCGCCGACAAGCGCCATCATAACGTTGTCGAGCTGATGCGCGACTATTCGCCGTCGCGCCGTTTTGGCAACGCCGGTATGGAGTTGTTCGATCTGCGCGAGCATGAGCGGTCCACTGTTCTGCAGGCTGTGCTGGATAAGGGCACCTCGCGCTATCGTCTCACCTACGACGATCGCGGCTTACAGTTCTTACGCACCTTTGTCGAGTCGCGCGAAAAAGAGAACTATTTTGAAGTGCCGCCGGTTGAATACTGGGACTTTATTGCAGACCAGACGGGCGCCTCAGACGCCTGGCCCGCCAATCACGGCGTGACCTTTAAGCCAGTTATCGATCCGCTGGGTCGTCAGGTCACGGCGATTGAAGCTATCGCTACGCTGAATGGAGAGGTTGCGCTTGAAGGTTTGCCGAAATATCAGGCCAGCCTGAACGCCGCCAGACAGGCTTTCGACCAGGCGGGCAGAGCCTGTCCGGAAGGTATGCCGCTCTACGTCAGCCTGCTGCCGATGACGCTGGTCGCCATTCCTGAGGCGGTGCGCATTATTGTGGATGAGATCCGTAGCGCCGGACTGGTGCCGGAGCAGGTGATTATCGGCGTCAGCGAAACAGAGGTCATTTCTCAGCTCGATGCGTTTTCAACTGCAGTGAGACAGCTCAAGGAAGCGGGCATCAGCTTGTCGATCGATAACTTCGGCGACGGTTCGGCAGGACTTTCCATGCTGACCCGCATTCAGCCCGACCGTATTCGTATCGGCGCAGGCATTATCCGCGACGTACACCGCAGCGGCCCGCGGCAGGCGGTGGTTCAGGCGATTATCAAGTGCTGCTCCGCGCTGGAAATCACCGTCATTGCCGCCGGCATTGAACGTCCGGAAGAGTGGATGTGGCTGGAAGCGGCAGGCGTAATCAACTTCCAGGGCCGTCTGTTCAGCGATACCGGCGCCGCCGTCGCCTGGCCGGAGCTTCGCGAAGCGATTTAACGGATTGCCCGTCGAGCAGGGATGCTCGCACACTACCTTCCCTTCCTACCTCCTCGCCCTTTTTTATTCCACGCAGACTCAGTATGCTGCCTCCTGTCTTTCTTTTTTACAGGAGTTGCCGTGACTGAAAAACGCTATTTCGCCAGCGATGCGCTTGAGACAGAAAGCCAGGTAATAAGCTGCACGCCGCAGAGCGACGATCGTTTCTGCGTCATTCTTTCTGCCACGCTGTTCCATCCGCAGGGCGGCGGGCAGCCCTCTGACAGAGGCACGATTAACGGCGTAAACATGCTGCAGGCGGTGCAGGATGGCGACCAGGTGCTTCATTTTACCGATGCCCCGCTGGAGACGGGTCCGGCGCAGCTAAAGGTTGACGCCGGACTGCGCGCACTTCACTCACGCTACCATTCCGCCGGCCATCTCATCGGCCTCGCAGGAGAGAAATATGGCTGGCTGGGCGTAAAGGGAAACCATAAGCCGGGCGAAGGACGCATCGTTTTTGACGCCGTCGCGCCCTTAACGCCCGTTACCCTTGACGAGCTTAATGCCGATGCGGCGGCGCTGGTTCAGCGTGGCGACAGCCGCGTTATCAGCGAAACGGCGGGCAAACGAATGGTGACCTGGGGCGATCTCAAACCCTACGCCTGTGGCGGTACCCACGTGCAGAATACGCTGGAGATCGGCAACATTCGTATCCTTAAGCTCAAAGAGAAAAAAGGCCAGCTCTCGGTTCAGTATGAACTGGATGCCTGACCCTGAAGCCGGCCGGCTACTGCCTGTCAGAGATATAGACAGAACGTTGCGTAGTTCACACAGAAAATCCCTGCCGCTGCGCTATGATTAACAGGTAACACACAGCAAAGTGTTGCCTACGAAATCAAGAAACTAACGACACGCTCTGTTGCCCGCCTTGCGCGGGCTTTTTTGTTTAGCGTCTCTCCCGTCGCAACCTAGCGGCCGATGCAGGCGCGGTAATCCTCTGCGCCGCTGCAGGCAATCTGCGCATTGATGCGCGCCATCATCTCGCTGAAAAAGGGATTCGACGTAGCGCGCATAAAGGTTTCCGGACCCACGGTCAGACTGCTGGTTTCGCCGCGCAGCGAGATGTCGCCCAGCGAAATGCCGTAGCGGTTTTTCTTGTCAGGCTGCTCGCCATAGAGATCGTCGTTCAAGGGAAAAGGCACGGCGATATGCGACAAAGAGAACATATCCTGCGGCCACGCAAGGGTTAAAGGTTTGACCCGCTCCTCAACCTCGCCCGCATTAATGGTGCGCGCCTCCGTTTGATAAGTCACCGGCGTGCGGTTGGTGATCACGCTGGCGGCGTAAGCGCGCGGCGCGGCTGGCAGCAGACGGCTCACCGCCGAGGGGAGCGGCGCGCGGAACAGCGCGCTCATATTGGCCGCCTGATTGATATCAAAAATCACCAGACTGCTGCCGTTGCGCGGCAGATAGCGATAGAGCGCATCGACCACCGCGCGGGTGCTTACCGTGGCGTCCATTACCGACTGAAAGGTCAGCACGGGCGCCAGCGCGCTGATCTGCCCGCTACGCGCCGCCTGAACGATCTGCGCCTGCAACGCCTGCGTCAGCAGCCAGGACTGGCGCGCGGCGTTTACGGGAAACGAATTGTATTTAAAAGGGTTATATTCCGGCGCCACGTTGAGCCAGGCGGTTCGGGCGAAGGCGGGAAACAAGGCGGGCCAGCCCGCAATACCGGCGAAGCGGGCATAGCCGGTGACGCCGATCATCGGTGACAGCAAAACGATCTGCTGCGGCGCGCGTAGCTGTTTGTCGCTCAGGCTCTCCAGCGCATATTTCATCGCCAGCGCGCCGCCGTTGGAGTAGCCCACCAGATGCAGCGGCCGCTGCGCGCCCGCCAGCCGGGTCGCCTCCCGCACCGCCAGTCGGGTGGCCGCCATCCAGCTCTGCCAGTCGACCGCCGTGAGCGAGCCCGGCGCCGTGCCATGCCCCGGCAGCCGCGGCGCAACCGCGACAAAGCCGCGCTGCTGATAATCCTTAGCCAGATAGCGCACGCTGTAGGGCGCGTCGGTCAGCCCATGCAGCAGCACCACCGCGCCCCGAATTTCTCCTTTGGGCATCAGAATAAACGAACGATTCCAGTCGGTATCGAAGCGCGCCGGATAAACTGCGCTGCCGGGATAAAAGCGGTTCAGCGCGTTTTTATCCTCATCGCTCAGCGCATCGTTCAGCTCGGCTTTCATCTCCTGAAAGATGCGCGCTTCCCGCTGCTGATAATCGGCGAAGCTGGCGCGATCTATCTCATCGGCCGACATCTCGTCGGCCACCCAGCTGTGCCAGCGATGCAGCGACGGTCCCTGCTCCGACTGATAAATACGACCAATAAAGAAAACCAGCAGCAGAACAGCGATGCCGATCAGCGCCCGTCTGGCCAGGGTCAGGATTGTATGAGTGCGTGCCATCTGTTGATCCTTTCGAAAGCAGACGGCGATTTTGGATCAGAAGCCGCCGCGCCACCAGACCGGCGCGTTTTTTTAGCGTTTAATCGCGATGCCCACGATCAGGCCGCCGAGCGCCAGACCGGCTGCCGCCAGCAGCAGCGCAGGATGCAGCGAGTGAAACAGCATGACGCTTCCCGAAGAGACCAGCGGGCCGATTAGCTGCCCGCTGGCGTAGCCGGACGTCAGCACCGCCACGGTGCGAGCCATCGCGCCGGAGGAGAGATCGCGCGCCAGCCGCATCGAGAGCTGCATAATTGAAAGAAAGCCGAGGCCGGTAAGCAGCGTGGCGATGAACAGCCCCTTCACGTCAGGGAAAATCACTACGCTGGCGACGCCGATGCCCTGCGCCACCATCGCCGCAGCCAGCGCGGCCTGGATATTGAGGCGCGCCGCGAAGGCGATCACCAGCAGCACGCCCGCCACCGCAGAGAGGCCGAACAGCGGCCAGAAGAGCGCCGCCTGATTGCCGCTGGTAAAAAAGCTGTGCGCCATCTGGGACAAAAAGGTGGCGGGCAAAATATAGCCGAAGCCCGCCAGGCTATAGGCCGCCAGCAGCCTTTTCAGGTTGCGGTTGAAGGGTTCCGACTTAGCCGACCGATCCGCAGACGGCAACGAGACCGGCAGCCGGTTGAAAATCAGCAGCGCCGCAGCGGCGGCGACCAGCCCGTAAACCAGCCACGCCTGCGAGGCGCGCAGGCCGCAGGCCGCACCGCCCCAGGCCAGCAGGCCGGTTAACGCGATGCCGATGCCGGGGCCGGTAAACACCGCAGCCGATAGCCTGGGCGCCCGATGGCTCGCCAGCGTCAGCTGCGTCCATGAGGTAACGATAATCAACGCCCAGGCGCCGCCTACGCCAGACAGAAAGCGAAACAGGCACTGTAAGGTAAAATCGGCTGTCGCGGCAGAGAGCAGCGTCACCAGCACCGTGGCAACCAGTCCCGTTTTTAAATAGACGGCATGATGTTTCGTTAAGCGGCTGGCGTGCAGCGCGCCCAGCAGATAGCCGATATAGTTCATCGCCGCCAGAATGCCCGCGCTGGAGAGCGTCAAGGCTCCTTCCTTAATCATCAATGGGATTTGCGGGGTTAAAGAGAAGCGGCCAATTCCCATTACCGCCACCAGCGTCAGGATGCCGGTAAGCAGCGTACCGATGGCGCCCGGCAGACGATGGCTGGAAGGGTTGCGCTCCGACAGGTGTTGATTCGACATATTTTTGCTTTTTTCTCGCTAAGTCACTTAATCTTGCGGCCAGTGTAAAACCGCATGACCTGACGAAAAATGGGGCCAGTTATCCTATGACCAGAGGTCATACCCAGGAGTACAGATGACGCGCAACGAGAACATAAAGAACTTTCTGGTTCACCACCGCGCGCGCGTTGATCCGGAAGTTTATGGCTTCAGCAACTGCCAACGGCGCGTGCCGGGCCTGCGTCGGGAAGAGGTAGCCCAGCTCGCCGCCGTCAGCGTCAGTTGGTACACCTGGCTGGAGCAGGGTCGCGACATTCGCATCTCCCCGTCTGCGATCCAGCGCATCGGCAAGGTGCTGCAGCTCTCGCCCACCGAGCAGGATTACCTCGAGGCGCTGATTTTCGGCAAAAAGAATCCCCCCGATGGCCCGAAAGCGATTCCGCGCGAGGTGATCGCCATGGCAGACGCCCTGTCGCCGCATCCCGCTTTTATTCGCCGCGCCAATATGGATATTCTTTACTGGAATGAAGCGGCTCGCGTCCGGCTATTTGACTGGTCGACGATCCCTGAAGCCGATCGCAACTCGCTAAAACTGCTTTTTATTAATGAGGGATATAAGCAGAAAATTCACGACTGGGAACAGGCAGCCAGACACAGCATCGCCGCCTTCCGCGCCTATTACGCCGCCAGCAACCAGAGTGAAGCCTTTGAAGAGGTGATTCGCGATCTCGCTGCGCGCAGCGATCTATTTCGCACCATGTGGCACGCGCAGGACGTCAATAAAGTCGGCGCGGGCAATAAAGCGATCGTCGAGCGCGATGGAACGATAAATCATTACACCTATACCGCGCTGGAGGTGGAAAGCGCGCCCGGCATTTTCCTGATTTTTTATCTTGCCGCGACGCCTGGCGGCCTGGGAGGCGCAGCGTAAAAATGTGCGCAGCGCCACAGCGGCTTTTTTAAAATCGATCATAATTACAGGTTGAATTAAAAATAACCCTGCGCTGAATAATATTGTCGCCATGTGGTAAATAACTCGCCATCTCATATACTCACCTTATGCGGCGCTAAGCGTAAATTAGCTCGCAGGCAGATTCATCCAGCCTTAGCATTATTTCGATCTGACGGAGAGCTTTCCGATGCGTAATTTTACGTTACCGCTGTTGATCGCCCTTTTTATGCTGAGCGGCTGCCAGGCGACGCCGCAGGAAGCAAGAATGAAATCCGCCGACTTTCATCAGGTTAGCGGCCGAAGCGCCGGACAGTTAAGTGAGTGCATCTATCGAGGCTGGTCATCCACCGAAGTTGTGCAAAAAGATAATACTACCCATCTGGAACATGAAAACCAAAGAGTGACGGTTTATACCTGGGAAAACTCGATGTTCGCCGATATCTATAAACGCGGCGCAGGATCGGAGGTGCGTTTTTATAAAACCTTTACCATGGGGCCGGAAGTGCTTGCCGATCGCAGTCGCATTGTGAAACTTTGCGCCTGACGCAGGATTATATCGGCTGGCCGATGCCAGCCGATATCTGTTAATTAACGCTAGCGTCGGCCTTTAATTACCGAGGCTTTCCAGCTGAAATCGGAGACTTCGCTCTCCTTCATCGCTTCGGGTTTCTTTCTGCGCGTCGGCGTCTTTTTGGCTTTTTCGGCCTGGGCTTTTTGTTTCGCCAGCTTCACGCTCATAATCTGCTGCCGGGCTTCGGCGGTAAACTCTTTCTCTTTCTTGACGTCCGGCTCTTTGCCGGTGCGCTGGCGATACTTTTCGATTAACCCTTTTAAAACGCCATCTACCGCCAGCCGCTCATCCGGGTCGAACTGGTCGATGGAGATCATCTTTTTATCGTTCATAGCGTATCGTCCTGAGTGAATTCACAGCGGTGAGTGTACTCTGAATAGTGATTGATTGCTGCTGCTTCGGCTTTCTTGTACCCTTTCCGGTCCATATAAAGAGGACTTTTCATGACCGATCATCGCGCGAAAGACCCGCTGCACGGCGTCACGCTTGAAATGCAGGTAAATGCGTTAGTGACGCGCTTTGGCTGGCTGGAACTGAGTAAGCGGATCAATATCAACTGCTTCAAAAACGATCCGAGCGTTAAATCGAGCTTAAAATTTTTGCGTCGTACGCCCTGGGCGCGCGCCGAAGTGGAAGCCCTTTATCTCGACTCGCTGAATGAACCCGCTGCTAAAGCCAGCACCGAGCCGGCATTTAATCCCTGGACGGCCGGTCGGGATAAGTAGTCGGGCGCTGGAACGGCTATCCTCGATCTATGAATATCGATCTGCTGGGTTTCTTGCCCGCACTGCTGCCTGTAGCCCTCTCGCCCGGCGCCAGCTTTACGCTGGTGATGAACAGCGCGTTAGCCGGCGGGCGTAAAGGGCTTTACCGGACGCTGACTGGAACAGCGATAGGCATCTATACCCATGCGCTGCTTATCGGGCTAGGTATCACCGCTGTTATCGCGTCGGCACCGCTGCTCTCTGGCGCACTGCAAATCGCTGGTACGCTCTATCTTCTCTGGCTCGGCATCCAGCTCATTCGCAGCGGTCTCCGCGCCAGGCAGACGGCGCCTGAAAAGCCTGTCGCTTCCGTTACGGTAAAAGAGGCCTGGCTCGCTAACGTCCTCAACCCCAAAGCCGTTATGTTCTATCTGACGGTGGTTTCGCCGTTTGCCGGCCGTCATGGCGGCCTTTCATCCTTTCTGGTGTTGGCCACGGTTCATATCGTGGTGATGAGCGTCTGGCTGCTTGCCGTTAGCCATGCCCTGATTTTCTCGGCGAGAAAGGCCGACCCCGCCCGCCTTAAAAAATATGTCAATATCGCTGGCGGGCTGGTGCTCATTTTTATTTCGGTAAAAGGCCTGATGCGCTGACCTTATCGCATTCTCCTGAGGCTTATTCACCGCTTAAAGACGGAATGGCGAAACGAAGATGCGTAAGCCGGGTATCAGCAACGCCGCTGTCGGCATCATCCAGCGAGTGTCAGTCAGCGCGACTGCCGCGCGCGCGCCGCTGCGATCAGCCCGTCCAGCCACTCCTGATGACCATTGATCATGGGATTGGGTTTCGCCTTTGCCAGCTCTTTAGCGGGTTTGCCGTTCTGTACCTCTTGCGTAAGGATGCGCACGCGCTTGTCTGATAAATCTTCAATCAGCCAGGCGTGCAGGACATCCAGCCGATCGTCGCTGCCCTCTTCTCCCGCCCAGCCGTGCCAGGAAAGACGCGCGGGCTCGCCCTCTGTGGGCGCAACATATTCAGTCACCTGCGCCTCTACCGGGAAGCCGAAGGTTTCAAAGTAGAATCGGACATCCTGCGCCAGCTCGGGGCCTTTATCGTCATAAAAGCGCGGATTCGCTGAGTTCTGATAATAACTCGGCCATAGCGACGGCTGGTTCAGCAGCGGCCAGATCTCCCTGCTGCTCAGGCCGGAAACAATCACTTCATTAGAACAAAAATTGTCGCTGAAGCCCGGCACAAAACCGTCGGGCCAGTTAATGGCATTCATTTTCATCGCTTTTCTCCTGGATTACGGGGCTACCAGCCTCGGTAGCGAACAAAACAAGTATCAAATTGCGCAAGAAATAAGGCCAATCGCCATTTATTATCTTTGATATTCGCCATGCTAATATCTGGCGATGCATCAACGCTCTTTTAACGCTCATCCCTTAACGCTGGAGTCTATGAAAACCGATATCCGCACCCTCGATCTCAATCTGCTCAAAACCCTCGACGCGCTGCTCGATGAGCGCAGCGTGACGCGCGCGGCAGAACGATTATCGCTCACTCAGCCTGCCGTCAGCGGCATGCTTACGCGCCTGCGCGAATGTTTTGACGATCCGCTTTTTACCCGCACGCAGCGCGGCATTATTCCGACGCTGCGCGCCCTTGAGCTGGCGCAACCGGTGAAAACCATACTGGCGGAAGTCGCGGAGCTGTTGCAGCCGAAAGCTTTCGATCCGGCGACGGCGGAGATGACCGTCCGGATTGCCGCCACCGATTATGCCTTGCGTGCGGTAATCGTGCCGTTTATGGCGGCGTTGCGCCGTCAGGCACCGGGCATTCGCGTGGCGATCACGCCCGTCAGCAGCCAGCCTCTCACGGCGCAATTTGAGCGCGGCGCTATTGATATTGCCCTGATTACGCCCGACAGCGCGCCCGATGGTCTGCATGCGCGCGCCCTGTTCGATGAGGAATATGTCTGTTTGATGCGGCAGGATCACCCGCTGGCGCAGCAAGACGGCTTAACCCTCGATAGCTTTTGCGCGCAGGATCATGCGTTATTCTCTTATGCGGATGGCAGTTTTAGCGGCGTTACCGATGAGGCGCTGGCGGCCCTTGGCCGAACGCGCCGCGTGACGCTCTCGGTGTGCAGCTTTCTGGTGCTGCCGGAGATACTGCGCGTTAGCGATTTGCTTAGCGTGGTGCCGCGTCGGCTGACGCGCGATCTGCCTGGCTTGAGTGTACTGCCGCCGCCGCTGACGATTCCCGGCTTTAGCAAGATAGCCGTCTGGCACGAGCGAACGCACCGGGATGCGGGACATCGCTGGGTCCGCGCGCTTCTGTTTGCGACTGCGCAACAGGGGTGAGGTTTAGGCGCGTCTGGCGAACGGCAAAGATGCCCGGGCAGTCATGCGGCTGGCGGCTGGGAAGAGGCTTCTGAAAGCATGTCGCTAAATGCCAGACTCCAGGCGTGGATCTCCACAGAGGCCCTTAATCCATGTACCCAAAAAGGATCTTCAGCAAAAAGGTTAAAGGCATCCTCTTCAGTAGCGGCTTCAACAATCCATAAAGCGCCAATGGGGTGATCGTTGTGCTTTTCACGTAAAGACCCGGCGATCTTGATGACGTCTCTTCTGAGTTTCAGCCACGCAATATGCGCGTCGAAATAGCGCTCTCGGACGCCTGACTGAGCTGAATGATCGGTAAATCGAATAGCGAATAGCATGGCTTGCCCTCTTTCCAGCACCTTGAAACACTTCAGGATAAGTGCTTCACACTCTAATATAAATTCACCCGCTACAGGCGCTTTATCCTGGTGGCAGCTAGAGAAAAAGAGAAAGAAACCATCCCTGGTGATATGGAGAAAAAAGCGGGCGCGTTAACCGGCGTGACGGGAACTAAACAGCAGCGGCACCTTAGCTGCGCAGCAGCGTCAGCACCATGTCCGGCGTCTGATTGGCGATTTTCATTACCGCATTTTGACCCTGCTGCAGGATCTGCGTCTGCGCGAGGCGGCTCGCTTCCTGCGCGTAGTCCGCATCCTGAATGCGGCTACGCGCCGACTGCGTATCGACGCTCTGCTGCGCCAGCACCGTTCTGTTCGATTCGTAGCGGTTAATCTTCGCGCCGTAGTAGGAACGGTAGGCGCTCACTTTCTCCAGCGCCGCATCCAGCGCTTTCGTGGTGACGGAAATATCGGCGCTGGTTAACAGCGTCGTATTCTTCAGCCCCAGCGTTTTCAGGTCAGCGGGCGTCGGCTTCAGGGTATCGAACTGCATCTGCTGACCGAAATCGGCGCTGGTCACGACGTCAAAATGCTGGCTCTTAATGGGCGGCACCGCGGGTTGAGTCACCGGCTCCGGCAGATCTCCCCAGGTGAGCTGACTGGTGAAAGAGCCGTTGCCCACCACGACCACAATCAGATCTTCGGTCACCTTATCCAGGCTGATACGCTCCAGCGGATTGGTCTGGATAGTGCCGTTGTTATAGGCCCCGGTAGATGTATCCTCATAACGATCCCCATCCCCGCTATAGCTGATGTTCATGCCGTTGTAGCTCATCGAGGCGCTGCCGCTCAGCGACCAGCTCGCCCCGCCCTGAAGCAGCTGGGAATCGTCATAGGCGGCGCCGCTGTCAAAACCGTTGGCGCTGGTCAGCAGCGACGTCGTTGCGGTAGCGTCATCGGTGATCCCTTTGCTTACCCAGGTAAAGTCGGGATCGCTGCCGTTGATCGGCGTGCCAACCAGATGCTTGCCGTCGCGCGTAAACAGCTGTAAATCGTCATCCTGACCCAGCGAGTCGATACTGATGGTAATGTTGGTAGCGCCCGCCGGAATATAAGCCAGCGGTATCACGCCGGAGGTGAACGAATAGCTCTGATTCGCGACCGGGAACTTATTTTTGATCGGCTGTACGTTGCCCAACAGCGCAGGCGGCAGCTCCGGATCGTCTGTTGCCAGCGGGTATTGACCAAATATCTCCGTCTGCTGGGAAATGTCGGTAATGCTCGCCAGAATCTGCTGATACTCGTTGTTGACGGTGGCGCGGTCAGCGTCGGAGAGCGTGCCGTTAGCGGCCTGGATCGCCAGGCTTTTGGCGCGAATAAGCTTCTCGCTGACGGTACCTAAACTGCCTTCTGCGGTTTGCGCAAGGCTGATAGCGTCGTTCAGACCGCGCGAAACCACGCTGTCTGCCTTGACGTTGGCCGTCATACGGTTGGCTATCGCCTGCCCGGCCGCATCATCTTTTGCGCTGTTGATACGCGCACCCGAGGAGAGCCGTTCAATAACCTGCCCCAGCACTGACGAGCTATTGTTTATCGATTTACTCGCTCGCGCGGCAAATTCGTTATGGTTGATTGTTAACATAGCCGCTATCTACCTTCATGGAAACTGTATGATTTATCGGCATGGCGAAAGACGGCTTTAGCTGTGAACCCAGCAGTTCCGCTGCTTTGCGGCCCAATTGCCTTTAAGTGGCTGATCGGGAATTGATTTAAGTTGCAATAATTTTACAGATTTTTTGCAGGATCGCGGGCCTGGCGCTACGCAGCTCTGCGACGACCGCGATACGGCCTGCCTGAATGCGCACGGCATATCAGGCAGGCAACGATTTTCAGTCCGAATGGTGCGCGGTTTCTTTGGCTATAAAACCAAACGCTCGCTTTTGTGCAGGCTGCAACGACCTTTACTTACGCGCATCCAGCAGCTGTTGCGCATTCTCCGGCGTCACCACCGTCCAGGGAATGTAATAGTGTTTGCTGGTGCCGCCGTTCCAGTTCAGATCTTTCGCGTACTGTTTCCAGATGTCGGACTGCGGCTGATAGCTGTCGCCTTTAGCGGCGCGCATCGCCACATCGATAGCGCCCTGCATCTGGCCTTTCGCATCCTGCAGAATGGAAACCATTTCGCCAGCCTGAACCGCATGGATAGCATCTGACACGCCGTCGACGCCTGCGATGGCGAAATCTTTCACGTTCAGGCCAGCGCCCTTAATAGCTTCAATCGCGCCCAGCGCCATTTCGTCGTTCTGGCCGATCACGCCGTTGATTTTGCCACGGTGTTTCTGCAGCCAGTTTTCCATCAGCGGCTGCGCCTCGGCGCGCGACCAGTTAGCGGTTTTGCGCTCCAGCACGGTCACCTGACCCGGGCCGCATTCGGCAATGGCTTTATCGTTGCCTTTGCCGCGCTGAATTTCACCGCTGCCGCCCTTCGGCCCTTCGATGATCACCACGTTTACTTTTTTCGTTTTGCACTGCAGCTTGTCCAGCACCGCTTTGGCTTCCAGATAACCGCCCAGCTCGTCGTTCGACACCACTTCCGAGGTCATCTCCTCGGTATTAAGGCGGGCGTTGGTGACGACGACCGGAATTTTCGCCTCGTTGGCGTTGGTGACGATATCGATATTGGCTTCAAAGTCCATGGGGTTCACGATAATCGCGTCGGCGCGAGTCTGAATGGCGGTCGCGGCCTGGTCATTTTGCACCGAGGCGTCGTAGCGTCCGTCATAAAAGGTCAATACCGCATCGCCGCTTTTCACTGACGGATGCTCTTTGCCGTAGCGCTCCATCAGCTGCACAAACTCCGCTTTGTTGCCGTACATTAGCACCGCGATTTTCACCGGCGCGGCCTGCGCCACCGCCATATTGCCCATCATCATTGCCGAGGCAAGCAATGCAATTTTGGTCATTTTCATTCTTATCTCCTGGTCGCTTTTTTTATATAAGTAGGGTTAATCGCGCTGTTGTTTACGCGACGGGTCGAGCAATACAGCCACTACAATCAAGGCGCCTTTAATGATCTGCTGGTAATAGGACTGCACGCCCAGCAGGTCGAGGCCGTTATTCATCACGCCGATAATGAGTACGCCGAAGAAGGTGCCAAGCAGCGTCCCGACGCCGCCAGCCATGCTGGTGCCGCCGATCACCACGGCGGCGATGGCGTCCAGCTCATAGCCGGCGCCGGCGCTGGTCTGCGCGGAGCCGGTGCGGGCGGTGAGGATCAGCCCGGCCACCCCCGCCAGCGCGGCGCACAGGGTATAGACCAGCACTTTGATGCGCACCACGCTAATGCCGGAGGTGCGGGCGCTTTTGGGGTTGCCGCCTACCGCATAGATGTAGCGGCCGAAAATGGTTTTGTTGAGCAGCAGCCAGGCCAGGCCGAACAGCACCACGAAGATAATCACCGGTACCGGAATGCCGGCCATATAGCCATTTCCCAGCCAGCGGAAATCGCGGTTCAGCTGCGAGACCGGATTGCCGTCGGTGGTGAGCATTGCCAGCCCGCGTGCCGCCGACAGCATGCCCATGGTGACGATAAAAGGTTGCAGACGATAGCGCGCCAGTACCGTCCCGTTAATCAGGCCGCAGACGATGCCGATGCCCAGCGCGATGATTAACGGCATCATGACCGCATGCGCGGTATCGCCAATCGCCAGTCCGCTGTTATTGGTGGCGAAACGCGCGGCGACTATGCCGCTTAGCGCCAGTACCGATCCCACCGACAGATCGACCCCGGCGGTAATGATCACGAAAGTCATGCCGATGGCGAGAATGCCGTTGATTGAGACCTGGCGCAGGACGATCAGCATATTTTCATTGCTGAGAAAGTAGTTGTTGGTCCAGGCGCCCTTCGCCACCTGTACCTCGCCGATTGCCGCGACAATCAGACACAGGACAAAGAAGGCGATAATAATGCCGTACTTGTGCATGCGGCGCTTGTTGCGCGTAAAAAACGAAACCCCGGGTGTCATAGAATGCGTACCGTTCATCTTATTATCTCTCTGTTATACCGCCAGTTTCATCAGCTCGGCCTGCGTGGCCTGCGCCGCTGTTAATTCACCGGCTAGCTGCCCGTCGCGGAAGACCAGTATGCGATCGCTCATGCCGATAATTTCCGACAACTCTGACGAGACCATAATTATCCCTTTGTTTTTCAGAGCAAATTCCGACATAAAGCGATAGATCTCTTTTTTAGCGCCCACGTCGATGCCGCGCGTAGGCTCATCCAGTAGCAGGACATCCGGATCGAGCAGCGCCCAGCGCCCCAGCACCACTTTCTGCTGGTTGCCGCCGCTCAGGTTGCCGACAATCTGATCGCCGTCCGGCGTTTTGACGTTAAAGCGTTTAATCATCTCGCTGGCGCGATCGCGTTCCTGCTTCTCATTGATAAAGCCCGACCGGCTGATGGCGCCAAAAGAAGAGATATTGATGTTCTCGCTAACCGAGCGGCAGAGAACCAGCCCCGTCTGTTTGCGGTCTTCGGTGACATAGGCGATGCCGCACCTAATCGCCTCTTTCGGTGAATGGCGTCCCAGGGTGGTGTCACCCAGCTGGATGGTGCCGCTGTCGGCATGATTGATGCCGAAGACCAGGTCGAGAAACTCGCTGCGCCCTGACCCCACCAGACCATAAATCCCCAGGATCTCGCCGCGCTTGAGATGCAGGCTGATATCTTTGATTTTGTCGCGCCAGCGCAGGTTTTTTACCTCCATCATCACCTCCTCGCCCGGCTGGTTGAACTTGGCGAATTCGCTGTCGTACTCGCCGCCGATGATGTGCTCAATCAGCTGCTCGCGGGTGATGTCGGCGATAAAACCTTCGTGGATGTAGGCGCCGTCGCGAAAGATGGTGTAGCTATCGGCGATCTGGAAAATTTCCGACAGCCGGTGCGAGACATAAATAATCCCTTTGCCTTTCTGCGCCAGCCGGGTGATGGTCTGGAAGATCTTCTGCGCATCCTCTTCCCCAATTGCGGAGGTGGGCTCGTCCATAATGATGATGTCGGCATTCGCATGGGAGAGCGCCTTGGCGATCTCCACCAGCTGCTGCTCGGCGACGCTGAGGTTGCGCATTTTCTCGGTGGCGGAGATAGTGAAATCGAGCTCTTTCAGCAGGTCGCGGGTGCGCTGATTCAGGGTGGCGAAATCGACGAAACCCAGACGGCGCGGCTCGCGCCCTAGCCAGATATTCTCCGCCACGGTCAGATCGGGAATGGCGCTCAGCTCCTGCTGTACTATCGCCACGCCTGCGGCAAGCGCATCTTTAGGATGATGAAACTCGCAGCGCTCGCCGTTGATGAAAATGCTGCCGCCGTCTGGCTGGATAAAGCCCATCAGAATACTCAGGAAGGTCGATTTTCCCGCGCCGTTGCCGCCGCACAGCGCATGGATCGAGCCACGCCGCAGGGCGAATTCAGCGTTTTTCAGCGCCACGACCGGACCAAAGGCCTTTTTTACACCGGTCACTTCCAGCAGATAAGCGGGCTGTTGCGTGTGCGGATCGCGTGTCACAGTGAAACCTCCGGGTAAGCCTGTTGCAGGCGCTGCAGGTAACGTTGATAAAGCGCGTCGTACTGCGCCTGACGTTCGGCGTCAGGCTCGGCGCGGGTTGACTCATCAAGAGAGACAAAACGCCGACAGAGATCGCTGAGCACGCTTTGCGCCTGCTGATGCGGATGGTCCGCCAGCGCGGTCGCCCACATCGCCTGAATCGCGCCGCCCAGTGCCGCCGTCTCGTTGACCTTCAGGCAAACCACCGGGCAGCCCGTCACGTCCGCCACAATCTGCCGCCAGCGCGGACTGCGTGCGCCGCCGCCGGTGAGGCGAATTTCCCGCGCCGCAATGCCCTGACGACGAAACAGATCCAGACCGTAGCGCAGACCGTAGGTAGCGCTCTCCACCACCGCCCGGCAGAGGTTGGCGCGGGTAAAGTTGTCGCTGTCGAGGTTATGCAGGCTGGCGCGCGCATGAGGCAGCGGCGGCACGCGCTCGCCGTTGAAGAAAGGCAGCATCTCTAATCCGCCGGCTCCAGGCGCGGCCTGCTCCAGCAGCCGGTTAAACCCCGCGACATCCTCTTCCAGCAGCGCCTGCACCGAGGAGGTCGCGGAGGTGACATTCATGGTGCATATCAGCGGCAGCCAGCCGTTGGTGCTGGAGCAGAAACCGGCAATGGCTTCTGTGTCGGCGACGACGGGCGCATCAGACCAGGCGAACAGTGTGCCGGAGGTGCCGAGGCTCATGGTCACGGTGCCAGCCGCGATATTGCCGGATCCGATAGCGGCCATCATATTGTCGCCGCCGCCGGTGGCGACGCGCGTGGCGGTAGAGAGGCCCAGCCTTTCCGCCGCTTCCGGACGCAGCGTGCCGATACAGCTTTCAGCGCTTTTCAGCGGCGGCAGCGCATCCCACAGTCGCCCGCTGTCGTCGATAAGCGATACCACGCGGCGATCCCATTCGCGGGTGCGCACGTTCAGCAGTCCAGTACCGGAGGCGTCGCCATACTCCGCAACGCGCTCCCCGGTCAGCCAGAAGTTAAGGTAGTCGTGCGGCAGCAGCACCGTGTGCAGACGCGACCAGAGCTCGGGATGCTGCTGTTTGAACCAGAGGATTTTCGAAGCGGTATAGCCGGTGGCGACCGTTAAACCCAACTGCGCCAGCGATCCGCTTACGCCGCCCAACTGCGCCAGCAGCGCGGCGTTCTCGTCGGCGGTTTCGGTGTCGCACCATAGCTTGACGCTGTGCAGCACCTCGCCCTGCTCGTCCAGCGGCACAAAGCCGTGTTGCTGACCCGAGACGCCCAGCGCGTTGATGCGGCGCGCATCCACGCCCGCCTGAGAAACCGCCTGCTGAAAAGCGTCCACCAGCGCCTCGATCCACCACGCCGCCTGCTGCTCGCGTCGGCCGCTGGAGTCGCTGATCAGGCGGTGCGCAGCGCTGCCCTCGCCGAGGATCACACCCTGTTCGCTGTCGACAATCACGACTTTGGTGCCTTGCGTTCCGCAGTCAATGCCCGCATAGAGCGACATGAGTTACTCCATTTCCAGCATGATTTTGATATCTGAGGCGTTGCCGGCGGCCGCGCGCTCAAAAGCGGCGACGCTTTCGCTGAATTTGTAGGTCTGGCTGATCAGCGGCTGCACGCGCAGCTTGCCGCTGCTCAGCAGACGCAGCGTGCGCGGATACATATTGGCGTAGCGGAAAATGGTCTTGAAGGTAATCTCTTTCGCCTGCGCGGCCACGATGTCCATCGGCGCCGCATCGATCGGCATGCCGACCAGCACCGCGGTCGCGCCCGGCGCGGCATGCTGCGCCAGCGTGGCGATAGCCGGTTTGGCGCCGCTGCACTCGAACACCACGTCAGCGCCGTTGCCGCTGGTCAGCGCGGCGACGGTAGCGGCCAAATCGCCGCTTTTGATGTTAACCGCGTGCAGCCCGTCGTAGTTGGCGGCGACCGCCAGCTTCTCATCGAACAGATCGCAAATGATGACGTCTGAACATCCACCTGCGAGCGCGGCCAGCGCCGTCACGACGCCAATAGGGCCGGCGCCGATCACCAGCGCGATATCCCCTGGCTTAATACCCGCTTTGGTCGCGGCGTGCATGCCAATCGCCAGCGGCTCCACCATCGCCCCTTCGGCAAAGCTGACGTTATCGGGCAGTTTGAAGGTAAAGGCGCCGGGGTGAATAACGGTTTCACGCAGACAGCCGTGTACCGGCGGCGTCGCCCAAAAACGTACGGCGGGATCGAGGTTGTAAATGCCAGCGCGCGACTGGGCCGAGTTCAGATCCGGGATGCCCGGCTCCATGCAGACGCGATCGCCGGGTTTGACGTGAGTGACATTTTTGCCGGTGGCCAGCACCACGCCCGACGCTTCATGACCCAGCACCATCGGCGCCTCAACCACAAAAGGACCAATGCGGCCGTGCTGATAGTAGTGAACGTCGCTGCCGCAAATGCCGACGGAGTGAATTTTAATTTCGACGTCGTTATCGCCGAGCGTTTCATCGAATTGGCGATCTTCAATGGCGATTTTGCCCGCTTGCGCCAGAACCAATGCTTTCATTTTATGCCCCCGGTAAGATCATTTTAATGGTATCGATATCATTTATCTGCGGCGATACTGCTGCAAATAAAGCTGCAAAACTGTGATGTTTGTTAAAAAATCATCATCAAGGTTAACAACCAAACCCTATAGCAATGAGTAACATTGAGTTTGATCACAGATTAACCCTGGCTGCCCTGCAATAAATGTTATCGATACCATTATGATGAGTTGAGGAAGCGATGACGGACACCCATGAATATGTGCAACACACGCTGAGCGCGCTGCGTCAGGCCAACATTACGCTCACGCAGGAAGAGCAGCAGCGTATTGAGATCGCCACGTTCGGACTGCCGGATTACCCTGTTTCCGGCCTGCAGCTGCTGACCTATGTGAACTCGCCGCGCTACTGCGCCAAAGAGCTGGTGCTGTTTCCCAGACAAACCTGTCCTGAGCATCTGCACCCGCCGTTTGAAGGCACGCCGGGCAAACAGGAAACGTTTCGCTGCCGCTGGGGCGAGGTTTACCTGTTCGTGGACGACAGCAGCCTGCCAGAGAATGACGCCGGCGGCGCGCCGGTTTGCCGCGTGCCGGAAGGAAGCGAGGCCTGGTACACCTGCACCGGCTATGTCCTGCTGCGGCCCGGCGAGCAATACACCATCGCGCCGAATACGCGCCACTGGTTTCAGGCGGGCGATAACGGAGCGGTGGTCTCGGAGTTCTCGTCTGAAAGCCGCGATGAGCTGGATATTTTCACCGATCCGCGCGTAAACCGGCTGGCGTAACAATCAGCATTAGCATCGCACCCCAGGATCTGTCATGATTTGTAAATGATACAAAATGATGTGGTTTAATTAAGGAGCCGAAATTGGCAGCAGGTCGGGGACGAAAGGCGACGCTGGCAAGCGTCGCCGCGCAGGCGAACGTCAGTAAAATTACCGCTTCCCGGGCGTTTTCGCAGCCTGAGAAAGTGCATCCGGAAACGCTGCAGCGCATTCGCGAAACAGCAGAGCAGCTTGGCTATGTCGTTAATGCCGCCGCGCGCAACCTGCGGGCGAAAGCCAGTAAAACCATCGGCATCGTCAATCCTGATATGGCAAACCCGTTTTTTGGCGGACTGACGCGGCTGATGACGCTGGAAGCGCAAAAGATGGGTTACGACACGCTGGTGTTTGACTCCTGCGAATCGCAGGAAGCGGAAGACCGCATTATCGATAAGCTGATCGGCTATAACGTCGACGCCATTATTCTTTCCGTGATATCCAATGACGTTAACTATCATCCCGCCTATATGAAGCGGCTGGAAATTCTCAACATCCCCGTCGTACTGGTCGATCGCGAACTGCAGGCGTCGCACTGCAGCGGCGTCTATATCGATAACCTGGACTGCGGCCTGCAGACCGGCCGCTGGCTGTTAGAGCAGCAGGCCAGCCGCGTCGTCGTGGTTTCCGGGCCGGAAAATTCCAACGTCGCGCGTGAAAGAGTCACCGGCTTGCAGGCGGCTTTGCTGGGCAAGGTGGAATCGTTCGAAATTCTGTACGCCGATTTCTTTATGGATGCCGCGTGGCGCGAAACCAGCCGCTGGCTGAACAGCCATAAGGCTCCAGATTACTTTGTCGGCTGTAATAACCAGATCTCGCTGGGCATCATTAAAGCCTGTATCGAGCACAAACTGCGGCTCATGGACGACGTCAACCTGTTCAGTATCGATCATGTTTCCCACGCCGAGATTTACGGTTTCCACTTTCCCTGCGTCAGCCACGACCTGCAGGAGATCGCCTGGCAGGCGCTCAACCTGGCGATTCGCCGCGTGCAGGATGGCGACAGCAAGCCAGGAAAGGTTATCGTGCGCGGCAGAATCGCCGCATAGCGAATGCGGCGCGCGATCTCTGGGCCGATAATCGGCCCAGGTTCCCACCCTAACTTACAATCTCAATCAGATTGCCGTCTGGATCGCGGATAATCGCCTCATAATAGCCATCCCCGGTGACCCGCGCGGGGCTAACCAATATGTTACTGGCGTCAGCCTTCCTGACCATCTCATCGACCCGTTGCCGAGAGCCTACCGTGATGGCGAGATGAGCCCATCCCGTCACTTCTTTCCCGTGCGGGCCGCTCTCCAGCCCGTCCAGACTCATAAGCTCAATGGTCGGCCCTTCGGCTAAGCTGACAAAATAAGAGCGGAAGCCAGGCCGGTTTTTGCTGATATAGAGATCGTTCGATTCAGCGGCGAAGAAATGCCGCCAGAACGCCTTTTGCGCTTCAAGATCTCTGGTCCATAACGCCACGTGTGCGATTTTCATGCGTTTTCCCTTACCGACCGCGCGCGGCCAAGATTCAGGCTGAACGCCAGCGCGCCGACAAACAGCATTAGCCCCATGATGAGTGAAAAGGCGACGGCGAGAGACGTGAAATGAGCGACATAGCCAATGAGTGCCGGGCCGCTCAGCACGCCCAGATATCCCAGGGTGGTCATGGCCGGAACGGCAACCGACTGCGGCATCACGCTCTGCTGCCCCACCGCCGAAAACATCACGGGCACGATATTCGCACAGCCGGCTCCTACCAGCGCGTATCCCGGCAGCGACAGGTGCCACGAGGGAACGTAGATCACCAGCGCCAGCCCGGCGATCGTCATCACCGATCCGCCGACAACCACGGTAAAGCGGCCGAGATGGCGAACAACGCGGTCGCCCGTTAGCCTGGCGGCGGTCATGGCCACGGCGAAACAGGTATATCCCAGACCGCCCAGCGTATCCGGCATGCCTTTCACCTGCGTCAGATAGAGCGCGCTCCAGTCCAGCACCGTCCCTTCGGTCAGAAACACGGAAAAACAGACAATCCCCAGCAACAAAACGATTCCGCGCGGCCTGGCGAACGCAGGCCCCTCTTTAGGGTTGGCGTAGGTCAACAGCCCCGGATAGCTCAGTATGGCTAACGCCAGCACCATAAAACTAACCAGCAGCGTCGCGACAGCAATCTCTGTTCCCATCGCTAACAGCAAGGTCATTACGCCCGCGCCCGCAATGCCGCCAAAACTGTACATGCCATGAAAACCCGACATCAGCGGAACGGATGATTGCTTTTCCACCAGGATCGCCTGAATGTTCATGGCGCAGTCGGTAACGCCCATGCCCACGCCGAACAGCAGCAGCACCAGCCCCAGCAGCAGCGGATCGGCAATAAACGCCAGCGGCGGCGCGCTGACGATAATTACCGCCATGGAAACCATGATGACGCGACGGCAGCCGAAGCGGCTGGTGAGCGAGCCTGTTACCGGCATCGCGATCAGCGCGCCGACGCCCAGACAGAGCAGCAACGTGCCCAGCGTCGCCTCATCGACGCCCGTATTGGCGCGAGCATAGGGCACAATAACCGCCCAGGCGGCGGTGAGCGCGCCCGCAATAAAAAAAGCCAGCCGCGTCGCATGGCGCGAAGTAATTCGGGTGAATGGCATAACCATGTAGTTCCTCGTCAGATGGCTGCAAACCCCTTCTGCGTACGGGTAAAAGCGCAGCAGGAACGGGTTGACAGGTGCGGTGGCATGCACGATCATGCTCACTTAAGCGCGTTATAATAATATTAAAGGTAATTTATGCTCGATTATGCAGCTTTCCCGGAGCAGCGGCAAGCGTTGATCCGACTAACTTTGCGCGAACAGGGACGCGTGGTTTGCGCCGAACTCGCCCGCCAGCTGGGTGTCTCAGAGCATACGGTTCGGCGCGATCTCCATGAACTCAGCAAGGAAGGCCTGTGCAAAAAGGTGTATGGCGGCGCGGTGCTCATCGTGCCGGATGCCGGCACTTTTGCGATACGAAAAGAGCACAATCTCTCAGCTAAAGAGGCCATCGCGCAAAAGTGCGCAGAGCGAATAAAAAATGCGAGCTGCATCTTTATCGATGCCGGTACCACCAATCTGGCTATGACCCGGTTTCTGCCTGCAACGCTCGTCGCTACGGTGGTCACCAATGCGCCCGATATCGCCGCGGCGCTGCTGAACTTTGCCGCGATTGACGTCATTATGCTTGGCGGTCGCATTGATAAAAACAGCGGCGGCTGCGTCGGCAACAGGGCCATTGAGCAGCTGAAAGGCGTGATGTTTGACCAGGCGTTTATAGGCGGATGCGCCATGAGTCCCGATACTGGACTGACAGGCTTTAATTACGATGACTGTGAGTTTAAGAAAGCGGCTATCAGGCAAAGCAGCCAGACCATTGTCGGGCTGACCGCAGAGAAAATCCCAGGCGTCGCCAGGTTCTCCGTCGCCAGCTGCGAAGAAATAGACGTTCTGGTTATTGAAGACAAGCTTGATCGCGCATTTCAGCTGGCGCTGAAAGAGAAAAACATCGCCCTTGTCACCGTTTAAGACATTACTGCGCCTTAACCTCGATGCCCGCCGCGACCAGACAGCCCTTCAGCACGCCGAAGGCATCCTGACACTGCCGCTCATTGACGCAGGCGTAGCCGAGCAGCAATCCGCGTTCGCGCTGCGGATGCATATAGTACTGCGAGAGCGGCCGCACCTTTACGCCGCGCTTGAGCGCCTCTGCGGTAATCGCGACGTCATCGCAGCCCGGCGGCAGCCGCAGCACCAGATGCAGCCCCGCTTCATGGTTGACCGGCGGTAAAAACGACGGCCCCAGATAGCGCTCGATCAGCTTGCATAAGAACTGACGCCGCTGGCCGTAGAGTAACCGCATGCGGCGGATATGATCCATGTAGTGCCCCTGGCGGATAAACTCACCCAGTGCGCGCTGGATCAAGAGATGACCGCCGCGGTAGAGTTCGGTCGCTGCGGTACGCATCGGCTCGGCCAGCATCTTCGGCACCACCATGTAGCCAATGCGCAGCGCCGGATAGAGCGTTTTGCTGAAGGTGCCCATATAGATGACTGGCGCATCCTCTTCCAGCCCCTGTAGCGACGGCCAGGGCGTGCCTGAAAAGCGAAACTCGCTGTCGTAGTCATCTTCGATAATCCAGCTGCCGTGACGTCGCGCCAGCGCCAGCAGGGCTTTACGCCGCGCCAGACTGAGATGTGCGCCCAGCGGATATTGGTGTGACGGCGTCACGAATACCATGCGAGGCGGCGGCCCGGACGCCGGCACGATGCCCTCGTCGTCGACCGGGATGGCGCGAATTTTCATGCCGTTTTTACGCAGCAGGTTGCGCGTGCCCCAGTAACCTGGCTCTTCCATCCACACCAGATCGCCAGGATCGCCCAGCACGCAGCTCACCAGATCCACCGCCTGATGCACCCCTTCGGTGATGAGAATTTGATCGGCATCCGCCTTCACCGATCGCGCCACGCGCAGATACTCCACCAGCGCATGGCGGAGATCGGGGCAGCCGCCGCCGCTGCTGTAAATCAGTCGGTGAACGTCGGGATCGCGATTGAGCCGCGCCTGAATCTGGCTAAACAGCTTATGCGGGAATTCGGTCACGTCGGGCGCGCCGGGCACGAAGGCGCCCCACTGATAGGGCGAGGCGGTGGCATGCCCTAGCAGCATCGCGCCGCGTTTTGACAGCGTGGCCGGCAGCGGTGCGGCAACCGGCTGAAGCAGATCGATCGCCTGACTTTGCAGACAAATCTCCGGCAGCGTCTCCACCACGCGGGTGCCGCTGCCGGTGCGCGCCGTAACATAGCCCTGTGCCATTAAACTTTCATAAACATGCAGTACCGTATTACGCGATACGCCCAGCTCGCGCGCCATGTCGCGCGTCGGCGGCAAACGTCCGCCGCGAGGAAAAACCCCTTCAATAATAGCGGCCTGTATGCAGGCCAGCAGTCGCTGCTGTAGCGAACCACTCTGCAAAACCTGCAGTCGCTCTAATAAGTGATCGGCATATAACAGCTGCAATTGGCTCCATCCCACTCTCTGAAATTGGCTCTGGCAACTTACCTCTCCGCACGCATTAATAAAAGCCTTTGTCGGGAATTGTAAATAAAACGTATCAGCTTCCCGGCTCGCTGCCGCGAGTCTGTCCCCCTGCTCGTCCCGGGCACACAAGCCCGGGAGCCGTTCTGGAGATGTATTGATGACGAGAATGCAGAGTGCGAATGAAGATGCACTGGCACAAAATCTAAAGCCGCGCCATGTGCGCATGCTGTCCATTGCCGGCGTGATTGGCGCAGGCCTGTTTGTGGGATCCGGCCACGCTATCGCCGAGGCGGGCCCGGCGGTGCTTATCGCCTATGCCGCTGCTGGCGCGCTGGTGGTGTTGATTATGCGTATGCTGGCGGAGATGGCGGTGTCGCTGCCGGACTCCGGCTCGTTCTCTACCTACGCCGACAAGGCGCTCGGCCGCTGGGCCGGCTTTACCATCGGCTGGCTCTACTGGTGGTTTTGGGTGCTGGTGATCCCTCTGGAAGCGAACGCGGCCGGCACCATCCTGCACGCCTGGTTTCCGCAGATCGCCATCTGGCAGTTTACGCTCGCTATTACGGTGGTTTTAACCCTGACCAATTTGCTGAGCGTAAAAAACTACGGCGAGTTCGAGTTCTGGTTCGCCCTGCTCAAGGTCGCGGCGATCGTCGCATTCCTGTGTGCCGCCGGCCTGGCCGTATTCGGCTATCTGCCCAACAGCGGCGCCAGCGGCCTTCAGCATCTTTATGACACCCAGGGATTTATGCCCAACGGCATCGGCAAGGTGATGGCGGCGATTCTGACCACCATGTTTTCATTTATGGGTACCGAAATTATTACCATCGCAGCCGCCGAATCGAAGAACCCCGGCAAGCAGATCACTCAGGCCACCAATTCGGTTATCTGGCGTATCGCGCTGTTCTATCTGCTGTCGATATTTTTCGTGGTCGCGCTGGTGCCCTGGAATTCGCCGTCGCTGGTTGAGCACGGATCCTATCAGACCGTGCTGCAGGCCATGAATATCCCGCACGCCAAACTCATCGTCGATGTCGTGGTGCTGATCGCGGTTTGCAGCTGCCTTAACTCGGCGCTCTATACCTCTTCGCGCATGCTCTACTCCCTGTCGCGTCGAAAAGATGCGCCTGCGGCGGCCTCGCGCACCACGCGCAGCGGTACGCCATGGGTTGCGGTGCTGCTTTCGACGGCGGCGGCGTTTGTCGCGGTGGTGGCTAACTATCTGGCGCCCAGCGTGGTGTTTGAGTTCCTGCTGGCAAGCTCAGGCGCCATCGCGCTGCTGGTTTATCTGGTGATAGCTTTCTCTCATCTGGTGCTGCGCAAAAAGCGCGAAAAAGCGGGCGAAACGCTGAGTTACCGCATGTGGCTGTTTCCCGGTCTGACCTGGCTGACCATTTTGTTTATCGTCACCGTGCTAGTTTGCATGTTATTTAACGCGCAGCATCAAAATGAGTTGCTGGCGACCGGCGGTCTGACGCTGGTGATTATCATCGCCAGCCTGGTGATGCCGCGCAGGGAGCGGCAGCGGCAAAAAGCGCGCTTCTACGCCGTGCGCTCCTCTGAAAACTCCTGACAAGTCTCTCTGAGGCGCGCCGTACCGCAGTGCGGCTCGCCTCCGCCCGTATCGCTTTCCGCACGATAAATTAAGCAAACCGACGCGGTTAACCTTTGCTCCAGTAGGCCATAAAGCTCACGCTCTCGCTCGCCAGCTGGCGCTCACCCACCAGATAACGTCGGAGGTGCCTGACGGCTGAGGACTCCGCCGCCACCCAGCCGTAAAAACGATCGTTTTTGCACGCCGCACTGCGCCACAGGCTCTCCTGTTCGACCTCAAGGGACGCCGGAGAGGCGCGGAGCGCGGAGTCAGGCACGGCGACGTTCGCCTTTACCGCCTGCAGCAGCGCTGCGCCGTGCGCCGACCGGGTTTGGTCGCGGGGAAGCCAGAAGACCTCGGCAAAGGCATATTCCCGCCAGTCGACGCAGTCCTCCGCCCGCGGTACCTCCTGAAAAATCTGCAGCGCAGGCGGCGACGCCATTTGCGCCACCTGCTCAAGGATCCCCTTCACCGCCGGCAGCGCCGTCTCATCGGCGACCACCAGCGCGCGCTCTACCTCGGGATCAGGCCGCCACTCATATCCCCCGCTGTCGGCGGCGTGTTGCCGGTTAGGCGCGACCATCTGCAGAGCGTCGCCTGGCGCGGCGCCGATGACCCAGGCCGAAGCGGGCCCCTCTGTGCCATGAATCACAAACTCCACCTCCACCAGGCGGTCGGCAGCGTTAACAGCGCGCAGCGTATAGGTGCGCGGTATCGGTCTTTGCTCGGGCGGCAAGGCTTTAAGCTGCTCGCGCCACGGAAGATGCGCGATTAACGAGGCGGGAATCCCCTGTAACGACGGAAAGAGAATTTTAATGCGTTGATCGGGCCCATCGCGCTTCATCATCTCTATTTCTTCGCCCGTAAAGAGGCAGCTCACCAGCGAGGGAGAGAGCCATCTTTTGCGCAGCAGGGTGACATTGAATAAGCGGTAGGCTGGAATGGGGTCCATATTTTTTCCTGACGTTCAGCGCGCGCTTTCCGCGCTTGCCGTTACTCGCAGCCGACAGGCCACCATGAAAAATATCACCGATGCTATCCATGCGCCCGCCAGCACCTGGTGCTGTCCCCACTGCCACGTGATGAAGGGGATCAGCAAGGCGCTCAGGCCGTAGCCAAGCGTGTGGCTGGTGGCGATCAGGCCCGCGCCTTTGCCGATAGAGAGTTTTTGATTAAGCATCAGCTGATAGGCTGGGGTCGCCATCGCGGCGCCGAAAGAGGTGACGGCAATGCCTGCATAAAGCGAAATAAGGTTGCCGACGACCATGATGCCCAGCCCTGCGCTCATCAATACCGCTGCGCTAAACAGCAGCGGCTGAATCTGCAGCCGCTGCGGCCTGACCACAAGAAACTGCGCCAGCAGCGTCGCGATGGCGGCCAGGCTCAGCAGCCAGGCGATATGACGGCTGACCGCCGCGGGCTCGCTCATGTAATCGCGCAGCACGGGCGCCAGTCCGATCTGCATCAGGCTGATGCTGAGGGCGAGCAGCGCCGCCAGCGCCAGAAGCGGCAGCAAACTGCTATGCCAGCGTGCGGCATGATGCGCCACCGGCATCAGCGGCGGATCGCCATACTCGCGGCCGATCAGCATCAGGGCGAAGAGCGGCGCGGCGGCCATCAGCCACAGCGGCGCCATCGGATAAAGGCTGAGCGCCAACGCCGCCAGAGGCGGCCCCAGCAACCTCCCGCAGCTTAGCCCGGAGCTGATCGCCGCCAGCGCCGCCATGCGCCGCTCTGCGCCAGCGCGCTGCATCGCCCAGGTTTGCGCGGCGGGCACCATACCCGAGACGGTCAGACCGTACACCATCCGCGACAGGATTAGCGCGGCAAGCCCAGCAGGCATGCCGACCCGCTTTTCCGCCATCAGCCAGACCGCCAGCGCCAGAATGCCGAAGCTGGCCAGATAGCCTGACAGCGATGCCACCACGACAAATTTACAGCCCTTCACTTCGGCGACGCGTCCCCACCAGGGCGAGGCGGGCAGAAACAGCATCGAACCAAACATCAATAAACCGGCCCAGGTCGAGAGCGTCAGGCCGGTCATCTCTACCAGCTGTGGCAGCACGACCAGTAAGCCGTTCTGACCAATTCCCAGCAGCCCGGCGCAAAAAGCCAGCGGCCAGCTTGATTTACCCGGCCCCGTCATACCCGCCTGCTCTGTAATAACTGACACATAAATGTAAAGACACCGTTAAAAACAGGGATATACAGTTCATTAGATGTATGCAAATATTGCAAAAATGATTGCCTTTGTAAATTAAATAATTATCATAACGATAATCATTATCAGTTAAGAAGTGAGATTATCTTATGGATGGCTTTTCTCAAACGGCTGGCGTTGACGTGGCGGCGCAGTGCTTTCTCAATGCGCTTTTTCGGGAAACGCGCGACTGGAAATATGTTGCCGAGGCTGCGCCCGGCCAGAGGCAACATATTGACCTGCCCCTTTCGTCATCACAGGCGATCCGCCTGCCGCTGCGCTACTTCTCTCCTACTCAGCACCATCAGTATCAGTTTCCCGCGCGGCTTATCAGCCCGGATTCGCCTGAGGGCGAAGCCATCAGCTTTGCAACCCTGGTATCGCTAACCCTGGCAAAACCGGCTATTCGCGCGGAGCTCAGCAGCGACGTCATCGAGCGTTTCCAGCAGCGCGTCGGCGAAAGTCATGCCAATACCTGGCAGGCGATCAATGTGCGTCATCGCTGGCCTGAGTTACGCCACAAACCGCTTTCGTTTGCTGAGGCCGAACAGGCGCTGCTGGTGGGACACGCATTCCACCCAGCCCCGAAATCGCACGAGCCTTTTGATGAAGCAGAAGCGCGCCGCTATCTGCCTGAGTTTGCCTCTGACTTCCCGCTGCACTGGCTCTCCGTCGATAGCGAGTATGTGGCGGGCGAAAGCCTCGGCCTGTCGTTGCGCGCCCGTCTGCTGCGTTTTGCCGCGCAGAGCGCGCCCGCGCTGCTGAGTCAGTTTACCGACCAGCGCTGGCTGATCCCGATGCATCCGTGGCAGGCACGCTATCTGCTGTCGCAGGCGTGGTGCCAGCAGCTGGTCGCCAGCGGCGCGCTGGCGGACTTAGGGGAATGCGGCAGCGCCTGGCTGCCTACCAGCTCGTCGCGTTCGCTCTACTCGCCCGCCAGCAGCGACATGATCAAATTCTCGCTGAGCGTGCGTCTGACTAATTCGGTGCGGACCCTGTCGGTGAAAGAGGTGAAGCGCGGTATGCGCCTGGCGCGTCTCGCCCAGACCCCGCGCTGGCAGTCGTTGCAGATGGACTATCCCACCATGCGCGTGATGCAGGAGGATGGCTGGGCCGGGTTGCGCGCCGCTGATGGCGCGATCCAGGAAGAGAGCCTGATGGCGTTTCGCGTCAACAGCCTCTTCGATACCCCGGCAACCCAGACCAACGTGCTGGTCAGCCTGACGCAGGCCGCGCCAGACGGCGGCGACAGCCTGCTGGCGGCAGCGGTAAGAAGAGTGAGCGTTCGGCTCGGGCTGACGCTTGCCCAGGCGGCGCAGTGCTGGCTGAACGCCTACTGCGATCGCGTACTGCTGCCGCTGTTCGGCACCGAGGCCAATTACGGCCTGGTGCTGCTGGCGCATCAGCAAAACATTCTGGTGGAGATGCAGCAGGATCTGCCGGTCGGCCTGCTCTACCGCGACTGCCAGGGCAGCGGCTTCACGGAAAACGCGGCCGACTGGCTGGCGCAGATTGACGAAGCGGATGCGGAAAACCGCTTTAGTCGCGAGCAGGTGCTGCGCTACTTCCCCTATTACCTGCTGGTCAACTCCACGCTGGCGGTCACCGCCGCGCTGGGCGCCGCAGGCTTCGAGACCGAAGAGCGCCTGATGGCGCAGGTGCGCGACCGGCTGGCGGCGTTGCGCAGTCGCGTCAGCGATACCCGCAGCCTTGATTACGTGCTCGACAGCCGACACTGGAACTGTAAAGGCAATTTCAACTGCTATCTCTACGACCACAACGAAAACACCATCGCCGATCCGGCGGTGATCTACTTCGATTTCCAGAATCCGTTCTACAGGGAGAAGCCGTGATGCCAAACGCGCATATCGTACATGGCGACACCGGTTTCCGCTGTGCGCTGACCGGACAGCCGTTGCCGCTCATGCTCGGGCTGGACAACAGCGCCGCGCTGCAGTTTATAGCGGCGATACCGGAAGGCTGGCTTGCCGAGGCGATCGATCAGCTGCTGGTGGCCGCACCGCACCTGAGCGGCGTTCATCTCCCCTGGGCGCAGTGGCAGCATGAGCCGCAGGCGCAGGCGCTGTTCGCGGCGGTCGACGGCGACTACATTTCCCGCGAAACCTTCTGGCAGCTGCCGATCTGGCGCCGCGGCGAACGCCCGACGGCCAGCGGCAAAATGCAGTTCGACGATGAGCGTCAGCTCTTCTATCCCGTACGTCCGGCCAGGCCGGAAGGCGAAATCTATCGCCGCTACGATCCGCAGATCAAGCGGACGCTCAGCTTTCGCGTCGCCGACGTGGCGGAGGACGCCGCGCGCTTTACGCGCTGGATGAACGCGCCCCGCGTCAACGCCTTCTGGGAAATGGCGGCGCCGCAGCCGGAGCAGGAAAACTACCTGCGCAAGCAGCTCGACTCCGCATATTGCTTTCCGGTGATTGGCTGCTTTGACGACCAGCCGTTCGGCTATTTCGAAATTTACTGGGCGGCGGAAGATCGCATCGGCCGTCACTACCGCTGGCAGCCTTACGATCGCGGTTTGCACATGCTGGTGGGCGAAGAGGCGTGGCGCGGCGCGCACTTTATTCGCAGCTGGCTGCGCGGGCTGACGCACTATCTGTTTCTCGACGAGCCCCGTACGCAGCGCATCGTCGCTGAACCGCGCTACGACAATCAGCGTCTGTTCCGCCATCTGCCGGTTGCCGGCTATCACACCCTCAAGGAGTTCGATTTCCCCCACAAACGCTCTCGCCTGGTGATGAGCGAGCGCCACCGCTTCTTTACGGAGGTAGGGTTATGATGTGGGAGCGCGTCAACCGCGAGATGATCGCCAAAATTCTCGCCGAGCTGGAGTATGAGCAGGCGCTGCGCGCTATAGAGCGGTCAGCTGGCCGCTGGGAAATCACCGTGGGCTCAGCGCGCTGGGAATTTGCCGCCAGCCGCGGCATCTGGGGCTGGCTGCATATCGATCCCGCCTCTCTCAGCGGCGGGCCGCTGGAGGCGGACGCGCTGCTGCGTCAGCTGGCCGTG
Organism: Pantoea sp. GABEPS69; assembly: GCF_045780835.1. NCBI lineage: Bacteria > Pseudomonadati > Pseudomonadota > Gammaproteobacteria > Enterobacterales > Erwiniaceae > Pantoea > Pantoea sp. GABEPS69. The sequence continues at coordinate 133,774 of NZ_CP118619.1, read as the reverse complement.
GCGCTGGAGATGAGCGATGCCCAGACGGCCGAGCATCTTGAAGATCTTTATGCCACGCTGCGCGGCGATCTGCAGCTGCTGGAAGCGCGCCGCTCGCTGAGCGCCGACGATCTGATCGCGCTCGATGCGGATGAGCTGCAGTGCCTGCTCAGCGGACATCCCAAGTTCATCTTCAACAAAGGGCGGCGCGGCTGGGGGCTGGATGCGCTGCGCGCCTATGCGCCGGAGTACCGCAACCGGTTTCAGCTGCACTGGGTCGCGGTACGCCGCGATAAGCTGGTCTGGAGCCATGAAGAGGCGTGCGACATCTCTACCCTGCTTGCCAGCGCCATGGATGACGCCGAGCTGACGCGTTTTCACCAGCACTGGCAGTCAGTCGGACTCGACGACAGCTGGATGGCGTTGCCCGTTCATCCCTGGCAGTGGCAGCAAAAAATCGCGATTCACTTTCTGCCGCAGCTGGCGCGCGGCGAGATAGTCGAGCTGGGCGCCTTCGGCGACCGCTATCTGGCGCAGCAGTCGTTGCGCACCCTGACCAATGTCAGCCGCGCGGCGCGGTTCGATATCAAACTGCCGCTGACCATCTATAACACCTCCTGCTATCGCGGCATTCCCGGCAAGTATATCGCCGCCGGGCCGCTCGCCTCCGGCTGGTTAACGCGGCAGTTCGCGCAGGATGAGACGCTGCGCGCCACCGGCGCCCGGATTCTGGCGGAGCCGGCCGCAGGCTACCTGTCTCACGAAGGCTACGCCGCGCTGCCGCAGGCGCCCTATCGCTACCAGGAGATGCTCGGCGTGATCTGGCGCGAAAGCCCCGGCTGCTACTTGCAGGCAGGCGAACAGGCGGTGCTGATGGCCGCGCTGATGGAAACCGACAACGCCGGACGCCCGCTGATTGACGCCTGGATTAAGGCTTCGGGGCTGGATGCGGCAAACTGGCTGAGCCGCATGTTCGACGTGGTGGTGATCCCCTTCTATCACCTGATGTGCCGCTACGGCGTGGCGCTTATCGCGCACGGTCAGAACGTCACGCTGGTGATGAAGGACCATATTCCGCAGCGCATTCTGCTGAAGGATTTTCAGGGCGATATGCGCCTTATCGATCGCGATTTCCCGGAGGCGGCGTCGCTGCCCGCCGCGGTGAAAGAGGTCACCGCGCGTCTGAGCGCCGACTATCTTATTCACGATCTGCAGACCGGGCACTTTGTCACCGTGCTGCGTTTTATCTCCCGTCTGACGCTGCAGTCGGGCATCGATGAGCGCCATTTCTATCGCCTTCTCGCCAGCGTGCTGCAGCGCTATATGGCGCAACACCCTGCAATGGCCGATCGCTTCGCCCTGTTCGATCTCTTCAAACCTCAGATCATCCGCGTCGTGCTTAATCCGGTAAAGCTGAGGTTCTCAGAGCACGACGGCGGCAGCCGAATGCTGCCCAACTACCTTACCGATCTCGATAACCCTCTCTATCTGGTGACCCAGGAGTCTGCAAAATGAAGCCTTATGATTTCATTGGCATAGGCATCGGCCCGTTCAACCTCAGCGTCGCCGCGCTGGCGGAAGGACTGGACGGTTTTAGCTCGCTGTTTCTTGAGCGCAAATCCGACTTCGCCTGGCATCCCGGCATGATGGTGCCGGACTGCGCAATGCAAACCAGCTTTCTCAAAGACCTTGTAAGCGCGGTCGAGCCGACCAACCGCTATAGCTTTGTCAACTATCTGGTGCAGCAAAAGAAATTCTACCGTTTTCTCACCACCGAGCAGCGCACGGTCTCCAGAGAGGAGTTTTCCGACTACCTGGCCTGGGTGGCGAAGCGGCTGAGCAATCTGGCCTTTAACCAGCCGGTCACCCGCGTGACCTTTAACGACGCGACGCGTCTGTTCACGGTTGAAACCGCGCATGACTGTTTCCAGGCACGCCATGTCTGTCTCGGCATTGGAAAGCAGGCCAGGCTGCCGGCGTGCGTCACCGAACAGAGCGATCGCTGCTTTCACGCCAGCGAAATGATGCTGCGTCGGCCGGACCTGCACGGCAAGCGCGTTACCATCGTCGGTGGTGGCCAGAGCGGCGCCGACCTGTTTCTCAATATCTTCCGCGGCGAATGGGGCCAGCCCGCAGCCCTGAACTGGGTGTCGCGCAGGAATAACTTCAACGCGCTGGATGAAGCCGCCTTCGCCAACGAGTACTTCACGCCGGAGTACCTGGAAAGCTTCTCGACGCTGGACGAAAGCGCGCGCCAGCAGATGCTGAACGAGCAGAAGATGACCTCAGACGGCATCACCAGCGAGTCGCTTCTCGCCATCTATCGGGCGATGTATCACCGCTTTGAGGTGCTGCGCGAGCAGCCCTGGGCGCGCCTGATGCCGTCGCGCTCGGTGATCTCGCTTGAGCAGGCGCAGGAGGCGCAGCAGCTGAGGCTGCGTCACCATCTCGATCGCGGCGAAGAGCAGCTGACGACCGACGTGGTGATTTTCGCCACCGGCTACCGCTCGGCGCGTCCCGCTTTTCTGGCGCCTGTTGCGCATCGTCTGCAGCTCGATCGCGACGAAAATTTCCAGATCAACACCGACTTCACCCTTAACTGGGACGGACCGGAAAGCAACAGCCTTTTTGCCGTCAATGCCGGGATGCAGCGTCTGGGCATTGCGGAACCCCAGCTCAGCCTGATGGCCTGGCGCGCCGCCCGCATTCTTAACCGTGCGCACCCGGCAGAGCCGTTCGAGCTGAGCACCACCCCTGGCGTGATCCAGTGGCGCACGCAGCAGCCGGAAAATCACGATCGGGATCCTCAACACACCGTTAATACAGTTCAGTTTTGAACACGTCATCGGAAAAAAATAAAAAATGAAACAGCCGTATCTGTGGGTTTTAAATCCTTGTTTACTCGCGATGCTCTCTTCCGGCGCCTGGGCCGAAGAGATAAAAGAGGATCAAATGGTGGTCTCCGCCAGCCGCTCGCACCGCAGCGTGGCGGAAATGGCGCAAACCACCTGGATTATCGAGCAGGATGAAATTGAGCAGCAGGTTCAGGGTGGCAAGGAGTTAAAAGAGGTGCTGGCGCAGCTCATTCCCGGCATGGACGTCAGCAGTCAGGGACGCACCAACTACGGTATGAACATGCGCGGTCGCTCGATGATGGTGATGGTGGACGGCGTTCGCCTTAACTCGTCACGCAGCGACAGCCGCCAGCTGGACGCGATCGATCCTTTCAACATCGAGCGTATCGAGGTGATTTCAGGCGCGACCTCGCTCTATGGCGGTGGCAGTACCGGCGGCTTAATTAATATCGTCACTAAAAAAGGCCAGCCGGGCACGCAGGCAGAGCTGCAAACCGGCGTCAAAAGCGGGTTCAACAGCCATAACGATCATGATGAGAACGTCGCGGCGGCGGTGAGCGGCGGCGACGACAAGGCCTCGGGTCGCCTGTCGGTTGCGTATCAGCGCTACGGCGGCTGGTACGACGGCAAAGGCAACGAGGCGATTATCGACAATACCCAAACCGGGCTGCAGTACTCTGATCGTCTGGATGTGATGGGCACGGGCACGCTCAATATCGATGAGAACCAGCAGCTGCAGCTCACCACGCAGTACTTCAAGAGCGAATCGGACGGCAAGCACGGCCTCTATCTGGGCGAGAATTTCTCGGCGGTAACCGGCTCCGGCAGCGCCTATAACTCAGGCAATCTCGACTCCGACCGCCTGCCCGGCACCGAACGCCATCTGATCAATGTGCAGTACTCCAATACCGACTTTTTCGGCCAGGATCTGGTGGCGCAGGTTTACTATCGCGACGAGAGCCTGACCTTCTATCCTTTCCCTACCCTTACCCGCAACCGCGTCTCCAGTATCGGCGCCTCACAGCAAAAGACCGATTTCTATGGCGGCAAACTGACCCTCAACAGCCAGCCGCTCGATGCCCTGACGCTGACTTACGGCGTTGACGCCGACCATGAGACCTTTGACGCCAATCAGCAGTTTTTTGACCTGAATACCGCGGCGCAAAGCGGCGGCATGACGCTAAAAAATGCCTATAACGTCGGGCGCTATCCAGGCTATAGCATCACCAATCTTGCGCCGTTCCTGCAGTCGAGCTACGACATCGACGCCATCACGCTGAGCGGCGGCGTGCGGTATCAGTATACGAAAAACAAAGTGGACGACTTTGTCGGCTATGCCCAGCAGCAGGCGATCGCCACCGGCCAGGCCAACTCGGCGGATGCGGTGCCGGGCGGCTCGACCGATTACAATAACCTGCTCTTCAATGCCGGCATTCTGGGTCGTCTGACCGAGCGCCAGCAGGTCTGGTTTAACTTCTCGCAGGGCTTTGAGATCCCCGATCTGGCCAAATATTACGGCTCCGGCACCTATCGCCTGACGAACGGGCATTACAACCTCACCAACAGCGTTAACGTCAATGATTCGAAGCTCGATGGGATCAAAGTCGACTCTTACGAGCTCGGCTGGCGCTATACCGGCGATAACCTGCGCACCCAGCTGGCGGCTTACTATTCGCTGTCGGATAAAACCATCAGCATCAATAAAACCGATATGACGATTAACCTGGATGACGATAAGCGTCGCATTTACGGCGTGGAAGGCCAGGTTGATTACTTCTTTAACGACAGCGAATGGAGCACCGGCTCTAACTTCAACGTCATTAAATCTGAAACGCGCGTCGAGGGTAAATGGGAGAAGCTGACCATCGACAGCGCCAGCCCGTCAAAAGTCAGCGCCTGGCTGAACTGGGCGCCTGGCGACTGGAACCTGCGCGTGCAGAGCACGCAAACCTTTGACGTTTCCGATGCGGACGGCAAGAAAATCAACGGCTATAACACCGTTGACCTGCTGGGAAGCTATGCGCTGCCGGTCGGCAAACTCAGTTTCAGCGTGGAGAACCTGCTGGATAAAGATTACACCACGGTGTGGGGCCAACGGGCGCCGGGGCTCTATAGCCCGACCTACGGCGACGCAGCTCTTTATACCTATAAGGGGCGCGGACGGACCTTTGGGCTGAACTACTCGGTGCTGTTCTGAGGTTAAACGGGCATCTGCTCTGAGGGATGCCCGAAAGCGAATTGACTCTGCGCGTAAGCCTCTGCCTGTAGTACGGACCAGCGGCTTACGCCTTTTCTTTTTTAAATAGAGAGCAAGGAACTGGCAAAACCGCCAAACTAAAGTAAACTTAAATTTCTATCCACAGTTAAGGGCGATTCCCATGCCAGTATATGACATCTCAATTGAACTCCGTGGGAAAGTAAACGCGGCTGAAGAGTACAGGCGATTGCGCAATGCCATGAACGACAATGGATTCCGGCACAGCATCGCTGACGACAGTGATAAAACTTACTGGCTCCCCAGAGATATATTTACCTATCAGGGAGATATCTCTAAACAAGAGCTGATGGATGCCGTCTACCATCTGTTAACCGAATTTGTACCTGCACCGGGCGTGATGGTGACAGAGTCAGTTGGCCGCTGCTGGCGCGGCCTCAGAGAAATTGAGGATTTTTAAGCATTACGGACCAGTGATTGCTCACACCATTTTAAAGATATCTTAATAGGCGATACTTCATTAATAGAAGAAGAACGTCACATGCCAGACAAGGAGCAGCATACTCAGGCTCCCCACCGCGCTTTGCATCAAGGTAGAGCAGATTATGGGCATGAGACCGTAGCGTATTTACTTAGCGAGTAGAGTAATCAACAGCAGCAATAAAATAACAGCGTCCATCATAACGAACACTGTTAACGGATAGCTGGTTCTATCAGATTCTGAGACCTGTAACCGTCTCAGGGATTATCCTCCACGGCAGCTAAAGCGCGTCGCGGATATCACTCAGGCTTGCAGTGGTAGCGCATGCCGGTCGGGTCGTCGGGAGCAGGCGCAATCTCCCAGGCCGGAAAGTGGGTGGCGTCGAAGTCCTCAAACCGCAGGCGGGTAGTGCCATTGACACGAACAAAGTGGGCTATCTCATCAGCCTCTTTTTTATTCTCAGGGAAAATGACGTGGACGCTGTCCGGATCGAGTTCAGTCACCTCTGCATCCTGTTCCAGCCATGAGGTCACTTCATAGGTATATCGGGCATAAACCGCGCCATCTACAGTACCGATGCTCTCGGCGCGAGAACGCTGTCGCCCGTCTTGAAAAGAGAGGATCTCCCCGCGTACCTTATTCCTGACCGTTATGCGATGCGTCCCGGCTGAAAGACTCCCCTCGCCCTGGCAGATCAACACCGTGCCTGGCGGCTGGGCGTTTTCGAAGCGCTCAATTTCTTCTCTCGTGGCCGCTCCAGCTCTGGCGGCGTACAGCATAATGGCTGGCAACACCCAGGCAGCTTTTCCGTGCGTCATTTTATTTTCCTTTCTATAGCGAGTCATGGATCTGTTATCGGCAAGAACCAGCTTGAACATGAGAGTAGATGTGAACGCCCACTTTTCATTTACCGCAAACCAGTAAGCTGGCTGACATACTACCGGCAAGCAATGTCTCATCACAAAAACTCAAATAACATATCCAGAATCGTCTTGATCGTTGACTGACCCCGCGGCCAGCAGGAAGTCCCTGATGAAATGGCGAGCTGCCACTGACAGGAAGAGTGGCAGTCGCGAACGCGCAGGATTAACCTACTTCATGCATCAGCGCCACCGCATCGTCTCCCGCAGGAATACGCAGCGGTGCGCTGGGATCGGTGGCGGCACGCCATATCGCTTCCGCAACGTCAATCGCTTTGGTGGTGGGTTGCGGCTGCTGCATTCCGCTAAACACGCGATCCAGCAGCGGCTGATAGGGTTCAGGCTGGGTGTTTTCCATGCGCGACCTGGCGTTTTTGCCGAAATCCGTGGTTGGAGCCAGGCCCGGCAGAACCAGACGCACGTTGATGTTGAAAGGCTGTAACTCTAGCGCCAGCGATTCGGTAAAGGCGTTCACCGCTGCCTTGCTTGCCGTATAAACAGCCAGCAAGGGCAGAGATTTAAGCGTCACGGTAGAGGTGACGTTAATCACCGTGCCGCTTTGTCTCGCGCGAAACTGAGGCAGTACAGCCTGCGTCATCGCGATAGTGCCGAGCGTATTGGTTTCGAATACCTCGCGCACCGTGGACATCTCCATACCTTCCAGCGCGGCGAGCACACCTATTCCGGCGTTGTTCACCAGAACATCAATCTCGCCCGCTTCTGCGATAGCCTGCCTGATGCTCTCCTCGTTGCTGACATCCAGCGGCAGCAGACGCAGATTATCGGCATCCGGAAACAGATCGGCCCGGGGATTACGCATGGTGGCGATCACGTTCCAGCCGCGTTCAAGAAAATAACGCGCCGTTTCATGGCCAAAGCCTGAAGAACATCCGGTGATTAAGATCGTTTTCACAATTTACTCCTGCTGGTGTTGAGGTAGGTGATTACTATATAGTCAGTTTTATGTACGCACTATAATGCACAGTCCAGCATTCATTCGCAGGAGTCCAGATGATCGATCCTTTAGCTGAAATCGTCTCGCTGCTACAACCGCAAGCGGCATTCTCTAAGCGCGTGTGCGCCAACGGCCGCTGGCGGGTACAACGCAACGAAACCGGTCAGCCGTTCTATTGCCTGCTGCTGGAAGGCCGCAGTCAGCTCACACTGAAAGGAAACCCGCCGATCAATCTGGAGCCTGGGGACTTTGTGCTCATCCCCGCCGCGCTGGAATTTTCTATGAGCAGCGTCGAACCGCCCGCAGCCGATGCGCCGGACACCCTGCCGCAAATGCTCGGCCCTGGTGAATTCTGGATAGGCGATCCAGAACAATCTGCCGACGTGCAAACCCTGATTGGCTATTGCCACTTCGATGCGCCCGATGCTGGGCTGATTGTCTCGCTGCTGCCGCAGGTCATTCATGTTCGCGGTGAATCGCGGCTGACTTTGCTGGTGCAGCTGGTGATGGACGAATGCCGCGCGCAACGTTCGGCGCGCGATATCGTCCTGGAACGATTGCTGGAGCTGTTATTGATCGAAGCGTTACGCTCGATACCGCTGGGTAGCGCATGCCCCGGCGTAATGAGTGGACTGGCCGATGAACGCGTGGCAGCGGCGATCCGGGCCATTCACGCCAGGCCAGAGCATAGCTGGACGGGCGCCGAACTGGCGAAAGCAGCAGCGCTATCGCGTTCCGCGTTCTTTGTACGCTTCCGTGAAACGGTGGGCATGGCGCCGATGGATTATTTGCTGACCTGGCGAATGGCGCTGGCGAAAAAACTGCTACGCGGGAAAAATATGGCGGTATTCGAAGTGGCCGAGCGCGTCGGCTATCGCTCAGCCAGCGCTTTTAGCGTTGCATTTACCCGCTATACCGGTATTGCGCCCGTAAAATATGGATAACTTATAAGTCTGCTAATTATTTTATAAGCCTGCTAAGTATTTTGCTTGCAAAGAATAAAAGTGAAAGATAAAGAGAAAATCCCTCCCAATGGCGCGCCACCCTCTCCTCTTGATAATAAATTTGTAATGTAGATGAATTTAGCATATAGCTCCAGGCCAGGATGACTATGGTTAACGTCAGAAGACAACGGAAGCTGGACTTAATTCGCTTTTAAAAAAAGCAGGTTCCTGAAAACCAGCCGAATGATATTTTGCGCTTTTTGCTCACGGCAGACCTGTCGCCAGCGATAATATTACCGCCATAACGGCTCAGAGCATTGCCCTGTTAATTCCTCACAGCCATCAGTTCGCGCTTATTTTATACGCAGTTTTCCAGGATAATTCTGGTTGAGTGTAAATCTATGTCAGTGTTAATTTAGCCTTAACACTTTGCACCATTTTTCTTTACTAAGGGAATATATGCACGCACGTATTACGCATCTCGATGGCATGCGCGGTTTAGCCATCCTGATGGTCATTGCTTATCATGCCTATGCACGATGGCCAGAACTATTACCTTACGTGGCGACGACACAACATATTCCGCTGCTGGCATTCGGCTGGGTAGGCGTGCAGCTATTTTTTATGATCTCCGGTTTTGTCATTTTTATGACGCTGGATAAATCGCGTAGTTATAAACACTTCCTGAAAAAACGCTGGCTGCGCCTGTTTCCGGCGATGCTGATCGCCAGTCTGCTGCTTTATATCGCTGGCGGATTTTTTACCGAATCGTCAGTAATTACCACAGAAAGCAGGAATCTCATTCCCGGCCTGATATTTGTCAATCCCGAAACCCTGACGCAATTTACCGGCGTTGAATTCAGCTCCATGGCGGGCTCGTTCTGGTCATTATATGTCGAAGCATTGTTTTACCTGATTATCGGCGCCGTCTATTTCACCATCGGACGAAAATATTGCCTGCCGGCGCTGCTCGTGCCGATGTTATTACTTTCGGCATCTTCGGTAATGAAATCATTTGGCCATCCCTTATTGATTGATGTTATTTCAAAATTCGGCTTTATTCATTACGCCTGGTTTATGGTGGGTTGTCTGGTTTATGAACGCTTACACGGGCGCGATAAAGGCTATCACTATCTCCTGGTATTACTGGGGCTGCTGATTAACTTCAGCTACTACGTTAAACACGACGGCATTATTTCAGTAGTACCATTATTAATGGTGATGCTCTTTTTTATCGCCAGCTTTTATTCAAAACAGATGGAGCGCTGGCTTTCGGTGCGCTTTTTCACCGCCATTGGCTTTGTCAGTTACGCGCTCTATCTGATTCATGAAAACCTGATGATCGCCATGATGATTAAGCTGAACGGTTATATTAAGAGTGAGGCGGTGATGATAGCGCTGCCAGTGGTCGTGGTCACCGTGCTCTATTATATCGCCTGGCTCATCAGCAAATATGCCGAGCCGGCGCTGCGGAATGCGTTAGGCAATGTCGTTGACAGACCCGTCAGGGCGTAAGATGGCCTTTCAACGCTGACTGCGTTTTATATATCAGCGTCTCATCAACGCTTTGCTGAGCAGGCTGGGAATATTCAGCCTGCTACTCGCTTAATCCTGAAGATACCTCTGATAAAGCCGGCACTGTGCCAGAAGCGGCCTCCAGTGATGCATACCAGTCAGAACGCAGCCTGAGAATGTTGGTCCCTGTCAAATGGCTAATCAGGACGTTCAGCTTCCTCTTTTTGTTGAGCATACACTACCAACCTTAAATGCCTCTCTTCATCCACAATCAGCGACGTGAATTCGAAAGACAAGCATTAGCTAAGAAATCATCTCCGCTAAATTGCGTTTAGTTACGCAGAATGAAACGCACAGAGGAATGACGATCAGGCTAATCTCCCTGTTTATCGGACATTTTTAGCTGTGACCTGGCATTGTAAAATCGTCGATAGGATAAGTAGACCGCGATGATGGTTGAGAGGCTGGCGGTCCCTATAAGCATAAATGTCACCATAATCTGATATTTAATCGCCTTTAGCGGGTCTATTCCCGCGAATATCAGCCCGGACATCATACCCGGCAAACTGACCAGCCCAACGGTTTTGGCCGCATCTACTGTCGGGATCATGGCTGTACGAATACTGTCAGCAATAATGCGGCCCGACGACATTTTTACCGACGCGCCAAGGCTCAGCATTTCCATTATTTTCTGGTGGTTGTCGCTGAAGCGCTGGTTCAGATTGCTGTAACACAGCCCTACCGCGACCATGGCGTTCCCCGCGATCATCCCTGAGATGGGAATGACCTGCATCGGCACAAAGGCTATCGCGCCACTTAATACCAGAATAGTAAGCGTGATAACGGTGCCGCTAAAAATAGCGGCAAAGGATATCGCAAAAACGTTAGCAATATTTCGACCGCGTTTACGGGCATTGATCGCGGCATTGACGCAGATAAACAGCACCATCAGCACCGTCAGCCAGCTATTATTGATATCAAAAATCGATTTCAGCACAAAGCCGACGATAACCAGTTGTATAATCGCCCGACAAACGCTCCAGAGAATATCTTTGCCCATACCGAGCTTTTTTTTCTGGCTGATAAGCAACGCTATCATGACCAGAGAGAGCGACAGTATTAGCGAGGTATCACTGATATTATGCTGATTCACGCCTGTTCTCCTTTTTTGGCGGCTCAAGGCGAAGCACATGCTCAGCCTGCTGAATATCATTTACACCATGACTGATCCGCACCACGGCTACCTTCTCTTCGGCTGAGATCCGGTTAATCAATGAAAGCACTGCCAGCCTGTTCTCTTCATCGAGGGCGCTGGTGACTTCATCCAGTAACAGTACCTCAGGCATAAACTGCAGATTACGCAGCAGTCCGATACGCTGCTTTTCTCCGCCTGAAAGTTGTTCTACAGATTTATTCAGCATATCCGCAGAGAGATTGACGCTCTCCAGCCCAGCAACCATTTTATCCCGCTGGGGTTTTTGCCGGCGAATCTGCCATGGCAACGCAAGGTTTTCATATACCGTCTGGCCAAACAGCTGCGGAGTCTGAAAACAGTACGAGACCTGCTGACGATAGCTCTCTGGACTGAGCGTCGTGATATCACTGTTTTTAAAACGGATATGTCCGGACGTTGGGGTGACAAGCGAAGCAAGAATTTTCAAAAGTGTGCTTTTTCCGCTTCCAGAGGGGCCGGTCAGCAACAGGGAGTCGCCCTGATGTAATTGCACAGATACGGGTTGCAGTAGCTGACGTTCACCAACGGAAAAAGTCACGTTTTGCACGTCAAGCAGGGGCAAAACATTGTTCATAGTTACCATTCAGGTTTTTATAAAACGGGAGAGAGTGATGTTGTGGGTACAGCACACGCATTGAGTCTGCTCGCTTTTGCATGTGTCCGCTATGTGCCACCAGCGATAATAGCTTACCTCAGGCCAGGCTTTACACATCAAGTAAGGCTAACAATCAACGTCCTGGTGCCGATACCCACATTTCTTACTCGATATGAAGGATCATATATGTACAGCATACGGCCTTTACTGCGCCCCCTTTTTTTTCTGTCTCTGCTGCCGTTTTCTTTCGCTCAGGCTGTTGATAAGCCGGTATCGACAGGGGGTAACATTCCTCCCTTTTATATAACCAGAATCCACGATCGTGTGAATTACATGGTGTCGCTAAACCTCAATAACGGAAAAACAGTTCAGGAGTGGCGATCCGTGGATTGTAAACAGGGCAAAGCACAGCTTCTGTATAAAGACTGGCTGAATGATAAAGGGTTGACTCAGACTCGCTTTTACGGAAACAGCTACCTTCGTTACGCGCCGGCACAGGATGACAGGCAGATGACCGCTGAGGATATCAGCATGGTTTGTCAGTTACCGATAAAAGAGGCTCGCTGGGAAAGATTATCCGCAACAGATAGCGTCGGCATAACCGATTTGGTCGATGTTAACAACATCAAACGTATTGATGATATTTTATCGGTACGTATGGGATATGACTTTGCGGATATTATCTGGGAACCGCCGTTTGACGCGCCGCTTGGATTAAAGATTGAGCATTACCTGTATAACTGTACAACGCATCAGGGAGCCGTTGTCGCATTAATGAACATTGACAGCGAAGGCCGCGTTACGGACTCGCTTATTACTGCGGATCTTGTGCGCCGCAAGGATGAGTTCAAAATTGACGCGCAAAAGACGCAACGCTTCGAGCAGCTTTGTCAGTTGCCAGCAGGAAAAGCCTTCACCGCCAAAGGGCATTTTGTCCCCGCCGCCCATAAGCCCGAATCGAAGCTCATGGGGCCATCCCTGCCCGATCTGAGTAATAATAATCCGCAGTGGCTGAATAAATTCCCCCTTTCAGCGGCAATTGAGCAGCAGGCGCAGTTACTGATCAAACCCTGGGCCCTTCCGCGCTTTAAGCAGGTTCGTTATACGCAAGTCAGCGCGCAAGGTAAGATCAAAGTCCAGCTGGATGCACAAAGGGATGGTTATATACGCAAGCTGGAAGACTATGGCATCTGGACGGTGCAACGCTTAACGCTGGCTAATCAGCTACAGCTGAAGTTCACCATGTCGATCAGTAGTGGCGCCTCGCTGCTTAATAAGTTGCAGACGGATCTGCATTTTCCGCTGGTGGCTGGTCAGCGATACCAGGCGCGGTGGGACGATATCGATTCCGACAAGAAAGTGACGGCTTCAGCGTTAAGTTGCAACGTTACGGGCGAGGGAGATGCAGGTAAAATTTCCCCTCAGTTTAGCGGCAAATATCTGTTAGTTGAGTGTCATGAAACTAACGAAGGCCAGGCGGGAAGTCATGACAAACTCGCCTGGCTGCAAGACCTTAACATTTTCGTTCCGGTCGCTATGCAGGTAGGTGATAAACCTGAAAGCCCCGTGACGCTAAAAGATGTTAGCGTAACGCGCTAATAAACAAGCAGGCTCACTGCTTTAACCGGTGAGTCTGCTGCTAATCAGCCGACTGAAGCCTCTTCTCGACGTCGCTTTCATACGGCAAACTGGCATCGTACGCCCCTGTGAAGTCTGATTGTTACAGGTTATAAGCCCGGACGCTTTTCGAGCGGGCCGGTTCAAGCCAGACAAAAATCTCTTCTACCGATGATGGCGCTTCGCCGCCGCCGAAAATTCAGTATCATAGCCCATCCGCCGCTTACTGAAATGGGTGCCCAGCCTGTTATGACCGATCACGACGCGCTATTTTCGCGGCTTACCGCCACGCTGGCGCAAGAGAGCCGCACGCCGCTGTACAAACGCTTCGCCAGCACCGTTAAAGAGGCGGTGCGCGACGGCACTCTGGTGCATGAAGAGATCCTGCCGGGCGAACGGGAGTTCAGCCAGTCGCTGAATATTTCGCGTATCACCGTGCGTAAAGCGATGGATGAGCTGGAAAAAGAGGGCGTGGTGTTTCGCTCGCGCGGATACGGCACGCAAATTTGCAGCCAGCTTGAATACTCCTTAAAAGAGCCTAAAGGCCTGTCGCAGCAGGCGGTATTGCGCGGCAAAAAGCCCGATACCGTCTGGATCAACAAAAGTAAGATCGCTTGCAGCGCGGACATCGCGGAAAAACTGGGACTGAACACCGGCAGCGACGTTTATCTGCTGAAGCGTATTCGCTATGTCGATCAGCAGGCGGTTTCCGTGGAAGAGTCGTGGGTGCCAGCGCGCTATATCGCCGACCCCGATAAGATTGGCATTTCACTCTATGACTACTTTTACCAGCAGCAGATTTTGCCGGTGAAGTCGCAGAGCAGAGTAAGCGCACGCATGCCGGACGAGGCGCTGCAACAGCAAATCGCCCTGCCCGCCACCGTGCCCGTGCTGGTCATTAAGCAGCTGACGCTCGACGCGCAGGGCAATCCGCTGGAGTACAGCATCAGCTATTGCCGCAGCGATATGTACGTATTTATCGCGGAGTAAGGCGCTGCTGCCAGTAAGCGCGCAGTGCCGTGCGATCCGGCGCGCAGTCGCCGCCGCGCCGTGAGACCACGTAAGAGGCGACCGCATTGCCCAGCGCCACGCTCTCCGCTAGCGACCAGCCGGACGCGAGCCCCGCTAACAGCCCGCCGGCGTGGCTGTCGCCTGCGCCGATAGTATCGACGACCTGGGTCGCCAGCGCCGGGATCCAGCCCGTACCGGCGTCGTCGATAAAGCCCGCCCCTTCGCTATCCAGCCGTACCACCATCGCGCCGCTAAAACGCTGCCGCCAGCGCGCCATCAGCTGCTGCGCGTCGAAAGGCGCCAAGAGAGACAAACGCTCGCGCCATAACAGCTCAGCCTCCTGTCGGTTAACGGTAATCAGCGGCCGCAGCGCCATAATGCGGTCAAAATGCGCCTCGCCGATATCCGCCAGCCGCGGGCCAAAATCGATCAGCAGCTGGAAGGGCTGCGCCTGCCGCTCCAGCCAGTCGATCAGCACCTCACCGCTTTTGCTGGTGAGCTGATAGCCGGAGAGATAAATCCAGCGGTGTTCAGGCTGCGGCAGCGTGCTCAGCAGCGCCGTATCCCACAGGTTCTCGACGCCGCTCACCGATAAAAAGGTGCGTTCGCCGTCCGGCTCCACCAGCGCCAGGCACCAGCCGTTATCCCCTTTGGCGCTTTCCAGCACGCTGTGAATGCCGTAGTCAGCGAGTTTCTGCCGCACGATACTGGCCCAGATGCCGTTGCCAAGCGGCAGCGCGTTGATTGCCGGGATGCCGAGGCGATGCAGCGCAATCGCCACGTTGAGAGCGCAGCCGCCAACGTTGACGCCCTGCTGATGCAGTTCGATATCGCTGCCGCGATGCGGCAGCGTGTAGGCATCGGCAATCACATCTACCACCGCCGCGCCGATAACGCACACCGGCAGCCGTCCCTCCAGCCGCGCCAGATCGTCAGGCGTCAGCATAGGCGGCCTCGCGCTGCTGGCGGAAGCGCAGGAAAGCGCGGCTGTAGTGGGTGAAATCCAGCGCGTTGGCGGCGTCCAGCTCGGCCTTCAGCGTCTCGTCAATCGCGTCGATGCCGTGCAGCGCGCCGCAAATCGCCACCGCCATCGCGCCGATGGTGTCGGTGTCGCCGCCCAGGTTGGCGCACAGGATCGCGCAGCGGTTCGGGTTGGTCTGCGCCAGCTCGACCATGGCGATGGCCGCCGGTACGGATTCTATGGTGCTGGTGCCGGTGCCCACCACATCGTAGATCTGCTGCATAGCGGATTCCACGCCTCGGCTCTGTGATACAACCTGCAGCGCCAGCTCGATACGCGCCGCCATCGACGCGCTAAAGGTGGTGATGCGTTTCTCCTGCGCCGCGCGGGCGATGGCCGGCAGTTCGTCACGAATCGTCGCCCAGCCG
Organism: Pantoea sp. GABEPS69; assembly: GCF_045780835.1. NCBI lineage: Bacteria > Pseudomonadati > Pseudomonadota > Gammaproteobacteria > Enterobacterales > Erwiniaceae > Pantoea > Pantoea sp. GABEPS69. The sequence continues at coordinate 118,064 of NZ_CP118619.1, read as the reverse complement.
CCGCCGTCGATGGCGCGCGAAACCGCCCAGGCGATGGCCGTGGCGCCGGCGATCGCTACATCCGACTTATGCGTCGGGCTCGATGCCAGCGCGACGGCGTCGATAAAGGCGCTGAGATGGCGCGCGGGCAGCAGGCAGCCCAGCGGCGAGACGCGCATGGCGGCGCCGTTGGTCATGCCGTTGTTCTCCAGCTGCGCCACCGGCGTGCCGTTTTTCAGCGCATTCAGCGCGATTTTGGAGGTCGGCCCAAGGACGTTCTTATTAAAGGCGTCGAAGGTTTCAGCCCAGCGTAGAATATTGGCGCCGATGGTTTCGGCAACGATTTCGCCGTCATGGCTGATAATCGCATCCGCCAGTGCCAGCGCCATCGAGGTATCGTCAGTGAACGCCGCGCGGCCGAAATAGCAGGCGGCGCTGTTCTCGGCAGGCCCCGGCAGAAAGCGATCAATCCAGCCAAAGTGCTGCTTAACGCGGCTGCGCGGCCACAACTCCGACGGCATGCCCATCGCATCGCCCAGCGCCTGGCCGTAAAACGCACCTAAAATCCGTTTTTCCTGGTTTGTTATCGTCATGTTTACATCTCTTATTTATGGCTGTCAGCGGTGGCTGAATGGTCGAAAGTGGTTAGTTCATCGCTGCGCTTTTTGCCGTCGCGGAACAGTACGATAAAGGCGACGGTGATAATGACGATCATCACGCTGCCGAACAGCCACATGCCTGCCCAGTTAAAGGTCTGGCCGTTGCGCGGCTGGTCATAGGCGAACATCTCCTGCATCAGATAACCGCCGAGTCGGTAGCCCAGCAGGCTGCCGACCCCCTGGCACGCCAGCGTAATCAGTCCCTGCGCCGCGTTACGCATCGCTACCGGCGCTTTTTTATCGACATAGATATAGGCGGTGATGAAGTAGAAGTCATAGCTGACGCCGTGCAGCAGAATGCCCATAAATAGCAGGCCGAAGGTCAGGAGGTTCTGATCGCTGCCGAAGATAAAGAACAGGTAGCGCAGCGCCGCCGTCGTCAGGCCGAGCAGGAGAACCTTGCCGATGCCGAAACGTTTGATAAAAAAGGGCAGCGCCAGCAGGAAGAAAATCTCCGACACCTGGCCAAGCGTCATCCAGCCCGTGGCGTGCGGCAGACCGACTTCGGTCAGGTAGCCTTCGGCAAAGATGTAGTAAAACGCCAGCGGCATGCTGAACAGAAAGGAGCAAACAAAAAACACCAGAAAGCTGCGATCTTTCAGCAGATGCAGCGCATCCAGCCCTAGCGCGACGCGCAGGCTAAATTTCGCCGTGCTTTTCGGTTCGGTGGCGGGCAGCGTCAGCGCGAACAGGCCGAGCAGCAGTGAACTGGCGGCGGTGATCAGCAGCGGAATATTGCTGGCGGAGATATCGCCGAAGCCGAACAGCGGCGGCAGAAAACCGCAGGCGATGCCGGAGGCGATCCAGCCGATAGTGCCCATCACGCGGATGCGTGGATAATCGCGTTCGACATCCCCGACGTGGGAAAAAGCAATGCTGTTGGTCAGGGCGATAGTCGGCATGTAGGTGAGCGCATAGAGCAGCAGCAGCGGAAAGAAGCCGCTGAAATGGGTTTGCTGCGCGGCGAAAAACATCAGTAGCGCGCCGACAATGGTCAGCAGCGACAGCACCTTTTGCGCCTGGAAAAAGCGATCCGCCAGCGAGCCCACCAGGATCGGCGACAGAATGGCGGCGATAGAGGTACAGGCGTAGCACCAGGCGATCTCAACCGGTGAAAAGCCGTTTTTGCTGAGAAAGGCCCACAGCGGCACGAACCATGCGCCCCATATGAACCACTCAAGAAACATCATAAAAGCCAGTTTTGGTATTGTTGTTTTCATTGGAAAGGACTCCCCGGTGTTGGTAGAGGCAACCTAACACCAATGACAATACCTTTATAATACCTTTAGCGGAAAGCTTGAGCTACCCCACAACATTTTTGCGGGGTAAGCGATCGCCCTTTCCGGCAGAAAAACGGAAAAGGCGTCCCGATTCAGCATTCGCAGGAGAAGCCGCCAACGGGAGCGGCGCCGTTTTCCTGCTGCAGAGCAAGCCCTTCGTCAACCCAACCGGTCATGCCGCCAATCATCTCTTTAACGAAGAATCCCAGGCTCGCCAGACGAACGGCGGCGCGATGGACGCCGTTGCAGTGCGGGCCGGCGCAATAGACGACAAACAGCGTGCCGCGCGCATAATCGGCCATGCGCTCTTCAGTGATGGCGCGCGTCGGGATATTGATCGCGCCCGGCACGTGCGCCTTTAAAAAGGCTTCATTGCTTCTGACATCGACCAGCACATAGTCGATATCGCCGGTTTTCTGGCTGTGATGCACATCGGCGCAGTCGGTCTCAAAGGCTAAGCGACGACTGAAATGCTGCAAAGATTCCGCAGGGGTGGCTGGCGCGTTTTCGCTGATTAAACTGGTCATCCTTTATCTCTCCTGTCTGAAAGTATGCTGATTGTATGAAGCACCATCAGACTGATAAAGTGGCGGTTCCGACAATAACCGGTAGTTTTCCGCCAATGATGAATAAAGCGGGTGTAGTGGCCGTTCTGGCCTATGACGGACTCTGTACCTTTGAGTTTGGCATTGCGGTAGAGATATTTGGCCTGCCTCGACCTGAATTCGATTTTCCCTGGTATCGTCACCGCATCGTCGCGGTCGACGCGTCGCCGATGCAGGTTGCCGAAGGAATTCAGATCGTATCAAGTTTTGGCATTGAGTCGCTCAGCGAGGCGCAGACCATTATTATTCCCGGCTGGCGTAACCTCGATGAAAGGCCACCGCAGGCGTTACTGGACGCCTTATGCGATGCTTATCAGCGCGGGGCACGCCTGTTGTCTATCTGTTCAGGCGTCTTTGTTATCGCTGCGGCTGGCTTGTTGAACGGCAAGTGTGCCACCACCCACTGGCGCTACACCGACGAACTGGCAGCGCGCTATCCTGACGTTACGGTGGATCCGAACGTGTTGTATGTCGACAGCGGGCAAATCATCACATCAGCGGGCAGCGCGGCGGGCATCGATGCCTGTTTGCATCTGATCAGCCGGGATTACGGCACCCATATCGCCAATATCGTGGCAAGACGCCTGGTGATGGCGCCGCAGCGCGCCGGCGGACAAATCCAGTTTATCCCCTCTCCTGTCGCGCAGAAGCCTCGCGATGAGATTGCGCCGGTGCTGGACTGGGTGCTGCAGCATTTGCACTGCCCTTTGTCGGTGGGCGAGATGGCGCAGCAGGCGCTGATGTCGGAGCGGACCTTCCTGAGACGATTCAGAGAGGCGTTGGGTACGACGCCCAAAGCCTGGCTGCTGCAGGCGAGAATGAATCTGGCGCGCGAGCTGCTGGAAAATAATCAGCTCGCTAACGAGCAAATCATGACGCGCTGTGGATTTGGATCGATGGAGAGCTTTCGTGCCGCATTTCGCAAGTCGGTCGGAATCTCGCTCTCATCCTATCGCAAGACGTTTGGCGGCATGAGTCATGAAACAGCGAACGCTGTGGAATCGTGCTAAAGGTTTTGGGTCCAGGATGGGCATCAAAAGCGTTAAAGAATGTCCCGCTGTCGGCCGATAGCGATCTACACGACTTTTATCCGCTCTGATACGATCGGTGACCGTAAAAACGGAATAACAACAAGGATGAATAATGACCGACGCTCCTTTCAAATGGACATGTATAAAGTGCGATAATGAAATCTCTCAGTATCAGGAATATTGCGCCGAGTGTGAGGAAAAGCAGTTTCGCAAAATTGGCGGCTTTTTATATCTGCCGTTGTTAAACCTGTTTGTTTTCGGCTACAGCTATTTCTCTTCGCTGCAGATCACGTTACAGGCCGCTCTCTATACGGCAGGCCGTGCGCCGATCGCGCAATCCAGCTATTTTTTTATCGCCTCCGGCGTTAATTTTTTCGCGCTGCTTTATATTATCTTCACGGCTTCTCTCTTCGTACGTAAAAAGCGATCGTTACCCCTGGTCTATACGCTTTTGCTCGCCGTCGGCGTAGCGATCATGCTGCTTGATCTGGCCTGCACGAAATATCTCTTCCCGGAAGTTTCGCTGGGTTATGAGCAGATAATGCCGATTTTCAGGCATATCCTTCACGCTTGTATCTGGATACCTTACTTTCACTATTCGGTGCGCGTTAAAAAAACCTTTATTCACTAATAACAGGATCTCTGCAGGCTGGGGCCAGCTTCAGCCTGGGTAAATATTGCGTTATCTGGCCGGTTCGCTACTCTATGTACATATGTACTTATAAGGGGCGGCAATGGCTGAAGAGAATCAGGAAAGCGCAAAGAGGCTTCGACGCTACGATCCGCATCGCAAGGAAAAGATCCTCGATAAGGCTTTAGAGCTGATTGCCGAGTGCGGTGTTGCGGGGATAACCCATCGCCGTATTGCCGCGCATGCTGGCGTGCCGCTAGGGTCGATGACCTATCATTTTAACAGCATGGATGAACTGCTGTTCCTTGTCTTCAGTCGCTTTGCCCAAGGCGCTGCGGATTTTGTTAAAACCAAACTAGAGTCAGCCAGCACGCCTGAAGAGGCGATAGGCGCATTCGCCTCCCTTATGACCGACAAAGCCTGGGTGAACCGCCGAAATATGGCGGCGCTTTATGAATTTTACTCGCTGGCGACTCGCGAACCGGCCTATCGCCAGATATTAAACGCCTGGTCAGACTCAACCAGACGCTGCCTTGAACGGTTCTTTTCCCCTGCAACGGCACGCGCGTTTGACGTATGCGTAGAGGGCGTTCTGCTGCAGAACTTTCTCAATCCTGACGGTGGCCTGCCGCGAGAAGAGATCATTGCCCTGCTTCGGCGCATATCCGTTCAAAACTCACCGCCGCACTGATAACTATTAACCAGTTAATCCGGGAGACACGATGAAACGAGAGACGCTATTCAACTATGCCCGCGAGCACTATCAGGCGGAGCCGGAATATTTATGGAGCAATCTGCCTGGCTATGCTGTGCTCCGCCATCACGACGGGAAAAAATGGTTCGGCATAGTGATGAACGTGCCCGGAACCAAACTGGGGCTAGCAAGCGACGAAGAAATTGACGTACTGGAGGTCAAGATCCGGCCAGAACATATCGGTTCCCTGAGGCAAAAAGAGGGTATTTTGCCGGCTTACCATATGAATAAAGAGCACTGGATAAGCGTCGTTCTTTCCGGCCCGCTATCGCCGAAGGAGATTCACGATCTGCTGTCGGAGAGTCATGAGCTGACCGCTGGCTGAACGTTAAGACGCCGCCCTTGAGCAGCGTATTAACGCTGTCTGAGGTTAATAAAAACCTTTTAAAACAGCCCGTACGGGGCGTTGAATCGGTTTTCTGGATCAAACCGCTTTTTCATCGCCTGCAGTCTGTTCAGCGATCCCGCATAAAACGCCCTCGCGCGATGCTGGCCTGCCGAGCCCACCACGGCCCGGTAGGCGCTCTCCTCGCTGACCGGCGCGATGATGCGCTGAATCTCCGCCATCCACCGCTCTCCCTCTTTTTTTTCCGCAGGCGTTTGCCAGCTTGCCACTACCTGCATGTTGAAATGATCGCGGCGGTGGGAAAAGGCCGTTTCTTCTGAGGCAACGCGCGCGGCCGCGCCGCGGAAATCGTGCAGCATGATGCAGTTTTGCGCGGAGGACATGCGCTGGCAGCATGCTAACACCGCCTCGACGGTCTGCCGATCCAGACGGCTAAGGTTGAAGGCATCCATCTGATAGCCCCGCCCTTTTGGCCAGGCGGATTGATCGGAAGCGCTGTCGTAGGTGTCCCGGTATTGTGTCCAGCCCTTATTGATCACGCTGGCGCCCGTCAGCGACGCTAACTGGCGGAGCCACTGCTCGCCTTTGGCCTCCTCTCCCGTCCACATGGGTTCAAGAATAAGTCCCGTTCCTTTGCCTGGCAGCGCGGAGAAAGTGGAAAAAACGCTCAGCCTGTCGCCCGCCTCATCCAGTATCGCCTGCAGGCTTTGCCAGCCCTGCTGTGCATATTCCGGTTCGATAAACAGCGTCGCGCTCAGCACCGGCGAAAGAGGGTGAATGGCAAACTCTGCCGATGCCACGACACCGAAATTTTTGCCCGCGCCCCTGAGTGACCAGAATAAATCCGTATTCTCTGTAGCACTGACGGTAACCAGAGAGCCATCCCCCAGCACCACCTCTGCCTTTTTAAGATTATCGGTTACCAGTCCGAAGCGGGAATTGAGCTTTCCATAGCCTCCGCCCAGCGCCAGCCCGGCAAGCCCAACCTCAGTATGCACGCCGGTCACCAGTCCATAGCCATCGGGCAGCATGTCGATAGCATTTTTTACCCGCGCACCGCCGTCGGAAGTAAGCGTCAGGCGTTCCCGGCTAACTGAAACTTGCCGCATCGCGCGAAGATCGAGCGTGATGCCCTGCGCGGAAACAGATCGCCTGTTCCAGTCATGACCGCCACCCAGCACGGAAACAGGCAGATCGTGTTCAGCGGCAATGCGGATAGCGTTTTGCAGGTCGGAGAGATGAGCGCAACGTACGGAAACAGGTGCGTTGACCTCATCGAGGCCGTTCCAGAGGCCGGTCTGGAGTGCTAATCCCGCCTCCCGGCCGGACAGTATCTTCTCCCCCAGATGCTTTTTTAGTGAGCTGATGATCCGCTGGTGCATGCTTCCTCCTATATGTACATACGTACTTATAAAGGTAGCCGAATTAGAACGGCCCGGCCTGGTCGCAAAAAATTTCCTTTTATATCAGCGAAATGAGTTTAAGGGCTTATCGGGTTAATGACTCTTTTCGATTTTTCACAGGGTAAACCAGGCAGGTCACTCACTTTCTCATAAACTAAGGGGGTTAATTATGTCATCAGCAGATAACCGAGATGACAACGGTTACTGCATTTTACGACTTATCTGACAACCTTGCTGTCAGCTGAACATAAGGGAAAATAATGGCTTTACTATCTGGTGAGTTATCTGACATGCCAACATGGGTGCCTGCTGTATTGCTCGTCATCTTCTCGTTAACTGCGGGTTTTCTCTCGCGATTTCTACTGCTGAGATTTATTCGTTACTGGCAGGGCCGCGACAGGAAACTGTTCAAATCTCTTGAAAAACATCTGCGCGGCTCGATGTTTCTGTTCATCCCGTTGATCATGATTAATGTCGGCGTGAATTATATCGATATTCACCCGGAATCCTTTTCTTTTGTCACCACCACTCTCAATATATTTATTATATTATCATTGTGCTCGGTTTTAATTCGCCTGATTAACGTCGCGCAAGATATGCTTTTTATCCGCTATGACATTAACCTTTCTAATAATCTGCGCGCCCGTAAAATCCGCACGCAGATTATTTATGTTAAAAAGGTGGCGATTGTTCTGCTGGTTTCTATCTGTCTTTCTCTTATCCTGCTCAGCTTTCCCGGCGTGCGAAAATTTGGCACTACCATTCTCGCCGGGGCCGGGGTGGCGGGCATAATCATCGGCTTTGCCCTGCAGAAGTCGCTCGTCAACCTCTTTGCCGGCATCCAGATCGCCTTTACCCAGCCGATTAAAATAGATGACGCGGTGGTGGTTGAAAAAGAGTGGGGATGGATTGAAGAGATCAACCTAACCTATGTGGTCGTTCGTCTCTGGGATCTGCGAAGACTGGTTCTGCCCATTACCTATTTCACCGAAAATCCCTTTCAGAACTGGACGCGCACGAATGCGCAAATTTTAGGTTCCGTCTTCCTTTATCTGGATTACTCCATGCCGCTGGAGCCGCTGCGTAGGCAATTTGAAAAAATCCTGAGCGAAACCAGACTCTGGGATCAACAGACTCAGGTGCTTCAGGTCACCGATGCCGATGACAAAACCATGACCATCCGACTCCTGATGACGGCGCAAAACTCACCCACGGCCTGGGATCTTCGCTGCCACGTACGGGAGAAGATGATTGAATTTGTTCAACAAAATTATCCGCACAGTCTCCCTCGCATGAGGGCGACGCTGACGGATCCCGCGCTGGATAACCCAGCAGGCCAGAAGGAACGGTCTGAAGATGCCGGGATAAAGGTATAGGCTGACACGCGCGAAGCGGCTGCTCAGCGCAGCCGCCTGCATATGACCGCTTTACAGCTCCTGCAGAGACTGAATAACCATCTGGTTCATCTCGCGCACCGCCTGTTCGCGCCGCCGATAGTAGGTCCATTTGCCTACCTTGCTGGCCTCAAGCAGGCCGGCATCATGCAACGCTTTAAGACAGAGCGAGGTGGCGGGCTGCGACAGGCCCGCCTTGTCCTGAATGAGACTGGCACATACGCCATACTGTTCGAAGGGATAGAGCTGAGCATAATCAGCAAAGGCTTCGTCAGGGTTTTTAAGCCATTTCAGCACCGCAACCCGCGTCGGGTTGGCCAGTAATTTAATGGCATTTTCTGGTGACATGCCGTCTCCGAACGTCAGGCGGAATAAAAAGGATAGTCAGTATATCCTTTCCGGCTCCCGCCATACAGTGAGGCTGCGTCGACCTTGTTCAGGGGATGGCCCGCCTTAAAACGCGCCGGTAAATCCGGGTTCGCGATAAAGGTGCGTCCAAAGCCGAAGAGATCGCCCCAGCCTTTTTCCAGCATACGTTCCGCTTTTTCGCGGGTGTAGCGGCCGGAATACATAATGGGAGAACGGAAGGTTTCCCGCAGCGCAGTGCGAAACGACTCCGGCATCTCGGGGCTATTATCCCAGTCGGCTTCGGCGATGGATAAATATCCCACTTCAAGTTCGTTCAGGAGCTGCGCGGCGCGGATGTAGGTGGCATGCGGATCGCTTTCTACCAGCCCCAGATAAACGCGCTCTTCATCTGTGCTCGAGAAAAGCGGCGCGAAGCGTACCCCGACGCGGTGGCTACCGAATACGGCGCTGACCGCTTCGGTGACTTCGCGCAGGAAGCGCAGACGGTTCTCGAGTGAGCCGCCATATTCGTCGCTGCGGAAGTTGGTATGTTCAGAAATAAACTGATTGATGAGATAACCGTTAGCCGAATGAAGTTCCACGCCGTCGAAGCCCGCTTTTTTGGCATTCTCTGCCGCGGTACGGTACATCGTCACCAGCGCTTTCACTTCTGCCGTCGTCAGTTCGCGCGGCATGCTGGGCGCCGTCAGCATCCCGGCGCCAGGCCCGGTTTCAATAAACACCCTTACGCCGGTAGCGGCAACGGCCGAGGGCGCAACGGGCGGCTGCTTGCCTGGCTGAAGTTCATTGTGCGACACGCGGCCGACGTGCCAGAGCTGACAAAAAATTGTCCCGCCCTCTGCATGAACGGCATCGGTCACTTTTCGCCATCCCGCAATTTGCGCCTCGCTATGTATGCCTGGCGTCCAGGCATATCCCTGACCGCGAGGTTCAATTTGCGTGCCCTCAGTAATCATAAAGCCGGCGCTGGCGCGCTGGCGATAATAGTCCACCATCATCTCACCAGGAACGTTGCCGGGCTGATCGCTGCGGCAGCGGGTTAACGGCGGCAGCGCAATGCGATTGCGCAGCATGAGATCGCCTAAAGGCAGGGGCGCGAAAAGAGACGACATAACAAACATCCTCAGATAAAAAAGAGAGGGCATTATATTTACACATTTAAATTTGTAAATACGTAAAGGGTGCGGTTCACTTTTCCGCTTTGGTTTTCAGCGCGGCTGGGGGCGCTATCGCCGGTTCAGGCTGCGGCTTCCGCATCAGCGCAATATGCCCTGATGCGGTCTGCCCTCTATGCTGTGACCTTTACTCAGCGCGACAGTGCGCAAGGGATGCCTTTCACGCCGTCATCCCGCCATCGATAACCAGCTCTGCGCCGCTGACGTAAGCGCTGTCGTCCGAGGCCAGGTACAAGGCCGCGGACGCCACCTCATCAGCATGCCCTAAACGCCCGGCCGGTATGCGCGCGGTCAGCGTCTGCCTGACGTCGTCGCTGGCCCGGTCGAACATCGGCGTGTCGGTAGGTCCTGGGCTCAGCGTGTTGACCCTGATGCCGCGCCGGGCCAGCTCCGTGCTCCAGGTGCGGGCATAGGAGCGTACCGCAGCCTTGCTGGCGGAATAGGCGCCGTAGCCCGGATTGGCGATGCTGCCGGCAATAGAACCGACCAGCACGATAGCGCCACCCTCGCCCATGTGTTGAACCGCATGCTGCACCGCAAACACCATGGCGCGCACGTTCAGGTTGAAGGCGCGATCGAAATGTTCCTCAGTGGTATCGACCAGGCTTGCAGGCTCGGAGACGCCTGATGAGTTGACAAAAATGTCGAGACGCCCTGCTCTGGCGTGGATGGTCTCGAACAGACGAGCAAGGTCGCTGGCACAGGTGAGGTCGCCGGCTATCGCCTCGACGCGGCCGCCGATAAGCCTGACCGCCTCAGCCAGCTGCGCTTCGCGTCGGCCGGTAATAAAAACGTGGGCGCCTTCTTGCACAAAGCGGCGCGCGACCGCAAGGCCGATACCGCTGCCGCCGCCGGTCACCAGGGCGGTCTTTCCTTCGAGTTTCAACATGGCTGCTCCAGAAATAGAGTGGAAGCCAGATAATATATTTCGTATATTTAGTGTCAATTACGCACTTAATCTATACCAGATATACAGAGGGAAACTATATGGCGACCGATATCCCGGCTCTGCTGGCAGAGATCAACAGCACGCGCCCTATCCTGGAACAGGTGGCGAACAAGTGGTCGGTATTGATCCTGACCGTGCTGTGCAGCGAACCGGCGCGCTTCAACGCCATCAAGCGCAGGCTTGATCCGATCACACACAAGGCCCTGACAGAGGCGCTGCGCCGACTTGAGCGCAACGGTCTGGTCAGCCGCCGCGTGATTGCATCGTCGCCTGTGGCGGTGGAGTATGCCATCACTCCGCTGGGCCGGACCTTGCAGGCGCCTTTTGTGGCGCTGGTGGGCTGGGCCAGGGAATATGGCGCGGCGATTGAGCAGGCGCAGGCGGGTTATGACGCGCAGCGTGCCGATGAGGCGGAGTGAAAAGAAGTGATCTGAGCGATCGGCCTGCACAGGCAAGCCGATCGGTTCATCCCGTCGTTATTGGCCCTTCTCCACATATTTCTGCATATTTTCTCTGGTGACCAGCTCAAACGGAATCCACAGGTGGGAATCAACTTTTTCGCCTTTAATGAGCTTTTGCGCTACGTCCACAGACGCTTTACCCTGTCCAACGGCATCCTGAAAAACGGTTACCTGCATTTTGTCTTGCGCAAGGGCTTTCAGCCCGTCTGGCGTAGCGTCGATGCCCCCCACTAAAACCTTCTTATTGCTTTTCGACAGCGCTATCGCTGCGCCAATCGCCATCTCATCATTATTGGCAGCGACGATGTCAATATCTTCGCCATTGCCGAGCCAGTTCAGCATTAAATCCATGCCTTCGTTACGCGCATAATTTGCCGGTTGCTTCTGTACAACTTTCATTCCCGGATATTTCGCTACAACCTGCTCCACATCTTTAGTACGTTGCAGCGCGCCGGCGTCAGTCAGGTTACCAATCATGATCGCCACATTGCCTTTATAGTTAGCCATTTTCGCCAGCGCCTCCATCTGCAAGGTGCCCGATTCCCGCTCGTCAGATCCAACGAACACCACGCCCTGCGGCAGCGTTTTATCGCCCGGCGTCCGGTTCACATACACCAGAGGAATCTTCGCCTGCTGCGCCAGTCGGGTCAGCTGTGGCGTACTGGCTGAATCAACGGGATCGACAATGATGGCATCCACGCCGGAACCGATAAAACTTTGCACCTGATCGGTCTGGCGACCGACATCGCCGCGCGCATCCTCAAATTGCACATCGAGTCCGCGCGCTTTGGCTTCTTTATCAATCGACTGCCGAATAATGGTTAAAAAATTCTGATCGAAGTAAGCCATCGACACGGCAATTTTCTCTGCCCATACCGTGGCTGAAACAGACAACAGACTAAGTAACACTAATGACTTAAGCATTTTCATTGCAGACTCCAGAGTAAGCTTTTAGACGAAACGTATTTTTCATTGATGTATAAAACGGACCAATAAAATCATTTTCAGCCTACGAGGCGTCTTTCATGCTGACAATCGCTATCGGTAGATTTTGCTGATAAGCGCACATATTGCCCGTAGCCGCATTACGATTCGCTTGCGCAAGGGGATATTCCGAAATGTGTCAGGAGGCGGCGGATTATGAAATTGAAGTGAATATTCGCGTGGCGGGAGTCAGACTATGACAAGAAGCAGATAAGCTATCTCAGCCCAGGTTATTCTTCCCCGCAGCTGACTACGGAGAAGAATTAATGCTTTGCGTTACGGCTTCTTCGCTTCCAGTTCAGCCTCTAGCTTTTTCGAATCATAGTAGTCGCCCTGATAAGCGATCTTACCGTCGACAACCTTGATAAAACTGACGCCTTCAAACTTGATGTTGTTATTAGTGGCTGGCGCGCCCGCCCATTCACCGGCGTTCTTTCCGCTAAATTCCCACTGAAAAGCGATAGTATCCTGGTTAAAGACCGGCTTGCTGGTCATCTTCCACTGCAGGTCGGGCACCGCGCGGATAAACGCGCCGATAACCTCTTTTTCCGCACGCTGCTGCCCTTTGACCGGCGAACCGGTTGCCGCGTCGTAATAGACAACATCTTTCGCCAGATACTGCGCAGCCTGCGACGCGCTATGAGCATTCCATGCGGCCATATAGCTGTTTATCACGGACTCAGGCGACGCTTTCGCCATTACGCCGCATGAGATCAGCGCCAGGGAGAGCGCAGCGATTCGAATCGATTTCATCTTGCTTCCTTTAGTCGTTAATGTCGCACATGATGTGTTTTACGCGGGTGTACTCATCAAGTGAGTAAGAAGAGAGATCTTTGCCATAACCCGATTTCTTAAAGCCGCCGTGCGGCATTTCCGCACACAGCGGGATATGGTTGTTGATCCACACCGTGCCAAAGTCGAGTTCGATGCTGAAACGCTGCGCGCGACCCTGGTGCCGGGTCCAGACGCTGGCCGCCAGTCCATATTCCACATCGTTGGCTTTGTTCAAGGCGTCCGCTTCGTCAGAGAAGCGCTGGATGGTCATCACAGGCCCAAACACTTCATGCTGGATGGCTTCATCATGCTGGTGAAGGCCAGAAATAATGGTGGGTTCGAAGTAGAAGCCCGGCCCTTTTCCGGCGCGGCCCCCGGTTTCGATTTTGGCATGCGCAGGCAGGCGCGCGATAAAGCCGCTTACCTGTTCCAGCTGATTACGGCTGTTTAACGCGCCGTAGAGGGCGTCGCGATCGTCAGGCGTGCCGAATGTAATGCTGCGCGTCCGGGCAACCAGCTTTGCAAGAAAATCGTCATAGGCTGACTCCTCAACAAGGATACGCGTTGCAGCGGTGCAGTCCTGACCGGCGTTGAAAAAACCAGCCGTGGTAATCGTCTCGACCGCCTTATCCATATCGGCATCCGCAAAGACGATAACCGGCGCTTTGCCGCCTAGCTCAAGATGCGCTTTGGTCAGGTTTGCGGCGGCGGAGGCGGCAACCTGCAGTCCGGCGCGCACCGACCCGGTAATCGACACCAGCGACGCCACAGGATTTGAAACCACCAGCGACCCCGTCTCCGCTTTACCCAGCACGACGTTAAACGCGCCGGCGGGAAATAAGGGCGCGGCCAGTTCAGCAAGCAGCAAGGTGCTGACGGGCGTCGTATCGCTTGGCTTCAGGACCACCGTATTGCCGGCGGCCAGCGCCGGGGCGATTTTCCACACCGCCATCATAAAGGGGTAGTTCCAGGGCGCCACCTGTCCGACGATGCCAAGCGGCTCGCGACGGATCACCGACGTGAAGCCGGCAGCGTACTCGCCGGCCGCCTTGCCTTCCAGGCAGCGAGCGGCGCCCGCAAAAAAGCGGATAGCGTCACATGACGCCGCAATCTCCTCTTTCTCAATAAAATGTTTGAGCTGCCCCGTTTCTTTGCTTTGCCATTCCGCCAGGCGGGTGACGTTTTTTTCGATTTCATCTGCTAACCGCAGCAGCGCTTTTTGTCGCTCTGCCGGCGTGGACTTCTTCCAGACTAAAAATGCTTTCTCAGCCGCCGCGTAAGCGAGATCAATTTCCGCCTTACCGCCATTGGGCGACTGCGCATAGATTTCACCATCAACCGGACTGATCAGATCGAAAAAATCGCTTTCCTGATTTGATACATACTGCCCATTAATGAAGTGCTGTAGGGTTTGCATCGCCTTCTCCGCTTACGTTAATACATAAAAGATATTATGTAATATATTATCAGGCACTGTTTCAATGCGCGCGTCCCTACAACATGAAGCGCATCGCATTTCTAACAAATTGATTACAATCCGCTCAGCCGCTGGCGCGCGCTGGTTAACACTACACTGGTAAAGGCGCTATGCGCCCGGCGGCATCGGCCCACAACGGCAGCAGGATGACCTGCTCTTTTCGGCATCTTTTAACAAGCTATTGACGTTATTTACTTCTTTCGTGACAGGTATGTTTATGCTAAGTATGGCGGCCTGTATAAGGGACTTTCAGAGAAGATTATGATTACTCACGCGGTTATATTCGCTCCTATAGGCCAGGCCAGCCGTTCCGATCAAATCGTTCAGCGCCTGACCAACGCCATCGTCACCGGCCTGCTTGAACCGCATGAACAGCTGCCAAACGAGTCGGATCTCGCCAGGATGATGGGCGTATCCCACATTACTATCCGCGAAGCCTTGAATACCTTGCGCGCCAACGCGCTGATACATACGGTGCGCGGCCGCAACGGCGGCAGCTTCGTCTGCGAAACCGTGCCTGAATCGGGCAAGAATCTTCACCCCTTTCGCAGCATCAGTACGGATTATCTGGCGGACCTGGGCGAGATGCATTGCGCCATCATCAGCCACAGCGCGAGACTCGCTTCGCGGAGGATGACTCACGCGGATTTGAATCGTCTTCTGGAATTTACCGAGGTGCTAACAAATGCTGAAACGCCCGAGCAGCGAACGCAGGCGGATATGCGCTGCCTGCTGGCGATCGCGGCGAGTTCGCAATCTGCCCGACTGGCCAACCAGGAGCTGCAGCTGCAGGCGGAATGGGCTTCTCTGGTCGCCGCGCTTTACCGCTCCGACGATATCCATCGCGAGGTCATCGCGCTTTACGCCGGGCTGACGGATGCGCTCGCCGCGCATGCAGAGCAGCCTGCCGTTCAGGCCGCCACACAGCTTATCGACACGTTCACCGACTATTTATTAGAAAAGAAAATGAATTATCACTCTGAATAATCACCGTATAGGCAGTGTAGAAAATGAATCACTCAGAGCACCTTAGCGCGCTAACCCGTAAAATTGACGACATCATTAACTCCACTGTCGAAAGTACTGGTTTATTAGCAGACGAGATCAGGCAATCTCTTAACGTTCATCAGGAAAGCCGCCCTGAAATGTTGCTGGAGCCGGGCGTTAAAGCGGCGATTCAGTCTTACATCAAAAAAACGCTTAACCATCACCACTACTGCTCGGGAACGGGCTTTGCGAGCCACATTGAAAGCAGCGGCGCGGTGCGGGAGTACTGGCTGCTGGAGTGGTGGTATAAAAAAGATAAAGGCTTAAAGCAGGTGAGTCTCGATCTTGACCAGGCGACGCAGCAGCGACTCGATTTTCGCACCTTTGAATGGTTTAAAACCCCCGTCTCGGAAGGCAAAGCCTATATCCACGGCCCCTACGTCGACTATATCTGCAACACCTCGCTGACGCTGACCGCCGCCGTGCCCGTGCTTATTCAAGGCCAGGTGCTGGGCGTCGCCGCGCTCGATATTCTCGTCAGCCGCGTTGAAGAAGAGCTGCTGCCACTCTGCGGCAAGGAAAAATTGCTCCTGACCAACCTTGACGGCGGGATCATTTTTTCAACTAATCCACGGTTACGCATCGGCGAACTCTTCAAGGCGGACGAGCGGAAACCGGTCTATCAAAACAGCTACGTGCTTCTCTACCAGCTGTAGCCCTGCCCGTCAGCGTTCAGGCGAAAGCAGCCTGAGCGCCGACGCCTTCTCTGTCAGGACGCAAAAAAAAGCCGTAGCGTGAACGCTACGGCTCAGGATGACGCACTTCAAGACCGTGTCGACAGCGAGCGTGAATTTTTTAGAAGCCCTCTTTTGCCCGGAGCCTGGTGGCGTGCTCAATGGCGTCGTTTTCCGGCGCGCTGGAACGCCCAAACGGTTTGGCAATCATCATATAAAGCAGGCCGGCGATTAGCACCACCGCCAGGCCCACCAGCACCGTCCAGCGATCCAGGAAGCTATTGCCGTCGGCAGGCTGTGCGAGCAGCCAAATTCCGCACAGGCCATAGATCAGCGCGAACAGGTTGACGATGAAACCCCAGGAGCCGAGCGTCCACTCGCCTGCCGGCTTCCAGCCTTTCAGACGCTGGCGCAGCGCGGCCAGCACCACCAGCTGGAAAGAGATGTAAATACCGATCACGGCGAACGCGGTGATGCGGGAAAGGTTATCCGGCTGGAAGTAGACCCAAACGCAGATGATGACGGGCAGGATGCAGCTGACCAGCATGGCGTTATCCGGCACGCTGTTTTTGGAAATTTTCGCCATCCATTCGCTGCCGGGCAGCATCCTGTCGCGCGAGAAAGAGAAGATCAGACGGCTTAGCGCGGCCTGAAGCGAGAGAATGCAGGAGAGCATCGCGATGATGGCAACCACGATAAACACCGTGGCGCCCGTGCTTCCCAGCGCCTCGTTAAGAATAGCCGGGATGGGATCGGCGATTTTACCGGTGACGATATTAACCAGATCGGGCGAAGAGAGCAGATAGCCCATGACTGAAATCACCGCTGAAATGGCGCCGAAAACGATGCTCAGGATCATCGCCAGGGGGATCTTTTTGCCTGGATTTTTCACCTCTTCCGCCACGTTGCCGCAGGCTTCGAAACCAAAAAACATAAACAGGCCCATCAGCGCGGCGGACATGAACGCCGTCGTGTAACTGCCATCTTTAGCGATCACGCCCATCGAGTCGAAGAGAACGGAGAACGGCTGAGAGCGATGGAAGATCAGCAGATAGATGCCCAGCGCGATCACGCTGACGATTTCACACCAGAAACCGATCTTCGCCACGCGCGCCAGGTTTTTGGTGCCCGACATATTCACGCCCATCATCAGCAGCAGCAGCACCACCGAGGTCATCAGCAGATTGAGCGGCGTCTGGGCAAAATGAAACAGCGAGGCGACGAAGGTTGAGGTGTATTCAGCAATGGAGGTAATGGTGACCACCAGCGCCCACAGATAGATCCAGGCGGCGATCCACGCAAACTTCTTGCCCCACAGGCGTCTCGCCCAGGGATATAAGCCGCCGGTAATCGGATACTGAGAAGCCACTTCGCCAAACACCAGCGCCACCAGCAGCTGTCCGCATGCGACAATCAGGATCCACCAGACGGCGGGCGGCCCGGCCAGGGTAACGGCAAGCGCAAACAGCGAATAAACAGCCGTCAGAGGCGAAAGGTAGGTAAAGCCGAGGGCAAAGTTAGAGATGAGTCCAATAGATCGCTTGAACTGTTCTTTGCTTTCGGGCTGATTATTATAAAGACTTTTTTCAGGTGTCTGTTCCATATGTCGTTCTCTTTAATGGCATAATCGCAGGCGATAGAGACTAATTTATAAAACATATTAAGTTATATGTATATTGCGCATGTCACAGTTTTGTTAAACATTTACAAGTGATTTGAGCGGCGGCATGAAACCGCTTAAGAGGAAAGTTGCCCCGCGCGGCGGGGCTAAAATCGCAGGAAAAAAAACGACGATAAGCGCTATCGTCGTGGCTCTTAAGAGCAAAGTACTACGGCATCAGGTTTACAGCGCGACGCAAACATATTTAATTTCGAGGTATTCATCCATGCCGAAGCGCGACCCTTCGCGCCCTAATCCGGACTGCTTAATGCCGCCGAAAGGCGCGACCTCATTGGATATCAGGCCGGTATTGACGCCCACCATGCCATATTCCAGCGCCTCGGGAACCAGCCACTGACGGCGGGCATCACGCGTAAAGATATAGGCGGCCAGACCAAATTCCGTATCGTTGGCATAGCCGATCGCTTCTTCATCGCTGCTGAACTGGAAAAGCGGCGCCACCGGACCAAAGGTCTCCTCGCGCGCAAAACGCATCGACTGCGTGACGTCGCCAATTACCGTCGGCATAAAGAAATTGCCGCCCAGCGGATGGCGTTTTCCGCCCGTCAGCAGCGTCGCGCCTTGCTCCAGCGCATCGCTGATATGCGATTCGACTTTGCTGACCGCCTTCTCATCAATCAGCGGTCCCTGCTGGCTGGTTTCATCCAGACCATTGCCGACCTTAAGTGACTGGACCGCGTTCACCAGCGCATCCGACAGCGCGGCGTAAATGCCGCGCTGCACATATATCCGGTTAGCGCAGACGCAGGTCTGGCCGCTGTTGCGGAACTTCGAGGCCATAATGCCGCTCACAGCCTGCTCAATGTCAGCGTCGTCGAAGACGATTACCGGCGCGTTGCCGCCAAGCTCAAGGGAGAGCTTTTTAATGCCCGGCGCGCACTGCGCCATCAGGATGCGCCCGGTTTCGGTCGATCCGGTAAAGCTCAGTTTGCGAACCGTGGGATTCTGACAAAGTTCGCCGCCTATCGCCCGCGGGTCGCCGGTGAGCACCTGCAACACGCCGGCGGGCAGGCCAGCCTCTTCGCCCAGCTTTGCCAGCGCCAGCGCCGTCAGCGGCGTCTGCTCCGCGGGCTTGACGATAATGGCGCAGCCGGACGCCAGCGCAGGCGCCACTTTGCGCGTGATCATCGCCGCCGGAAAATTCCACGGCGTGATCGCCGCGCAGACGCCGACAGGCTGTTTGGTCACGACATAGCGCTGCGAAGCGTTGACCGGCTGCAATATCGCGCCGTCCACCCGGCGGGCTTCTTCCGCGAACCACGTCAGGAATGAAGCCGCGTAGCCGACCTCCCCCCGCGCTTCGGCCAGCGGCTTTCCTCCCTCTGAACTCATCAGGCGGGCGATATCCTCACGGTTTTCCTCGATCAGGGCAACCCAGCGATGCAATACCTTAGCGCGTTCGCCCGCGGTGCGACGCTTCCACTCGCGCTGCGCCTTTCGCGCGCCCTCGACGGCACGCTCTGTTTCAGCGCGCCCCATCAGCGGCACGCTGGCGAGCGCCTCGCCCGTTGCGGCGTCTGTTACGGCCAGCGTCGCGCCCGAATCGGCGCTGATCCACTGGCCATCCACCAGGTTTTTCTCGATAAGAAGCGCCGGATTATTCAGTTTCATCGCATCGCTCTCCTACTGTTTCGTCGCAGATTCGATAATTCTCAGCGCCGTTTCGAACTGGGCATCGGGAATGGTCAACGGATAGAGGAAGCGGATCACGTTGCCATACTGGCCGCAGGTCAGCAGCAGCAGTCCCTGCTCAAGCGCCAGCTTTTGAACTTTTTGCGCGGCGGCGGCGGACGGCTCGCCGGTCTGCGCGTCACAGAATTCCGCCGCGACCATCGATCCCAGACCGCGCACTTCCGCCAGTTCGGCGCACCAGGCCTGACAATCCCTCAATACCACGCGCAGGCGCTCGCCCAGCGCGTCGGCGCGCTGACAAAGCTGTTCATCCTCAATGATATCCAGCACGGCGTGCGCGGAAGCCACCGCCATGGGATTGCCCGCATAGGTGCCGCCCAGACCGCCCGGCGCCGGCGCATCCATGATCTCTGCTTTGCCCACGACGCCAGAGAGCGGCATACCGCCCGCCAGGCTTTTCGCCATGGTCATCAGGTCGGGCTGGTGCTGATAGTGATCCATGGCGAACAGCTTGCCGGTGCGGGCGAAGCCGCTCTGTACCTCGTCCGCGATCATAACGATGCCGTGCTTGTCGCAGATAGCACGGATAGCGGCAATCAGCTCTGGCGGAGCCACATTAAACCCGCCCTCGCCCTGTACCGGTTCAAAGATAATCGCCGCAACCTGGGTCGGCTCGATATCGCATTTAAACAGGCGCTCGATGGCGTTGACCGCATCAGCGGTGGTCACCTTATGCAGTTCGGCAGGATACGGCACATGAAAAACCGAACCCGGGAAAGGCCCGAAACCAATTTTATAAGGCGCTACTTTGCCCGTCAGCGCCATCGTCATATAGGTACGCCCGTGGAAGCCGCCGCCGAAGGCAATGACGCCTGGGCGTTTGGTATGGGCGCGCGCAATTTTGATCGCGTTCTCCACCGCTTCGGCGCCGGTAGAGAAAAAAGCGGTTTTTAGCTCGCCCTGGATCGGCGCGGCGGCGTTGATTTTCTCCGCCAGCGAAATGTAGCTCTCGTAAGGCACGATCTGATAAGCGGTATGGGTAAAGGCCTTGAGCTGTTGCTCCATCGCCTGCACCAGGCGGGGATGGCGATGCCCCGTGTTGAGAACGGCGATACCCGCGGCAAAATCGATATACTGATTTCCCTCGACATCCGTCAGCGTACTGTTCTCCGCCGAGCTGGCGTAGAAGTTACACATTACGCCCACCCCGCGCGGCGTGGCATTCAGACGACGCTGCTGAAGATTGTTATTACTCATAGTAAGCCCCTTCCCTTCACAATTTATTTGAACTCTTGGGGACAATCTGTCAGCGTTTGGTACCTTATTCGAGAGCCAAATCATTTTATTTGCAGGATCCAAATGCACTCACTTGCTGGAGATGTGATCAGACAAGCATTTTTTAACGGCACGGAAGGAAAGCTGCATAAGCGATTGTATATCGCCATTTGCAACGCCATTCTTTCGGGCAATCTGACGCCCTCTTCGCGCATGCCACCGACTCGCGATCTGGCCAGTGAGCTTGAGCTGTCGCGCAATACGGTATTGCGGGTGTATGAGCAGCTGCAGGCGGAGGGCTATATCTCCTCTCGTGCGGGCAGCGGAACGGTCGTCACACACAGCGTGCTCGATAATTTAGAGTGCCGGCCTGCCGTGAGTCAGGATAAGGCGCCCGCTGAGGACTATTCCCTGCTGTCGGAGCGCGGCCTGCTGTTACTGGAGCACGCCAGCGCAAGCCCCAGACAGTGGGGAGCCTTTTTACCCGGCGTGCCCGACGTCGCGAACTTCCCTCACCGCGTGCTGAAAAAATTCTACGACCGTCAGGCTCGTCAGCTGTCGCCGGCGCTTTTAACCTATGACACCACGGGCGGCTCCGAGGTGCTTAAAGCCGCTCTGACCGATTACCTGCGCACGGCGCGCGGCGTCCAGTGCACGCCGGATCAGATCCTGATTACCGAAGGCATTCATCAGGCGCTCGATCTGGTGACGCGCTCGCTCTGCAATCCGGGAGACCGCGCCTGGACAGAGGAGCCTGGCTACTGGGGAATTAAAAATATCCTGCGTATGAACGGCGTTGAGATCGTCACCATGCCCGTGGACGAACAGGGGCTGATCCCCGACGGTGAGGGGATCGTCCCGCCTGAGCTGATCTTTGTTACGCCCTCTCACCAGTATCCTCTGGGTTCGGTGATGAGCCTGAGCCGCAGGCAGCAGCTGCTGGCGCAGGCGCGCAAAACCCAGAGCTGGATCGTGGAAGATGACTATGACAGCGAGTTTCGCTTTGCCGGCCAGCCTATTCCCGCGTTACAGGGGCTAGAGGCCAACAGTCCGGTGATTTACGTAGGCACCTTCAGTAAAACCCTCTATCCCGCACTCCGGCTCGGCTATATGGTTTTGCCTGAGCAGCTGAAAACGCCGCTGAAAAGAATGCATAGCGAGCTCTATCGCGGCGGACATCAGCTGACGCAGGCAGCGCTGGCCGATTTTATCCGGGAAGGCTATTACGCGGCGCACATACGGAAAATGCGTCAGCTGTATAGCCGTCGCCGGCAGGTTCTGGTGAATTTAATCAACGACGAATTAGGCGGCGGTTTTTTAGGCCAGTACAACAGCAATGCCGGGCTGCATTTGATTTTGCAACTGCCCGCAGGCGTGGACGACGTCACGCTGGCGCAGCGCGCCAATCGCCAGGGGATCCTGGTGCGCGCCCTGTCGAGTTATTATGCCGGCGAAAAAAGCCAGTCAGGCTTATTGCTGGGCTTCGCCAGCATGGAGGAGAGCGAAATTCATACCCAGTTCCACAGGCTGGCCGCGCTAATCAAAGAAGCGCAGCAGGCGTAAGCTTTCGACAGGCGTTTTTTACCGCTGGCGCTGAAGCGGCGGCCACATCAGCAATGCTTCAGTGCGCTTTATCCTCCGAGCCTGAAGAAGTGACTGTGCCTGCGCTCATCTGGCTCGCTCCACTCCACCTCACTCCGCTAACTGTCTGAATAATCGGTATTCATGGGCGAGAAAGGCAACAGCGATGCGGCATGAATCTAAAATGGCTTACATTACATCGCGATAAGACAAATTTAACATTTTTGTGACACCAACCATATACATATATAATATTATGTTTTATATATTGTCATATCAGGATTTGCAGCTGACCTGATAAACCAGCAGAGAGGCTAAATCATTCTCACTCCCGCTGTGAGGAGCTGGTTGCCCATAGCGAACATGCTGGAATAGCAGACATGATGAATTTTTAACACCCTAAACCGGACACGCTAAGAGACAGGCCCGGTTCACTACGTTGCGCATCTTTTTAATTGCTTAATGCATCAGAGGTTAAAAGTCATTCAACTGAAATTTCGAGTGAGATATTGCTATGAGATTAAAAGAGACAAATAGCGCCTGCCTCTCATTATGGCAGGTTGTCATTATCGGCATCGCTTATATGACACCGATGACGGTATTTGACACTTTTGGGATCGTTTCAAATATAACGGAAGGAAGAGTGCCGCTGGCTTATCTGCTGGCGCTGGCCGCGGTATTATTGACGGCAATTAGCTATGGCAGAATGGTTCGTCTGCATCCCTCGTCGGGATCGGCTTACACCTATGCGAGAAAGGTGTGCGGCAATAAAACCGGATTTATCGTCGGCTGGTCTTCCCTGCTGGATTATGTTTTCCTGCCGATGATAAACTCATTGCTGGCGGGGATCTATTTACAGACTCTGCTGCCTGAGGTGCCTGTCTGGCTCTCTATTTTAGTGTTCACCTCGCTGGTTACCTTCGTTAACTGCTGCAATATTAAAACGCTGGCAAATGCGAACTTCATATTTGTTGGCATTCCGGTCATTCTTATGGGCGTCTTTATCTATTTCGTCATCCATAATCTCCTCAGGGATTATAGCGACAGCCATATCTTTACTACTCAGCCGCTGTTCAACGGGCATAACAGCATTATCCCGTTGATCAGCGGCGCGGCGGTGCTCTGCTTCTCCTTTCTTGGCTTCGATGCCGTTACGACGCTCACGGATGAAACCAAAAGCCCGGTCAGCACCATCCCTAAAGCGGTGTTTTATACGGCGCTCAGCGGAGGCTTTATCTTTTTTGTCGCCGCATGGTTTATCCAGCTCTACTTCCCGGACAACTCGCAGTTTAAAAACCCCATGGAAGCGCTGCCGGAAATCGTATTGAACGTAGGCGGCAAAATGTTTCAAACGCTGTTTCTTATCGCCATTCTGCTCAATACCTTTGCTTCAGCGCTGGCTTCCCACGCAAGCGCCGCCAGGCTGTTGCATATCATGGGCAAAAACAACAACCTGACGCACCGCTTTTTCGGCTACCTGCATCCTGTAAATAAAAACCCCGTTTACTGTATTTTATTGATCGGCCTGATATCGCTGACCGCGATTTTTATTCAGCTCGATACCGCCGTCTCCTTAATCAGCTTTGGCGCGTTAGTGGCCTTTAGCGCAGTTAATTTATCCGTCATCATACACTTTGCCATTATTAAAAAAGAGACTATTGGCATAAAGAGGTTATTCCACAATATTTTGTTGCCGCTGGCGGGTCTGGGCTGCGTCGCAGTAATGTGGATTAACTTAAGCTTTGATGCCTTTATATTGGGCCTGACCTGGGCAACCTTAGGTCTCGGCTGGATCCTTTACTGTAGTTTTACCAAAAAAGAAGTCGCTATCTCTGAATAAACAGGTTTTGCATTCACAGTGAAGTCTCCTGTGGTACACGCTACTTACCGAGAAAACATATGAGTGGAAATAAAACGTTAATCAAGCCGCAATTAATATCTGACGCGAAAATTACCATGATGAGCCAGGCCGACCCAGATGCAGACTGGAACTGGGTGCGAAATAAAGAGGATACGCAGATCAGCGATCCTGGAAACCCCGCAAATTACTACGAGTCGACACTTGCACCCTGGATCGACTTTCCCTCTTTAAAAAAAGAGGAAGAGTGTGAACTCGTAGTGATCGGTGGCGGGCTGCTTGGCGCATCAACCGCGCTTCATCTTTCTGAAGCGGGTATTGATACCATTCTGCTGGAAAAGAACACCATCGGTTCTGGCGCCTCTGGCAGAAATGGCGGACAGCTTACGCCAGGCCTGGCGCGCTGGGAAGCCGAGTCGATGATTGAGCATCTCAGCTTCGAAGAGGCGAAACGCCTGTGGCATTTTACGTCGACGGAAGCCATGTCGCTGATTGATGAAATCGCACAGCGCTACGATTTAAATTTCGATCGTCATCATGGCCATATCACCGCCGCCGTTCATCCCGGACATATGAATGCACTGGTACAGGGCGTTGATGCCAGAAAATTCCTTGGCGAAAATAATGTCAACGTGCTCGGCAGCTATGAGCTGCAGGAACATATCAACTCTGACTTATATTATGGCGGCGTGTTAGATAACCTGGGCGGCCAGGTGCACTCATTAGCCCTGAATCGTGGGCTGGTGTATGGTTTCCTGAAAAATGGTGGCAGCGTCTATGAACATAGCGAGGTGATTAAAATTGAGAAAACCAGCAGCGGTACCCGAGTGATTACGCCTGAAGGGGTCATTCTCGCCAAAAAAGGCGTGGTGATTGCCGTACATGATGCCACCCATAAGCTTCTCGACGAAAACAAAGAAACCACGATACCCTTTTATACCTATGTCGGCGTCACGTCTCCTGTAGCAGGCGGTTCTAAAACGCTGCTTCCCACGGGCAAGCCCGTTTACGATACCCAGCTGCAGATCGATTATTATCGTCCCGTACGCAATGAAAGGATCTTATTCGGCGGCCAGGGAACGGGTCTGCGCTGGGATGACAGCAGAACAGTGGAGTATTTAACCTCGCGGATACGCGCCGTTTTTCCCGAACGGGACGACATCGAACTCGATTTCGCCTGGAGCGGCACCACCGACTTAACCCTGAATGGCGCCACGGACTGCAGAAGAAACGGCAATATTTATTCGGTTCATGGCTGGAGCGGCCACGGCATCGCGCAAACGGTCAGGATCGGCAAAGCGATTAAAGATGATATCGTCAGAGCCAATAAAGATTTCGCCATGCTGACCACCATCAAACATACGCCGCTGATGATAGGTCGCGCGCTGGCGCCGGTCGCCATCCCGCTCGCTAAAACCCTGCTAGGGATTACGACAAAGATTGCCCCAGGCAAGATGATCTCGTTCTGAAATATACCTGCCGCTCAGGCGGCAGGCTTATTTATGCTTTTTCGCGCGCCATAGAAGCAAGCTTCCTCCTGACTGCCGCTTATCGCCCGATGAATCTGTCTCTCTCTGACTCTGCAAGCGCAACGCGCCTGATCGCTGCCATATTCCGTGCGTATTCGTCCAGTTTCCGCATCCTCTACGCCTTCAGCCAGTAGCATGAACGGAACAGGCCCACAGGCCTGTCCGGAACAAACGCTCATTAAGGCTGAGGCTTAATGCTCGTGAGGCGAATCGGTGCGCGTGGCGGAGTTTCTTATACGCATCTGAAGTCGGGAGATTTGCCCAGTAATATCCGCGGTTCGTTCGGCCAGTCCCCTGATAGCGCTGGCGATAACGGAAAAGCCTCGCCCGTGCATGCCCGCCCTTGCGGCTTCAATACTGGCGTTGAGCGAAATGAGTTTAATCTGGGCGGCGATATTGCCGTTCTCAGAGACCAGTTCGGCAATTTCTTTTGCGGTTTCGGCTGTCTGCACGTTGCGTTTGATCTCATTCTCTTCATGAAGCAATCGATCGCGACGGCCCTGAATATCAATAAGCGCGCCGACAGCGCGGAGCGGCGTACCATCGGTAGCGCGCTTCGTCTGACCACGCGCCTGAAACCATCGGTATTCGCCGCCGCGTAGTTTGAGTCGATATTCAATATCGAAACCGGTTTTGCCGCTGAAATCCATCAGATGGCTGACGAAAGCGTCAAGGGCAGCCTGCTTATCTTCTGGATGAAGGCGCGAAGCCCAGCTCTCCATCACGTCCGGAAACTCTTCGACCGTTTCAAAGCCCAGCAGCTTTCTGAATTGTGGTGACCACCAAAATACGTTATCGGGATTAAGAGGATTGCCGCCGATAATATCCAGGTCCCAGAGTCCATCGTTAAGCATTTCCCGCGACAGGTCAAAACGCGTAGAGACGATATCGAAAAGACGGGCCTGAGCGGTTTCTTCCTCAATATTCTCCACAACGGCGACCAGACGCGGCGGCGTAAAGTCGGTGCTATACAGCGCGCGCAGAAGAACCCACTGAAAAGCGGCGCCGTCGGTTTTAATGCGGCAGCGCAGCGGTTGCCCTGCACCGCCGTGGCTAAGCACATATCGAATAAAATCTCTGAATGCTTCCCGGTGATCCGGATGCACACGCTGCTGCAGCGAAGCCAGCCCAATATCTTTTTGAGCAGGTAAGCCTAAAAGACGACGCGCCGAGGATGAAAAAAAGGCGGGCGAATCACTTTGCAAATCGGGTGACTCAATATACCAGACGCCCTCCTGACCGAGCGTCATCACGCATTTCAATAGCGTGGTGTCATTGTGATTACTCACGATCGTTTCACTGGCCGGCGCTTCAGCCATAGCTGACTGAGCCCACTCTGTGGCGGGCGTTTTTTTTAATAGTTTTCGAAACATGGTTTCTCCTGGTGAAGCTACGCCGACACAAAATATGCCTGCAATGATTTATCGGCGCGAGGAGAGAGAAATTCAGCGAATAATCAGACGTTTCCAGCAGGAATTGTAACAAGATAATCTTAACGGCGCGCCTTGTCGGCCGCCTGAGCAAGCGGAAGGTATCGGGCCTGAGATGGAAAAATCAAGCCGTTGAATTGACTGAATTAAAATAACGCAGTGTGATAATCGTGAGAATAGCGCGCGCCCCTAAAGCGTGCAGTTAAAAAAAGAGCGCCATGATAAACATGGCGCTCTTTTTGCCTCTACTATGTCAGCGGTCAACCCAGCCTGAAACAGAGAGTATCAGCCGCGCAAAGTTCGCCGGCCGCTATCGTCATGCCGGAATAGTTTGCGCCTTCTGGCTGCGCGACCAGACGCGGTGCGCTTTCATCGCCTGTGTAAACTCAGACATCAGCGCGCTTTCCGCTTTATCGCCCTGCACAAGGCCTTCTTCACGATCCGCATCTTCCAGACCGAACTGCGTTTTAAAACGGCGCGCCCCGCCCACCAGACCGATCACCTTCAGGTGCTTGTAGGCTTCCAGCAGGAAGTAGCGTGCATCGCCGCTCTGCAGCAGGGCATCGATATTGCCATCCGGCACGATAACCGCGTCAAAGGTCAGAGAAGGCAGACCGGCAAAGGTTGCGTCTACCGGCAGCACAGAACCGTCGTCTGCGCGCACCTGGCCCATATGCGGCGCCAGCAGTTTGGCGTGTACGCCGGCGGCTTTAAGCGCCTGCAGTATGTTCAGCACATCGTCCGCTTTCACGCCGTCGCTGAGCAACAATGCCACCTGACGTCCTTTGATCTCGCCGTCTGGAATTGCATAAAGGCTCAGGCTATCGTCTTTGCTGAGGCCGTTGACCGCCGCTGGCGGCTGAATATTCAGCTGTTCGTCGGTCAGGGCGATGCCGAGATTATCGGCGACGCCCTGCGCCAGGGCGATGTCAATGCGCGCCAGATGATCCACCACGCGTTCGCGAATATAGGCGCGCGCGACTTTACTCAGCTCAAACGAATAGGCGCCGATAATGTGCTGCTGCTCGACCTCGGTCTGGCTGAGCCAGAATAGACGCGGCTGGGCATAGTATTCGCCGAAAGAGGGGCTACGCTCACGCACTTTGTGGCCCTCAACCCGCTCCTGATAGCTTTCAAATCCGCCGTTTTTAGCCGCCGGCGGCGTTTCGCGCGGCCAGTTATCGTTGATCGAGTTCGGCTCGTAGTTAGCTGGGTTGGTATCGATATCCTGACGATGCATGCCCTGGCGCTGGAAGTTATGGTAAGGACAGGTCGGACGGTTGATCGGAATTTCATGGAAGTTCGGTCCGCCCAGGCGGCTGATCTGGGTATCGGTATAGGAGAACAGGCGGCCCTGCAACAGCGGATCGTTGGTAAAATCCAGGCCCGGCACAATATGGCCAGGATGGAACGCAACCTGCTCGGTTTCAGCAAAGAAATTATCGGGGTTACGGTTAAGCACCATCTTGCCGACGATTTCGACCGGCACCAGCGCTTCTGGAATCAGCTTGGTCGCATCGAGAATATCGAAGTCAAATTTAAACTCATCCTCTTCCGGGATTAGCTGCAGTCCCAGCTCAAATTCCGGGTAGTCGCCCGCTTCAATGGCTTCCCACAGATCGCGGCGATGGAAGTCGGGATCGCGACCGGTCAGCTTCTGCGACTCATCCCACAGCAGCGAGGCTTTGCCCGCTACCGGCTTCCAGTGGAAACGCACGAAGGTCGCTTTGCCTTCGGCGTTAATCAGGCGGAAGGTGTGAATGCCGAAACCTTCCATAGTGCGATAGCTGCGCGGAATGCCGCGATCGGACATCGCCCAGATGACGTTGTGCATGGTTTCCGGCTGCAGGGAAACGTAATCCCAAAAGGTATCATGGGCGCTCTGGCCCTGCGGAATTTCGTTGTGCGGTTCCGGCTTAACGGCATGCACGAAGTCGGGGAATTTATGCGCATCCTGAATAAAGAAGACCGGCGTATTGTTCCCGACCAGGTCAAACACGCCCTCTTCGGTATAGAACTTGGCGGCGAAGCCGCGAATATCGCGTACGGTGTCGGCGGAACCGGCACCGCCCTGCACCGTGGAGAAGCGCACGAAAACGGGCGTAGTCTGGTCTGGATCGCTCAGGAACTGCGCTTTAGTAAGATCTTTAAGTGAGCGGTAAGGCTGAAAATAGCCATGCGCCGCAGAGCCGCGAGCGTGCACGATTCGCTCTGGAATTCGCTCATGATCGAAGTGCGTGATCTTTTCACGCATGATGAAATCTTCCAGCAGCGTAGGACCGCGAGAACCGGCGCGCAGCGAGTTTTGATCGTTGGCGATGCGCGTGCCCTGGTTGGTCGTAAGGGCGCGATCGGTGCCGTTTTTGCGATTTGCTTCGAGCTGGTCAAGTTTGGCGTTATGCGTCTGCGGGGCTTTCAGGCTGCCTGGCGCGGTAGGCTGTTTGCCAGGCGGCGTCGGTTCGGGTTGCGGCTGATGCGAACCATCCTTGGGTGCCAGCGAACCCAACCCGGCTTCTGAGGATTCCGGGCCGGTGTGGGGCGCGCGGTGGCTAAGTGTTTTCTTTTCTGTTTCTTCCGACATAAACCCTTACTCCAGCGGTTGTTTTATTTTGACGACACTAAAGATAGAACAACCTGAGCAATACTGCGGGTTAAAACGCGCAGGTTACGCCCTCATAAAAGCGTATTTGCAGCGCACGCCCGACGCTGAGCGCGTTGAGGCGCTCTTTTGCGAGAACGACATATGACGCTGGTCGCATTGGAATCTCTGCGGGATGCGGCAGGCAACCCGCTACTTGCCGTTTCAGGCTTTGACGATATTGATGAGGCGGCTTCTGTCGGCGCAGCTGACAACATCAGGAAGGAAAACCCGGGTGGTAGCTGAAAACAGGGCGAGCTGCGTATTCGGCGTTCGCATCTGAAACGCTGAACGGGCAGGTTAACGTTAACGATCGGCAATCACGCCCGTTCGCCATCCCGCACCAGAGAATTCACGCTAGCCGAAGAGGCTTTCGTGCCGATCATCAACACGCCTGACCAGACTGACGTCAGGCGTATTTATGCTAAACGCCAGCTATTTTCTTCAGCTCATCGCGGGCGCCGGGCGCGACGGCCAGCACTTTTGCTCCTTTCGTTAAGCGCTCGCCCTCTGTGTTAAAAGGTAAATACCAGCCGCCGGCTTCGCGCACCAGGCAATACCCCGCCATGCAATCCCAGGCATGCATGTAAGGCTCCAGATAGCCCACCACCCGCCCGGCCGCGACCCATGCCAGCATTAACGCGCCCGACCCGATGCGAATAAAATTTCCGCCTGCCGCTAACAGCGCGGTCAGCAGCTCGCCTACCGCTTGCGGCGTAACGTAACTGTTCGCGCCAAAGCCGACCACATGATTTTGCAGCGTTCTGTCAGGGTCAACCTGCAAGGCGCGACCATTGAGCGTCGCACCCTTTCCTGTCGCGGCAACATAGCATTCGTCAAAGCATGGCGCGAAAATCACGCCAACCACCGGCTCCCCCTGGTACAACACCGCGATTGAAACGCACCAGTTCGGCATTCCGTTAAGAAATGGGCTGGTACCGTCAATAGGATCGACCACCCACGTAAAGCCCGACGTGCCGGGTTGTAAGCCGAACTCCTCGCCCAGAAAACCGTCTTCCGCAAAGCTCTCGCGGATACGGGCATCAATCATCTTTTCCACATCGCGGTCGGCCCTGGAGACGACATCCTGTAGATCTTTTTTAGTTTCAACCACTAAACTGTCGCGCTGGTGGAACCAGCTCAGCGCGAGACCCCCGGCGTCGCGCGCCGTCTCTTCTGCCAGCGCCAGACGCGTCATCAATGCCTTATTATCAAGCTCACTCATAATGTTTCCTTCATGGCCGGTTTAAGGGACGATCAGCGCCAGTCCCTGCGGTTTAAAATCTACGTTGACGTTCGCAGCAAGCGGCAGTCGCTGCTCCATCTGGTTATCCACGATAAACAGCGCCCCGAGAGGGGTGTTCACTTCATACTCAATATGATCGCCTAGCCAGGTGGCATGAATGATTTCGCCCGGCAGCGCACCTTCGCCAGAAGGGCACAGCGTAATGAACTGCGGACGCACCGAAAGCTGCGCTTTTCCCGGCGTGGCGCCGCTGCCGCGCACGCGATAAAGCCGCTTGCCAAGGCGAACCATCGCCTCATCACCCTCCAGCGACTCCACTTCACAGGCCAGGATGTTGGCCTCTCCCATAAAATCGGCGATGAAAATCGAATTGGGCGAACCATAAAGCGTTTCGGGCGCGCCCTGCTGGGCGATTTCTCCCTCTTTCATTACGATGATTTTGTCGGAGACGGCCAGCGCTTCCTCTTGATCGTGCGTGACGTAAACCGCGGTAAAGCCCAGACGCTGCTGCAAATCGCGAATATCTGTGCGCACGCGGCGGCGCAGTCGTTCATCCAGATTAGAGAGCGGCTCGTCCAGCAGCAGCACCTGCGGCTCCAGCACCAGCGCGCGCGCCACCGCAATACGCTGCTGCTGGCCGCCGGAAAGCTCAGACGGCAGTCGATTCCCCTGATTTTCCAGCCCAACCAGCTTTAGCCCTTCCCGCGCGCGATCTCGCGCCTCTCGCTGGCTCATGGCGCCGGAAAGCAGGCCGTACATCACATTTTCAAGCGCCGACATATGAGGGAACAGCGCATAGGACTGGAACACCATCGCAACGTCGCGCTCGTTAGCAGGCAGATGCGTGACCTCTTTGCCGCCAATCAAAATGCGACCCGAGGTGGGATGCTCCAGACCTGCCAGCAGACGCAGCGTGGTGGTTTTGCCGCAGCCGGACGGGCCCAGCAGCGTCACCAGCGTGCCAGCCTCCACCGTTAGCGAGAGGTCGGGCACGGCTGTAAACCCGGCAAAGCGTTTAGCGACATGTTCAAAGACGACGGTTCCTGCTTTTGCTGTACTCATACGGCATTCTCCTGAGTTAATGACGTGGGTGCGCCAGACGCAGCGGCGATTGCGCTGCTTTTGGCTGCCCGACGCAGGCGTCGTTCGCCGACCAGCAGCTGAAAGAGCGCAATGATGGCGAGCATCACAACGATCAGCACAGAGGAATAGGCTATTGCCACGCCATACTCACCATTTTCAACCAGACCGACGATGTAGGATGTCGCCATGTTGTACTGCGCGCTGACCAGAAAAATCACGGCGCTGATAGAGGTAATGGCGCGGACAAAGGCGTACACCAGCGCAGCGCTGATGGCCGGTTTCAGCAGCGGCAGCACGACTTTACGCAGCGTGCGAAAGCTGGTGGCGCCCAGCGTCAGAGAGGCTTCATCCAGACTTTTATCGAGCTGGCTCATGGCCGCTATCCCGCCGCGCACGCCGACGGGCATATTGCGGAAAACGAAACAGACGATGAGAATTAACGCGGTGCCGGTGATCTCTAGCGGCGGCAGGTTGAAGGCCATCACGTAGCTGACGCCGATAACCGTGCCGGGAATGGCAAAACTCAACATCAGGGCAAATTCAAACGCCTGACGCCCGGCGAACTTCTGCCGTACGATAAGCCATGCGGTCAGTAACCCGACGATAGCCGTAAGGGGCGCCGCGATCAGCGCAATTTCAATCGTGGTCCAGAATGAGTTCCACGCGACGCCGCTCCAGACCAAATGCCCCTCCTGCAGCGTGACGCGAAAGGCGTGAATGTAGTGCTCCAGCGTCAGGCTGTTATCCAGTCCCCATGAACGTACAAACCCGCCAACCATAATCATGCCGTAGACCACCAGCGTGAACGCTCCCCAGGGGATCACCAGCCCGTAAATGCCCACGCGCATCGGCCTGGGTAACGCGCTATGCGTGCCGCCATCCCCTTTGCCAGTCACGGTGGCGAAATTTTTACCGGACAGCCACAGACGCTGAATAATAAAGGCGCACAGGGTAAAACAGAGCAGGATCATCGCCAGCACCGCGGCCCTGCTGGGATCGTTTTGCGCGCCGACCACAGAGAAAAAGATTTCCGTCGAAAGCACGCCGTGACTGCCGCCCAGCACCATCGGATTACCGAAATCGGCCATACTTTCGATAAAGCCGATCAGGAAAGCATTTGCCAGCCCCGGCGCCATCAACGGCAGCGAAACGCGAGTAAAAGTGCGCCAGCGATTGGCGCGTAGGGTTTGCGAGGCCTCCTCCAGCGACGGGCTGATGCCTTCCACTACGCCAATCAAAACCATAAACGCCACGGGCGTAAATGACAGCACCTGCGCGATCCAGATACCGGTCATGCCATATAGCCAGCGGCCGGGCTCAATGCCGAACAGCGTCGCCAGATAGCTGGTCACCACGCCGGAGCGGCCAAACAGCAGGATCAGCGCCAGGCCGATGACAAATGGCGGCGTGATAATGGGGAGAATGGTAAGAAGACGCAGCGCTTTTTTGAATGGCAGCGCGGTGCGCGTTGCCGCCAGCGCAAAGGCCAGCCCTAGCAAAGTGGAACCGGTAGCGGTCATCAGCGCCAGCGTCAGCGTGCGCCAGGCGGTTCCGCAGGTGCCGCCTGCAAGACAAGACAGGCTCCATATCGACGGGTCGCCCATATTCGCCAGCAGGCCATCTGGCTTGAAGCTAC
This sequence comes from Pantoea sp. GABEPS69, assembly GCF_045780835.1. Taxonomy (NCBI): domain Bacteria; kingdom Pseudomonadati; phylum Pseudomonadota; class Gammaproteobacteria; order Enterobacterales; family Erwiniaceae; genus Pantoea; species Pantoea sp. GABEPS69. The sequence goes on along the minus strand of NZ_CP118619.1, from coordinate 84,483 downwards.
CGTCCACATCCTGCACCGACACCACAAACAGGCTCAGCACCGGATAGAGCACGAAGGCGCTGACCAGCGCTACCAACAGCACGATAGCGGCGACCACAAAGGCATCACCTCTCAGCACGCCGCGCTCTGCCAGGGCAAACGCGAACAGCAGCAGAAAGGTGGTCAGCATCAACAGCGCGCCTGCGCCAAAAGCGGGCTGGCCTTGCTCCAGCGTTCCCATCACGTTTTCCAGCCATGCCCAGCTCCAGCCGCTGTAGCCAATGGCATGGCCCTCTGCGATCATAAAGAACACGCCGAGGGCGCTAACGCCTGATAGCAAAGCGCTTCGCCATGCACGATTTTTAATTAATCCGCACAGAGCAGCAAGGGCAAACAGCCCCGTGATAACGGCGAGCCATGGACGGTGCCAGACGATGGTTTGCCACAACGCCGGGGCGGCGGCTTCGTCGCGCCAGAGCCCGCCGAGCCATGAGAAATCAAAAAAGCCCGCCTCAAGGCTGTACCACGGAAGCAGCGTCAACGACACGGCCCCCAGAGCCAGCGCGCCGGTTAAGCGCCGGTTATTTGCATTCATGAATCACCTCGACCTGAGTTTTCAGGCTGAAGCGGACATCAGGCTTACGCCACCGCCGTTGAATTGGTTAGCCGGGCATTACGCCGACATAGCAGGGTTATTGAGCGCTGGCGCCGATTTCTTTATCCCAACGACTGAGCAGCGCTTTGCGCTTCGCGGAATCCCCGTAGGTTTTGAAGTCGTAGTCGATCAGCTTGATGTTTTCGAATCGCGGCGCGTACTGAGAGATTTCCGCCTGAGTATTGGAAGGAAGCTGGAAGGATTTCGCCTCTTTCATGTGCGACTGCGCTTCGGCGCTGAGCGCCCAGTCATACCAGATTTTGGCGTCGGCCAGGTTGCGCGCGCCCTTTACGATGGACATCGATCCAATCTCGTAGCCGGTGCCTTCGCAAGGCGCAACGGTTTTAATAGGAAAACCGTCGACCTCCATCGCCACCGCATCGTGCATAAAAACGATGCCGACAGTTGTTTCTCCACGCGCCGCGGCTTTTACCGGCGCAGAACCCGATTTGGTATATTGCGAGATATTCGCATTGAGTTTTTTCAGATATTCAAACGCTTTGTCTTCACCCATGATCTGCACCAGCGTAGCCAGCGTGTTATAGGCGGTGCCGGAAGAGTTAGGATTAGCGATCTGTATTTCGCCCTTGAAACCCGGATCAAGCAAATCTGACCAGCAGGCTGGCGCCTTCAGTTTTTTTGCGGCAAGAAGTTTCGTGTTGTAGCCCCAGCCCAGCGCGCCCGCATAAATACCCACCGTGCGAAAATCTGAGATTTCAGCCTGTTTTTGCGCCCAGTCATGCTGCTGGCTCAGCAAGGGAGACTTATAAGACTGAGTCAGCTTTTCTTCCGCCGCCTGCATATGCGGATCGCCCGTCCCTGCCCACCAGATGTCGGTGCGCGGATTACGCGCTTCGCTGCGAATGCGCGCATAGGCTTCACCGGCAGAGAGCCGCACCATGCTGACCTTGATGTCCGCATGCGACTGGCTAAACAAGCGCGTCATCTGTTCGCATACCACCACATCAGCGGAGCAGATCATATTAAGATTACCGGCGGCATGGGCGGTTAACGGCAGGGTCGAGCAACACAGGGTGATGGCTGGGATCAACAAGGTATAACGCATGGTGTTCTCCTGGGGTCAGAGGTGATGCTGCACTGGCATCTGTTTCTTGCACATGTGTGCAAATTAGTAGAGAACAAAAAATAGCCTGTCAATCAGCTTACGATGCAATTGATTAGTCATGTCACAAAATTGCAACATTACGCCAGACTTTTCTTTTGCACATATGTGCAATCTGATACAGACTCTTTCTGGGCCTGTGGCCATGACGAGGAGAAACATGAATCAGGGGAAAACGGTTGTCAGCGCTGAGGATGTGGCCCGCCGCGCCGGGGTCTCACGTTCCGCGGTGTCCCGCACCTTCACGCCCGGCGCCAGCGTATCGGAAGCGATGCGCGCTCGCGTAATGAAGGCGGCAGAAGAGCTGGGTTACCACGTTAATCATCTGGCGCGCAGCCTGGTGCGTAACCGCAGCGGTATTGTTTGTTTGATCGTCTCTGAAGTCGCCACGCCTTACCGTGCCAGCCTGGTAAGCTGGATGACGCAATGTCTGCAGGCGGCAGGCAAAGTAGCGATGATAATTAACACCGACCGCTCGGACAGCAGCGTCTCAGCCGCGCTACAGCAGGCCATTAACTTCCGCGCCGACGCCTCTATCATCCTTTCCGGCATGCCTGACAGCGGGATTACTCACCTGTGCTACCAGCATGGTCAGCACCTGATGCTAATCAACCGTGATGAAACCCTGCCCGGCTCGCTCAGTATTAATCTTGACTCCACGCAAGCGGCGGAAACTGCATTGATGGCGTTTTTGCGCGCCGGCTGTCGCCGCCTCGCCTTTGCTAACTCGCTGGCCGGCACGCCCAGCCTGATGAAACGGGAAGGCGATTTTCTTGCAGCAGCGTCGCGCGCAGGTGTGGCGGTCACAGTAGAGCGTTACGGAAGCACCTCTTATGAAAGCGGACGGATTCTGGCGCATCGCCTCCTCACCCGTCCGCAGCGGCCTGACGCCGTATTCTGCGTAACCGATTTGGTGGCGTGCGGATTTATGGACGAAGCGCGTCATAGCTTCGCGTTGCGTATCCCTGAAGATCTCTGCGTGGTGGGCTATGACAATATCCCGCAAAGCGGCTGGTCATCCTATAACCTCACCACCTTCGCTCAGCCGGTCGAGCAGTTTGCACATGACGCGGTGCAGTGGCTAATCGCTCAGGAGGAACGTCAGGAAGAGCTGCGTCCACGAGCGGAACAGCAAAACGACCGTTTAATCTATGAGGCCAGCGTGGTATGGCGCGGCTCGGTGCGGCGTGGCTGAAGCGCCTGCCAGAAGCATGATCTCTGGCGAATGAAAATTAGCATCGAAAATGCGAAGAAGGCCGCCCTCTGGGCGGCCTTCTTCGGCACTTCCTTTTGCGACCATTCCTTATTTGTAGAGCTCAGCGGTCATATGGACGCGGTTATTGGTGTTAGCCTCAGTAATTTTATACTGAGCGCCCTGCTGCTGAGCCTCTGCGGCGATTTTGGCTTCTGCACCGTCAAGCGTGCCGGAAGTAACAGAAATGCTCTGCGCGAAGCTGGTTGCTGACATCAGTGAAAGGGCGGCAACGGCTGCGATAGAGATTGCTTTGATGGTTTTCATGGTCTTAATCCTTGGTTTGTATGGTTGAAAGCACGTTTGCTTTCGATGAGATAATGATACCCAAGGTTACTATTAGAATGTTATCAATAAGTGCTGACATTGTTACCATGATAACTATCACACCGATAGATTTAAAATATCGGGCGCGTTAAGGATGTTAAACACAGGCACTCCGGCTACTTCTCCAGATTGTCAGCACTGTACGCCACGGTTTTCATTGCCCGCAGTGCCTCCAGCCGCATGTTTAGCGCCGTTTCAATATTGTTATAGGCCGTGCTGCCAAGCGGTAAGCGCAGTGGCGGATTGTCAGCATCTGCGGCTGCGATCATCGCCGTCACGCATTTTTGAGCATTGCCTTTAATCTCAAATTCGCCGTTCATTAGCGCCGCCCGCATTTTTCCTGCTGCTGTATCGTTGTAAACGGGTAAGGCATCCGCAATATCTAGCCCCGCACCAAATCGCGTTGCCGTTGGCCCTGGCTCCACTAATAAAAAGTCGATGCCAAACGCCGCGACTTCCTGTCGAACGGCTTCGACAAAACCTTCTATTCCCCATTTGGTGGCGTGATACAAACTGAAGTCAGGATAAGCAATCTGACCGCCTTCCGAGGAAACCTGCACAATACGACCGCCGCCCTGTTGCCGCAAAAACGGAATTACCGCGCGAATCAGTTGAATTGAGCCGGTGAGATTAGTCGCAATCTGGCGCTCAATTTGCGTATCGCTCAGTTCTTCCGCTGCGCCAAACAGCCCATAAGCCGCGTTGCTTACCACCACATCAATCGTGCCCGCCTGAGCGAATGCAGCCTCAATGGCGGGTTTAATCGTTGCTGTCTCGCTGATATCCAGCACCATGAGCTGTAGATTATCGCCGTATTGCGTACGCATATCCTCTAATGCAGTTTCGCGTCGCACGCTTGCCACTACCCGATCGCCACAGGCCAGCAGACTTTCACACATCAGGCGTCCAAGGCCGCTGGATGCGCCGGTAATGAGCCAGGTTTTCATCAATATTCTCCTGTTTAGTGAACCGACGTTCATCTTAAAACGAATGATTGATGCCATAATCTCCCCAAACCGGCATGCGATGGTGGGAAATTTTAAACAATGAAGCGTCCGTCCTGGAATGAACTGCTGGCGGTGAAAACGGTTGCCGATCAGCGCAGTTTCCGCCGCGCGGCGGATGTGCTCGGCCTTAAGCGTTCAACGCTCAGCCACACTATAAAAGGGCTGGAGACGGCGCTTGGCGTGCGGCTTTTCCATCGAACAACGCGAAGCGTGGCGCTGACCGAAACCGGTGAAATGTTGATTGCGCGCATGACGCCATTGCTCGCTCAAATGGACGAGTTGCTGAATGAGGTCACCGCCAGCGATCGCCAACCCTACGGAACACTGCGCATCAGCGCCAGCGATGCAGCGATCGGCCTTCTGCTGGAAACGATATTGCCGACATTCATGCAAAAATATTCAGGGATTGAAATTGATTTAGTTGCGCAAGGTGAGCTGGTTGATATTGTCGAGCAGGGTTTTGATGCCGGTATACGGCTGTTTGAAGATGTGCCTAAGGATATGGTGGCCATTGCACTGAGCGGGCCGTTACGCTTTGTTACGGTGGCATCGCCTGATTATTTAGCAGCACGTCCACCCATTAAGCACCCACAGGATCTGATGCAGCACACCTGCTTACGGCATCGTTTACCCGGCGGAAAACGGTACCATTGGGAATATGAGCAAAACCAGGAGCGGTTTGCGCTGGATGTACCTGGCAGTTTGACGCTCAACAGCGGTGCGTTAATGACAGAGGCAGCCATCGCCGGATTAGGCGTGGCTTATGTGCCGGAGCGCTATGCTCGGCACGGGCTGGATAGAGAGCGCCTGGTTACCTCGCTGGATGACTGGACCATCGCTTCACAAGGTATCGCGCTCTACTTTTCGCAGCATCGTCATATGCCTCTCGCGTTACGGTTGTTTGTCGACGCGGTCAAAGCCACCACGCGCGTCTGAAACTAAGCAGCTACGCGACAGCTGACTGATGCCTGGGGCGTCCAGTAAGGCCGCCCCAGGCGAGTGAGCATTTTGGCTTAATTAAAGAATTTAATATCCGTTGGCGTAGATATTTTCGCCGCGTCACCCGCCGCTTTCATCTCGCCGGTATGCTCATCGAAATGGAACAGAGAAATAGTGTTAGTGAAGACGTTAGCCACGTAAAGATATTTACCGCTACCGTCGAAGGCAAAGGCACGCGGTTCAATACCGTTAGCGTTATAGCTTGCGGGTTTACCCAACATGCCATCCGCTTCAATTTTGAACACCAGCAATTTATTATCTGAGCCGCGATTCGACGCAATCAGATATTTGCCGTTCGGACTTAAAATAATGCCTCCACCGCTGCGATAGTCTGCGCTGCTGTTTTCGCTATTCAACCTGATATGGCCAACCGGCTCCAGACGATCCTGACTCACGCTGAATACGACAATTTCGCCGGCCATTTCAGTGATGACATAGGCATGCTTGCCATCTGGCGCAAACACCATATGGCGAGGCCCCGAACCGGCCGTAAAATTCACGTCGCGCGCGCTATCTGCCTCCAGCGGCTGTGCTTTATCAGCGTGATAGCGGTAGGCGTGCAGCTTGTCACCGCCGAGGTCGGCTGCGTAGAGATAGTTGCCATCATGCGTAAAAGTGGTGGCGTGCGCATGGCCGCCGTCCTGACGCCCTTTAACGGCACCGGTACCGTGCTCGAACGGGAAATGTTGTACCTGCTCGCCCAGTTTGCCATCCTGATGGATCGGGAAGACCGATACGCCCGCTCCCCCCTTCGCCACGGAGTAGTTGGAGACAAACAGGAACTTACCGTCCGGGCTGATAGTCGCATGAGTAGGCTGCTGGCCGTGACTCTCCACGCTATTAAGCACCTGCACCTGTCCGCTTTTATCCACGCTCAGCGCGGTAACCGCGCCGTCATTCTCTTCATTGGTAGTGTAGGCAAAACGCCCATCGCGGGATTTCACAATCCACGACGGACTTTTCATCTTGATCACATCGAGTGGCGTCAGCGTACCGTCGCTGTTTACCTTCAGGCGATATAACCCTTCACTGGGATGGTCGGGTTTTTGCGCTGACGGCGCATCTGGAATCGATGTCCATGTTCCTACTAATGCTGTTTGATGATCTACTGCGGCATTTGCCATTGTGCTTCCCGCCAGTGAAAAAACAGCCAGAGATAATGCCATGGTTATGTTTGTGGCTAAACGGTTGTGCACCGCTTTTTTATTTCTTTTCATTTTAGTAACCCACCGTAATCGGAATGTTTAACGACTATAGTGGGATTGGTTTGAATAGCGTCCGGCGAGGAGGTGATCAGGTTCACAATACAGAAGATTAACATGCAGGAAATTAGCGACTCACCGGATTCAGCCGCCATACCGGAAAACAAATCTTTGCTTCTGGCGTTTAACGCGCTTTCCGGCAGCAGCGAAAACACCCTTTCCGCATGTCGGCCTGCCGGGGAGTAAGGCGTTTCACAGGCTGCCTACGTCTCTCTCTATTACTTATGCCAGCCTCAAAGCTTACTGAGTCTGCTCGCTCAAAGACGCTGCGGCACTCCGCTTCATGCCAGAAGCAGAAGCTCGACCTGCATTTGGATGATTATGTTGATGGTGTTGCTTATCGCCCCGCATTCCAAAATAGTGTCATTAACAGGGCTGGGCGCTTTTCTGAACGCGCGTTCGTACTAATGGGCCGCAAGCGCGAAAGAGACCATTTTGGCAAGATTGAATGTCTGCGCGCCTTCAGACATGACTGATTATCGCCTTGCACTTTTCCTGGTATTATTCGAGATTCTACCGGCATAGATGGGTATTGAGCGTTTAACAAATGTCGATCTTCCCGCACTGATATGATTTGAACATTGAGGAGCCAAAATGGATATCATTACTTCACAGGCTATGGATGAAATCAATTTAGCGATCGGGCGTGCAGTATCTTCTTTGATTTCATCAGGTAAACACGTTGAAAAACACAACATCCTTGAGCAGCTGAGGAAGTCTGAAAAAGAGGCAGTTGATGGTATGAAAGAAATTTATGCGGGCGCTATTGGCATGGTAACCGGGAAAACACCTGTTCGCATTGATTAGCCAGATCTCACTCCCTCGCAGGGGACCTTGCACTTCTGAGCGGCAAAGGGCCGTTTGTCGCCTGAGCAGACGGCTTACCCTGCCCGGTTTTACCGTTATGTGTCAGACATGGATATAGCCAAACCACATTATGCTTTTTTCAGCCAGTCGATGAAAAATTCACTAAATGCAGACACTTGTAAAGGCTGAAGCTTACGCTGTGGATAGACAAACTGCAGCCCGACATTTTTGCGATCGAAGCAGCTGAATCCTATAAAACTCTCTGCAAACAGAACATGAAGCCTTCCCTGTTCAACGTCTCTTTTTACATCCCACCAGGATTTGCAGGCAATACCCGCGCCCATAAGCACCCACTGACGGAGCAGTGCGCCATCGTCACACACCATGGCAGGATTCACGCGAATAGTTCTGCTAACGCCTTCTTCTTCAAATCGCCATTCATTTATGACAACACCGTGAAGCTCCAGAGCCAGGCACCTGTGATCGTGAAGAGTATCAGGCGTAGAGGGCATTCCATAGGTTTGAAGATATGTATCTGATGCAACCAGCACCCTGTGGTTAGGTGCGATATTCCTGACGATCAAGCTGCTGTCCGGCAAATTACCGAAACGGATACTCATGTCCAGCCGGTTAGCGATCAGGTCCTCAACGCGCTCTCCCAGGTAAACCGACGGATTCACGTCAGGATGAAGGCGGGAAAAATCCAGTATCGCAGGGCTGAGATATTGTCTACCGAAATCAGATGGGGCAGAAATGCGAATGTTTCCGCTGAGTACTCCCTCTTTCTGCATCAAAAGCGATTCTGCGTGTCGTGCCTCGTCCAGTACCCGAAGCGCGGCATGGTAAAAATCCTCTCCGACCTTTGTCAGCGTGATAGCGCGTGTGGAACGATGAAAGAGCCGGGTCTGGTAGCGCTCTTCTATCGTTTTCAGTCTTGCTGTCATTGACGCCGGTGACAGCGAGAGACGTCGCCCGGCGGCCGACAGTCCGCCGGTCTCGGCCACTTCGACAATAAGCGCCATGTCCTCAAGCTTTCCCATCTTTCATTTATTCCGAAAAGTAATTCCACTTTCACTGTCATTATCAAAAAAGGGGTTGGTAAGTAAAGTGCTTTTAACACCACTTTTCAAAGCGACATACAGAGCTCCATCTTTTGATAAATATGAGGAATAAATCTGATGAGTAAAACATTAATTATTGGCGGCGCTTCAGGCATTGGTTTTGCTGTGGCCAGTGCACTGGCGGAGCAGGAAAACGAGCTTATTCTTGCAGGACGAAATAATGAGAAGCTGGAAGCTGCGCGTCGATCGCTTAATCTGAAGCCAGCAGATATCAGAACATTAAAACTGGATGTCAGTAACGAAGCAGAAGTCGTTGCGCTGAGTAGTTCGCTGGGTGATGTAGATAATATTGTGTTTACGGCAGGCTCACAGGCACCCGGTGGATTTCTCTCTGAAATGGATCTCAGCGCGGCGCGGCTGGCTTTTGATACCAAATTCTGGGGCAGCATCTATACCGCCAGGCATCTCAGCAGAAATATCCGACCCCGTGGAACGCTTACGCTGACCAGCGGTTTTGTGGCAAGACGTACGCTGAGCGGAACCATTGTTAAATCAACGATGAATGCTGCCATTGAATCAGCCGCAAAGGTACTGGCAAAAGAACTCTCCCCGTTGCGCGTGAACGTGGTGAGTCCGGGACTGACCGATACGGAGGCGTACGCCAGTATGGAGCCCGTTGCGCGTGAAAACATGCTCCAGATGGCTGCTGCAAATCTGCCGGTGAAAGCATACGGCCGCGCGCAGGACATCGCTAAAGGCTATCTGTTTTTGCTGGATAATCCGTTTGTCACCGGTACGGTTATTGATATTGAAGGCGGTGCGCTCATTAACTGATTCATCAAAATGAAGTTATTGCTTACCGTGATGCCGAACAAATTGTCTTCGGCATACACGAAGATGTATTGATGTAACACCGCGAATTAATCTCAGTACAACAGCATGAAACTCAGCGCCAGCGGTTAACCGCGTCTGAAAAGCTTTAAAGCATTATACCCGAAAAAGCATCACATCTTCTTTCGCCAGCATTTCTGTTCGTCGGCGGTACTCGCCCGGTGTGCAGTCAAACTCCCGCAGAAAAGCTTTATGAAATGAGGACTCACTGGCATAGCCCACAGCCAGGGCAATATTGATTACCGGTGCGGAATCGCGCGCCAGTTGCTGAGCGGCCAGCTGCAGGCGAATAGAGGTCAGCACGGCAAGCGGCGTGGTTGCGCTCAGCTGGCGGAACAGCAGCGCAAAAGAGGCGCGCGACATAAAAACGCGCTGTGCCATTTCCTCCACGGTCCACGGCCGTTCCGGCGCCTCGCAAAGTTGGGCGATCAGCGTACCGACCCGAGGATGGAGTGCCAGGGCCAGCAGACTTTTATTCTGCAGCGTCTCAGAAAGGCCGTTGCGAACAGCAAGGGTAAACATCGCGCTGATTTGATGACTGCGCAGCGCCTCGTCGCCCGGTGCATCGGCGGTATCACTTTGGGTAAGTAAAGGCAGAGCGGCGGCCAGCCAGCGCGCTTCATGACTCTCCACCGCTGGCGCCAGCATCAGCACTTCCGGCAGCGCCGTAAGAAAAGCCTGGGCTGACGCGGGTAATTCCAGCACTCCGCATACCAGTTGCGTTGGCAACGTACTCTGTTGATAAAGGCGGTGCGCGGTATTTTGCGGCAGGAATACCACGCTGCCGGAAGTGAGCTCTATTTTCGTTGAGCCTGGCATATCCAGCATGACTGAACCACCGACTACGGTGTGCCAGCGCACCGAACGCAGCTGCCCTGCCCGATGCGGCAGCTGCCATTCGCCACTCAGTACACAGTTTTTGTCGATGCGGCCCTGTGGGTTATGCAGTAACAGCAGGTGACTCAGTGGATCCATGCTTGTCCTCTGTTTTCCATTTCTCATTCTCAAATCGGATATTTCAGACGCAAAGACAAAAAAGCCAGCGTTGCGGCGTAAAAGCGCGTCGCCGTCAATCGTAAGCTGATGGTGTTGACTATTTTTACAACTTTTTAAACCGGAGAGCATTATGAACCATTATCAGGCAGCGATTATCGGATTTGGTAAAGCAGGCAAAACGCTGGCCGCCGCTCTTGGGCGTGCAGGCTGGCGTGTGGCGATCATTGAAAAATCAAAAGAGATGTATGGCGGCACCTGTATTAACGTCGGCTGTATTCCCACCAAGGCGCTAGTGCACAATGCGCAAACCACCGCCGACTTCAGTGAAGCGATGCAGCGCAAAACCGCTATAGTCGAGCTTTTACGTGAAAAAAATTACATGAACCTGGCCAATATCGCGCAGGTTGAGGTGATTGATGGTCATGCGGAATTTATCGACCCTCACACGCTGAAAATCAACACTGAGCAGGGTATCCGTCAGCTCAGCGCCGATCGCATTTTCATTAATACCGGCGCCGAGGCGGTTATCCCGCAGATTGACGGCTTAATCACTGGGCCACGCATTGTCGACAGCACCGGCATCCTGAATTTATCCAGCCTGCCAAAACGGCTAGCTATTCTGGGTGGGGGCTATATTGGCGTCGAATTCGCTTCTGTGTTTGCCAGCTTCGGCAGTGAGGTCACCTTATTTGAGACTTCATCGCAATTTCTGTCACGTGAGGATGCTGATATCAGCGCGGCCATAAAAACCGTTCTGCAGGACCAGGGCGTAAAAATTGAGCTGGACACCAGGGTGCAGTCGGTTACCAGTGACGATAACAGCGTTACGCTCCATACGGGTCACGGCGATCGTCAGGCAGATGTATTACTGGTGGCAACCGGGCGCCGTCCGGCAACGCAGACATTGAAACTGGAAAACGCTGATGTAACCACGGATACGCGTGGTGCAATCCTGGTTGATAAGCATCTGAAAACGTCAGTGGACCACATATGGGCGCTGGGTGATGTCACCGGTGGCCCGCAGTTTACCTACATTTCGCTGGATGATTTTCGCATTGTGCACGATCAGCTTCTGGGTAAAGGAAAGCGAACCACAGACGATCGCGTGAATATCCCCTATTCCGTATTTATGACGCCAACGCTGTCGCGCATCGGCCTCACAGAAGCGCAGGCGCGTGAACAGGGCAGGAATTTTCAGGTGGTGACATTGCCTGTAGCGGCCATTCCTCGTGCTCGCGTTATTAACGATACGCGAGGCGTCCTGAAAGCGCTGGTAGACAAGGACAGCAAGAAAATTCTTGGCGTGGCGCTGCTGGCAGCGGACTCTCACGAGGTGATCAATATTGTGAAAACCGTCATGGATGCGGGATTGCCGTACACGGTGCTCAGAGATCAAATTTTCACGCATCCCACCATGAGCGAATCGCTTAATGACCTGTTCGGGTTGGTAAAACAGGCGTGAAGAAGAGATGGGTGCCAACAGCAAAACTGTGACCGGTGCGAACGCACCGGTTTTTTTCAGGCGCGCCGCGACGCTATTTCCTCAACGCTAGCCGCTCTTTTTCCTGTTTATCCTAAGCCAGACTTCTGACCGTCAGAGTATGATGCTGAGTTTTAAAAAAGCTTAGCGACGTACTCCCCATTTTACCTTTTCAAGATAAAGTCCTGACTCCGCCAGTAGCTTTTTCATATCTTACAGCCGCAGTACTGTACTCCTGACTTCAGCGCGACAGAGTCTGATAAGCCAAACGACTCTGGCACCTGTACCCCTACCCGTAGATAAAACCAGGAGTTGACTATGAGCCGTTTACATACCATCACTGAAAGCGATGCCACTGGCAAAACCGCCCAGCTGTTTAGCGCGATTAAAGGCAGCATGGGTAAAGTCCCAAATGCCTATCTGACTATCGGCAGCAACTCGCCTGACGTTCTGGGTCAGATGCTTCAGCTGAATGCGGCCCTGCACAAAGGCAGCCTGAGCGCCCGTGAGCTGGAAGCGATTAATCTGGCGGTAAGTGAAGAGTCGGGCTGCGACTATTGCCTGGCCGCTCATACGCTGATGGCTAAAAAAGCGGGTTACACCGATGAGCAGACGCTGGAGCTGCGTGAAGCCCGCTTCAGCGGCGATGCGCGTATCGATGCGCTGGTGCAGTTCGTTCAGTATCTCGTTTCCACACGTGGAACGGTATCAGCCGATCGCGTTGCCTCTTTCCGCGAGGCCGGATTCAGCGACCAGCAGGTTGTGGAAACCATTAGTGCCGTCAGCGCCATTCTGTTTACCAACATGGTGAACAGGGTAAACGACACCGTCGTTGACTTCCCTAAAGTGAGCTGATGCTCAGGACTTCAGTGGCGCAGAGGCGGGAAAGAATTCGCCGCTTCTGCTCTCTGCCCTTATCCCTGCAATCGCTAAGGAGAAAATGACATGGCGGATATCACTGCGCAGAAGTCAGCGCGCTTCAGACCGGCCGAAATCGCAAAAAACCTGCCGGAGTCGGCTACCACGATGCTGGCCGATATCTATTTAACCGACCGCCCGGATGCCAGCAGCCGTGTGTTCCGGGCTTACCGGGGCGTTCCCCCTCACTTTCATCGCGAATGCGATGAGTATTTGTATGTGCTTTCAGGCCGCGGAACGTTCTGGATGGGAGATGCGTCGACCGAGGCCGAGTTCGGACCCGGCGATATGCTTTTTTTCGAGCGCAACGTTGTGCATGCGCTTCCCGTTCTGCTGGAAGAACCCGTGATTTTCCTGACGCTGGACACGCCCCGCCGCTCACCCGGTGACGTCGTGTTTATCGACCCGGACGCCGGCTCTGCCGGTACGTTTATGGATAGAAACCGCTGAATCTTCCTTTAGCGGTATCAGATTGTCGGCAAAAGGCCCCGTACGCAGCGCGTCGGGGCTTTTAACATTCCCGGCGCCCTTGTCTAAACTCCCTGTTCCGACAGCTTCTAAGCAACCTGGCCTGAAACCATCTGCAGTGAGCAAAACAGTCAGCCGCCACAAACGCCCCTCGAGTTAATACTAATGGAGCACTGGCCTGATTTGAGCAGCTGTCTTTCTCCGCTGCGCCGTCGCAGCTTCTCAGCATCAGTTTGCCGTCGGGGATATGGTCGACAGCGCATATTTCCCGCCTTCATGAGGTGAGTGCTGAATACTGCGATTTATCGCTTCACATTACACTGGGAGAAATGGCGACAGGGCTGGAAGGCAGTTAGGGTATGGCGTATCTGCCCCTCACGTATCGCAGGCAATTAAGGACGTTCGGGCAGCCAGAGGTGATGCAGAAAACCCGGCGCATATGAATTTCATCACGGACGCGCCGGGTTTGGGAAAAAATCAGCAAGTTAACGCGTTTGTCACCGCTTCGGGCATACACGGCCGACCATTGAAAATTCTGTCTCCCTTTTTCAGGCTTTGACGGAAACGCAGGGAGTACTCCAGCACCATATAAATGCGTCCCTGTCTGAACTCCTCTTCAATATCAATCCCCCGCGCCTCTTTCATGAAGGCGTGACGGGCCCACTCCATATAAAACGGGTAGTAAAGCCCGTCTACCACCTTCTGAAAGTCAATGTGATCTTCATCAACGTCATACATTTTACTGAACATGCCTGCTCCTGATAGCGGGGGCCTCTGGCCCCCTGAAGTAGAATGATTTAGTGCGTGAGTGCGGGTGCTGCATTGATTTTGATGCGTAACAGGGCATAAGGCTTCTGACGCAAATCCTTACCGCCGTGGAAACCGGGCTGGCGGTTCAGCTGGTTGGTGGTGAAGTAGAGATAGCCATCCGGTCCGACGGACAGGGTATCCGGCCACAGAATCTCAGGACCGTGCGCAATGGTTGTCCACTCCCCGCCTGCCGGCAGCTTACGGATAGCATTACGCTCATAGTCACCGGCATACACAGCCCCTTTCGCATCACTTTCCAGGCCGTCTGACGCCCCTTTTTCACCCAAGTCCTTCACGGACGCCGAGAGCTGAGACTCTGTAACGGCCGGGTCGCGAAGCAGCGCGGTGGGAACGGCGTACAGATGACGACTCGAGAGCGGACTGTAGTAAAGCGTTTTACCGTCTGGAGAGATGGCAATGCCGTCGGAGGCGACACTGAACGGCGCGGTTGTTCCGTCCGCGTGACGCTGAAGCAGCGTTTCGCCCTCTACGACAGGCGAAAAGCCTGCCTCAGGTGACGTTGTGCGATCGCCCTCCAGACGGCGCAGCGCTTTGCCGGTGTCCAGATCGATAACGATAATCGCGCCGGTCCCGGACAGTGAAGAGTCGGTTACGTACGCTACGCCGGCTTTACCGATGCGAAAATCGAAGCGCATATCGTTGACGTAGGTAGCGGGTTTGATCACGTCAGCCGGGAAAACAACGGTTTTCTCAATCTGATTGGTTTTCAGGTTAACCGCGACAAGCTTTGCGCCGCCTGCAACCGGTTTTGAAAAGCCCGGCGCGGCGGTATCGAGTATCCAGACCCGGCCCCGGCCGTCAGCCACTACGCTCTGTACGCTCAACAAATGTGTGCGGGGAGCAGCAGTGTCTGCGGTATTTATCGCGGCGTCCGGGTAAGGCACCAGCCGGTTCCCTTTTACCTCGGCCACGGTAAAGGGAACGTCGTCACCCCAGCGCGGGAAATTCACAAAAATACGGCCCGTTTCGGTCACGGTGACCCCGGTCGGCATGGCGCCGCTGAACGTCGCCACCACTTCGGGTTTGCCGATCGCACGGTCCTGAGCAAGCTCGCTGAGGGTTGGGTTCGCGTGGGCATCCGCCGCCAGCGCATGCAGGGCATTGCCACCCGCCACCAGCGCCACAGAGAGTGCCAACGCCGTTTTCATCATATGTGTTTTCATCATTGCATCTTCCTGAGACAGAGAATGGGCCAGCCGGCCTGTAGCCTGACCGGCAGGGAAATCAGAAACCTTCCAGCACGATTTTTCCGCGTGCCCGGCCGCTTTCGATAAAGCCGTGCGCCCGGCGAAGGTTTTCCGCGCTGATTTTTCCGTAATGCTCGCCTTTCGTGGTACGCAGGGTGCCGTCTTCAACCAGGCGGCGCACGCTCTCCAGAATCTCGTTCTGACGGATCATATCCGGGGTCTGGAACAGCGAGCGGGTGAACATTAGTTCCCAGTGCAGGGAGGCTGCCTTACGCTTGAGCGGTAAGGCATCCAGCGTTTCCGGATCGTCAATAACAGCCAGCCGGCCCTGAGGCGCCAGCGCTTCGACAATCTGCTGATAGTGTTTGTCGGTGTGCGTCAGGCTCGCGACGTAACGTACGGAAGAGACACCGATTTCACGCAGGCCCTCCAGCAGCGGACGGGAGTGATCGATGACGTCATGAGCGCCGAGTTCGCGCACCCATTCCGCCGTCTCCGCGCGGGAAGCTGTGCCGATAACGCGAAGACCGGTCAGCTTGCTGGCCAGCTGAGTGAGCACCGAACCCACGCCGCCGCCAGCACCAATGATGAGAATGGCGTCGCCGTGTCCTTCCTTCACTTCAAGACGGTCGAACAACAGCTCCCAGGCGGTAAGGGAAGTGAGCGGGAGCGCAGCCGCGTCGGCATCGCTCAGTGAAGCGGGCTTATGAGCGGCAATACGCTCGTCAACCAGACTGTATTCTGCATACGAGCCCGGGCGAACAATGGAGCCAGAGTAATAGACCTTGTCGCCAGGCCTGAACAGGGTGACGCTCTCACCGATAGCCTCCACTGTGCCCACGGCGTCCCAGCCAGGAATGCGCGGCTGCGTCACAGGCGAGCCCGCGCGCACTTTGATATCGACCGGATTCACCGAAATCGCGCTGATTTTTACCAGTAGGTCGTGTTCGCCCGGCTGAGGTTTTGGTAATTCGGTCTGGTAAAGAGACTGCGGATCGGTAACCGGCAGTCCGTTCTGGCTGTATACAATGGCTTTCATAGTGTGGTTCCCGTTTGTTATAGCGTGAGCAGTATCGCTGTCGATTCGTTGATGAGAGATTACGGGCTCAGCGCGTGCAGAAAAACGTGGGAAAACCATCAGCACTTTCACTCCTGCAGTGAAAGTAAGGTCCGCGCGGGCTCATCGATGGTTAAATGAAAAGCGGAGCCTGGCAGGCTCCGCGGAGACATTACAGCAATGTGTAGGCAGAAGAGTCAGTGACGCGGGCTTCGGGATTAGAGATCGCATTTTGCAGGAGACCTATAACCCTGCCTCCCTGAACGAGTGCAGGCACATCATGGCTGGGCAGTATAAAGCGGACGCCGGCCAGGGCTTTTTTGATCGCGGTCTTCTCCTCAAGCGTCGACATCGCCCGGTTACCGGTAATGGTCGGTTCACCAGGATTCAGACTGTCGAGGAAGGGATCGATAAGGCTGCCCTGCAGGTTGTACACCACATCGCCGCTGATATTGGCAATGCCCTCGGCGGTATCCACCAGCACAGAAATTGAACCCGGCGTATGACCGCCGCTCAGGCGCACCGTTACCCCCGGGATAACCTCCTCTTCATAGCTACCGTCCACATCGAACAGGCGCAGCGCGCCTCTGGTATACAGGCGGTCAAGCAGATGGCGGGTATCTTCAAGCGCATACATTGCCGGCCCCATAATGCCGGAGGCGGCGAATGACAGCTCACGTCTCGACAGGCAAACCGTTGTGGTCATGGGAAAAAGATAATCTCCCCCTGCATGATCAACATGCGCATGCGTATGTATAACGTAGCGAATATCGGCAGGCTTCAGGCCATGCTGGGCAAGCAGCCATATAAGGGTCATCTCGCGCGTCTGTTCAGCCTCAAATCCGAACTGACGGTAATATTCCGTTGAGCGCGAGCCGGTATCAACCAGCACCGGATACTCGCCGCCGGTGATCAGGAAACCCAGCGTGGGGATCGTGGTTTTCACGCCCGCATCCTGAAATAACACCAGACCTGATTTATCGAGCGTAATATTGCCCAGGTTGAGCGGATAGATGTTTAAGGACATTGTATTCTCCTGAATTTTGGTAAAAGAAACCTGTAGCGCTGCATGACATCTCAGCGCCGGTGAGTGGTAAGAAACGTTTCAGATGTCGGCTGCAGAAAGCCGGTTAGTGCTGCGCAGCTGAAATAAACCAAGAATAATCAGCACTGCACAGATGAAAATAAGGATCAACGCGCCGGTGAACACCGCCACCGCCAGGTTCAGCTGTGTGGCCATTTTGCCGAGGACAACGGCGAGCCCGCCGGTAAACAGATAGGCAAAAACGAACAGCATAGACATGGCGCTGCCGCGATCCGACTGCCGTGCCTCGCGCGCAATCAGGCCCAGTCCGCCAAAGGTCATAAAGGCATAGCCGGCGCCGGAGATAAGTGAGGCGCTGATAAAAAAAACCAGACTGTGTTCAGATACGGATATACACAGGCTGAGCATACCCGTCGCGGAGACAATCGATCCCGTTATGACTGAACGGCGAGCCTCAATCTTTCTGGCAAGGCTTCCAGCGATCCCCAGCGCCACGGGAAAAAGTGCCAGCGCCACGCTGTTAATCCACGGGCTGGGTGAACCGATGAGCGAACGGGCAATCTGAGCGCCTACAGATGATATGAGCACCCCGTGGGTATAGGCGCCCGTTACCGCCAGCGCGGCATAGATGAAAGTGTGGCGCAGGTATACTGGCACGTCAGGGCGGGCCAGCAGTCTGGAAGGCATCCCCACAGGACGGTCGCCCGGGATGAACAGACAAAGAACGATCAGGACTATCAGCAGCGCAAAGAGAACATAAAAACTCAGGCGCGTAGGCGCCGGTGCCCACGTGACCAGCGCCCCGGCCAGTAAAAGGGCCGCGGCGAACCCCACCGACTGCGCCCCGAGCGTCACAGCACCCGCGCGCGCTGAGCCGCCCTGACCGGCGTAATCTACCAGTGCCGCGGCAGAAGGCCCTGCTGATAATCCTACGCCTATTCCCATCATGACCCGCCCCGCCAACAGGACAGCTACGCTGTCTGCAGCCGCAAACATCAGCACGCCCGCAGCAGAGCTGAGCAGGCCAGCGAGCATGACATATTTTCTGCCTGCTCTGTCGGACAGGCCCGCAAACAGCAGCATCGTCACCACAACTGTCAGCGGATAAACAGCAAAAATCACCGTTACAAGAGTAAAGGACAGGTGCCACTGTGCGGCATAGAGCGGATAGATCATTGCGGGTGCTGCGCTGGTCCAGAGCGTATGGGCCACTACGGCGGCACTAATCCAGAAGGCATATCGGGCTGAAAGAGTCTCGGTTTTCATGCTGCGATCCTGTTTTAAACTGTTCGTTTTAAAACTAGCTAATGGCACAGTAAAAAGGCAAGCAGTTTTGAACCAATCAGTTTTTTATTTTTTTCAGTCTGGTATTTTTTGCCGACAGGATGCATATTAAAACGATTGGTTTAAAACGGAGGTCCCGATGGCCAGACCCAGGAAAATAAGCAATGAAGATGTTCTGAGCCGCGTTATTCCGGTCTTCTGGAAGAACGGGCTGGCTGGCACCAGCCTGGGCCAGCTTGAAGAAGCGACGGATATTAACCGCTCAAGCCTGTATGCCACCTTCTGCAGTAAGGAGCAGCTTTTTGTCAGCGCGCTTGAACACTATGTCAGTAGCGCGCCCGCTCAGTTTCTGTTACAAAAACAGCCGTATGGCTGGCAAAATATTGAACAGTTCCTGCTGGCTGCGCCGTTTAATAATCCTGCGTTTAACGGCTGCTTCATTATCAACTCCACACGGGAAGTTGCCGTTCTGCCCGCAGCTGCGCTGGAGATCGTGCGCGACTTTCGCGGAGCGGTCATTGAACAGATACGGATGAATATCCCGCTACAAAAAAATGCCGGCGTAATGGCAGAAATTATCTGGTCTTTTCTGGTTGAGGCCTGTCTGGAAGCAAATGACAGGCTCGAGCCGCAGGGCTGGCAGGCGCGCGTCACCGCCCTGCTTGGCTTTATCAGATCTTCTGATAGCCAGTAATGTCTCAGCCTGACCGGATCTGAATACGTTTTGCATTCTGGAGTCTGAATGATACGTCTTGAAGATGTTACGTTGTTCGTCCGTTCCGCCGCGCTGGGCAGCTTTTCCAGTGCAGCCCGTGAAGCCGATATTCTTCCCGGGCAGGTCAGTGCCGCAGTCAATCGCCTCGAGCGCGACCTGAATAAACGCTTGTTTGCGCGATCCACGCGCAGCCTGCGCCTTACCGCAGAAGGAGAAACCTGGCTTCCTTATGCTCAGGAAATGCTGACCATCCTGCAGGCAGGCACTGAGCGCCTGCAGGGCAGTGAAGATGAGATGCAGGGTGAACTGAAAATTGCCATTCCGTCAGATATCGGGCGAAACATCATCCTGCCGGTGATCACCGCCTTCTGCGAAAAACATCCCAAAATATCCCTTCGCCTCTTTATGTCCGATCAGGTCAGCGATGTTTTTCGCGATCCGGTGGATGTGGCTATCCGCTACGGGACGCTCGAAAACAGCAGCTATGTGGCGTTGCCGCTGGCCGAAGACAACCGGCGCGTGCTTACCGCTTCACCGGCCTATATCAGCAAGCATGGCAGGCTGCAGCACCTTGATGATTTACTCAGTCACCACTGTCTGCTCTATACCCTTAACGGACACGCTTACGATAAATGGTCATTTCCAGAAAATGGCGTTCGCCGCCAGCTGACGGTAAGCAGCAGGATGCTGTGCGATGATGCCGATTTGGTGAGACGCTGGGCAGTAGCGGGAATGGGTATTGCCTATAAATCATGGATCGATGTCAGCACCGATGTGCTGGCTGGTCGGCTGGAAGTGCTGCTTCCCGAACAGCCTGGTGAAGCCGTGCCGCTGAATCTTATTTGCCCCCATCGTAAACAGTTTTCGCCCGCGATCCGGGAGCTGCACGCCCTGCTGCGCGAACATCTCAAGTCTATTACGGCGTTAATGCGTACACATCCGGCTTTCGCGCAGGGAGCGCAGGCTGTATCAGCCGCAAACCAGAGCGCCTGAATTAAAAGGGCCATTTCACTGAAATGGCCCTTCCAGACTCAACTTATTTATGCAGCGTCGCCGTCATGTGTACCTGATTACCTGAATAGCTTTCGGTAATTTTATAAGTGGCGCCTGCTTTCTGAGCCTGCTGCGCAATATGAGATTCAGCGTCATCAATTGTCGAACCTGTCGCAGTAATGCTTTGCGCAAAACCAGCGAATGAAACAGCAGAAAGAGCGATTGCAATCAGTGCGGATTTTACAGTTTTCATTTTCATTTCCTTTAAAAGTCGTTGTGATGTCAGGTTAGTACTTTAAGGTGGCCGTTCAATTCGGTCGCCTTGTATGAGTTAAATATTAATAAGCGCTCTCGTAACGGAAAAGAGCCTTTTCAGGAAAGACTTTCACGAGTGGAATGAAGATAAGCCGGAGTTGCCTTACCTGCTTCAGCTCTTAAAGAAACATTGCTGATAAAACAAGTGCAAGGAAATATAAAAAAGAAAAGGCCACTCAGATAAATGGCCCTTTTTCATCATTTTCATATTTACTTGATCAGCTCGGCTGTCATATGGAACTGATTACCAGCATAGCTTTCGGTAATTTTATAATCAGAGCCCGCTTTTTTAGCCTGCTGTGCAATTTGTGACTCCGCTTCATCCAGCGTCGAACCCGTTGCGGTAATACTCTGAGCAAAGCTGCCAAATGAAATGGCGGTCAGGGCGGCAATAATCAGAGCAGATTTTACAGTTTTCATTTTCATTTCCTTAATCAGTGATTGAGATTTTCAGGGTTATTTATCAGGGCGGCCTGTTATTTCCGCTGCCTTGTGTGAAATGAATAGTAGTGCGGACATCTGCTGTAAAACAGGTGCAATAACAGCAAACACTTTCACGTGAAAAGTGAAGATAGAAAGTCTGGTTCTGCAGGAGGATTGACGCACACTTAAAAAGTCAGTACGTGAAGCGTCTTATTCAGGGTATTGTTAATGTTCAACGTTTTCAGCGATACCGGCAACCCAGACGGTTCCGGCGCCAGGCTGTAACAGGAGAATATGATGCATCGGGTAGGCTTACTGATTTCTGATTACTTTCAGGTTTTAGGGTTGTCCACGCTGAGTATCTTTGAGTTCGCTAATCAGGTTAAGGGTGAACCTTTCTATGATTGCGCGGTTTACTCTGAAAGGGGTGGATCCGTTTTATCTTCGTACGGCTTCAGCGTTGACAGCAAACCGCTTGATGCGGACGCGCCCGTTGACACCTGGCTCATCGCCGGGGTGCTGACGCCGGTTGAGCTGCCGGCAACGCCCGGCGTGGTGACCTTTTTGCAGACTCATGCGCTGAAAGCGCGCCGCGTGGCCGGTATCTGTACCGGCGCCTTTGTGCTGGGCCAGGCGGGACTGCTTGCGCAGCGCCGCGCCACCACTCACTGGATCCACGCGCAGACCCTGAAAACGATGCACCCCACCACTCGAGTGGAGGAAGACCGCATCTTTATCATCGACGATCACGTCTGGACGTCCGCCGGCTTAACCGCCGGTCTTGATATGGCGCTGGGCATGGTGGAAAAGGATCTGGGCGCGGACGTCGCGCGCAGCGTGGCGCATCTGCTGGTAATGCACCATCGCCGCTCGGGTGGGCAGACCCAGCATTCGGAGATGCTGATGCTCGCGCCGCGCAGCGATCGCCTGCAGTCCGCGCTGGAGTATGCGCGCAAGAATCTCAGCAAGCCGCTCACCATTGAAGAGATGGCGGATGCGGTGCACGTCAGCGCGCGCCAGCTCAGCCGGCTGTTCCGTTCTGAAACCGGCAAGTCGCCGGCAAAAGCGGTGGAGGCGCTGCGGCTGGAAAATGCCAGGTTGCTGATTGAGCAGAGCAGGCTGTCGATGGAGGTGATTGCGCGTGAGTCCGGGTTCCGCGACCGGCGCCACATGCGCGAGGTCTTTATGCGCGGCTATGGCATTCCGCCACAGTCTATACGCACCGGAAAAGCCTGATAGCCTCGCCTCTCTTTATCCCTCCTCCATCATGATGTCCGTTAATCCGGCCATCATGATGTCCTGAAATACGCCCTTTCTTGTCAGCCGCGCCGGTGCGCGACTGCGTACTATGAATTCACCAACCCGATAACTGACAAGGTGAACATCATGACGCAGCAGACACACACCGACCGCGGCACCGCCGTTGTCACCGGCGCTTCCACCGGCATGGGCGCACTCTACGCCGGCCGCCTGGCACGTATGGGCTATGACCTGATTATCGTGGCGCGTAACCACAATCGCCTGAACCAGCTGGCTGAGCATATCACCACCGACAGCGGTCGCAGCGTCGAGGTTGTCGCAGCTGACCTGGCCGATGCCGCCCAGCTTGCCAGCCTGGAAGAGAAGCTGCGTCAGGATGCCAGCATCACGCTTCTGGTTAACAATGCCGGCATTGGCACCCACACCCCGCTGCTGCAGAGCAGCGCGGAGCAGATGACCGCCATGATCAGCCTGAACGTCACCGCCCTGACCCGCCTGACCTACGCCGTGGTACCCGGGTTTGTTGACCGCGGACGCGGCGCCGTCATCAATATTGCCTCAATCGTCAGCGTCGCGCCCGAATTGCTGAACGGCGTCTACGGCGGCAGTAAGGCCTTTGTTCTGGCATTTACGCAGTCGCTGCATCACGAACTGGCCAGCAAAGGCGTTCAGGTGCAGGCCGTACTGCCTGGCGCCACCGCGACGCCTTTCTGGGATAACGGCGGTCTGCCTGTCGATCGGCTCGACCCAAAAATCGTCATGAGCGCACAGGAGATGGTGGATGCCGCCCTGACCGGCTTTGCCCGCGGCGAGCTGATCACCATTCCGCCCCTGCAGGACGAAACCCTGTGGACAAATTACGAGCAGGCACGCCAGGCGATGATCCCGCACCTTGGCAGTGATGCGCCAGCTCCACGCTATCAGCCTGTTTCCATGCACTGATCCACCCTGACACCTTAATTACCTTAAAACTTATCATCTGAAGGAATATGACCATGAAACTGACGAATAACACTGTTTTTATCACCGGCGGCACCTCTGGCATCGGCCGCGCAATGGCAGAAAAATTTCACCGGCTGGGTAACCAGGTGATTATCTCCGGGCGCCGTGAGGCGCTGCTGAAGGAGGTGACCGCTGCCAGCCCGGGCATGGATTATGTGGTGCTGGATGTGACTAGCGCCGACAGCATCAGAGCCGCCGCGCAGAGCGTGCTGGCCCGCTATCCGGCGCTGAACGTGGTGATCAACAACGCCGGCATCATGCCTTTCGACAACGCGGCCGGCGAGCTGGACGATGCGCAGGCGGTCACCCTGCTGGACACCAATATTCTTGGGCCGGTGCGCGTCAGTGCCGCCTTTATCGAACACCTGAAGCAGCAGCCTGACGCGGTGCTGATCAACAACAGCTCAGTGCTGGCGTTTCTGCCGCTGGCAACCAACGCGCTCTACTCCGCCACCAAGGCCGCCATTCACTCTTACACCCTGTCTCAGCGTTTCCTGCTGCGCGACAGTGGCGTGCAGGTGATTGAAATTTCTCCGCCATGGGTTGATACCGACCTGATTTACAAGAGCGGCGATCCGCGTGCCATGCCGCTGGAAGACTTTATCCGCGAAACCTTCGACAAGCTCGGCACCGACACCATCGAAGCCATCGTCGATCGCGTGCTGCCGGTGCGCGATAACCCGGGCGCAGACGAGCATACCCTGGTGAACCAGTTCAACCAGTCCGTAGCGGATAACCCAATTCCTGTTCAGTAAACGCTACAGGGGCGTCCAGCCCCTGTTTTTTTATGCCGGAGATGAATAATGAACGCTGCTATCACGTCTTCCCAGCGCCGCGCCCTGCGCGCGCTAAGCATCGCTTACTTTGTACAGGCTACCGGTGCGCTGTCTGTCGCCGGCAGCCTGCCTGCTATCTCTGCTGCCTGGCAGCTGACTGATGCGCAGAGCGCGCGCTTACTGAGTATATTCGGCCTGACCTTTGCACTCGCCGCCCCGCTGGTTCAGGTCATGTTTGGTCATCTGCGCCGTCGCCAGCTGGTACTCACGGGCATCGCGCTTTTTGGCCTGGGCGCCTTCGCTTTTGCGCTGTCTCCGGCCTACGGTGCGCTGGTTGCCTCCCGCATACTGATGGGAGTGGGTGCAGGGTTTATCGGCCCGGTACTGGTTGCGCTGGGTTCTGAGCTGGTACATGAACAGCAGCGCGGGCGGGCTATCGGCATGGTGCTTCTCGGGGTATCGATGGCGAGCCTGGCCGGTATTCCGCTCGCCGCGTGGGTTGCCGGCATATGGGGGGCGAAAGCACTGTTTGCGCTGGTCGGACTGGTGAGCCTGCTGAGCGGGCTGAACATCCTGCTGACGGTGCCGGATGAAAGTGTGGGTTCGCGTATCCGGCTCGCCGAGATGGCGGACGTCCTGTCTGAGGGGAAATACCTGACGGCATTTCTGGTGGTGTTTTTCATCACCTCAGGGGTCTACAGCTTTTACTCTTTTATCGCCCCACTCATCCGCGACACCTACGCTGGCGGCACGCATGCGGTCTCTGCGGCGCTGGCAGTGCTGGGCGTAGCCGGGGTGCTGGGAAACCTCTGGGTCACCCGGGCGGCGACACGCTTTACATCTGAAAAGCTGCTACTAACGGGCATGACACTGCTCATCGTAGATACGGCGCTGATTGCCCTGCTGCCGAAAGCGCTGGGGGTGCTGCTGGCGGCGCTCGTTTTCTGGGCCTTTGCTACTGACCTGCTCTGGCCCAGCCAGCAGCGCAGGATCGTTGAACTGTCGTCTGCCCGGCATCGCGGCATTACGCTGGCGTTGACGAGTGCCTTTATGTTCGGGGGCATAGGCTTTGGCTCAGCGGTGGCCTCCTGGGTTTATCCGGTGGCGGGATTTTACGGGCTGGCCGGGATGTCGGTGGCCTTCATTGTACTGGCGTTGGTCAGCCTGCAGCTGTCCGAGAAGCTCAGGAAGCCCGTGGCGACTGCTGAGCCATGTCAGAGTGAAGCCTAAACGGACTGGCGACGGACTACGCTACAAACATGGCCATGATGGTAGTCAGCAGAAACGCCGGCGGGAAGATTTCGCTTACCTGTCCGGCGGCCTGCGCCTGGCGAAGCGTTGCCAGAGTGCATCTCCAGCGCAGTCTTGAATAGAGTTTCTTGTTCCCTCTCGTTGTAAATATACAAAAGAAGACGTTCATACCTGGCCAGCTACACTACTGTTGTTATATGACCCGCATTTATCTGTCCGATCATTCTTTTTATCTGAATACCGTCAGCCTGACTAAGAGGAGTAAAGGATGCGTATGAAATATTTACTACCAACACAAGTATATCTGTCTCATAACGCCGTTATGGCTTCAGGCATGTTGGTGCTGTCATTGTTGTTTTACAGCTCTGCGCTGACGGCAGGTACAACGATGTTCGACTCTTTACCTCCTGATACAGCAAGCCTTGAGCAGTATCAGTGGCATAATCGCCCTGTTATTGTATTTGCTCCATCTGAAAAAGATGCTGACTATGTCAGGCAAATTGCCATGCTAGAGCAAAGCAAAGCTGATTTAGCGGATCGCGATATCATTGTGCTAAGTGATACCTCACCCGCTGCCAGTGGCCAGCTGCGTTCGCAATTTAAGCCCGATGGTTTCGAAGTGATACTGGTCGGTAAAGATGGCGGAGTGAAAATTCGTCAAAAAACACCGCTTACTTCAGAAGATTTACTCTCTACCATCGACAGAATGCCAATGCGTAAGGCTAATTTGCGTTAATACCTCATACTACGCGACAAGGGTATTAAACGGGGTATAGCAGACAGCCGTTATCTGGCATTTACAAAAGCCTTTTTATAGAAAGTAGCGATGCTGAATAACACCATAACTTGCCCGACTGCAATTCACATAAATGTAAAAGTGTGAGTCTTCATATGTGGCTTTTTTAGTTCTAACGCAAATTACATCGCAAAGGTGAAATTTGTCGTGCAGCGACCTGATAATAAAAGCCCCTGAAGAGAACTTCAGGGGCTTTATAATCATCCGTAAGGATTAGAGAGCCATATCATGCTGAGCTTCAGCAGCGGCTTTTGGTTTCTGAGGTTGAGCCTGAGGAGAGTCCTGAGCGTCCTTCATCTGGATCACTGGCGGTTTTACCAGCTGCAGCGTTGCCGCCGTTTCATCCCAAACCTGCTGGGTCAGCGCAACGTTGCCGTTCAGTTTCTGCCCATAGCTAGGAACGATGCTACGGATCTTGCTCTGCCACTCCGCCGACTTGAATTGCTCAGGGAACAGTTCCTTCATCACGTTGATGGAAATAGGCGCAGCAGTAGAGGCTCCCGGAGAAGCGCCCAGCAGCGCAGCCAGGGTTTTCTGTTTATCGGTAACGATTTCAGTTCCCAGTTTAAGTACGCCGCCTTTTTCAGCATCTTTCTTGATGATCTGAACGCGCTGGCCTGCCTGAATGAGTTTCCAGTCCTCTTTACGCGCTGACGGATAATACTCTTTCAGCGCCTCGAATCGATCTTCGTCACTTAACATCACCTGGCCAATCAGGTATTTCACCAGGTCAAAGTTATCAAGCCCTACGTCTGTCATAGGACCCACGTTTTTGGTCGTAGTGGTACTTAACAGATCGAGGAAAGAGCCGTTTTTAAGGAACTTGGTCGAGAAGGTCGCAAATGGCCCAAACAGCACGACACGTTTACCATCCAGGAAACGCGCATCCAGATGCGGTACCGACATCGGTGGTGCGCCCACAGAAGCCTGTCCATAAACTTTTTGCGCGTGTTGACGGGCTATGTCCTGATTCTCTGTCACCAGGAACGAACCGCCGACAGGGAAACCTGCATAATTCTCAGCTTCCGGGATGCCCGTTTCCTGCAACAGTTTTAACGCCCCGCCGCCTGCGCCAATAAAGACATATTTAGCATCTACAGCGTGCTCTTTGCCGCTTTTCACGTCGGTAATAGTGACGTGCCAGGAGTTATCGCTGTTACGTTTAAAGCCCGTAACTTCAGACGAGGTTTCCAGCTTAAAGTTAGCGTCTTTTTTCAGGCTACCCACCAGCTGGCGTGTAATTTCGCCATAGTTGACGTCGGTGCCAACCGGCGTCCAGGTTGCAGCCACTTTCTGGTGTGGATCGCGCCCGGCGATAATCAGAGGAGCCCATTGCTTGATCTGATTCTGATCGGTAGAGAACTTCATCCCCTGAAACAACGTCGTCTGCTGCAGCGCTTCATAACGTTTAGTCAGGTAATCAACGTTCTTGTCACCCCATACAAAGCTCATATGTGGCGTAGAGTTGATGAAAGAGTGCGGATCGTTTAACACGCCACGCTTTACCTGGGATGACCAGAACTGGCGAGAAATCATGAAGGATTCGTTGATTTCAAGCGCTTTAGACACATCAATCGAACCGTCTGGACGTTCTGGCGTATAGTTCAGCTCCATATTGGCGGAGTGACCCGTACCGGCATTGTTCCAGCCATTGGATGATTCGAGCGCAACACCATCCAGCTTTTCAACCATGAGCTGTTTCCAGTCAGGCTGGAGCTCTTGCAGTAACGTGCCCATTGAGGCACTCATAATACCGCCGCCAATCAGAAGTACGTCTGTTTTTTCGTTAGCGTCTTCAGCATGGGCTGTCGCACTGACTAACATCGCGATGAGAGATAACGCAGGGAAAATTTTATTTTGTTGCAGCATTATATTTAGTACTATCGAAAATAGATGAGTGAAGCAATATTTTAACTTACTCGTATCGATTTTTAAACACTCCATATAAAACACCGCTTCAAAAAGATGACAATATTTAATTTTTAAATTAAATAAAACGTATTTTAACTAAAAAAATCAGGTTGCTGATTTTTTATTATCAACCATTGAAATCTGCCGTAGAAACTAAAAACCAGCCAGCGCGAAACCTAAGAAAAGATAACAGGCTGGTTCCGCACGATGTTTGCTGGTAAAAAAAGACCTACACGGGCATCTAACTTAAATTTTTATTATTGTTTGGCCGGTGAAATTTTTCGCCTGCCGTATGCTGTGGCCGGTTTTCATAAAATAGAAAGGCGCGGAATTTTTACTGTTTTCCCTTTCTCTCGTTAATAAAAGAGCAACATGATATCCCGCCACACCCTGTCGTTTTTTTCAGCACGCATGCACAGGGTAAATAAACGACCAGCCTTCAGCGTTCTGCAATCAATTACAGGTTATGAGTAAGCTTTTGAATGTTGTCAGAAAGCATATCCAGCAGAGCCTTAACATAAATATTATTATTTCCCTGATGCCACATCACACTCAGCGGAAGCCCTTCCACATTCTTCATCGGCGAGAGAGCAAGGTATTTCACGCCGTCAGCGTTCATATTCTTATAGGATGAGGGGACCAGAGCAATACCCAGACCGGCGGCCACAAAACTCAGGATGGTCTGTTTCTCTTCTGCATACTGCGCAATAACGGGTACGCAGCCGCCCGCTTTGAAAACGTTCATCGTCAGATCGTGACTATGAGGCCGGGTACGCCTTTCCGGCACGATTACCGGCTCATTACGAAAATCATCGATACTGACTTCACTATGACTTACCAGCCGGTGATGGGCAGGAACGGCGAGCACGCAGGTTTCATTAGTGATAAATCGCGTGGTCAGCGTTACGTCAACCTGTTCAGGCGGACGTACAAAAATTACATCCAGCCATCCGGAGAGCAGCCGAGGGATAAGGCTGTGCGTTTTATCTTCAGTAATATGGATATCCGCATCAGGAAATTGCCTGACAAAAAGATTAATCAGTTCCGGCAGTAACCCTCTGGCGGCGCTGTCAATAGCGCCTATCCGCAGCGTTCTTTTTTGCGATAATGTTTTTTTGCGGAACCGCAGCCGTAGCGCATCGAAATCAGCAATTACGGCTTTGGCCTCATTCAAAAATGCTGCCCCTTCAGGCGTCAGCGACACATTTCTGGTCGATCGGTTCAGTAGCCTTATCCCCAGGTCCTCTTCCAGCAATTTTATGAAGCGGCTGAGTGATGCAGGCATCATTTCAAGTTTTCGGGCTGCCCGGCCAAAGTGAAGTTCATCACCCAGCACCACAAAGCAACGCAACTGATTTATATCCATTTTTCCACCCAAAACTGATTATGCAAATTATTTGTATAAAGCAGTGCCGATGATAAAGCCGCGCAAAACTTCATACTGGGATTATTACAAAACGATAACAACCCTACATGACTGTGGAGCATCCTGAAATGAATAACGACCTCGAAAAAAAGGTTATGCGAAAGGTTACCCTGCGCATCATTCCTTTTATTATGCTGCTGTATTTCATTGCGTTCCTGGACCGGGTGAACATAGGTTTCGCTGCCCTGACCATGAATCAGGATCTGGGTTTTTCCCCCACCGTATTTGGGCTGGGTGCCGGCATTTTCTTTCTCGGCTATTTTCTTTTTGAAGTCCCGTCCAACTTAATCCTGCATAAAGTGGGCGCCCGCATCTGGATCGCTCGCGTGATGATCACCTGGGGCCTGGTCTCTGGCTGCATGGCTTTTGTGCAGGGTACGACCAGCTTCTATATTCTGCGCTTTCTGCTCGGCGTGGCTGAGGCAGGCTTTTTCCCGGGCATCATCCTCTATCTCAGCTACTGGTTCCCGGCCGCAAAACGCGCGCAGGTCACTGCCATCTTTATGGCCGCAGCTCCGCTCTCCACTGCACTGGGATCGCCTATTTCAGCCGCTTTGCTGGAGATGCATGGTTTCCTCGGCTACGCCGGTTGGCAGTGGATGTTTGTACTGGAGGCTGTCCCGGCGCTGATGCTTGGCGTTGTGGTGTTGTTCTTTCTTACTGACCGCCCGGCCAAAGCCAAGTGGCTGACTGACGAAGAGCGCACCTGGCTGGAAAACACGATGCAGGCTGAGGAGCTGGCTCGCACCGCTAAACAGAGCCACAGCAGCGCATGGCGAGGGCTGGCGGACAAGCGCGTACTGGCACTGGCACTGGTCTATTTCGGTACGTCCGCCGGATTATATACGCTTGGTATATGGTCGCCGCAAATCATCCGCAGCTTCGGCGCCACATCGCTTGAAATTGGTTTCCTTAACGCCTTCCCGGCTGTCATCGGCGTTATCGCCATGATCCTGTGGGCACGCCATTCCGACCGTACTAAAGAGCGCAGCTGGCATGTGATTGGCGCCTGCCTGCTGGCTGCTGCCGGGCTGATTTACGCCGGTAACGTCAGCACGCTGTTCGCCGTGATCATCGCCTTAACGCTGGTCACCGTGGGGATCAGCGCATCCAAACCTCCACTGTGGAGCATGCCAACGCTGTTTCTCAGCGGGCCGGCAGCCGCAGCGGGTATCGCTACGATCAACTCCATCGGCAATCTCGGCGGTTTTGTCGGCCCGATGATGATTGGCGTAATCCGTCATCAAACCGGTAGCTACAGCTGGGGGCTCTACTTTGTCGCCGCGCTGCTGGCGCTCTCAGCTCTGATTGTCCTGATTCTTTCTGCCAGAGCGAATAAACCGCAAACGGCAGAGATCCCTCATCCTCATACTCATTGACTGGAGAAGTAACTATGCGTAACTACAAAATTGCAGCCATACCTGCCGACGGTATCGGTCCGGAAGTCATTTCAGCAGGTGTTGAGGTGCTGCAGGCGCTGACACGTCGCGATCCACAACTGAAGTTTGATGTAGAGACCTTTGACTGGGGGTCGGATTACTACAAAAAACATGGCGTGATGATGCCAGAAGAGGGACTGAACACGCTGAAGAAGTTCGACGCTATTTACTTCGGCGCGGTGGGAGCGCCCGATGTGCCTGACCACATCACGCTGTGGGGGCTGCGTCTGCCGATTTGCCAGGGTTTTGACCAGTACGCCAATGTTCGACCTACCAAAATCCTGCCGGGCGTGACGTCACCGTTGCGTAACCGTGGTCCGGGCGATCTTGACTGGGTCATCGTGCGTGAAAACTCTGAGGGCGAATACTCCGGTAACGGCGGTCGTGCGCATCGAGGCTTGCCAGAAGAGGTGGGTACCGAAGTGGCCATCTTCACCCGCGTTGGAGTCACGCGCATCATGCGCTATGCCTTCAGACTGGCGCAGTCACGTCCGCGCAAGCTGCTGACCGTAGTGACCAAATCCAATGCCCAGCGTCACGGTATGGTGATGTGGGATGAAATTGCCGCTGAGGTAGCGCTGGAGTTCCCGGATGTGCAGTGGGACAAGATGCTGGTCGATGCCATGACGCACCGTATGACGCTGCATCCGCAGACGCTGGATACTATCGTTGCCACCAACCTGCATGCCGATATTCTGTCTGATCTGGCCGGTGCGCTGGCAGGCAGTCTGGGTGTGGCGCCTACCGCCAATATCGATCCGGAACGCCGCTTCCCATCCATGTTTGAACCGATCCATGGTTCAGCGTTCGATATCACCGGCAAAGGCATCGCTAATCCGGTTGCGACCTTCTGGACCGCCGTGCAGATGCTTGAACATCTGGGCGAACGCGACGCTGCTGCGCTGATCATGGAAGGCATCGAATACGTGTGTAAGAAAGGCATTCTGACGCCTGATATCGGCGGCACCGCCACTACCGCTGACGTCACCCGCGCCGTGGTGCAATTTATCGAAGCCAAAGCTGACGTTGCCGAGACCGCATAACCATGAAAAATGAACAGGCCGCAGCGATCCTGCAGGATATCTTTCAGCAGGCTGTCGACAGCGCCCGCGCCGGGCCGGTGATCCCTCCGAATCTGCCGGAAAAGCCACGCGGTCGTTGCGTGGTGATCGGTGCCGGAAAAGCTTCGGCAGCGATGGCGGCAGCGGTGGATGCGGCCTGGCCGGATGTGGATCTGTCAGGCGTGGTAGTGACGCGTTATGGTCACGCGGTGCCCGCGGGTCGCATCCGCATTATCGAGGCGGCGCATCCCGTGTCAGATGCCATGAGTGAAACGGCCGCCATGCTGATTGTGGAGGCCCTGCGCGGGTTGACACCGGATGATCTGGTGCTGGCGCTGATTTCCGGTGGGGGGTCTGCGCTGATGGCGCTGCCCGCCCCGGGATTGACGCTGGCCGATAAGCAGAAAATCACCCGCTCTCTGCTACACAGTGGCGCCAACATCAAAGAGATGAATCTGGTACGTCGTCACCTCTCCGCGGTGAAAGGCGGCAAGCTGGCGATGCTGGCGCAACCGGCCCGTATCGTGTCACTGATTATCAGTGATGTGCCGGGCGATAATCCGGCAGACGTAGCGTCTGGCCCCACCGTTGCCGACCACAGTATGCCGCATGATGCGCTCCAGGTACTGCAGCGCTACGGCATCGCGATCCCTGACGCTGTTCGCGACCTGCTAAACCAGCCGGCCAGCCCGGTGAAAAACGTAGCGAACGGCGAAGTCAGGCTAATCGCTACCCCTGCGCTGGCTTTGCAGGCAGCTGCGGTAGCCGCACGCAATCACGGACTCACGCCGCTTATTCTGGGCGATGCGATAGAAGGTGAAAGCCGTGAAGTAGCCGTGGTTATGGCCGGTATCGCCAGGTCAGTGAAGCAGTACGGGCACCCGGTTCCCGCCCCTGCTCTGCTGTTGTCGGGGGGTGAAACCACCGTAACGGTCAGCAACGGTCAGCCAGGAAAAGGGGGGCGCAACACCGAGTTTTTGCTCAGCCTTGCCTGCGCATTGCAGGGTGAACAGGGTATCTGGGCAGTCGCCGGCGACAGTGATGGTATTGACGGTACGGAAGATGCAGCGGGCGCGATGGTCTTCCCGGACACGCTGACACGCGGCAAAATACGCGGCCTTAATGCGGTTAATTCTCTTAATGGACATGACAGCTACAGCTATTTTCACGCGCTAGATGATTTGCTGATCACCGGCCCGACGCTAACCAACGTAAATGATATCCGGGCAATATTGATTGCCTGAGCCTGTTGCTCTCCTGCGAGCCGGGAGAGCCATTTTCATACTTAGCGTTTTTCAGCCTGAGCCCGTTTGTTAACGTTCTGCCTGCTTCACCTGATGCTCTATCCTGGAAAGCTACAGCCTGTTGCATCGGATTTGCGCGATCTGAAAAATCCATTCGCCCTATTAAAGCCAGTTAAGCTTCTGGATAACGACTACCTTTTCCCGTCACGCGTTGGTTCTTCACGACACATCTCAACCAGACAATATAACCGTATTTTTCATGAATGGATCGGGAAGCTGGGCCTCGGTAAGACGCTCTCCAGTACGCATTAAATGCGCAGAACCAAGCCATATCTGATCTATAAAAAAGAATCTTCGGATAATTCACTTACTTTTTGATCACTAAAAACTTGAAAGCAGAGTACGTTTCCGTGGCACTGAAGCAGATGATGCTCTGGAAGTATCGGCGTCAATCGAAGTCTGGCCTGTGAGGGCTGCAACAGCAGCACTATGCCAGGAGCGGACATTACTGGCATCATGTTATGTTGTTAACCGGGAGCAGTTCATGGGGTGTGCAGTTCGCACAACGAGGGAGCTGTCTGACACTGATTATTGATGGAGAAGATGAATGACAAGTGATTTGATTGCGCTTTCTGCTATTGGCGTAGCTATCCTTTTTGGCGCAATGAGCCCGGGTGTCAGCTTTCTTCTCGTGGCACGAACGGCCATGTCCGGTTCCAGACGGGCGGCTTTATCTGTCGCTGCAGGTATGGGTTTTGGTGCGTTTATTTTTGCTGTCATAGCTTTAGCAGGTCTTCATACCCTGCTGACTCTGGTCCCATCCCTTTACACGGGCCTGAAGGTTGCAGGCGGTTGCTATCTTTTATGGCTGGCGTTGAAAATGTTCCGCCGTCCTTCAAATCGTTTCAACGATTCTGCCGGTTCAGAGGAAGTCAGCGCCTCAAAAGCTTTTATGACAGGCGTATTTACGCAAATCAGCAATCCGCATACTGCACTGGTCTTTGCCAGTATTTTTTCCGCAGCGCTTAGTAAAAATATTCAGCCTGTTATGTACATCATTCTGCCCACAATGGCATTCGTTATTGATGTGCTCTGGTATGCAGTCGTTGCATGCTTATTATCAACTGACGGGCCACGTCAGGCTTACATTAGATACCGTAAATTTTTAGATAAACTCAGCGGAGGCGTTATGGCCCTTCTGGGAATACGACTGCTGTTGAAATAAGTCAGACGAGCACGATGTAGTCTACTGACAAGAAGTGCGCATGTCCGCTTTTCGCTCAAAGCGGACATTAGCCTACGTGCCTGTCTGCTTAATGTCATAGCAGAGGTATCGGCGCCGCCGTGATAACAGGCATTGAGGATAAATGTCTGTTTTATCGAGCAGCTTATTGATTCTCTTACATATCCATGCAGTAAGGTAACAATCATCAGAGTGCTGTTTACAAGAACAACTTGTTGCGCCTGGCGTCGATTCGCCGATCGAGCCTGCGTGTCATCCAGACTTCCGCAAGATCCGCAGCCGGTTAAGGCAAAAGCCGATACAGGCGCCGGGTCTGAGGCTGGCTTAAAAATTCATTTGGCTCAAATCAGCGATAAGCCCCTGCCCTTTGGGCTGCCAGTTAAGCTGCTGGCGCGTCCAGGCACCGCTGGCACGCAGATCCATCGTTGCAAAAGCGGCGAACCAGCCGAAATGCTCCGCGGCCTGTTCTGGTTTCAGCGAAACGGCGGGAATATCCAGGCCTGTCGCCACGGTTTCAGCAATCAGCCGTGAGGCAATGCTTTCTTCGGCTACCGCATGATAGCGTTTGCCGCATTCGCCTTGCTCAAGCACCTTTACATACAGTCCGGCCACGTCATCCACGTGTGCCGCACACCAGGCATTTTCGCCTTCACCAATATAAGCTGCCGCGCCTTTTTCCCTGGCAAGCGCGATGTAATAGCTGATTAATCCCTGGCGTTCGGTATTGTGAACCTGAGGCAAACGCACCACCCTGACATCGATCCCCGATTCCGGTAGTTGGGAACCTTCAAGCTCAGAGGCTACACGTGGGTTGGGGTGTGCCGGGTTAAAATTTTGCTCAAGAGCAGGTTGGCCACTGCCGTCATCGCCCATTCCAGTTCCGGAGGTGATCAATAACGGGCGCTGACTGCCCTGCAGCACAGAGCCAATAGCACGAATAACCCGGCGATCTTTCTCGCAATTCTCCGCAAAACGGCTGAAATCATGATCGAAGGCGGTGTGGATCACGGCATCGCATTGATCAATGCCTGCGAGCCACGCCAGTGGATCTTCCAGCGTTCCGTGCTGAGCGGTTGCGCCCCGATCGGCTAACTGCCGGGCGGCTTCTTCTGAACGCACCAGCCCGACGACCTGATGACCGCCTGCCAGCAGGACCGATACCAGACGTGAGCCAATAAAGCCCGTTGCACCCGTTAGAAAAATACGCATAGTCTGTCTCCTGAGTGATTGACGGCGACAGCGTAGGCGCGGCTCTCTTACTATTAAAGTAGTGACATTTTCAGTGTATAAACATTAACAGGCTAATCTATGACACTGCTTTCTGAAAATCCGCTGGGTGAGTTTTTAAGGGCCCGTCGTTTGGGACTTGACCCAGCTTCGTTTGGTTTCTTGCCCGGCCGCCGCCGTACGCCGGGCCTGCGCCGCGAAGAAGTGGCCCAGCTCGCGAATATCAGTCCGACCTGGTATACCTGGCTTGAGCAGGGCCGCGGGGGCGCCCCCTCGCGCGAGGTATTAAACCGCATTGCTGTCGGACTGCGACTTACTTCTCCCGAACGCGATCATCTGTTTATACTCGCGTTTGGCCATCCTCCGGAAAACCGGGTCAGTCCGTCCCGCAACATAACCCCACGACTGCAACGCATGCTGGAAAGCCTGACGATTCCGGCAATTATCAAAACCGCCACCTGGGATGTGGTGGCATGGAATCACCCTGCGTCGGTTGTGCTGAAGGATTATGCGCTGCTCCCGCCCGCGCGGCGCAATATTCTGCGCCTGCTTTTTACCGACCCGCAGGCGCTGGAGATGCAGGACGACTGGGAGAGTGTGGCCCGGCTCATCGTCAATGCCTTTCGAGCGGATGCCGCGCGCCTTGGCGCTTCAGAGGAAATCGATCGGCTGGTTGAGGAGCTGTCAGCACAAAGCGCTGACTTCGCCCGCCTCTGGCGCAACAACGATGTTGCCGGGCATGGGGAAGGGTTAAAGGTGCTGCATCATCCTCAAATCGGGAGAGTTGCGCTGGAGTTTGCCACCTTTTCTGTTGAAGGGAGGCCGGATCTGACAATGATGCTATTCAATCCAGCAACTGATGACAGCAGGGAGAAAATAGCGCGCTGGATCAGCCTGAATTCGCCTCAGCGCGAAGGCTGAGCCAGGCAGTCTTCATTTTCGTAGAGTAACTGACAACTTTAAAAAAACAGCACGGGAGAAAGCATGGACTCTATTCAAGGAAGGTTAAGAATCGCAGCAGGACAGTTTGCGCCAGCGCGCGGCTGTATTGATGAGAATATGCGTTATCACGAAATGTTGATTGAGTCTGCGGCATCGGCAGGCGTTAACCTCATCTTTTTTCCTGAACTCTCTCTGACGGGTTATGAACCAGAAATGGCTGAAGAAGTGGCACTGGCTGATGAAAGCTGTCTGCACCCACTTCAGGTATTGTCTGACAGGTACGATATGACAATTATTGTAGGCGCACCGTTGCATGTTAAAGATGGAAAACCGGCTATTGGTGCATGTGTGATTTCATCAAAACGGCCCGTTTTCTGTTACCGAAAAATATACCTCCATCCGGGAGAGTCCGATTATTTTTCAGCGGGTGATACGGAGTGCGTGTTTAAGGAAAGGTCATTTAATGTTGGCATAGCCATATGCGCAGATGCAGGACAGCCCGTACATGCAGAACGCACGGTGCAGCAGGGTGCTGAAGTCTATCTGAATGCCGTTTTGAGCGCCGGCGGGTTTGATAAAGATTCAGGACAGCTGCAAAGCTACGCCAGACTTTACGCAATGCCCACGCTGATGGCCAATTACTGTGGCCCGTCAGGTGGCTGGAAACCGGTCGGAAAAAGCGCCGCATGGGATGCAAGGGGAGAACTTATTGCTCAGGCTCCGGAGGATTGTGCTGCCCTGGTCATCATGGACCTGCAGGATAATGGCTGTTTCGGGCAAGTGATCTGCCTTCATAACTAAAAAAACTGAGAAAGCTTAGCAGGTCTCTTTCGAAAGCTCGTCAGCGCTTTTCTGTCATCTCAGAGAAGTGCTTTTTTCTTTCAGAAAATCAGGTGCCCTGTAGTTTGATAGCGTGAAAGGCTAACATCCGCTTTTCGCTTATAGCGGACCTTACCTTTCTTATATGTCTGCTCTGTGCCAGGAGCGGACGTTGTTAAAACAGCGTATTTTAATCAGTCTGAAGCTGTTAAAGGATTCAATGTTCTCGCACGCTGTTTAATACGTGAACTTACAGATATGCTGCAATGTCTCTGAAAGATTACTATCAATAATGAAGTCCTGTTCATGAATTCATGTACGGCAACGCGCTTAAAGAGGGAAAAATGGATAAGTATGCGGAACGACTCACAGGGTTTATGCGCGCTGTAGGTTGTATGAATGATGCGGCAAATCGTATATCTGATTATTTTGTGGTTAAACTTGAGGAAAGCGACAGCATGCTGTCTTCTTTGGCGATGTATCACTCAT
Source organism: Pantoea sp. GABEPS69 (assembly GCF_045780835.1). Taxonomy (NCBI): domain Bacteria; kingdom Pseudomonadati; phylum Pseudomonadota; class Gammaproteobacteria; order Enterobacterales; family Erwiniaceae; genus Pantoea; species Pantoea sp. GABEPS69. The sequence goes on along the minus strand of NZ_CP118619.1, from coordinate 46,522 downwards.
CTATTACAAATAAATTTCCGGCCGCATACTGGCACCCACAACTCAAAGAATGTTCTCAACAAATAGTTATGGAAACAGTGGCAATATGGTTTTTTGAACATGAAGACATGCAGCTTCTGCCATCCTCATTGAAGCAGAATATCCTGGGTAATTTCATAGATGCTCTCATTGAAATGACAGGTAATGCACTATTCTATAGCCTCATCACTAGCCCACCAGTGTGGTATGGCTCCCAACACGACGAGTTTGTCATCGAATCACAATATGGCAGATACCTCATTCATTTCAGTTGTCACTGACTTTTTTGTCACAATCTAACTTCAGCAAAGCTTTCCTACACAACCTTTACTTCGGTTAGCGAAATCGGCTGAGGGCTTGGCTCGTTGGAGAAATGAAAAAACCATAAATCATTCATTGCTAATATCCGCTTTTCGCTCAAAGCAGACATCTACTTTCACGCAGGCGCCTTCCGCAACACACTAAATCAGAGTCGAAAAATTCTCTCCCTACCCGCCTCTAAACTCTTCAGATATCGCATATTCCGTATCTGACAATAAAGTAAAGACGCGACAGTTTTACGCAGCAGTTGCCAAGCCATAAAAGGCGTTAAGTGACCCAAAATCTCTCGCCCCACGTTAAAAAGGAGATGTGCCATGGTGAAGCAACTATACATTCTCCTTGCACATCAACCCGCAAAGAGTAACCTATATACAAACCATATACGTTTCATATAGGCCACGCATGGGCATTGTCAAAATATCCGATCTGATGCATGAAAATCTGCGTATCGCCAGTCAGGCGATGAGCCGCTCCATCAACGCGCAAGCCGAACACTGGCTTAAGCTGGGCATGCTGGCGGAGCTCTATCCCCACTTTACTCAGCAGGAGCTGGCGCAGCTGCTGATCCGCGTCGAACTGGAGCACGGTAGCGACCTGCGTCAGCTCATCTCCCCTGCCGAACGCCTGCCACAAGGAGAAGCGCAGTGAACAGAAGCGTAAAGATCCACACTCAGGAACAGATCGAGCTGGCGCGCGCGGCGGGCCATGCGGCGGCGCAGGTACTGGCGATGATTGCGCCGCACGTGCAGCCTGGCGTCACCACGGAAGAGCTGGATGACATCTGCCACGATTTTATCGTTAACGAGCTAAAGGTGATCCCCGCCAATATCGGCTATCAGGGCTACACGCGCACCACCTGCACCTCAGTCAATCACGTGGTGTGTCACGGCATTCCCTCGGTCAAAAGGCTGAAAAAAGGGGATATCGTCAATATTGATATCGGCGTGATTAAAGATGGCTGGTACGGCGATACCAGCCGTATGTACTTTGTCGGCGAACCCTCAGTGCGCGCGCGGCGGCTGGTGGATATCACTTATCAGTCGCTGGTCGCGGGCATTCACGCCGTGAAGCCGGGCGCGACGCTGGGCGATATCGGCGCAGCGATCCAGCGCGTCGCGGAAGGCGCCGGTTTCTCCGTGGTGCGCGACTACTGCGGCCATGGCGTCGGTCAGATCTATCATGATGAGCCGCAGGTCCTGCACTACGGCACGCCCGGGCAAGGTTTAGCGCTCCAGCCTGGCATGATCTTTACCATTGAGCCGATGATCAACGCCGGTAAAGCGGGCACCAGCGTGCTCTCGGACGGCTGGACGGTGGTCACCAAAGATCGCTCGCTTTCAGCGCAGTGGGAACATACCCTGGCGGTAACGGAAAGCGGATTTGACCTGCTGACGCCCTGGCCGGACGGCTACGGCGACTATCCTGCGATTTAACGCCGCTTCAACAGTTCTTCTGCTTTAAGCCGGTGCTGCGTTGCACCACGACACGTCAGGTAATGAGGTTGAGCGCGCAGCGCTGAAAAAAATAGCCAGTAGATTCATGCCATTAGCAAATGGCATGCATTTTGCTCGAGGAATTCCATCTTGTATACCAGTTGGAATTCACTCATGGCCTCAACCTTCGGACTCACGCTTCAGGAGTGGCAACACCGCTACCAGCAGGACCCGCACTGCATCGGTGCGCTGCTGACTGCGCACCTCGACGCTATCGATCAGCAGGATAACGCCTGGCTTTATCTCGCTACCCCGGCGCAGCTACAGGCGCAAATCGAACCGCTGCTGGCAAGCTATCTGCGTAATCCGACTGCGCTGCCGCTGTTTGGCGTGCCTTTTGCGGTGAAAGACAATATCGATGTGGCAGGCTGGCCCACCAGTGCCGCCTGCCCTGCCTTCACCTACACCGCCGACGCGGACGCCTTTGTGGTGGCGCAGTTAAAAGCGGCGGGCGCGGTAGTGATCGGCAAGACGAATCTCGACCAGTTTGCGACAGGCTTAGTCGGCACGCGCTCTCCATTCGGCGCGGTGAGCAATACTTTTAATCCAGATTATGTCAGCGGCGGCTCCAGCTCTGGTTCTGCTTCGGTGCTGGCGCGCGGCCTGGTCGGCTTCTCGCTCGGCACCGATACCGCCGGTTCCGGCCGCGTGCCGGCGGGCTTTAACAATATCGTCGGGCTTAAACCCACCAAAGGCTGGTTCTCCGCCAGCGGCGTAGTGCCCGCCTGCCGCCTTAACGACACCGTCTCCGTTTTTGCCTTAACGGTGGAAGATGCTTTTGCGGTCGCCACCGCCGCAGGCGGCTATGACGCCGGTGACGCCTATTCGCGCCACAACCCGCGCACCGCGCCTGCCAGCTTCAAGGCGCAGCCCGCTTTCGCCGTTCCCGCCGCGCCGGAATTTTTCGGCGACAAGCAGGCTGAAGGGGCCTGGCTACGTGCGCTGGAGCAGCTGCAGGCGGGCGGCGCCACGCTGCATCCGATCGATTTCACCCCCTTCCACCAGCTTGCGGAGCAGCTCTACTACGGTCCGTGGGTGGCGGAACGCACCGCGGCGGTAGGCGAGATGATCAACCGCCCGGAAGAGATGGATCCGGTGGTGTACGGCATCGTCAGCAGCGGGCTGAAATATAGCGCCGTCGACGCTTATCAGGCGGAATATCTGCGCGCCGAACTGACGCGGCAGATCCAGCAAACCCTGGCGCAGTTCGATGCCGTGGTGGTGCCGACCTCGCCCACCATTCACACTCTGGAAGAGATGAAGCAGGAGCCGGTGCGCTTTAACTCGCACTTCGGCACCTATACCAACTTCACTAATCTCGCCGATCTCAGCGCCTTAGCCCTGCCAGGCCCCTTCCGGGACGATGGCCTGCCTGCAGGCATTACGCTCATTGCGCCCGCCTGGCAGGATCGCGCCCTCGCCGATTTCGGCCTGCGCTGGCAGCAGCGGATGGCGCTCTCCCCTGGCGCCACCGGCCAGCCGCCGCGCGCCCAGCATGCCCCGCTACCGCTCTCTGCCGATCACGTGCGCGTCGCGGTGGTTGGCGCGCATCTCACCGGCATGCCGCTCAATTTCCAGCTCACCACCCGTAACGCGGTCTGGGTAGAAGAGACGCGAACCGCCAGCAACTATCGCCTCTTCGCCCTGCTCGACGGCCCGATCAAAAAGCCGGGCCTGCTGCGCGGCGACAGCGGCGCGGCGATCGTAGTCGAGCTGTGGGATATCCCGCTGGCGCGCTTCGGCGAATTCGTGGCCGAGATCCCGGCGCCGCTCGGCATCGGCTCGCTGACCCTCGCCGACGGCCGCGTCGTAAAAGGCTTCATCTGTGAACCGGCGGCGCTGACGCAGGCGCTGGAGATCACCGAATTCGGCGGCTGGCGCAGCTGGCTCGCCTCTCAGGGGAGTAAATAACCATGTTCAGCACCGTTTTGATCGCCAACCGTGGCGAAATTGCCTGCCGCGCGATTCGCACCCTGAAGCGCCTCGGCGTGAAAAGCGTTGCCGTTTACTCCGATGCCGATCGCAACGCGCGCCACGTTAAAGAAGCGGACGTGGCGATCGCGCTCGGCGGCGATAAAGCCGCCGACAGCTATCTGCGCATCGATAAAATTCTCGCCGCCGCCAGCGAGAGCGGCGCGGAAGCGATCTGGCCCGGCTACGGTTTTCTCTCGGAAAGCCTGCCGTTCGCCGCAGCCTGCGAAGCGGCGGGCATCGCTTTTGTCGGCCCGACGGCGCAGCAGATTGGCGAATTTGGCCTGAAGCATCGCGCGCGCGAACTGGCCGCTGAGGCCGGCGTGCCGATGACGCCCGGCACGCCGCTGCTCAACGCCCTGGAGGAGGCGATCGACGCCGCCGCGCGCATCGGCTATCCGGTCATGCTGAAAAGCACGGCCGGCGGCGGCGGCATCGGTTTGACGCGCTGTGCCGACGAGGAGGCGCTGCGCAACGCCTGGGAGAGCGTGCGCCGCCTCGGCGAGCAGTTCTTCAGCGATGCCGGGGTGTTCCTGGAGCGCTGCATCGATCGCGCGCGCCACGTTGAAGTGCAGATTTTCGGCGACGGCAGCGGCAAAGTGATCGCCCTTGGCGAGCGCGACTGCTCGCTACAGCGCCGCAACCAGAAAGTGGTGGAAGAAACCCCGGCGCCCCATCTTCCGCAGGCCACGCGCGACGCCCTGCTGGCCTCAGCGGTGCGCCTGGGCGAGCGAGTTAGCTACCGCAGCGCAGGCACCGTTGAATATATCTATGACGCCGAACAGGACGCCTTCTACTTTCTTGAGGTAAACACCCGTTTGCAGGTGGAACATCCGGTGACCGAATGCGTCACCGGCCTCGACTTAGTGGAGTGCATGCTCCAGGTCGCGGCGGGCGACGCCCTTGACTGGGCGCGCCTGCAACAGGCGCCTGTCGGCGCGTCGATTGAAGTGCGCATTTACGTCGAAGATCCGCTGAAAAACTTTCAGCCCGCGCCGGGCACGCTTACCGGCGTTGTCTTCCCGGATGAGGTGCGCGTGGATAGCTGGATCGACACCGGCACAGAAGTCTCGGCGTTTTACGATCCGATGGTCGCCAAACTGATTGTCCATGCGGAGACGCGCGAAGCGGCGCTGGCGAAGATGCAGCAGGCGCTTGACGCCACCCAGTTGCACGGCATCGCCACCAATCTCGACTATCTGCGGCAAGTCGTCGCCACCGAGGCGTTCCGCAGCGGTCAGGTGTGGACCCGCTTTCTTGACGGCTTTACTCCGTCCGCCAGCGTAATTGAAGTGCTGCAGCCGGGCACCTTCAGCACCATTCAGGATTTTCCGGGGCGTCTCGGCTACTGGGATATTGGCGTACCGCCCTCCGGCCCGATGGATGATTTCGCCTTCCGCCTCGCCAACCGCATTGTGGGCAACCACGAGAGCGCCGCCGGACTGGAGTTTACGCTGCAGGGGCCGACGCTGCGTTTCCACAGCGATGCGGTGATTGCCCTGACCGGCGCCAGCTGCCCGGCTGCGTTAGATGGCGTGAGTCTGCCCTACTGGCAGCCCGTTGAGGTGAAAGCCGGGCAAACCCTGACCATAGGCCGCGCCCAGAGCGGTTGCCGCACTTATCTGGCGGTTCGCAACGGGTTCGACGTGCCGGAATACCTGGGCAGCCGCTCCACCTTCTCGCTCGGCCAGTTTGGCGGCCATGCCGGACGTACGCTGCGCGTGGCGGATATGCTGCCGATCTCCCAGCCGCGGCTGGCGGCCTGCACCACACCCGCGCCGGTCAGCGCGCCGCAGGCGCTGGATCAAGCGCTGGTGCCGCATTACGGCAACGAGTGGCGCATCGGCGTACTCTACGGCCCGCACGGCGCGCCAGACTTTTTCACCCAGGCCGCTATCGACGAGTTTTTTTCCAGCGACTGGCAGGTGCACTACAACTCCAACCGTCTTGGCGTGCGCCTGGTCGGGCCGAAACCGACCTGGACGCGCGCCAACGGCGGCGAAGCCGGTTTGCACCCCTCTAACGTCCACGATTGCGAATACGCCATTGGCGCGGTGAACTTTACCGGCGACTTTCCGGTGATCCTGACGCACGACGGCCCCAGCCTGGGCGGCTTCGTCTGCCCGGTGACCATCGCCAGAGCCGAATTGTGGAAAGTGGGCCAGGTGAAACCGGGGGATCGCATTCGCTTCCACCCGATCGGCGTAGAAGAGGCGGCGGCGCTGGAAAAAGCGCAGGCAGAGTGCGTTGCCACCCTTCGCAGCCATCACGCCGCGACCTTTGCGGTGCCGTCTTTAGCGGCCACCGGGTTCGGCTCCGCGACGCTGCTGGCGGCGCTGCCCGCTACCGAAACCACGCCGGCCGCCGTCTATCGCCAGGCTGGCGACAAATATGTGCTGATCGAATATGGCGATAACGTGCTGGATCTGGCGCTGCGCCTGCGCGTACACCTGCTGATGAAGGCGCTACGCGAGCGCGCCGTGCCCGGCGTGGAGGAGCTATCGCCCGGCGTGCGATCGCTGCAGGTGCGCTATAACAGCCTGATCCTCAGCCAAAAGCAGCTGATGAATCTGCTGCTGGAGCTGGAAGCTGGACTCGGCGACGTCAGCCAGCTGAAAGTGCCGTCGCGCATTGTCTGGATGCCGATGGCGTTCGAAGACAGCGCCACGCTCGGCGCCGTGGCGCGCTATAAAGAGACGGTGCGCGCCAGCGCGCCCTGGCTGCCCAACAACGTCGATTTTATTCAGCGCATCAACGGGCTGGAGAGCCGCGAAGCGGTGCGCGATACGATTTTTGACGCCAGCTACCTCATCCTTGGCCTGGGCGACGTCTATCTGGGCGCGCCCTGCGCGGTACCCATCGATCCGCGCCATCGTCTGCTCAGCTCCAAATACAGCCCCGCGCGCACCTTCACCGCCGAAGGCACGGTAGGCATCGGCGGCATGTATATGTGCATCTACGGCATGGACTCGCCCGGCGGTTATCAGCTGGTGGGCCGCACGCTGCCGATCTGGAACAAATTCCTCAGGAACGATCAGTTCGCGGCGGATGAGCCATGGCTGCTGCAGTTCTTCGATCAGGTGCGCTTCTATCCGGTCAGCGAAGAGGAGCTTGCCCGGCTGCGCGATGACTTCCGCGAGGGGCGCGCCAGCGTACGCATCGAAGAAACCCTGTTCGATTTCGCCGCCCATCGTCAGTTCCTTGCAGAAAACGCAGCGTCGATTAGCGCCTTCCGCCAGCGCCAGAGCGACGCGTTTGAGCGCGAAGTCACGCTATGGACGCAGGAAGAGCAGAACGCGCCGCTAACCAGCGAAGAGACGCTGGCGGTTGCCGAAGTCGATGACGAGGCGCTGGCGGTGTGCGCCGACATGAATGGCAACATCTGGAAAGTACTGGTGCAGCCGGGCGACAGGGTGGCAAGCGGCCAGACGCTGATCGTGGTGGAAGCGATGAAAATGGAACTTCAAATCGTCGCGCCCCAGGCCGGTACGGTGAAACGCATCGCCTGCCAGGCGGGACGTCCGGTGAGCCCGGGCGACGCCCTGCTGTGGCTTGAATAAGGATCGTCCATGAATTCACGCCCGCGTAGCAAAGGCCGCCCTGAAGCCCTGGCGGAGAAAGTCTATCAGGCGCTCAAGCAGGACATTTTTGCCTTCCGCCTGATGCCCGGCGACCGCTTCAGCGAAAACGAAATCGCCGAGCGGCTGGAGGTCAGCCGCACGCCGGTGCGCCAGGCGCTGTTCTGGCTGGAGCGCGAGGGCTATGTCGAAGTGTGGTTCCGCAGCGGCTGGCAGGTAAAGGCGTTCGACTTCGAATACTTCGAAGAGCTCTACGACTTCCGCACCGTTATCGAGCGCGAAGCGGTGCGGCGCCTGTGCGCCCTGCCGCCCCTCGCCTGCGCGGAAATGCTCGCCGCCCTGAAGCGCTTCTGGATTGACGATCCGCGCCTTGAAGAGGGCATCGCGGTGTCGGCTCAGGACGAGGCGTTTCATATGGCGCTGGTGGCGGCGGCCGGCAATCAGGAGATCGCCCGCGTCCACGGCGAATTAACCGAAAAAATCCGCATTATCCGTCGGCTCGACTTTACACGCGACGATCGGGTAGAGGCGACATACCGCGAACACGCTCAGATTTTACGGGCGATATTTCAGCAAAACACCGAGGAGGCGCAGCGCATTCTGACCGACCACATCGCCGTCAGTAAAGCGGAAGTCAGAAAGATCACATTGCATAGGTTACAGCAGGCCCGGCTTCAGGTTACTGAATAATAAAACCATTAAATTTTAGAGGGTTACTGATGAAAAGACGTTCATTGCTCAAGGCTTTCGCGCTCTCCGCCACCGTCGCCAGTCTGGGCTTCGCCTTTGGCGCACAGGCCGCAGAGACCATTAAAGTCGGCATATTATCTTCCCTTTCCGGCACCATGGCGATTTCAGAGACGCCGCTAAAAGATATGGCCCTGATGACCATTGACGAGATCAACGCCAGCGGCGGCGTGCTGGGCAAGAAGCTGGAGCCGGTGGTGGTCGATCCGGCCTCCAACTGGCCGCTGTTCGCCGAGAAAGCCCGCCAGCTGCTGACGCAGGACAAAGTCGCTGCGGTGTTTGGCTGCTGGACCTCGGTATCGCGCAAATCGGTGCTGCCGGTGTTTGAAGAGCTGAACGGCCTGCTGTTCTATCCGGTTCAGTATGAAGGCGAAGAGATGTCGCCGAACGTGTTTTATACCGGCGCCGCGCCTAACCAGCAGGCGATCCCCGCCCTGCAATACCTGATGAGCGAAGATGGCGGCAGCGCCAAACGTTTCTTCCTGCTGGGCACCGATTACGTCTATCCGCGCACCACCAACAAGATCCTGCGTGCCTTCCTGCACAGCAAGGGCATTCAGGATAAAGATATCGAGGAGGTCTATACGCCGTTTGGTTACAGCGACTATCAGACCATCGTCTCTAATATCAAGAAGTTCTCCGCCGGCGGCAAAACCGCAGTGATCTCCACCATCAACGGCGATTCGAACGTGCCTTTCTATAAAGAGCTGGCGAATCAGGGCATTAAAGCCACCGATATTCCGGTTATCGCCTTCTCCGTAGGGGAAGAGGAGCTGCGCGGCATCGATACCAAACCGCTGGTGGGCCAGCTGGCGGCCTGGAACTACTTCGAGTCGGTAGACAATCCCACCAACGCTAAATTCGTCGCCGATTATCGCGCCTATGCCAAAGCGCATAACCTGCCGAACGCAGGCACGGTCGTCACTAACGATCCGATGGAAGCGACCTATGTCGGTCTGCATATGTGGGCGCAGGCGGTAGAGAAAGCGGGCACCACCGACGTAGATAAAGTGCGCGCGGTCATGGCGGGACAAACCTTCAAGGCGCCGGACGGCTTTACCCTGACGATGGATAAAACCAACCACCATCTGCATAAGCCGGTGATGATCGGCGAAGTAGAAGAAAACGGGCAGTTCAACGTGGTGTGGCAGACCGAACAGCCGATCCGCGCGCAGCCGTGGAGCCCCTATATCGCCGGTAATGATAAAAAGCCCGATTACCCCGTGAAGTCGGCGAAATAACATCATGCCCTTCAGAATGCCTGAAGGGCGCTTAGCGCTACTCAGAGGGCGGTATTGATGAACTTCAAACCCTTTATTTGTGTTCTGCTGCTCCTGTCCTGGTTCGCTCAGGCGGGGGATGGCGCCGATTTCGCCGCCGCCAGCCGCACCGAACAGGCCACGCTGCTGCAACAGTGGGCCGCCGCGCCGCAGGCGAGTCGCGTGCCGCTGTTGCAGGCGCTGCGCAATGAAAGCCTGGTCATCGACCAGAAAAAACAGCCGTTCAGCAAACAGGGCGATACTCTTACTCCGCTCGACAGCGCCCGCCAGCCCAGCGGCGACACCAAAAAGCTGTTTATGAACAACCGGCTGCGCGTGCTGATCGCCAGCGCGCTCGCGGCCCACCAGCTGGTGAGCGACGATGCGGCGATCCGCCTGCGCGCCGCGCAGCAGCTGCAAAACGACGCGGCGGCCGATCAGCTGCCGCTTATGGAACAGCGCCTCGCCGCAGAGAAAGATGCGCAGGTGCATGCGGCCCTGGCCATGGCGGTCGCCAACCTGCAGCTTGCCAGCCCGGATGCCGCCCTGCGCCTGAAAGCCGTTACGCTGCTGGGCGAAGGCAGCGATCCCAACGTGCAGGCCAGCCTGGAGCGTCTGACGCAGGACGGCATCGAACCCGATGCGCAGGTGCGCGCCGCTGCCGCCGCCAGCCTGCAGCACATCAAACACCGGCTGATGTGGGGCGATCTGTTCGGTCAGGCCTTTACCGGCCTGTCGCTGGGGTCGATCCTGCTGCTGGCGGCGCTCGGACTGGCGATCACCTACGGTCTGCTCGGCGTAATCAATATGGCGCATGGCGAAATGCTGATGCTGGGCGCCTACGCCACCTGGTTTGTGCAGCATCTGTTCCAGCAGTTCGCGCCGCAGTGGCTGGCGTGGTATCCGCTGCTGGCGCTGCCGGCGGCGTTTCTGATCACCGCAGGTATCGGCATGCTGCTGGAGCGCGCCATCATTCGTCATCTGTACGGCCGTCCTCTGGAAACCCTGCTCGCCACCTGGGGCATCAGCCTGATGCTGATCCAGCTGGTCCGCATGCTATTCGGCGCGCAGAACCTGGAGGTCGCCAATCCCGGCTGGCTCTCGGGCGGCCTGCAGGTGCTGCCCAATCTGGTCCTGCCCTACAACCGTCTGGCGGTGATCCTGTTCGTGTTTGCCGTGCTCGGCCTCACCTGGCTGCTGCTCAATAAAACGCGCCTGGGGTTGAGCGTGCGCGCCGTGACTCAAAACCGCGCGATGGCCGACTGCTGCGGCGTGCCGACCGGGCGCATCGATATGCTGGCATTCGGCCTGGGCTCCGGCATTGCCGGACTCGGCGGCGTGGCGCTGTCTCAGCTCGGCAACGTCGGCCCGGAGCTGGGTCAGGGCTACATCATCGACTCTTTCCTGGTGGTGGTGCTGGGCGGCGTAGGCCAGCTGGCGGGAACCGTGGCAGCCGCCTTCGGGCTGGGTATTCTCAATAAAGTGCTGGAACCGCAGATTGGCGCGGTGCTGGGCAAAATCCTTATTCTCGTGCTGATCGTGCTGTTTATTCAAAAGCGGCCGCAGGGCCTGTTTGCCTTCAAAGGGAGGGTAACTGACTGATGAGCCAGCCTTTGACTTTAACCCTGACGCGCAAAACGCCGCGCCTCAGCATTAGCCTGGGAATTCTGCTGACCCTGCTGCTGCTGGCGTTGCCGTTCTGCGCGCTGTTGCCCGCCAGCCACCCGCTGGCGATCTCCACCTATACCCTGACGCTGGTGGGTAAGATTCTCTGCTACGCCATCGTCGCCGTAGCGCTCGATTTAGTATGGGGCTACGCCGGATTGCTGTCGCTCGGACATGGCCTGTTCTTCGCCCTCGGCGGCTACGCCATGGGCATGTACCTGATGCGCCAGGCCGCGGGCGATGGCCTGCCGGCGTTTATGTCGTTCCTGTCATGGGACACGCTGCCCTGGTTCTGGGCAGGCACCCAGCATTTCGCCTGGGCGCTCTGCCTGATCGTTCTGGTGCCGGGCCTGCTGGCGCTGGTGTTCGGCTTCTTCGCCTTTCGCTCGAAAATCAAAGGCGTCTATTTCTCCATCATGACGCAGGCGCTGACCTACGCAGGCATGTTGCTGTTCTTCCGTAACGAAACCGGCTTCGGCGGCAACAACGGCTTTACCGGGTTCACTACCCTGCTCGGCTTTAACGTCACCGCGACCGGCACGCGCGTCGGGCTGTTTATCGCCACCGTCGCCTTGCTGCTGGCCAGTCTCGGTGCAGGCTTCGCGCTAGCGCGCAGTAAGTTTGGCCGGGTGCTGACGGCGGTGCGCGATGCAGAGAACCGCCTGATGTTTGTGGGCTACGATCCGCGAGGCTTCAAACTCTTTGTCTGGACGCTCTCGGCGGTACTGTGCGGTCTGGCCGGCGCGCTCTATGTGCCGCAGGTCGGCATCATCAACCCAGGCGAAATGTCGCCGACCAACTCGATTGAAGCGGCCATCTGGGTGGCGCTGGGCGGCCGTGGCACCCTGATTGGCCCGCTGCTGGGCGCGGGGATTGTCAACGGCGCCAAAAGCTGGTTTACCGTCTCCTTTCCAGAGTACTGGTTATTCTTTCTGGGCCTGATGTTTATCCTTGTGACGCTGCTGCTGCCGCGCGGCGTGATCGGCCTGCTGCGCCGGAGGCATGATGACTGATACCCCCTTTACCCAACCGCGCCCCACCGATCGTCATCGCGCTCAACGCGATCCGGTGCTTCAGCTGGAGCGGATCAACGTCTCCTTTGATGGCTTTCATGCCCTCACCGATTTGTCGCTACAGATCGGCGTCGGCGAACTGCGCTGCGTGATCGGCCCTAACGGCGCGGGTAAAACCACGCTGATGGATGTTATCACCGGCAAAACCCGGCCTGATAACGGACGGGTGCTGTATGACCAGGATACTGACCTCACGCGCCTGTCGCCGGTTGAGATCGCCCGGGCCGGCATCGGCCGCAAATTCCAGAAACCCACGGTGTTTGAAGCGTTAACGGTGTTTGAAAATCTGGAAATCGCGCTGAAAAACGATAAGTCAGTATGGGCAAGCCTGCGGGCAAGGCTCAGCGGCGAACAGCAGGATCGCATCGACGAGGCGTTGAAACTGCTGCGGCTCAGCGGCGAGCGCCAGCGCAAAGCGGGATTGCTGTCGCATGGTCAGAAGCAGTTTCTGGAAATCGGCATGCTGCTGGTGCAGGAGCCGCATCTGCTGCTGCTCGACGAGCCGGCGGCGGGCATGACCGACGCGGAAACCGAATACACCGCCGAGCTGTTCCGCAGCCTGGCGGGCAAACACTCGCTTATGGTGGTCGAGCACGATATGGGGTTTGTGGAAACCATTGCCGATCACGTCACCGTGCTGCATCAGGGGCAGGTGCTGGCAGAGGGATCGTTGCGCGAGGTACAGGCGGACGATCGGGTCATCGACGTTTATCTGGGGCGCTGAGATGCTGCAAGTTGACGAACTGAATCAATATTATGGCGGCAGCCATATCCTGCGTGGCCTCTCGTTCGAGGCGAAGCCGGGCGAGATTACCTGTCTGCTGGGACGCAACGGCGTGGGAAAAACCACGCTGCTGAAATGCCTGATGGGGCTGATACCGGCCAGGTCAGGTGAGATCCGCTGGCACGATAAAGTGATTAACGGCCGTAAGCCGCACCAGCGCGTGCAGGCGGGCATCGCTTACGTGCCGCAGGGACGTGAAATTTTTCCGCGCCTGACGGTAGAAGAGAATTTGTTGATGGGTCTGGCTCGCTTCTCTGGCGCACAGGCCAGATCGGTGCCGGAGGAAATTTATCAGCTTTTTCCCGTATTGCAGGAGATGAAAGGCCGGCGCGGCGGCGATCTCTCAGGCGGACAGCAGCAGCAGCTGGCGATAGGCCGGGCGCTGGCCTGCAAGCCACAGCTATTGATACTGGACGAGCCCACGGAAGGGATTCAACCGTCGGTGATCAAGGAAATCGGCGAAGTCATTCGCCAGCTGGCAGGCAAAGGCGAAATGGCGATTCTGCTGGTGGAGCAGTTTTATGATTTTGCCGCTGAGTTGGCGGACAGCTATCTGGTGATGTCGCGCGGAGAGATAATACAGCGCGGCGCGGGAGCCGACATGGCGGCTGAAGGGGTGAGAAACCTTGTCGCGATTTAACGCCTGCGCAGGCGGGAAATAACTCATCGCCCCTTTTTTCGTGCCAGGCTTACTACGCTTTCATGAAAAAAGGGGAAAACAGTGAGCAATAAACTGGCTTTAATTACCGGGGCATCAAACGGCATAGGTTTCGAACTGGCGAAGCTTTTCGCTCAACACGATTACGATATTATCGCCGTCGCCAGAAATGAAGAGAAGCTCAGTAACGCCTGTGAGGCGCTGCGGCATTTTGGCGGCAGCGTACAGCCTTACGCCGCCGATCTTAGCCGCTATGAAGAGATTGAGGCGCTGAAGCAGAAAGTCGACGGCCTGGGCAGAGATATCGACGCGCTGGTTATCAATGCCGGACAGGGTTTAGGCGGACGCTTTATCGGCGGAACGGCGCTGGAAAAAGAGCTTCAGCTTATCAGGCTGAATGTGGATTCTTATGTCCATCTCTCTAAGATCTTCCTGCCCGACATGATCCAGCGCGGCAGCGGCCACGTGCTGATGACCTCCTCTGTTTCAGGAACGGCGCCCATTCCTTTTGAAGCGATTTATGGCGCTTCCAAAGCCTTCGTTAACTCCTTCTTCTGGGCCATCCGCAACGAGCTGAAGGGCAGCGGCCTGAATATGACGCTGCTGATGCCTGGCGCCACCGAAACCAACTTCTTCAAAAATGCGGGGCAGACCGACACCGCCGTAGGCGCCTCGCAGCCGACGAAGCCCAGCGAGGTCGCCGAGCGCGCCTGGTATGCGCTGATGAGCGGTCATGAGTACGTTTACGGCAGCGATGAGGCCGAGCATGAAGGCGACGTGCTTAACCGCCTGCAGAGTGAATCTCAGAAGGCGCAGCGCCACCGCATGATTTCTGAGCCGGGCTCGGCCGGCAAAAAATAATCCCTGGCCTGAAAACGCGCGCCCTGTTGGGGAATGCCCCCTTAGCGTCTACGCCGGCTGCCAGAGGCGCACGCCGTTACGGCCGTCGCGCTTCACCTGATAGAGCGCCTCGTCGGCGTGGCGCAGCCAGTGATGGATCGAATCCGCCATACTGGCGGGCGCGATGCCGATACTCACCGTGCAGGAAAAGTCCGGCGACGTGGGCAAACGAAGCTGCGCGATGCGCGTTTTCAGGGTTTGCGCCAGTGCCAGAATCCCCGCATCCTGCGCATCACGCACGATCACGCAGAGTTCGTCGCCGCCAAAGCGCGCCGGAATATCCTCGATGCCGACGCCGTCGCGCAGCAGCGCGGAGATCTCCGCCAGCAGAAAATCCCCCGCTTCATGGCCAAAACTGTCGTTGACCGCTTTGAAATGGTCGACGTCGATCAGCATCAGCCAGGCGGCGCCTTCCCCACGGCGGGTGCGCAGAAATTCGCTCTCCAGGCGACGTTCAAACAGCCGCCGGTTAGGGATCTTCAGCCCTGGATCCATCAGCGCGATACGCTCCAGCTCGCGATTTTTCAAACGCAGACTCAGCGTCAGGTTATAAGAGACCACGCTTAACGCCAGCAGATAGAAGGTGGCGAGCGGCAGCGTCAGCCACACCGTACGCGTGCTAAAGCTCATATTGACCGGCGCGCCCTGCAGTGCCCAGGTGAGCACGAAGGCGACCAGAAACGCCTGCAGCGCGGCGATAAGCTGCGCCCAGCCGCCCGCGGCGTAGCGGTCTGCCACCAGAACCGCCATGATCACGAACGACGGCAGCGGGCTGATCGCCATCATCGCTACCCAGATGCCGCCAAAGGCGGCGTCCAGCGTCAGGTTGGTGCGTTCGCGTCCGGTGGGATCGTCCGAGGCAAGCGCCAGCCGCCACGCCATCCAGGGCCAGAAAAAGGCATTAACGAACAGCAGCGCGCAGATGCTCAGGCTTTTTCCCGACTCCATTAATACCGACAGAATGGGATAGAAGCAAAGAAGCGTACCCAGCTGTCGCATAGCAAACATGCGCCTGACGAACCGTGTCGAGCGCAACTTCAGATGACTGTCATCAGGAGAATAATAATTCATTAAATCAGTAGGGAGAGGCGGGATGGTTTGCGCAGTTTATCGGGATTTGAGTTAGAAGGGTGAGGTTTTTTAGGAATATTCTTACTTTTCCGTAGAGGCGCTTAAGAAAGCGACGCAGACGCGTTGATGAGCAAGATGATATATGGATCAGAATAAGTTTTTAGTAGAAGTGTAAATCGGGTATCGCCTTCGCTGCTGGCATGTTAAATAAGGCTTTTTTAGCGGGAGTTGGCATGTCAGCATACTTACTGGTTTCACTTATGGCGCTCTGCATCGCGCTGGGATTCTTGATCGCTGGCGTAAAGCGCCAGCAGAAAAATCTGCTGACGCGTGCGGGCGTCTATGCCGTGGTGGCCGTCGTGCTGCTTATTCTTGGGCTGGTAATGAATTAGTTAAGCAGTCCGGCATAAATCGCGTAATTCTCCTCATCGAAACAGACGATTTTCACATCTTCCAGCGCTGGATTCTCCGCCAGCGCCTCGCGCATCGCCGCCAGCGCAATGTCAGCCGCCTTTTGCTTTGGAAAACGGTAGATGCCGGTGCTGATGCTGGGAAACGCGATTGTCCTGATATCGTGCTGCCGCGCCAGCTGAAAGCAGCTCTGATAGGCGCGCTTCAGCAGCTCCGCCTCTTTCTGACTGCCGCCGTTCCAGACCGGACCGACGGTATGGATCACATAGCGCGCAGGCAGTTTGCCCGCGGTGGTGATCACCGCATCGCCGGTATGGCAGCCCCCCTGCCGGTTGCGAATGACTCTACACGCTTCCAGTATCTCCGGCCCGCCGGCGCGGTGAATCGCGCCGTCTACGCCGCCGCCGCCGAGCAGCGAACTGTTCGCCGCGTTAACAATCGCGTCGGCCTCGATTTTGGTGATATCGCCTGCCACCAGCGTGATCTTCTCTGTCATCATTAGCTCCTTATCCTGTTTGTTAAGTCTAGACGCGCCGGATAAAGAGCACGGGGGCAAAGCACGCATTTACTGCGACGGCAGCGAGTAGCGCGACATCGGCGCGATCTGACCGATAAGCTTGTTGTCCAGCATATAACGCGCAAAAGCCTGATAGCGCGCCGCGTCAAAGCGGCCGGCATCGCTGGCGAACAGCGGCAGCGTCGCCTGCCACGCCTGGTGGTTAAGCGGCGTGTTCAACTCCGGGTAAGCGCGGATAAACGCCAGCCAGACCGCTTCCGGATGGGCGCGCAGGTAGGCCACGCCCTCGTTCAGCCCATGCAAAAACTTGCCGATACGCGGGTCGGTCGCCGCCGTTCCCGCGTTCGCCAGCAGGATCAGTTCGTCGTAGGCGGGCACGCCGTGATCTTCCGGCCTGAACGTCAGGGTTTCCGCGCCCTGCTGCTTAAGCTCCAGCAGCTCGTAGTTGCGATAAATGGTCATCGCGCCGCTGATTTTATGGCTAAGCAGCGCCGAAGCGGCGTCCATATTGAGGTTGATCAGTTTGACCTTAGCAACGTCCACGCCTGCGGATCGGAGCATGGTCTGGATGGCGACATCCTCAAAGCCTGGAATAGCGTAGCCGAGCGTTTTGCCCTCGAAGTCTTTCAACTGGTGGATATCGCTGCTTTTCAGCGCGGTCAGGGTGTTGAGCGGCTGGCCAATCAGCGTACCGACGCGGATCGCCGGCACCCCTTTATCCACCAGCGTGTAGAGCTGAGGCTGATAGCCTACGGCGAGATCGGCCTTGCCTGCCGCCAGCAGCAGCGGCACCGAGGCGGAGTCCGCTGGCGCGATCGTCTCAACCTCCAGCCCCTGACGCGCAAAGGCGCCGCTCTCTTTGGCGGCAAAGATGGCCGCATGATTGGGATTGACGAACCAGTCGAGGAGCAGGCGTACCTTCTGCGCCGCCTGCGCGGGCGCCGCGGCCGCAATCAGCAGCGCCGTCAGCATCAGCATCACTTTTTTCACGATTATTCCTTATGCAGAGTAGAGAAAGCGGCGGCGCAGCAGCGCGACCCCGCCCGATAACAGCAGCGCCAGCAGCATTAACAGCGCCAGCGCGGCGAAACTGAGCGGCGTCTCGAGCCGCGCGTTGGCATGCATCATCAGATAGCCGAGCCCTTCGCTGGCGCCGACCCATTCGCCGATCACCACGCCGACCGGCGCGAGGATCGCCGCCATGTGCAGGCCGGAAAAGAAGTGCGGCAGCGCGGCGGGCCAGCGCACGTGCAGGAACAGCCGCAGCCGCGAGCGGTTCATGGTCTGCGCCAGCTCGAGCCAGCCGGGCGGCGTGCGGCAGAGTCCGTCGAACAGCGACAGGCAGAGCGGGAAAAAGACGATCAGCGCCGCGACCGCCACTTTAGAGGCGACGCCGAAGCCGAGCCACAGCACCAGCAGCGGCGCCAGCGCGAACACGGGAATGGTCTGGCTGGCGGCGACCAGCGGAAACAGCAGGCGGCGCAGCAGCGGACTGGCGGCCATCGCTATCGCCAGCGTGACGCCAGCGCCGCCGCCCAGCAGCAGCGCCAGCGCGATCTCGCCGAGCGTGTAGCAGGCGTGATGGATCAGCAGGGCGTGCTGTTGCAGCAGCGCCTGCCCTACCGCCGCTGGAGAGGGCAACAGAAAAGCGGGCACGCCGCTGTAGCGCGCCAGCTGCCACGCGCCGACGACGATCGCCAGCAGCCAGAGCAGGCTTAACAGGCGCTTAATCATGACTAAGCAACTGAAAGAGCCGGCTTTGCGCCTGCAGGACCGCTTCTGTCTGCGCCGCGCGCGGCACCTCGCCGTCAGGCGCGGGCACGTCGCGGACGCGCAGCGGCGCATCCTCCAGCAGATAGATATCATGCGCCAGACGGCACGCCTCGAGCGGATCGTGCGTGACCAGCAGCAGGGTTTTGCCGCGCAGCAGCCCGGCGGTCAGGCTTTGCAGCCGCAGTCGGGTCATGACGTCGAGGGCGGCGAACGGCTCATCCATCAGCACCACCGGACGATCCTGATAGAGGGTGCGCGCCAGCGCGACGCGCTGCCGCATACCGCCGGAGAGCGAATCGGGCCGCGCATCCCCCAGTCCGGCGAGCTCGACCTGCGCCAGCAGCGCCTCGGCGCGCCTGTTGTCGGGCCGCTGGCCGCTGAGCCGCGCGCTGAGCATGACGTTGTCGCGCACCGACAGCCAGGGATAGAGATCGTCGCGCTGCCCCATCCAGGCGATTTGTTGCGACAGCGCGCCCGGCAGCGAGCTGCTGATGCGGCCCTGCTGCGGCGTTGACAGCCCCGCCGCCAGCCGCAGCAGCGTGCTCTTGCCCGCGCCGCTGCGACCCAGCAGCGCGCTGGTTTTGCCGCCGCGCAGCCGCAGGCTGAAGCGCGCGCAGAGGGGCTTGCTCTCCCAGCCGAAGGTGACGTCGTTAAAGAGAATGTCGGGCCCATGCGACCTCAGGCTCATGGCTGGTTCGCCGCGATAATCGCCAGCCGCTCGACGCCGCGTTGCGCCAGCGTGGCCGCCGCTTTCGCCGCGCGAATGCCGCTGGCGCAGACCAGCACCACGCGCTGATCGGCGGGCGGCTGCCACGCGGCTATCGCGTCGGGCAGCAGACGCTCTACCTGCGCCGCCACGCTGTGCGGTGCTTCCGCCAGGCTGCGCAACTCGACGATACAGTCGTCGGCGCGCAGCAGATCGCGATCGATAAAAGGAATGGCGGGCTGCGTCGGCTCCTGCGCATCGTCAAAGCGAAAGGCGCGAAAGTGCCACTGGCTGAAATCGCAGTTTATCAGGCTGCCAAGCGGCGACGGCGTGTGCCCCAGCAGCACGCTGAGCGCCATCTGCGCCTGCATCGCGCCCAGCGTCGCCACCGCCGGTCCCATCACGCCCGCGGTGTCGCAGCTGGCGGCGGAAGCGGGCAGTCGGGGAAACAGGGCGCGATAGCCCGGCGCGCCGCCGCAAAAACCGCCGACATAGCCCTGCCGACCCAGCACCGAGGCGCTGATGAGAGGAATGTTGCGCGGCCGACAGGCGTCGGAGAGCGTATAGGTCACGGCGAAGCTGTCCGCTGCGTCGATCGCCAAATCCACCTGCGACAGCGCCTGCTCGACCGTACTGGCGCGCAGCGCCTGCTGTCGCGCCTCGGTAATGCAGTCGCGGTTACGGGCGGCCAGCGCGCGCGCGGCGCAAAGCGCCTTTGGCTGACCGACATCCTCCTCGGTGTAGAGCGTCTGCCGATGCAGATTATGCAGCTCCACCTGATCAGGGTCCCAGATGCGCAGATAGCCGACGCCCGCGCCCGCCAGCAGCGGCAACAGCGTCGATCCCAGCCCGCCCGCGCCGACCACCAGCACGCGCGCGGTGCGCAGCCGCTGCTGTCCCGCTTCGCCGATTTCCGGCAGCATTTGCTGCCGCTGATAACGATTCATTATGTTGTCCCGTTAGCTAAACTGCGCCAGACCGAACACCGGCGTCGACGCGGCGGCCATATCGCGCCGCTCCATCATGCCCGCCTGATGCGCCTGATGCCCCGCGCGAATCGCGCTTGCGAAGGCGCCCGCCATTGCCGCCGGATCCTGCGCTTTCGCCACCGCGGTGTTGAGCAGAATGGCGTCGAAGCCCATCTCCATCGCCTGCGCCGCCTGGCTCGGCGCGCCGATACCGGCGTCAATCACCAGCGGCACCCCTTTGAACCAGGCACGGAAACTGCGCAGCCCTTCGATATTGCGCAGCCCCTGGCCAGAGCCGATGGGCGCCCCCCAGGGCATCAGCACTTCGCAGCCCGCCTCCAGCAGCTTTTCGCCGACGATAAGATCCTCGGTGGTATAGGGAAAGACCTGGAAGCCGTCAGCGCAGAGAATGCGCGCCGCTTCCACCAGGGCAAAGGGATCGGGTTGCAGCGTGTCGGCGTTGCCGATTACCTCCAGCTTTATCCAGGGCGTGCCGAAGAGTTCGCGCGCCATATGCGCCGTGGTCACCGCCTCTTTCACGCTGTGACAGCCGGCGGTGTTGGGCAGCACGCGACGGTTGAGCTGGCTGAGCAGCTCGCGAAACGCGCCGCCCTGGCTGCCTTCGCGCCGCAGGCTGACGGTGATGATCTCCGCCTCTGCGGCGCAGATCGCCTGCTGCAAAATATCGGGCGACGGATAGCCTGCGGTGCCGAGCAGAAAACGCGAACGGGGAACAAAGCCGTAAAACATGGTTCAGCCTCCCTGCATCGGCGACAGCACTTCCAGACGGCATCCCGCCTCCAGCCGCTGGCTCTCATACTGCGCGCGCGGCAAAAACTCACCGTTAAAGGCGCTGGCGACGCAGGCGGCGTCGATCTGCCGCTCCTGCAGCAGCGCGGCGACCGTCGCCGCTTCGGTTTCCACTCTCTGACCGTTAAGTTCGATTTGCATCATTCGACTCCTGACTAAGCAGTTGCATAAGCTGCTGCGCCATGGCGGGCGCGAGCAAAAAACCGTGACGATACATGCCGTTAAGGGAGAAAACGCCGTCTTGATAGCGTACTTCCGGCAGGTTATGGCGATAGGCGGGACGCCGTCCCGTACCGCTCTCGACGATGCGCGCTTCGGCCAGCGCCGGATGAATGCTCCAGGCGGCGCCGAGCAGCTCCATCATGGCGCGGGCGCTGATCGGGCTAGCGTCGTCGCTCTCGACCATGGTGGCGCCGAGCATAAAAAGGCCGTCGGCGCGCGGCACCAGATAGCAGGGAAAGCGCGGATGCAGCAGCCGGATCGGACGGGAGAAGTGGAGTTCATCGCACTGCAGGATCAGCATCTCGCCGCGCACCGCGCGCAGATCAGGCTGGCGAGCGGCGGCGTGAATGCCGCGGCAGTCGATAACCGTGCCGCGTGGTTTGCCGCGGTGAAAAACGACGCCGCGCGCTTCCAGGCTGGCGCGCAGCTGGCGCATGGCGTCGCGCGGATTAAGATGCGCTTCGTCGGGGAAAAACAGGCCGCGCGCAAAGCGCCCTGCCAGCTCAGGCTCAAGCTGTGCAGGATCGCGCCACTGATGCTGTCGCGTCATGCGGGCGAAGCGCGTCAGCTCTGCGGCGTCGCGCGGCGCGGCCACCACCAGCGTGCCCTGACGCGCGACGCCGTCGACCCGCTGCGCCCACCAGCCGGCGGCGCGCTGCCCCAGCTCGATAACCTGTTCAGGCGCGCTCTCCCCTTCGCAAAAGGGCGCCAGCATGCCGCCCGCCCAGTGCGACGCGGGCATTTCGTCGCTGACGATCACCTCTGGCGTTTCGCCCTGTTCAGCCAGCAGCGTCGCGACGCATAAGCCGGCGACGCCGCTGCCGATGACTGACCAGCGGCTCATGGCGCGCACCTGATAGAGAAAACGGTTTGAAAAAGAGTCATGTTCACGCAGGCCTCGATATTGACGACCCGTGATACGTGAAGGGAAAAAGCGTGAGCAGTGAGCAGGCTCGCGCGGCAGGCATCTCACAGAGGCTAAAAATAATGAGATACGAGTCTTCCTACGCCAGTATCAACTGGGTCAGGTTCAAAGGGTCGCTAAACCGCGCGCTGCGCTATTAGCCTCTCAGTCTCTCTGGCGAGACTCCCCCGACGGCCATTAGTTGTAGGGCAACTGCCTGCCCGACGTCAAGTACGGTGTGTTAATCAGGCGTTAAATCGGCGGTTTCGCTGCGGGCGGTCAGCGCCAATGCCGCGGCCCGGCGCCGCTGACGTCGCTCGCTTAAAACCGCGTAAATGCCGGCAAACGCCACCAGACTGGCGCCGATCAGCGTGAGTTTCTCTGGCAAGGTGCCGAGAAAAATCAGGCCGATAATGACCGACCAGAGCAGCGAGCTGTAATCGAACGGGGCGAGCAGCGAGGCATCTGCGTAGCGCAGGCTCAGCGTCAACAAAATTTGCGTCAGTCCGCCGCACAGGCCGCACCCCAGCAGCAGAAGCAGCTGCTCGCCCTGCGGCAGGCGCCAGCCGAACGGCAGCGTCAGCAGCGATGTCGCGCCCGTCATAGCGGTGAACCAGAAAGCGATCGCGCCCGGCTTCTCTTTACCGCTCAGATAGCGGATCTGAATCAGCGCGCCCGCCGTACAGAGCGCAGAGAGCAGCGCCAGCAAGACGCCGACGGAAGAGGCCAGGCTGGCTACCGTCAGCCTGGGCGGGCCGCTGAGCGACAGGTGACCGGAGAGCATAATGACGATCCCCGCGAAACCGGCCGCTACCGACAGCCAGCGATTCAGCCGCACCTTTTCGCGCAGCACTATGGCGGCAAGCAGCACGGTGAACAGCGGCGCGGCGTAGTTGATAGCGGTGGCGTCGGTCAGTGAGATATAAATCAGCGACAGATAGCTCAGGTACATGCTGCAGGTGCCCGCCAGACCGCGACCGATATGCCCTTTCACATTGCGGGTTTTGATGCCCTGGATAATGCCGCCCTGAAAGGTTAGCCATACCAGCAGCGGCATTACGCCCACCAGCGAACGAAAGAAGATCACTTCTCCCACCGGCAGCGCGCCCTCCAGACCTTTTACGCAGGCAAGCATCAGCGTCGAGCTAAGGGTCGCCATGATTTTGAGTGAAATTCCCGTCGACGCGCTCACGTCGCGCTCCTTATTTGCCCGTTGCAGAAAGTGAGCGTTAAGGGTAACGCAGACGCGCGGCGCGGGCGGTGGGAAACCACAATAAATACAGCGTATTCTGCCTTTATGAGACTGGCACGCAGCACAAATATGCGCCTGATTTTTTCGCTATCTCGACGCGAGCGCTGAACAAACTAATTTCCCGCTTTGCTTAGCGAGGATGAATATAATTTTTCGTCCTGCCATGGGGGCTCATCGCCCGTCAGAAAAAGCGGCGGAGCTAAAAAAACCAGGCCAAAATAAAGCGATATAAAAGCGCATCATAAAAAACATCTTTAATATCTAATACATTGATATTAAATGTTATTTATACAGAATCAACATCGAAAAAGCGTAACAGTCTCAACTAAGTGCAGGTTATATAAACTGTTTATTAAACCGTCATTTAAATAGCCAGAGCAAAAAAATTTTCGCTGCTCGCCCTGAAAAGCCAAAAGGCATCTTATTATTAATGCTGATCCCTATACAGGTGGATTTAATAAGCTCCAGCGAAATTAAATGTGACAAACCTCACATATGTGCCAGGCTTATTATTATCCGAAAACGATGTGCAAGGAGCTAAGCATGAGTAATCAAAACGACAAAACACTCGTCCCGGTTGAATTTCCGACACCCTCTTTTCCAGGGCAGAAACAACCCGTGCCCGGTCTTGCCAGCAAAATGGATCCGGTTCCGGACCATGGGGAAACCACCTATCGCGGCACAGGCCGTCTGACCGGTCGTAAAGCGCTGATCACCGGCGGCGACTCCGGTATCGGCCGCGCTGTGGCTATCGCCTATGCCCGTGAAGGCGCTGACGTGGCCATTAACTATCTGCCGGAAGAAGAGTCCGATGCCGCAGAAGTGATTAAGCTGATTGAAGCGGAAGGCCGCAAAGCCGTGGCGATCCCTGGCGATATCCGCGACGAAGCCTTTTGCCAGTCGCTGGTAAAACAGGCTGTCGAGAAGCTGGGCGGACTGGATATTCTGGTCAACAACGCTGGCCGTCAGCAGTTTAACGAGTCTATTCGTACCCTCTCCACCGAAGACTTCGACGCCACGTTTAAAACCAACGTCTACGCCATGTTCTGGATCACCAAAGCGGCAGTCGACTATCTGCCACGCGGCGCGTCCATTATCAATACGTCGTCCGTGCAGGCTTACCAGCCCAGCGAAATTTTGCTCGATTATGCGCAAACAAAAGCCTGTATCGTCGCCTTTACCAAGACGATGGCACAGCAGCTGGGCAAAGAAGGCATTCGCGTGAACGCGGTGGCGCCGGGTCCATACTGGACGCCGCTGCAGGTTTCCGGCGGTCAGCCGCAGGAAAAAGTGAAAGAGTTTGGTGCCAGCGCGCCGCTGGGCCGTCCTGGTCAGCCGGTTGAAATCGCGCCGCTCTATGTGACCCTCGCCTCGGTCGAAAGCAGCTACACCTCTGGTCAGGTATGGTGCTCCGACGGCGGTACCGGCACGCTGTAATCCCTCTGTTCTCCTCCCAACTGGCCGCCCTGTGCGGCCAGTTTTTTCGTCTGTAGAGAATGCGTTTCAGACAAGGATGCTTCTGATGAAAAACGGTGATTACGCCTCGCCCGTGCGCGAGGAGGGATTTGCTGGCCTCGGCGATTACGCAGCGATTGGCGAAGGACGCTCTGTGGCGCTGATTGCCCCCGACGGCGCCATCGACTGGTGGTGCGCGCCGAACCTGGATTCACCGCCGCTGTTCGATCGTTTGCTCGATCCGGACATCGGCGGTTTTTTTGCGCTTACGCCGGTTGAGCCCTATCGCATGGCGCGACGCTATCGCGAAGAGAGCAACGTGCTGGAAACCTGTTTCACCACCGACGAAGGCGAAGTGCGCCTGACGGAGTCGCTTAACAGTACGCTGGCGGGCCGGCTGCCGTGGAGCGAACTGGCGCGTCGCGTTGAAGGCGTGCGCGGCAGCGTGAAACTTAAACTGCATTTGCGCTTCGGCACCGTGGCGGAAACGCGCTCGCCATGGATGGGCGAAACCACGCAGGGCAATGTGTTTCATATCGGCGATATCATGGCGATGCTGCGCACCAGCGACGACGTGAAGATTACCCACATGGATGACGAACAGGTGATCGCCGAGCTGATCACGCAGCAGGATTCTCGATCGCTGGTAGCGCTGCTGATTACTCAGCGCGAACCGCTGGCGGTGCCCGATCTCGACGCTATCGATACGCGGATCGAAACCAGCCATACTGCCTGGCAAGACTGGTGTAAAAGCCTGAGCTACGAGGGCGAGTACAAAGACCACGTTAAACGCTCGGCGCTGTCGCTTAAGTTTCTCTGGTACTCCCCTACCGGCGCGCTGGCCGCAGCGGCCACTACCTCGCTGCCGGAAGGCATCGGCGGGGAGAAGAATTACGACTATCGCTACGCCTGGGTGCGCGACGCCTGCCTGATTATCAAATCTTTCGTCTATCTCGGCGCGCTGGAGGACTGCAAAGCGGCTTTCTCCTGGCTGTCGCAGACCATTCTGCGCCACGGCATCGAGCTACGCACCTGCTATACGCTGGAAGGCGATATCGTGCCGCCGGAACGTTATGCGTCGCTGCGCGGCTATAAAGATTCGCGGCCGGTACGCGTCGGCAATAACGCGCGCGATCAGCGCCAGCTAAGCATGTATGGCGATATGCTCGCCACGGCGCAGCTGTTTATCGAAGCGGGCCACGTGCTGGATCTCGGCACCTCGCGTCTGCTGGGCCAGCTGGCGAACCACTGTGCCGACCGCTGGCGGCTGAAGGATTCCGGTATCTGGGAGCTGCACGACGAGCAGCACTACACCCATTCGAAAATGGCGTGCTGGCTGGCGCTGGATCGCGCGGTCGCCATGGCCGAGGCCCGTCATATCGAACCCACCTGGATGGAGCGCTGGGCGCGCGAGCGCGATCGCATTCGCGACTGGATAGAGGCGCACTGCTGGTCGGAGAGCAAGCAGGCCTATCTGTTTTACGTCGGCAGCGAAGATCGGCTAGACGCGTCGCTGGCGCTGGTGCATCACTACGGCAACGCGGTCAACCCGGCGCGTATGCGTTCGACCTATGCGGCGATCCAGCGCGAGCTGGGCCAGGGACGCGCCATGCTTTACCGCTATAGCGGCGTGGAAGAGGAAGAGAGCACCTTTATCGCCTGCTCGTTCTGGCTGGCGGAAGCCTGGGCCTCGATTGGCGAGATCGACAAGGCGCGTGCCTGCATGGAGGAGATCCTGGAGACGCTGTGCGACAGCGGCAACGTTGAGATCTTTAATGAGATGTTTGACGTACGCAGTAACGAGTGGCGCGGCAACCTGCCGCAGGGGCTGAGCCACCTGGCCCTGATCTGCGCCGCGCAGGCATTGACCTGTCATCAATCTAATCAGAACACCAAAGGAGAAGCCTGATGGGGATCAGAGGCATTGAGCATATCGGCATCACCGTCAGCAATATTGAGCAGGCGGAAAACTTTTTTATCCACGCCCTCGACGCATCGATCCTCTACCGCATCGTGCCCTGGCAAAAAAGCGAGCAGCGTATCAGCGGCGATCAGATGCGCCCGGTGAACGGCTTTCCGTCGCAGCTGAGCGTAATTGGGCTGTCGATGCTGCGTTTGGGCAACGGCAGTAATATAGAGCTGTTTCAGCTCGATCCGGGCATCGCCGACGATCTGGCGAATATCGGCCAGCCCGGCGTCAACCATTTCTCGCTGCTGGTGGATGATATCCATGAAACGGCGGAGAAACTTAAGGCGCACGGCGCGCGCTTTTACGACGGACCGAGCGACTGTTTTGCGCAGGAAGAAGGGCCAGGCAATCAGACCTGGTTCTGCCTGACGCCGTTCGGGGTACTGATTGAGTTGATCGCCCTGCCCTCGCCGTTGAAGTATGACAGCGAAGCTACCCAAACGCGCTGGCTGCCCGCCGAATGACAGCATTGCCAGACCGCGCTTCGGCGCGGCTGTGCCGCTCTGCCAGGAATACTCTGAATCATTAGCAGCAGCAAATTAATTGATATTTTTCTGTTAGCTTAAACCTGTACACCAATATTATTCCTATACAACTTCACGCATATTTTCCTTTAATTCCAGCCGCTTCATGTAGCCTGCCTTATTACCCTCTCACTTAACCTGCTATTTACCGCCTCGCCGTAGCGCTTGCGTAATGAAACAGGGCTTCTAATCTTAATGCTGTAAGACGCACACAGCTTTCCAGACCGGCTGTGTTATTTTCAACTCATGAAGAGGACCCATTATGGCTCAACATCGAGGCGGATCAGGTAACTTTGCTGAAAATCGTGAAAGAGCGTCAGAAGCTGGTCGTAAAGGCGGACAGCACAGCGGCGGCAACTTTAAAAACGACCGAGAAAAAGCGTCAGAAGCAGGTAAAAAAGGCGGGCAGAACAGCCGCCGTGGCTCTTGACCGCTTATTTTCCTGCCGGCGTTCAGAGAGGTGGAAAACGCCGGAGCGCCAGGATTAAGCCGCTAGTGACTGCGCCGGGTTGCAAAACCTGGCGCATATTTTTTAGCCCGAGCAATAAATCCCCTGTTATTTCTCCGATTTAATCAGACCTGATTTGCGCTCCTCGCTTTTCATCCTTATTAATAAAACCTCTGACATCTGCACCAATTAATCCGCGCAGGCGCTTCACCCATTAAATCAGAGCCAGCCGTCGAGACTGGCCCCATTAACATTAAAAGGTGGCGTTTACGCCGATATTCCAGCCGAGCTGATGCGCATCACGATTGCCGCCGACGGCCGATACGCCGGCAAAGGCATTGATCGTTTCGCCCAGCGGCACGTTGGCGCCGACGGCGGCGTCCAGCCAGTTGCTGTCGCGTGCGCCTGTGGTTCGGCTGAAAGCGGTACGCGTCGACTTCAAGCCGGCGGTTACGGTGGAGTCGGTATCGCCAAACTGATGGTTGTAGCTCACCTGCGCCCAGGGATTGACCGGCCACTGATGGCTGTCAATGCGCCAGCCGATGGCGCCGATTTGCGAATGGCTGGTCTGGTCGCCGTAGCGCATCGACGTACTGCTGTTGCCCTGCTCGCGATAGCCGCCGACGCGGCCATAGTCGAGCGCATAGCTGGCTACGGGGCCGGTAGTCAGGTGATCGCCCAGCGGCAGGTCCCAGCCGGTCTGCACGCGCATGCCCAGCAGCTTGCCGCCGGTGTTGCCCTGCTCGGTGCGGGTTGCAGGACCGATTTTTATGTCGCGCTGGATATCGTCAAAATCCAGGTCGGCATAGTGCAGATCGGCGTTGATCCACGCCTGGTCGCCCAGCTCAAGCTGGCTGTAAAGCGCAACCAGATTGCCGCGCAGGCGGTAGTCGTAGCGCGATGAAGGCTCCTGCCGCTGGTTGGTATTTGAGAAAAGCACGCCGGTCTGCCAGCTGTCGGTAAGCTGATAGCCGAGGCCCAGCGTAAAGCTGGCGGTGGTGGCGTCGCCGTTGTACCAGGCATCGCCTTTATAGTCCACATGCTGGCCGGCATAGCCGCCGAATACCGAAAGCTGCCCCGCGCTGCTCGCCTGATGCCTCTGCTGTTGCAGATGCCCGTCCAGCGTGTTTTGCATATCGCGTGCCAGGGTTTGCGGTGCCTGCGACAGGGCCGCGACCTGCGCGGGCGCGTCGAGAATCGACTGAATATAGTCCGCCATCATGGCGTGTACGTCCGGGCTGGGATGCAGACGATCGGCAAACAGATAGGCCTGCGCGCGGGAGAAGCCGGCGTCGGTAGAGGCGCACTCATCCGCTGCGGTGCCGACCGGACAGGCGATGCCGATAGTATTAGTCAGGCCGTAACGGGTCGGATCGGCAATCACTTCGTTAAACAGCCCGGCGATATCGACGCGCACGATATTGCCGTTGAGCGTCGCCAGCCCCTGCTCTTCCTGCTGGTTGTAGCCCGCCGTCAGCGCCGAGACCTGCGTGCTCAGCGCCTGCCACGCGCGATAGAGCTGTTCCGCCAGCGCGTCGCGCACGGCGGGTATTCCTGACACCTGCGCCGCCGCCTGAGTAAAGGCGTTGCGCACCGCCTGCTGGCGTGAGGCGGCATCGGGCGTGGTGGCGCCGTCGAGCGACTGAAACGCGGCGGCCGAGGCCGCGCTGGAGGCGGGGCCCAGCGCTCTCAATACCGTTAAGATCATATAGGGCGTTTCGCCCAGCTGCGGTACGGTCGGCACAATCACCGCGCCTGCGCCGGCATCCAGCAAGGTTTTCACCTGTGCCGTCGCCGCTGCCGCGCTGGTGCTGAGCGTATTAGTCGCGGTAAAGGGATTGGTAACGGCGGCCGCGACGTCGTTAGCGCCGATCCAGTGAATATAAAGACCGTTGCTGTCGGCGCGGCCGCCGGTCGATCTCAGGTAGCCGGCGAGCTGGTCTTCGGTGTTGAGCTGCGGGTTGAGCTGCGGCCGCGATACTGCGTTGCCCTGGGCATAGTTGCTGCCGCCCAGCCTCGATCGCTGTAAGTCCTGTCCCAGATTCGCAGCCAGAATTTCATCGTAGAGCGGATGGCGACCGCCATCCCAGGTAAAACGGCCAATATTGCCGCTGTCGCTCAGGCTGTCGCCAAACACGGTAAGACTATCCCACGCCAGCGCCGACAGCGGCGTCAGTAACGCGCCAACGGCAGCGAAGGCAGCGAGAGAACGCGCGTCTTTAAGGGTTTTCATCATCGACTCCGGAAATCGCCAGGCGTCGCCCGCCCGGCCGCAGTGTTGAAAGACAGACGCGGTCGAAAATGCCCGCGCAGCCAGAAAAGCGCCGCACCCATGATGCGAACGTAAAAAAAATGTTAACAAGGACGATTAAAAAACTAGTCAGAGAAAGAGGCGATCGCCACTATTTCGGCAATATTTCGTCAGGCTGGGGTTAAAACGAAGCGGAGGGTAACGCATTGTTGTGCCAGTACTCCTTACCGGCACAGGCTTTTCAGGCGGTCTGAATTTGATAAATCCAGGCGGTGACGAGGTCGCCTTCTTCAGTGTTCACTGTAACCGGCACGCGATCGTAACCTGCTTCAAATTCATCCAGCATCGGCCAGTGCTGCGCCAGGCTGGATGACTGAAAAACGTAGCCATGTACAGGCGATCCCTGGGCATCCAGCTGGATAGCCGGAAAGCCCAGCGCCGCGCCCCAGCCCGATTCATGCAGCACGCCTTTCACCCATCCCGGTAGCCAGTCGCCGCCGATATTTTCCAGAATATGGGCGTTGGAACGTCCCGGGCACAGGGTGCCGTAGACAAACAGCTTTTCCATTTACCTCCTCCTTTTAAAAGCGAAAGCCTGACTTTACCGACGATGTCAGGCAATGTCATGCCCTGCGCTGGCTACAGTGAACAGGTCTGACGTGCGGCCGGGTTACTGATTACAGTGAATGTTAATGCAGTAAAGTCAGCATGGCGCTGCTGATTACAGTGAATGTTGTTGCGTCAGAGAAAGCACGCCGGTGCTGATTACAGTCAATCTGCATATATAACGGCTCTGCGTGCAGAAAACTGGCCGATCTGTTTGAACCCTGAGCAATTACCGGATGAAATTTGATCACATCCGCCAGCCACGAAGCATTCACTGTAATCAGTAGAAAAGCGTGAAAGCGGATAGCGCCGCGAATCGGCGGTTAGCACCAGGCATTGCTGGCGATTTCAGGCTGAAATGCTTAAAAATCAAGGGACTTATTCCTAAGCCCCTTTAACGTTACCAGCGCGTTTTCTCCATATCGATAACGAAGCGATATTTCACGTCACCTTGCAGCATACGAGCGAAGGCGCTTTCAATCTCTTCGCCAGCGATCATTTCGACGTCGGAGGTGATGTTGTGCTGGCCGCAGAAGTCGAGCATCTCCTGCGTTTCGCGGATGCTGCCGATGGAGGTGCCGCTAATGCTCAGTCGACGGAAAACCATCGGTGTCACATTCGGCGACGGATGTGGCCGATCGGGAATGCCTACCAGAACCAGCTGGCCATTGGTTTTCAGGGTCGCCAGATAGGGATCAAGATCGTGCGGCGCGGCGACGCAGTCGAGAATAATATCCAGTGAAGCCTGACAGGCGGCCATCTGTTGGTCATCGCGCGATACCACTACATGACTGGCGCCCAGGCGACGCGCATCGGCGCCCTTTTCCGGCGAGGTGGTAAACAGCGTCACCTCTGCGCCAAGCGCGCTGGCCAGCTTCACCGCCATATGCCCCAACCCGCCCAGTCCGATAACGCCGACTTTGTGGCCCGGCTGCACCTGATAGTGACGCAGCGGCGACCAGACGGTTACCCCGGCGCAGAGCAGCGGCGCGACCGCTTTCAGATCGAGATTCTGCGGAATGGAAACCACAAAATGTTGATCGGCAATCACATGCTGAGCGTAGCCGCCGAAGGTGGTGGAACCGGTATATTTATCGGTGCCGTTATAGGTGGGGGTAAAGCCCGCCTCGCAGTACTGCTCTTCCTGCTGCTGGCAGAAGCGGCACTGACCGCAGGAGTCAACCATCACGCCGACGCCGACAATGTCGCCCGCTTTGAAGTGGGTAACGTTAGCGCCAGCGGCTTCGACACGTCCGACAATTTCATGGCCTGGCACCAGCGGATAACGGCTTACGCCCCACTCATTGCGCGCCATATGCAGATCGGAATGGCATACGCCGCAGTAGATAATGGCAATTTTAACGTCGTCCGGCTGCAGTTCGCGTAACTCGACCTGGCCTACCGCCAGCGGTTGCGTCGCCTGCTGAGCGACCAGTGCGTTAATTTTCATCGTTTCCTCCTGATGTCTGCCTGAAGCGGCAAAGAAAGCGGCCCACTATAGACAGGCGGGGAAGCTATTGGTAGTAGTTACCTTTTGGTGACCATGAGGAAATTTTGCTATGCCCGCCTGGATTGATGGAAAGCTGATGTTTTTCGCGGATTCGCCGCCGCGGCGTCTGCTGGAGCTGTTTGCCGTAAAGTGGAGCACTATGGTGCTGCACGCTCTTTATCACTGGCCTGAGCAGCGTGCGCGCACGGGCGAACTGCAGCGCAGCCTGCAGGGTATTTCAAAAAAAATGCTGGTGCAGACGCTGCGGGAACTGGAGCAGCGCGGGCTGGTGACACGCAAGGTGTTTGAAGTGGTGCCGCCTAAGGTGGAGTATGCGCTGACGCCGCTGGGAAGAACCTTCGCCGAACCGATTGAGCGGATGTATCAGTGGGGGCTGGAGCATCAGGCCGCGCTGGATGAGATGGAGCAGAATCTCGAGGCAGCGCGGCGGCAGGTGTAACCCCGGCTGTATCGCACGCGGGGCCGGCAGAGGCTTAACCGAAGGGAAATTCGCGCGAGAGCACGCGGGCGATAACGTTTAACGCGCCGTCATCGTTATTGCTTTCGGTTTTATAACGCGCCACGGCGCGCACCGGCTCCACGGCGTTCGCCATCGCAAAGCTGAAGCAGGCCTGGCGTAGCATCTCCAGATCGTTTGCGCTGTCGCCGATAGCGACCACTTCGCAATCGCTGATGCCCCATTTTTCCTGCAGCAGCGCGATGCCGTGCGCTTTGTGACAGCCCGGGATAATCAGATCGATAAAGCCATAGCCACTGGAGACCGGATGCATAATGTTTTCGATCTCGCCCAGCTGGTTATGCAGGCGCGCCAGCAGCGCATCGACGCCTGCATGCGCCAGGTTCAGGGAAAATTTAAAGATAGTGTCATCGATAGCGTAGAGATCGTCGCGTTTCTCCAGCCGGGCATAATGGTTGGACAGCAGGTTGACTACCTCATCCGGGACCGATGAGTGAACGTAGGCGCCGTTGCGTCCGCACACCACGGTACTGATATCGGGTTCTTTCGCCAGGATATCCAGCACCTGATGCACGCGCGACTGCGCCAGCTCGCCACAAAAAATTTCTTCATTGCTGTCTGAAACCCAGGCGCCGTTCTCGGCGACAAAGGCGATTTCATCTTTAATCTCAGGAAAGTAACGCTGCAGCTGGTAGTACTGATTGCCGCTGGCGACCACGAAACGAATGCCTCTCTCTTTCAACAGCGCGTACTGTCGCAAAAAGCGCTGAACGTTGTACTCCTTATTGTCGTCGAGAAAGGTGCCATCCATATCCACCGCGATCATCTTTACCGCCATTGTCATCTCCTTGCTGAGGCTGTTGTTTCAGTGATGCCCACTCAATGGGTAAAGCTTACCCGCAGTGTGGATTAATGAGAATTCTAATAATAAGAATGTTCAGGGCTTTCGGAGCTTTCCTGACACAGTGTGCAGACGATCACGAAACTGGGGGTTGCCTAATCATAACTGCTCTGCTTAAACTTACGAACGAAACACAATTTTATTACAAATGAAAAACAGTTACCAGCCTACGGAGGCCAAAATGGCCCTACACACACAGGCTACGCCGTTGCCCGACGACATCAGCGTAGCGATTCGCACCTTTAAACAGCAGCTTCGTGAGCAAATCGGCGATGTCGAGGCGCTTTTTGCCCGCGTCAGCCAGCGCATCGAAAGCGCGATTGCGGAAGCGAAAGAGGAAGAGCAACGTTACGGTACGGCGTGGCCGACCGTAACGCAGCAAGCTATCGCCCAGGGAGAGGTTTCGAATGAAACCCTGGCGCGCATTAAACGACGCGGCTGTGTAGTGGTAAAGCAGCAGTTTCCTCGCGAGCAGGCGCTGGCGTGGGATCAATCCCTGCTGGATTATCTCGATCTGAATGACTTCGACGCGCAGTATCGCGGCCCCGGCGATAATTTCTTTGGCAGCCTCGAAGCGTCACGTCCGGAAATTTTCCCTATTTACTGGTCGCAGGCGCAAATGCAGGCGCGTCAGAGCGACGCCACCACGCAGGTGCAGTCTTTCCTGAATCGTCTGTGGCGTTTCTCTTCACAGGGCAAGCAATGGTTCGATCCTGACGTCAGCATTATTTATCCCGACCGCATCCGTCGTCGTCCGCCGGGCACCACCTCGAAAGGGCTGGGCGCGCATACTGATTCCGGCGCGCTGGAGCGCTGGCTGCTGCCCGCTTATCAGCAGGTGTTCGCCGCCGTCTTCCGTGGCGATATAGAGGCTTACGATCCCTGGGACGCGGCGTGGCGCACCGAGGTGAATGAATATGACGTGCCCGACACCACCAAATGCTCCGCGTTTCGCACATTTCAGGGCTGGACCGCACTGTCGGATATGCTCGCCGGACAGGGTCTGCTGCATGTCGTGCCAGTGCCGGAGGCGATGGCCTATATTCTGCTGCGTCCGCTGCTCGACGACGTGCCGGACGACGAGCTGTGCGGCGTCGCGCCCGGCAAGGTGCTGCCCGTCAGCGAGAAGTGGCATCCGCTGCTGATTAACGGCCTCAGCTCTATCCCGCCGCTGGAAGCGGGCGATTCGGTATGGTGGCACTGCGACGTCATCCATTCCGTCGCGCCGGTGGAAAATCAACAGGGCTGGGGAAACGTGATGTATATTCCCGCCGCGCCGATGTGCGCCAAAAACCGCGCCTGCGCGCAGGAGGTCGCCGAAGCGCTGGCGCTCGGCCGGTCGCCCGCAGATTTCCCGCCTGAGGATTACGAAACGGGCT
Organism: Pantoea sp. GABEPS69; assembly: GCF_045780835.1. Lineage (NCBI taxonomy): Bacteria > Pseudomonadati > Pseudomonadota > Gammaproteobacteria > Enterobacterales > Erwiniaceae > Pantoea > Pantoea sp. GABEPS69. Next base: position 11,921 of record NZ_CP118619.1, on the reverse strand, counting down.
GGCGCGATCGCTTCACGTTCGACGATCTCAACGACAACGGCCGCCGCGCGCTCGGTCTGGCCTGATCATTGCCGCGCAGCGTCCCCTGCGCGGCCTCTCTCTGCTACACTGGCGCCACCCTTTTCCACTAAACGGCTCGCATGAACGCTCGTCATCAACAGATTATTCAACTTGTTAACACGCGCGGCAGCGTGACGGTCACCGAACTGGCCCAGCTGACCGGCGTTTCCGAAGTCACCGTCCGTCAGGATCTCAACCTGCTGGAGCGCGACCATTTCTTGCGCCGCGTTCATGGCTCCGCGATGGCGCTGGACAGCGATGACGTCGGCATACGTATGCATACGCGTTACGAACTCAAACAGGCGCTCGCCAGCCACGCCGCAGGCCTGATAGACGCCGGCGAGGCGGTTTTTATCGAGGGCGGCAGCACCAATGCGCTGCTGGCGCGCCTGCTGGCCGATCGCGCCGACATTACGGTAATAACCGTCAGCCATTTCATCGCGCACCTGCTGAAAGACGCGGCGTGCGACGTGATCGTGCCAGGCGGGCTGTTGCAAAAGAGTAGCCAGTCGATGGTCGGCCCGCTGACGCGCTACTGCATTCAGCAAATACACTTCCATAAAGCCTTTATCGGCGTTGACGGCTGGCAGGCGGAAACCGGTTTTACCGGCCGCAATATGCTGCGCTGCGATGTGGTGGATGCGGTACTGGCGAAGAATGTGCCGACCTGGGCGCTGACGGACGCCTCGAAGTTCGGGCAGATCCATCCCTATCCGCTGTCGTCGGGCTATCGGGTCGCGCAGGTGATTACCGATAGCGGACTGAACGCCGAGGCGCTGGCGCAGCTAGAGGAACAAGGAGTCGCGGTAACGCGCGTCGCGTCGCGCTGAACCGCCGCTCAGATCTTCATATGATCGATGAGCGCCCGTAGCTTGGGCGCCAGATTTTTTCGGCTGGGGAAATAGAGATAGAACCCGGCGAAGGTCGGCAGATAGTCCGCCAGCAGCGGCACCAGCTCGCCGCGCGCGATATAGGGCCGATAGGTCTCCTCCATGCCGAATGCGATGCCGCCGCCCGCGCAGGCGGTGCGGATCATGACTCCCATGTCATTGGTATTAAGCCGCGCGTTAACCGCCACATCGAACTCCCTGCCCTCTTCCGCAAATTCCCAGCGATAGGGGGCCACGCCCGGCTCGCGTCGCCAGCCGATGCAGCAGTGCTGCAGCAACTCATGGGGATGGCGCGGCGTGCCGCAGCGCGCCAGATAATCGGGTGAGGCGACGGCGATCTGCCGCTGACGCAGCGAGACAGGTACCGCAATCATATCCTGCGCGATTATTTCTCCCAGCCGGACGCCAGCGTCATAGCCCTGCGCCACAATATCGAACTCTTCGTCAGTTACTGAAATATCCAGCTCGATATGCGGATAGCGGCTGAGAAACGACGCCAGCAGCTCGCCGTTGATAAAGCGTTCGGCAATAGAAGAGACGGCGAGCCGCAGCAGCCCTCGCGGCTCGCCCGCCAGCGCGCTGACGTCCACTACCGCCTGATTGAGCTGCGAAATAGCCGGCGCTGCCTCGGCGTAGAGCCTTTCCCCCGCTTCGGTAAGGCTAAGGCTGCGCGTAGTGCGACGGATAAGCGATATCTGCAGCCGATCCTCCAGCCGCCTTAACGCCTGACTCACTGCCGGTCGCGTCACGCCCAGCTTCTCTGCCGCCACGCGAAAATTGCGCGTTTGCGCCAGGGTGACGAAAACCTCCAGCGCGTTTTTGTCCAGCATCATTGGTTAGCCTCTGTTACCAGTCAGGTAAGGAATGGATGGATTCTCTTTATAAAGCAGCAGGCATAAGATCGCCAGACACTTAACGACAGGAGCGAAACCATGAGCAATAAAGTGATCTTAATCACCGGCGCCTCAAGCGGCATAGGCGCAGGCATCGCACGTGAGCTGGCGGCGAGCGGCGCAACTCTGCTGTTGGGCGCACGCCGCGTCGATCGCTTAGAGACGCTGGCGGCGGAGCTTAAGCAGCAAGGTGCAGAAGTCGCCGTCGCCGCGCTCGATGTCACCTCGCGCGCTTCCGTGCAGCAGTTTGCCGAAGTCGCGCTGGAAAAATGGGGACGGATCGACGTGATGGTTAACAATGCGGGCGTGATGCCGCTGTCGCCGCTGGCATCCCTGAAGGTTGATGAGTGGGATCAGATGATTGACGTCAATATTAAAGGAGTGCTGTACGGCATTGCCGCCGTGCTGCCGCCGATGCTGGCGCGTGAAGCGGGCCATATCATCAATATCGCCTCTATCGGCGCGCTGAGCGTCTCGCCCACCGCCGCCGTTTACTGCGCGACCAAGTTTGCCGTGCGGGCGATCTCAGACGGTTTGCGTCAGGAGAATACGCAGCTGCGCGTAACCTGTATTCACCCTGGCGTAGTGGAAAGCGAACTCGCCTCTACCATTACCGACCCCGCCGCCGCCGCGCTGATGGATGACTATCGATCTATCGCGCTCCAGCCGGCGGCGATTGGTCGCGCCGTCCGCTTCGCCATCGAGCAGCCTGACGATGTCGATGTGAGCGAGATTGTGGTGCGCCCTACCCGCTCGCCCTATTAATGGCGCGTCAGCGGTTAACGCAGGACAACAAAAAAGCTGCCTTGCGGCAGCCTTTTCTGGCACGTCCCTGTACGACCATCCGTTATTTATAGAGTTCAGCGGTCATGTAGACGCCGTTATCGGCGCGGGCGCTGGTAATTTTATAGCCTGAGGCGCCTTCAGCCTGCGCTTGCGCGGCGATATGGGCTTCAGCGCTGTCCAGCGTGCTGCCGTGCGCAGAGATGCTTTGTGCGGCAAAGCTGCCGAATGAGATCATAGAAAGTGCGGCGACGGTAGCAATAGCGAGAGTTTTTACATTTTTCATGGTCAAAATCCTTCTTTTGTTAGTGCAAGGCAACATGCCTTCGATGGGTGTTATAATAACCATAGTTACTATTACCTGACTAACAAAAAGTGCGATCTTGATCACTCTTCTTTTAATGCCTGATGAACAGCCCATTGCGCATGAATTTGTGTAGTATCAAACAGCGGCACGCTGGCATCGTTCACTGTAACCAGCATGGTGATCTCGGTACAGCCGAGGATAATCCCTTCAGCACCCTGCGCGGCAAGTGTGGCCATTATCTCGCGAAACCGCGCCCGCGATTCGGGATTGATCACTCCCTGACACAGCTCCTGATAGATCACCTGATGAACAAAATCGCGATCATTCTTCTCTGGCGTTATAACTTCCAGCCCCCATTTATCCGTGAGCCGTCCACGGTAAAAAGCCTCCTCCATGGTAAAGCGCGTGGCTAGCAGCCCGACCTTTTTTAATCCTTCATCATGAATGCGTTGCGCAGTCGCATCGGCGATATGCAGCAGAGGGATCGCTACAGCCTGTTCAATCTGAGAGGCAACTTTATGCATGGTGTTGGTCGCCAGCACCAGAAAGTCAGCGCCCGCACGCGAAAGCGCCTGCGCAGCTTGCGCCAGCATCAGGCCGGCTTCGTCCCATCGTCCCGCTCTTTGCAACTTCTCTATCTCGTCGAAGTCCAGGCTGTAAAGCACCACGCGCGCCGAATGCAGGCCACCCAGGGCAAGCTTAACCTCTTCATTCAAAATGCGGTAATAGAGCGCCGTCGATTCCCATGACATGCCGCCGATTAAGCCGATCGTTTTCACATTACGCCTCGCTTCTTCAGATGATGATTGTTATAGCATGCCTGATAACAGGCCGCGCTGGCGCGGCTTTATTGCCATGCGGATGCGCTTTAGCACAAAAAAACAGCCACGGATGTGGCTGTGGTTATTTTCCGGGAATGGATTACGTCTGCTGTGGCCACCGGGCCTGAGGAAACAGCGAGAGCCGTACGTTGAACAGATACAACAACGGCGCATAAAAGCGACTATCGTGTTGCGCCAGAGTTTCCAGCGCCAGCACCAGCCTGTCCAGCTCATCCAGCAGCGCCTGATGCGGCGGCGTCTGTAACACCCTGATACGGCCTTTAAGAAACAGCCGTAGCTCGCCGAATAACGGGTCGCTGCTAATCTGCTGCTCGGCCAGCAGTGGCTGATGACGGACGTAGAAGTCATAGCAGTTGGCGCCCAGCCAGGCTTCGGTAATCAGATTGCCGCCCGCCGCCAGTTCGGCATCGTTGTCGATACGCTTACGAGGAAGGATAACGTTAACCTTGTCCAGCGTGCGCGCCACAAACTGCTGACGCATCAGCAGCGAAGCGCTGTTGAGCTCAACCGCATTGATAAACTGCAGCAGCTCTTTCAATCCTTTGCGCAGCGCACGTTTAGCAGTCCAGGCAGGCCGTTTGTTGCGGATCACTGCGGTAACCATTACCGCTGCCGCAATGCCGCTGAGGGTAGAGAGGGAGGCATTCACTATAAGCAGCAGGTTGGGTTTAAAGTGATGACTCATTCCGATCAGGCCAGGGATCTGCGTCGCCACAATCAAGCCGATCAGATTGGTGGAGGGATTAGCGATCACCAATCCCAACGCCATCAGCCCTGGCGCCAGGCAGAGCACCAGCGCTTCAAAGGAGGTCGCTTCCGGTATCAGCAAGGTGGTGTAAAGCATGCTGATGACGATCGCCACCACCACGCCCTTGAGAAAAATCTTCATCGGCGCGAGCGGACTGTCCATGGCAGCAAAGAAGGAGCAAAGAACCGCCGCCATCATGGGGGCAGTGGCGCCATCCACCCAGCCGCTGCCTATCCAGAACAGACAGGTCAGGAAGGTGGCGAGAAAAGCGGTCAGGCAGGAAAGCAGCAGCATGCCTTTATCGACATGTTTATGGCTGCGCGCCACCTTGCCAGGTTTCACGCTCGGCGTCAGATCGCTGACGCGCTCGCCCACCGTCTGGTAGGCCTCTGCAATACGCACGAAATTCAGCAGCCTTTCCAGCAGACCGGCGAGCAGGATGCTCTCCTCAACCGGCAGCTCGCCGCTTTCCCACTCCGCCTTGAGCTGCTGCTGCGCTACCGCCAGCCTTTCCTTAATCGCCTGCGTTTCGACACCGTGCTCGGCGCTGTTCAGCCAGCGCAAAAACTGCTGAAACGTCTGCGCGACATGCTCTGGAAAACGTATCTGCTGTTCCGCCAGCAGGCTGAGGCGCGCCTCAATCGCCGTAAGCGTGGGAATTAAATAGGAGAGATGCTGATACTGCACACTGACCAGCCGAATTAGCCGTCGAGCCGCTTCGCCTTCATAAACGCAATGGGTAATCAGGGTCTCAACATTCAGCGGGTAGTTCGCCATCTGGACAAGGATATCTTCCCGTTCCAGCGACTTCTCCTTAGGCATCACTGTAATCAGCTCGGCGCAGAGCTTTCTGGCGTTTTGATACCAGTTGCTGACGCTCTGCTCCAGCATGCTGCTCATCGAAACCGGCATGATGAGCCGATGCACCAGACTGCTACAGAGGATAGCGACGCTAATCTCCTCCACGCGCGAGATAACGGTATAGGTGATGTCAGCCGGAGCGGTGACGTCAGGAAAGCCCATAATCGCCGCGCTATATCCCGCCAGCATAAAGACATAACTTTTGGGCGTGCGGTCGTGCAGCGACAGGTAGAGACAGAGCGCGACCCATAGTGAGATGCAGAGGCTGAACAGCATCGGGTCCTGTACCGTGGCGGGATAGATCAGCAATACGAACAGCCCGCCCAGCAGCGTGCCTAAAAACCGGAAAACAGATTTTGAGATAGTGGAGGCGGAATAAAGTTGTGAAGCGACATAGACGGTGGTCAGTGACCAGGCAGGTTTATCAAGGTTGAGTTCTAATGCGATAAAGAGCGCTAAGAAGGCGGCCAGGCAGGTTTTGCTGGAAAAGAGTAGCGCGCTTTTTGAAAACCACTTCATACGGTGAATGGACCTCAGACAGGCATTTTTGGCCGTATCCTGGCAGAAGGCCTGACGGAATGCTCTTTGATTATTACTACAAATTATTAACGTGCTAACTATTCTCTCGCAGCATAAGTCAATGCAATTGGTTATTTATTGGTTATATCCGCTATTTGCTAAGTTAGCGAAAAAAACGGAGAGCAACAGATGAAAAGAAATGGATTAACGCTGGCAATAGTGGCCTGTGCCCTGACTGCCGCCAGTCACGCGGCACCTGAACAGGTAAATATCGGCTATCAGAAAGCGAATATCTTTGCCCTGCTTAAATATCGCGGCACGCTCGACGCCGCCTTCAAAAAAGAGGATATCGCCGTTCGCTGGGTCGAGTTTCCCGCCGGACCGCAAATGCTTGAAGGACTGAATGTAGGTAGCATCGACCTGGCGGCCACCGGCGATGCGCCGCCCGCATTTGCTCAGGCGGCAAAAGCCGATCTGGTTTACCTGGGACATTCGCCTGCGAATCCGAAAACCGAAGCAATTGTAGTGCCTTCCTCATCTGCTATTCACAGCGTTAAAGACCTTAAAGGGAAACGTGTGGCGCTGAATAAAGGCTCAGACGTTAACTATCTGCTTATCGCTGCGCTTGAAGAAGCGGGGCTGACCTATAAAGATATTACGCCGGTTTATCTGCCGCCAGCCGATGCGCGCGCCGCTTTTCAGAAAGGCGCGGTGGATGCCTGGGTGATTTGGGATCCCTATCTCGCGGAAGTTGAAGCCAGCACTGGCGCGCGTCAGGTGCGCAATGCGGAGGGACTGGTGCCACATTACACCTTTTATCTCGCCAGCCGGAAATTTGCCGATAGCCAGCCTGATACGGCCAAAAAAGTGCTCGAGGAGCTAAGTACTTTAAGCCGCTGGGCTAATGAGCATCAGGATCAGGCAGCCGCGATTCTGGCGCAGTCCACTGGCCTGGATAAAGCGATCTGGCGCACCACGCTGACACGTCTGCCTTATGGTGCGGAACGCATGTCCGACAGCGTGTTTTTGCAACAGCAAACGCTGGCGGATACCTTTTACCGTGTGAAGCTGCTGCCGGTTAAAGTAGATGTGCGATCGGCCACCTGGTCATCAGATAAGAAATAACGTGTTATTGCCCTGACCTCAGGGCAATCATCTCCTCACTTATCGCCAAACCCTGGCGATTTCAGCCTGAAATTCTGATTAAAAAATGTTTTTATTCAATAAGTTAATTGTGAAATTGCACTGGAGAAGGTTGTTTAGTTTTCAGCACGGGCAGAGTATAGCGAGAGATTTTGCGCCTTTTATAGCTAGCGCTTTGCCTGATAGCTTTTGCCTTTAAAACAGATTGAAATTCTGGCGATTTCAGCCTGAAATCTTTTTGTAAAAATCGCAAAAACAGTAGGTTAGCTTTGAAATACTGATGGCGAACAGAGAGGCGGGAAGAGGGGGATAAAACACATCCGGGTAGAGATTTACCCGGATGCAGAAGCTTACTGGTCGCCCAGATATTTGCGTAACGTTTCGGCAATCACTTTGTCCAGTTCTTCCTGCAGCTCTCTGGACTGTCGGTTAAACTCGTAGCTGAACATGCGGCCGCGAATTTTCTTCCGGGCAAAACGATCCTTATCCGCAAAGTTCCAGAGGTTTTCTGAGACAGGTTTCTCTTTTGCGGGGACTTCCATCAGCGTCTGACTGCCGTTACGCACCAGACGAAGGATATGGTTTTTCACCTCATCTTCCGCCAGCCCTTCGCGGGCGCAGATACTATCCACATCCATAGAAACGGTTTCGATGAGCCGCTCAATCGGCTGTCCTGTTGCGGAAAGTTTATCGGCGGCCATCAGCAGCGCCTTGTAATCAGGATAGGTCAGTTCGGAATGGTTGGGAAAAAGTGAAATCAGCTCTGTCGGCACGCTAGCCGCCTGCAAAGCTCGCGTCACTTTCGCCTGCGACAGGCCCTGACTCTCCGCGATCTCTTTTTGCGACAGGCCGCCGTTTTTCAACGTCAGCAGACGCAGGCCAACTTCGCGCAGGTTATGCTCGCGCGCGGTCTGAATATCCTGTGCCAGCCGACGCGCTTCTTCAGTGGTGATCGCGGTTTCAGAAACCAGAATATCCAGCCCGGTTTTACAATAGAGCGCGGCAGCGCGACGGCGCGAACCGTCCAGGATTTCTATGCGCCCGTCCCGCTTTACGCCAATGGCCGGGAAGAACTGCTGCAGTTTAATGGTGCGGATAATGTCGCGCAGCGAATCGGGCGTCAACCCAGCCTGATCGCGTCCGTTAGTTTCCATCACCACAAAAGTTTTATCTTCAATCTCCCTGGCCTCAATACGCTCAAGACGAAACACGGCGCGCTTGCCGGTAGAAAGAACAAAGGTTTGTGTTGGCGTATCTGTTGACGCTTCAGCCTGTACAGGCGTCTGGCTGAAGGTTCTGCCGATAGTAATTCTTTTTGCACTCATAGCGACCTCAGTTCAGGCGAATAAATTCAATACGGTCAAAAACCGCTTTCGCAAAATCTTCCGCAGCTGAACGCGCGTTTTTTAACGCTTCGCTGCTGCCGACGTAGGTAGAGGGGTTGGCTGAAATAACGGTGTCAAAGGATTCGCCGCAGCGCTCAAACCCGTCAAGGCGCGGCAGAGCGGCATCCAGCATATCGCCGCCGAATATCTCTTTCGCCAGGCTGTGGCAGAGTTTGTGATCCGCCTTATTTGACAGCTTGGACATAAAGCCGATATTGCCCTGTAAGCGGCAGGGTGCACCGGACTGTTCGATGATATCGATCAGTTCAGGAAGGCGCGTCAGATACTTCAGGGTAGAGTGGAAATCGACCTGCGCAGGCGGCACGGGCGTCATCAGCAGATCGGACGCCGCAATAGCGTTTTTCAAAAACGCATCCAGATGCGGGCCGCTGTCGATAAAGATGAAGTCATAATCTTTCTTCAGTTTAGCGATGACGTTTTCATACAGCACCGCATGCACATTCTGTCCGGAAAGATGTTCGGCGCAGAGTTCGTCCCAGCGAGAAGCGATAAAGGCGTCGTCAATGGACGCCGGCAATACATCAACGCCAGGGATAATAGACGGCACGATAAATTCTTTTATTAGCTCTTCACGACTGACGTTTTGCAGCATCGCCTGTGCGGCTGTCGCTTCGACAATACCCACTGAGCGTTCGTGGTTGAGGAACATCGTCGCAGAAGACTGGGGATCGAGGTCGATAACCAGAATGCGCAAATCTTCAAAAAGCAGATGTGGATGCGCTCGCAGCGCATGGGCAAGAGAGACGGTCGAAACCGTTTTAGATACGCCGCCTTTAAGGTTACCAACAAAGATCGTATAGGCTTCTGGATGGCGATCGCGATACTTAGGCACGCCGCGGTGGTGATAGATATCGATGATATTTTCAATCGACATGGCGTACTTGGTCGAACTACCCGCTGCGCGCTTGTCAAACTGGTAGCCGCTTTCTTCCATCTCATTGACAGCATAGTCAACGCTGGCGCGCGTCAGCTTGGGCAGTTTAGCCAGCGCAGCTTTGGCGTAAACCTGGTAAAAAGTATTCTCATGCAGCTCTTCTTTCTGCGCCTGAATCTGTTCTGTCAGGCTTAGCAGCATTCTCTCAGACCGTTGTGCGACCTTCAGCACCTGCTTTTCGTCGTTAGCCATACTTGCTCCACACATGTAGGATTTGTGACTTTATACATAAATCCTGCATGTCGGGCAAGAAAATATCTTTCATACCGAAATAAAGGAGGCTCCAAATTTGGCTGCCAGGATAAGGAGTTGTTTTAAAGATTCACTGTAATCAGCAGCGGATGGTTGAGATGTTAAATTTACAACCAAAACATTCACTGTAATCAGACGTTCGTTCACTGTAATCAGCAATCGGGCACAGCCTGAAGCAACGGCACGCTTCTGGCTTTCTTATGTCGGTATTACCCTGCAAAACATTCACTGTAATCAGCTGTTGCCTCTGAAAGCATTCACTGTAGTCAGCAGAAGAGGGCAGGGACGCGATATGATGTCGTAACATTCACTGTAATCAGTATCTGCGTCCGAAAATCACACGTTGAGGATTTCAATGCAGAAACGTTCACTGTAATCAGCTGAACATTCACTGTAATCAGTAAGGAGCTCAAACATTCACTGTAATCAGTAACGAACGTCGTATTAAAGCGCGAGCAGGGATGTCAGAACCATTACGCGGCAAGGATTCACTGTAATCAGCAACGAGCAGAATAGCGGACTGAGCAGGGCACTAACATTCACTGTATTCAGTAAATGGCGCTGTAACCGGCGAAAGGAATACGCGTCAGCACTAATAGAATGCAGGCAGAAATGCATACCGTGGAGGAGAAGCGAGAAAGATTCACTGTAGTCAGCAAATGACAACAGACGGAGGGTCAATCAAAGGGAATCACAGTGTTCACTATAGTCAGAACCGAGTAGATAAGCTGTATCTCGGAGCTATTGGTCTCACCGTGTGAGACGGAAGGTTCACTGTAATGGGCAATAACGCTCAGATAACCCGCAAAATCATCTCGCTATCCTGCATATGTTCACTGTAATCAGTACGGAGTCTAACCCTGTCACGTTTCTCTGCGCCATACACGCTAATGTTCACTGTAGTCAGTAAGATGGAAACCACCGCAGGGCAAAGCAAAAATTTAAATATGAAATTCAGATGGTTAAAGAATTTTATTCACTGTGATCAGTAACCCACTCTTTTAAAACCATTCACTGTAGACAGCAGAAACAGAGCCCAGAGCTGCGCCAGAGAATATTCACTGTAATCAGTGTAGACAGCATTCTTAAGATAGCAAGAAAGAGGCAATGGATGTTAGTAAGCGCAAACTTACCGTTTAAATAATTGTTTTAACATGATATTTTAAAAGATGAGAAAGACAGGAAGGCAGCGCATGAGCTTGTATTTACTAACTACAGTGAACAGCACCCACTACAGTGAACGCTACGAAAAGCCAACTACAGTGAACGCCAATGCAGTAGCGGCGACTGTCACGTTTTCCATGAAAGTAACAGTGCCGCAGGCAGCATACCGATTACAGTGAATGATACCTATGACTCATCAAAATCGATCTCGTCGAGAGAGTCGATACTCTCCAGCGTACTGATTCCATCGAGTTTTGGCGTGCGACTATGGATGATAAAAAACACCGAGCGACCTCGTTTAACCTCGGAGTAATCAAGATAGCCAATCTCCTTTAGCTGCTCCATCGCACGTCGCACAACGTGGTTCTGCGTCGTGGTTTTTGAGCCAAGGTTCAGGCGCATACGCAGGCGCGCCAGCGAGATAGGCGCAGGATTGGTCGGCAGGCTCTCAAGAAAGGTATAGAGCGCCTGCGCAGACTCTTTGCGCTTAAGCCGTGATATCGCCCTGAGCTGCAGCAGAACTTTATGGTCAAAGTTATAGAGCTCAAACAGCTTGGGATCGGCCTGAATGCGCACCACATCTTTTTCCCGATCGTAATAGGCTGACTGCACCAGGTGCGTATGGTAAGCCTTGCCGTTGCCCTCAAAAGAGAGGGTATTGGTGGCGATGCGACGCAGCGAGGCGTCCAGCCGCTTACGTAACGCCGCTGAGGAGTTGGCTGAGGGAATGCCGCACATCTTAACGAAATCGATAAAGGGCAGGGTAACGGTATCGCCCTGAGTAGGGTAACGGGAAAAAGACTGAATGATCCCGGCCCAGGTTTTGAAATCGTTATCCATATCCAGCCTCGCGCCGGTAATGGTAATCTTCTCGTAACCCTCTGCTTTCACCAGCGACAGGTTTTTAAGCTCTTTAGTCGCATCGGTGGAAGCCATCGCACCTGACTTTCCGCGCGCCGTTGATTTCAGTGTCGGGACAAACAGTCCCAGACGCATCAAAGCGACGGGCTGAACAGTATTGTTCTTATTGGGATGAAGCTGAATAACTTCACCGCTGTTTTTGGTCACCGACAGAAAAGGTTCAAGTAACGCTTTGTTTTCACTCTCTTTATCTGCCAT